>JAFEEF010000021.1:0-1854 GCA_018241265.1 Pseudomonadota bacterium | reverse complement strand
CTCCACGCCTTCGACGTGCGCGGGCGCGCCGCCTATGCCAACGTCACCGCCGCCCAGGTGCCCGACACCCTGGCCGACACCGTCCTGGCCGTCACCGGGCTGCAGACCGTGCACCTGGCCCACACCCTGGCCAAGCGCTTCGAGCCCGACCTTGCCAACGCGGCCGCCACGAACGGCGTCACCCAATCCGTCGTCGCCATCAGCCCGCCGCTCTTCCCGAGCATCTACGGCGCCAGCGGCATGCCGTCCGCCTCCTCCGCCACCATCGGCATCATCACCCAGGGCAGCATGACCCAGACCCTGGCCGACCTGAAGACCTTCGCGTCCAACGCCGGCTACCCCGTGCCGCCCGTCTCCGTCGTCACCGTCGGCTCCGCCGGCTCCGACACCTCCGGCGTCGACGAGTGGAACATGGACACCCAGAGCTCTCTGGCGGCCGCCGGCGGCACCATCCACTCGATGCTGCTCTACACCGTCAAGACCCTCAGCGACGCCAACCTCACCAGCGGCTACAACAAGGCCGTCAGCGACAACCTCGCCAAGGTCGTCAACGTCTCCCTCGGCGAATGCGAGACCAGCGCCAAGAGCGCCGGCACCGAAGCCAGCGAAGACCAGATCTTCCAGGCCGCCGTCGCCCAGGGCCAGACCTTCTCCGTCTCCTCCGGCGACTCCGGCAGCTACGAATGCGGCGGCTCCACCAGCCAGCAGAGCTACCCGGCCGTCTCGCCCTACGTGATGGCCATCGGCGGCACGACCCTGTCCACCTCCGGCGGCAGCTGGGTCAGCGAGACCGCCTGGAGCTGCACCGGACCGACCACCTGCCCGCAGAGCGCGCAGGGCGGCACCGGCGGCGGCGTCAGCTCCACCGAGGCCGCACCGAGCTGGCAGACCGCGGCCGGCGTGCTGGGCACGCCCGGCAAGCGCGGCGTGCCCGACGTCTCGTTCGACGCCTCGCCCAGCAGCGGCGCGCTGGTGCTGATCAAGGGCTCGAACGTGCAGATCGGCGGCACCAGCCTGGCGGCACCGCTCTTCACGGGCTTTTACAGCCGCATCCAGGCCGCCCACGGCAACACCCTGCCGTTCCCGGCGCAGACGCTGTATGCCGGGGCTGCCGCCAATCCGGGCTGGTTCCACGACGTCACCTCCGGCAGCAACGGCGGCTACAGCGCCGCCGCCGGCTGGGACTACGTGACCGGCTACGGCAGCCTGCAGGTGCAGAACTTCTCGGCCGGCTTCGGCGGCGGGACATCCACCCTGACGGCCAACTTCAGCTGCAGCGCCAGCGCGCTGACGATCAGCTGCACCGACAGCTCCACCGACACCGGCGGGACGATCTCGGGGCATGCCTGGACGTTCGGCGACGGCGGCACGTCGACCGCGACGAACCCGACCCACACCTATGCGGCCGGCGGCAGCTACACGGTGACGGAGACGGTGACGGAGAGCGGCACCGGCAAGACGGCGTCCAAGAGCGCGCAGGTGACGGTGAGCAGCGGCGGGGGCTCGACGCAGCTGATCCTGAACCCGGGCTTCGAGAGCGGGGTGACGTCGTGGACGACGACGGCGGGCGTGGCGTGCACGAACGCGAGCTGCAGCGGCGAGACGGCGCACTCGGGGACGGGCTTCGTGTGGCTGGACGGCTACGGCACGACGCACACCGACACGGTGGCGCAGAGCGTGGCGATCCCGAGCGGCAAGACGAGCGCGACCTTGCAGTTCTATCTGCACATCGACACGGCCGAGCGCACGACGACGACGGCGTACGACACGCTGAAGGTGCAGGTTCTCAACAGCAGCGGCACGGTGCTGGCGACGCTGGCGACGTATTCGAACCTGAATGCGGCCTCGGGCTAT
>JAFEEF010000020.1 GCA_018241265.1 Pseudomonadota bacterium | reverse complement strand
TGCCGGAGCCGTTGTCGCCGACGACCGGCTTGGGCATGAAGGTCGCGGTCTTGCCGTACGTATGGCAGACGTTCCAGATCACGTACTTGAGCTTCTGGGTCCAGTCGGCGCGCTCGACGAGCGTCGAGAACTTCGTGCCGATCTCGTTCTGGCCGGCGCCCGCGACCTCGTGGTGGAACACTTCGACCGGCACGCCGATCGACTCGAGGACGAGCGAGATCTCGGCGCGAATGTCCTGGGCGCTGTCCACCGGCGGCACCGGGAAGTAGCCGCCCTTGACGGTCGGGCGGTGGCCCATGTTGCCGCCTTCGAAGCTCTTGCCGGTGTTCCACGGCGCTTCGTCGGCATCGATCTTGACGTAGCAGCCGGACATGTCCGCGCCCCACTTCACGTCGTCGAAGATGAAGAACTCGGGCTCGGGGCCGAAGAAGGCCGCATCGCCCAGGCCCGACGCCTTCAGGTAGGCCTCGGCCTTCTTCGCGATCGAGCGCGGATCGCGGTCGTAGGGCTTGCCGTCGGCCGGCTCCAGCACGTCGCAGGTGAGGTTGATCGTCGGCTCTTCGTAGAACGGATCGATGACGGCCGTCGACGGATCCGGCATCAGCAGCATGTCCGACGCCTCGATGCCCTTCCAGCCGGCGATCGACGAGCCGTCGAACGCATGACCCGCGGTGAACTTGTCTTCGTCGAAATGCGACACCGGCACGGTCACGTGCTGTTCCTTGCCGCGGGTGTCGGTGAAGCGGAAGTCGACGAACTTGACTTCGTGTTCCGACACCATCTTCATCACGTCGGCGACGGTCTTGCTGGCCATCAGGAGCTCCTAGCGGAATGCTTGTTGGGGTTGGGAAGAGGCGGAGGCAAGGCCTTCCTGGAAACGCCGGAGGGCCCCAAAAAAACGCACGGGAATTTAGCAGAAAGCATGCCCGCGCCCGGCGGCCGGGCGTCCCGCAAACGTTCGCGACGCGCGGCGGACGAACCCTGTCACCGGGCGTAGCAGGGCTCGATCGGGGCCGGGCCGACGCTGTCGACCGTGTTCTCGATTGGTGCGCCGGACCGCACCAACGCGGCGCCCAAGCCGAAAGCTACCGCACCATCTCGGGGCCCAACCCGACGCCGAACTCGCGCAGGCCCGCGAGCAGGTCTGCATACGCCGCATCGAGGGTCGCCGCATCGCCCTTCACGCCGAGTTCGATGTGGCGGCCATGCACCGGATGGTCGACGCTGGGCAGGCTGAACACCTTGATGCCGGGATGGCGCGCCTCGATCGCTTCCATCAGCGGCGTGAGCGTCGCTTCCATCGCGCCGAACACGACCACCGACCGCTCGCGTACCTCGTGGGCGCGATGCAGCGCCGCATAGTGCCGGTCCAGCACCCATTCGATCATCGGCCAGGCCATCACCGGAAAGCCCGGCACGAAGTGCACGTGATCGATCGAGAAGCCCGGGATCTTGTTGTACGGATTCGGGATGATCGCGGCGCCCTCGGGAAACACGCCCATGTTCAGCCGATGCACGTTGTCGGGCCGATCGGGCTCGTAGGGCCTGCCCTGCTCGGCCGCGACGTCGCGCATGCGCTCCAGGATCAGTTCGCGCGCCTCGGGGTGCAGCACCAGCGGTCGGCCGAGCGCACGCGCAGCCGACTGGCGCGTGTGATCGTCGGGCGTCGCGCCGATGCCGCCGCACGAGACCACGATGTCGCCGCTCGCGAACGCATCCTTCAGGTCGGCGACGATGCGCGCCGGATCGTCCCCGACATAGCGCGCCCACGACAACGCCAGGCCGCGCGCGGCGAGCAGTTCGATGACCTTGGGCAGGTGCTTGTCCTGGCGCTTGCCGGACAGGATCTCGTCGCCGATGATGATGAGGCCGAAGTTCATGATCGTCGTCTTCAGTGAGGCAGGCCGGGCGGCGCCGGCGGGTGCGGCGTCGCATCCTCGACGACGACCGGCGTGCGCCGCATCGCGGGCGCCGGATCGAGCACCTCGACCGCCACCTCGGCGCGCAGCGCCTGCAACGCCGCCAGCGCATAGTGCGCGAACCAGAGCGCCGAGAACGCGAAGACCAGCGTGTAGATCCAGATCGCCAACGGCACCAATACCGGCGCGAGGACGAGTGCGAGCGCGCCCGAAGCCCAGACCAGCGACGGCGCCGCGCCGAGGTAGCCGGTGATCACGCCCATCGCGAACAGGCTGGAGCGATGGCGCCGTATCAGCTCGCGACGCTCGTCGCGGCTCGCATGGTCGGCGAGCACGTCGTAGCTCATCAGCCGATAGGTCAGCCAGCCCCAGATCAGCGGCGGCACGATCAGCACCAGCGGGGGCACGAACCAGAGCGGGATCGATACGAACAGCGCCGCGAGCGCGGCGAGCGTGGCCCAGGCCGCGCCGAACATGCTGCCGATGAACGAGCCGCCGTGCTTGCGCTCGAGCTGCGGGAAGCGCCGCGATGCCACGAGGCTCAGCACCGCGGGCGTCACCAACGCCGCAACCACGAGCAGCGACAGCACGACGATGACCGGGGTCGTCAGGAAGACGATGACGAGCGGCGCGAGCACGGTCTTCAGGCCGCCGAGGCCGATGCCTTGCAGCCAGCCGAGCACCGTCGACAGCATCGCCCACGAGTCGAGCGTCGTGCGCACCGCATCGACCGCGTCGGCCCAGAAGAAATAGCCCAGGCCGAGCGCCAGCCCGCCCATCAGCACGAGCGGCAGCAGCGACAGCAGGATCACCCGCGGATGCAGGCAATAGGCGGCGGCGCGCCAGAACGAATCGAACAGCAGCTTCACGTCGACCACCGGCAAGACCCGCGCCTACTCGTCATCGCGCCCCAGCACGCTGCCGAGCAGCCCGCCGACCGCGATGCCGCCGAGCACCGAGCCCTCCTCGCGCGAGCCGCCGCGCTGCGGCGCGGCCGCGAAGATGCGCGACGCGAGCCGCGAGAACGGCAGGCTCTGCAGCCATACCGTGCCCGGCCCCGCGAGCTTGGCGAAGAACAAGCCTTCGCCCCCGAACAGCGCCGTGCGGATGCCGCCGACGTACTGCACCTCGAAGCTCACGTCGGGCGTCATCGCGACCAGGCAGCCGGTGTCGACGAAGAGCGTCTGCCCGGGCTCGAGCTGGCGCTGGTCCACCGTGCCGCCGGCATGCACGAAGGCCAGGCCATCGCCATCGAGGCGTTGCATGATGAAGCCTTCGCCGCCGAAGAAGCCGACCGACAGCCGCCGCTGGAAGAAGATGCCGAGGCTCACGCCGCGCGCCGCGCAGAGGAACGCGTCCTTCTGGCAGATCAGCGTGCCGCCGAGGCGGCGCAGGTCGATCGGCATGATCTTGCCGGCGTACGGCGCGGCGAACGCGACCCGCGCCTTGCGCGACGTGGTGTTCGTGTAGACCGTGGTGAACAGCGACTCGCCGGTCACGAGCCGCTTGCCCGCGCCGAGCAGCTTGCCGAGCAGGCCGCCCTGCTGTCCTTGCGAGCCGTCGCCGAACACCGTGTCGAGGCGGATGCCGGCGTCCATGAACATCATGCTGCCGGCCTCGCCGACGGCCGCCTCGCCGGGGTCGAGCTCGACCTCGACGAACTGCATCTCGGCGCCCTTGATCTCGTAGTCGACGACGTCCATGGCCATGCGCGTTGCTCCCTGCGGTTCCGGTGCGGATGCGCATGTTAAGGGCGAGTCCGGCGGGCTGTCGCACACAGCGACCAACGTTCCCGTGTGGCAAAGCCGCCTCACCGCAGGGGCGCCAACAGGGTGCCGTGCTTCGCACCCCATGCGAAACGCCGTATCCTGCCGCCTTCGCATCCGTTTCGGCGACCCGACCCGCCCGAACCGGACGACCGCATCTCGACAGGGGATACTGATGGCAGCTCGTTCGCTTGCTTCGCTGACGCTGAGCTTCGGTCTCGTGAACATCCCGGTGAAGCTCTATTCGGCCACCGAAACGTCCGGCACGGTGCGCTTCAACCTGCTCGCCAAGGACGGTTCCCGCCTCCGCCAGCAGTACGTCTCCGACCAGGACGGCAAGGTCGTCGAGCGGGCCGACATGGTCAAGGGCTACGAGTTCGAGAAGGACCGCTTCGTGCTCTTCACGAGCGAGGAGCTGAAGGCGCTCGACGAGGCCGCGAACCACGTGATCGACATCGTGGCCTTCGTGCCCGAGAAGTCGGTCGATCCGATCTACTACGACAAGGCCTACTTCCTGGCCCCCGACAAGCGCGGCGGCAAGCCCTATGCGCTGCTCGCCGAGGCGATGCGCGAAAGCGGCCGCTGCGCGCTGGCGCGCTGGACCTGGAAGGGCAAGCAGTACGTCGTGCAGGTGCGCACCGCCGAGGACGGCCTCGTGCTGCAGCAGTTGCTCTATGCGGAGGAAGTGCGGTCGCTGAAAGACCTCGGCATCGAGCACGTCGACGTCACCAGGGGCGAGTTGACGCTGGCGCTGCAGCTCATCGACCAGATCGCGCGGGACGAGTACGACCCGACCGAGTTCAAGGACGAGGAGAAGCAGCGCGTGCTGAAGGCGATCGACGAGAAGATCGCCGGCAAGCAGGTCGTCGCGTCGGCGCATGCCGAAGCCGCGCCCAGCGGCCAGGTGATCGACCTGATGGATGCGCTGCGCGCCAGCCTCGGCCACAAGCCCGGCAAGGCAGCGCCCGAGACCGCGGCGCCGGCGCCCGTCGCCGAGCTGAAGGAGCGCAAGGCGGCACGCCGCGCGCCCAAGGCCGAGGAGCCCGTGGCGGCTCCCGCACGCGCCACCCGGGCGAGGAAGTGACGGCGGTCCATGACGCGCCCTACACGCTGCGCAGCATCGAGGAGATGCTGGGCCTGAGCCGCAGCGTCATCCTCGGCCTGATCGGCGCCGGCTTCGTGACGCCGGCGCGCGGTCCGCGCAACGAATACCGCTTCTCGTTCCGCGACGTCGTGCTGCTGCGCACGGCGCATGGCCTGCGCGCCGCGAACATTCCGCCTCGCCGCATGCTGAACTCGCTGCGCCGGTTGCGCGCTCGGCTGCCCGACGAGGTGCCCCTGAGCGGCCTGCGCATCCAGGCGATCGGCAACGACGTCGCGGTGCGCGACGGCGACGCGCCGTGGGACGCCGGCAGCGGCCAGTTGCTGATGGACTTCGAGGTCGCGACCGCGAGCAGCGGCGCGGTGGCCTTCCTGTCGCGTGCGCCCTCGCGGCCGCCGGCGGCCGCGAAGACCGCCGCCGACTGGTTCGGTGTAGGCGAGCGGCTCGACGCCGATGGCGATGCGCCCGGTGCCGAAGCCGCTTACCGCGCGGCGCTGGCGCTCGCGCCCGACCACGTCTATGCCCATGTCAACCTCGGCGCCCTGTTGTGCGACGCAGGCCGCGCGGCCGAGGCGACCGCGCTCTACGACGTGGCGCTGGTGCGCTGCGAGGAATCGCCGCTGCTGCATTTCAATGCCGCGATCGCGCTCGAGGACCAGGGCCGCGATGCCGATGCGCTGGCGCACTACGAGCGCTGCTACGCCCTCGCGCCCGACCTTGCCGATGCGCACTACAACGCGGCCCGGCTGCTCGAAAAGCGCGGCGACACCCAAGCCGCGCTGCGCCACTACAGCGCCTACCGGCGGCTGCAACCCTAGGGCTTGCCGTTCTCGGCAAGCAGCGCGCGCAGCCGCTGCTCGCGGGTCCGGCTGCGCGCGACGCAACGCTCGAGTGCGGTGCGCAACGCCGCCGGCAAGCTCGACCGCGCGAGCACGTCGTTCCACTGCGCGACGAGGCTGGCCTCCTGCTCCAGGCAGCCTTCGAGCAAGGCGCGCGTCGTCATGCCGTCGACCGCGTGGTTCATCGACACGACCGGCGCGGCATCGCCGTCGTTCGGCGTACCGAGCAACTCGGCGACGAGGTCCTGGAACAGCAAGGCATCCGCGTCATGTTCGGCGGCTTGCAGCACCAGCTCGCCGCGCAGCCGCGGCGATGTCGCCATCGCGGCGCCGGCGTTCAGTCGTTCTTGCGCCGCTTCGGACAGATCCATCAGCCGATCGACGAGGGCGCTGATGTCGTCGATCAGCACGGCGGGTTGGCGGCTCGTGGCAGTCTCCTGAATGAAGTTGACCGCAGTGGCTGGCAAGCAGCGTGCCTAGCGAGCATCCCAGGCCCGTGGCCGTACCCGGCGTTTCACAGCTAGAGCGCCATCGACGCGCGCTCGGCCATGCGCGCGCGCCACCGCAGCAGATGCGGATGCCGCTCGTCGGGCTTCAGCCGGACGACGCGCGCGAAGTCGACCGCGACGACCGCCGTGATGTCGGCGATGCTGAAGCGGCTCCCGGCCACGTGGTCGTGCGTCGCCAGCTGCGCGTCGAGTGCCGTGAAGAACTGGCCGAGGCGTTGCAAGCCGCGCTGCGCAAGCTCCGGAATCTGCGCGTAGTCGACCGGGCCCGGCAAGGCTCTTCCGGCCATCGCAGGCGAGCCGTTGCGCAGCGCGTCGGCCACCGCGAGCAGCCCTTCGAACTCGACGCGCCATTGCCAGCTTGCGACGTCGGCCTTCTCCTCCGGCGTCGTCCCGAGCAGCGCCGGCTCCGGATAGCGCGCTTCGAGGTAGGCGGCGATCGCCGCGTTGTCGGTCAGCAGCCGTCCCGATTCGATGCGCAGCGCCGGCACGGTGCAATGCGGGTTGATGGCACGGTAGGCATCGCCGAACTGCTCGCCGTTCTTCAGGTCGACCGGCACGGTTTCGTGCGCGACGCCCTTCTCCGCGAGCAGGATGCGCGCGCGGCGCGGGCTCGGCGCGGTCGCGCAGTCGTAGAGCGTGATCATGCGAGCTTGTCCTGCGTGCGGGTGTCGAAGTCGGTCGCGTCGTGCCGCTCGTGCAGCTGGCTCGACGGCTGGCCCCAGGTGCGGTTCACCATGCGCCCGCGCCGTGCCGCCGGGCGTTGCGCGATCTCGTCGGTCCAGCGCAGCACATGGCCGTACTCGTGCACCGACAGGAACTCGCCGGCTTCGTAGAGCTGTCCCTTGACGAGCGCGCCATACCACGGCCACACGGCGATGTCGGCGATCGTGTAGGCGTCGCCGGCCAGGTAGCGGCTGTCGGCGAGGCGCCGGTTCAGCACGTCGAGCTGGCGCTTGGCTTCCATCGCATAACGGTCGATCGCGTACTCGAACTTCGCCGGCGCATAGGCATAGAAGTGCCCGAAGCCGCCGCCGAGGAACGGCGCGCTGCCCATCTGCCAGAACAGCCACGACAGGCATTCGGCGCGCGCCGCGCCGCCTTCGGGCAGCAGCGCGCCGAACTTCTCGGCGAGATGGAGCAGGATCGCGCCCGACTCGAACACCCGCACCGGCTCGGGACCGCTGCGGTCGAGCAGCGCCGGTATCTTCGAGTTCGGATTGACCGCGACGAAGCCGCTGCCGAACTGGTCGCCGTCGTTGATGCGGATCAGCCAGGCATCGTACTCGGCGCCGGCATGGCCGAGGGCCAGCAGCTCCTCCAGCATCACCGTCACCTTGACGCCGTTGGGCGTGGCGAGCGAATAGAGCTGCAGCGGATGCTTGCCGACCGGCAACTCCCTGTCGTGCGTGGCGCCGGCGGTCGGCCGGTTGATGTTGGCGAACCGGCCGCCGTTGTCGCGGTTCCAGGTCCAGACGCGCGGCGGCGTGTAGTCGTTGGTGGTAGCCATGGCGCGGCAGTGTACGCAGCGCTGCCGCACGGCGTGCGGACGGCGCGCGGACCACGGCCAGCCGCGGGCCGATGCGCCGTTCCATCCGCCGGCGGGGTGCGTGTAAGGTTCCGGCACCGTGTCCGGCAACGAGGTGTCCATGCAGCAGGCTCGGGTAGCGACGACACTCGATGGAGGGCAATGGACGTGCCCGCCTTCCGGGAGTCCGACCGCGCCTGAGGCGGCTGCCCGTTGGAGGCGGGTCCGGACGTGGCCGCGCAGACGCCCCGAAAATAGCCCGCACCCCCAGGCATGCAGCCGCTCGACCAGGAAGTCGCCCACCGTTTGCGCCATGAAGATGAACAGGATGACGTGCTGCTGTTGTGCCGGCGACGAGCGCCTGCGCCGCCCGGAGCCGAGCGACGGCGGCGAATCGGGCATCGCGGCGCAGGACGGGCCTGCCGGATGCGCCTACACGATCGGACATTCGACGCGGCCGATCACCGAGTTCATCGGCATGTTGGCGTCGCACGGCGTCACGCAACTGATCGACGTCCGTACCGTTCCGAAGTCGAGGCACAACCCTCAGTTCGAGACGCACGCGCTCGCCGCGTCGCTGGCCGAAGCGGGCATCGGATACGCCCTTGCGCCGGGGCTCGGCGGGTTTCGGCGCACGAGCCCCGAGTCGCCGAACGGCGCCTGGCGCAACCTGTCCTTCCGCGGCTACGCGGACTACATGCTGACGCCCGAATTCAACGAGAGTCTGGTCGCGGTGATCGAGCTGATGCGGAGCGATCGCGTCGCGCTGATGTGCGCCGAGGCGGTGCCGTGGCGCTGCCACCGGTCGCTCATCGCCGATGCGCTGTTCGTGCGCGGTCACGTGGCCTGCGAGATTTCGAGCGCCACGCGACTGCAGCCGCACAAGCTGACGCCATTCGCGCACGTCGAGGGCGAGACAATCACCTACCCGTAGCGGCGATGCCGTCGTCCATGAATGCACTTCACGACCACCTCAGCGATCTGTCGGACGCCTTGCGCCCGGACCACCTGATCGGCGCCATCCTCTATCTCCTCGTCTTCATCGTGGTGGCCATCGTGCTGACGCGCATCCTGCGGGCTGCCGTGCACGCCGCGATGACGCGCGGCGGGCACATCGACCGCACGACGATCAGCTTCGCCCAGCAGTTCGGCTCGGCGCTCATCTGGGTCGTGCTGCTGATCCTCTATGCCCACCTGATACCCGTGCTGCGTGCCATGGGGACCGCGCTCCTGGCAGGTGCCAGCGTGGCGTCGGTGGTGATCGGCCTGGCGGCCCAGAGCACGCTGGGCAACCTGATCGCCGGCTTCGCGATCACGCTGTACAAGCCGTTCCGGCTCGGCGACACGCTGCAGGCGGTCGCGCCCACCGGGACCGAGATCGGCGTCGTCGAGGCGATCTCGCTCGGCTACACCAGCCTGCGCACCGCCGACGGCCGACTGCTCGTCGTACCGAACAGCCTGGTCGCGGGCCAGGCGACGATCAACCTCGCGCAGACCTATGTGCCGCTGCAGGCGTCGATCGACATCCGCGTACCGCGCGATGCGGACATGGTCGCTGCCCGGCAGCTGGCTCTCGCCGTCGCCAAGGAAGTGCTCGGCGAAGCGGCCGTCGACGGCTGCTTTCTGAGCCAGATCGAAGGCGATGCCGCGGTGCTCGAGCTGCGGTTCCATGCGACCGCGGCCGCGCAACGCGAGGAGCAACGATCGGAGCTGATCGTCGGGCTCGCCGAACGCTTCCAGAGCGACCCGCGCATGAAGTCGAGCGCCGGCGCGCCGCCGTCGTTCGCATGACCCGGCTGGCCGAAGCGCTACGCCGGAGTCACGTACCGCGTGTGCAAGGCCGGCTGGTGCGGGTGCAAGGTCGCATGCAGCAGGTACGCCGCGCCGCCCACCGCCGTCGCCAGGTCGCCGTACTTGGCCATCCGCACCGCGGGCGGCGGCATGCCGGCGCGCGTGACGTAGCCGGCCAGCACTTCCATCGTGGCGTCGAGCAATGCCGATCCGCCGAGCGACACCGTCTCGCCGCCGAGCACGATGGCCTGCGGATTGAAGGTGGTCCAGACGTTCTGCAGCAGGACGCCGAGCGACGCGCCGGCGCGTGCGAAGGCGGCGCGGGCCGGCTTGTCGCCCGCGTCCATGCGCTCGCGCAGCGCGCGCCGCTGGATCTGCGCGCCTTGCAGGCAGCCGGCCGCGGCGGCGATCGCCTTCAGCCCGATGTAGGCCTCGGCGCAGCCCAGCCGTCCGCACGAGCAGGCCGCGCCGTGGATGACGAGCGTGCTGTGGCCGATCTCGCCGGCCGAGCCGCTGACGCCGGTGAAGAGCGCCTCGTTGAGGATGATGCCGGCGCCGACGCCGACGCCGCAGCTCACATAGACCAGCGGGTCGTCCACCGGCCGGTCGCCGAACTCCGATTCGCCGACCGCCGCGAGGTCGGCCTCGTTCTGCAGGTAGACCGGGACGCCGTCCAGCCCCGCCGTATCGAGCAGCCCGCGCAGACGGCGGCCGACCTCGACCTGCCGCCAGCCGATGTTGGGCGCGAACTCGAGCACGCCCGAGCGCTTGTCGATCGCGCCATGCAGTCCGACGCCGAGCCCGAGCAGCCGTTCGCCGCGCGCGGTGACCTCGCCGGCGATCGCCAGCGCCATCTCGACGAGCTGCCGACAGGCGCGGTCCGGATCCTTCGATCGCAACGCGAGCTGGCGCGAGGCCAGCAGCTCGCCGCGGATCGACGTCGCGGCGACGCGGATCGCGTCGGGTCCGAGGTCGGCGCCGAGCAGCACGAGCCGCGTGCCGTCGAGGCCGAGCGGCGTCGGCCGCCGGCCGATCGCGCCGGTGGCGTGGGCGTCGCCCTCGACCAGCCAGCCCTCCTCGATCAGGTCCTTGATCAGCACGCTGACGGTCGATCGCGTCAGCCCGCTCAGCTCGGTCAGGTCGGCGCGTGCGATGCCGTTGTGCTCGCGCAGCAGGCGCAGCAGCGCCATGCGGTTGATGTTCTTGACGAGCTGCTGGTCACCCTTGATCGGAGGCGTAGCCAAGGCGGGCGCTTGAAGTGAAGACGACGATGGACCGAGAGCAGGACGCGCGTCAGCGGCCTCCCGATACGCGCAGGTTGGCGCCGGTGACGTACGACGCCGCGTCCGACAACAGGAACACGATGCACTCGGCGACCTCGGGCGGCTCGCCGGCGCGCTTCATCGGGATCATCGGCGCGACCTGCGCGATGCGTTCGGGCGGATTCACGCCGGTGTCGGTGAGGCCCGGCGTCACCGCATTGACGCGGATGCCGTCGTCGGCGAGCTCGACCGACAGGCCCTTGGCCATGGTGTCGATCGCGCCCTTGGACGCCGCATACCAGACGTAGGTGTTCGGCGCGCCTAGCGTCGCGACGATCGACGACACCAGCACGATCGCGCCGCCCCGGCCGCCGTGCCGCGTCGAGATGCGCGGCACCGCGGCACGCACCGCATAGAAGGTGCCGTACACGTTGACCTCGAACACCTCGCGCAGCCATGCCGTCTGCATCGCTTCGACCCGACCCATCGGCGTGACGACGCCGGTGTTGCAGGCGAGGTGCGTCAGGCGGCCGAGCCGCGCGTCGATCGCCGCGTACATCCGCTCGACGTCGGCTTCGTTCGACAGGTCGCCCTGCACGGCGATCGCGCGCCCGCCGCCGCGCTCGATGTCGGCCACGACGGCATCGGCGGCGGCCGCATCCTGCTTGTAGTTGACCGCGACATCGAAGCCGCGGCTGCCCGCGAGCCGCGCCGCGGCGGCGCCTATGCCCCGGCTGCCGCCGGTCACGAGCAGGATGGGACGATCGGTACGGGCGGGTGCATGCATCGCGCCATCCTAGTCGCAGCGGCATCGGCTCGTCGAGTCGTTTTGCGGCCGTCCGGCGCTCGGGGTATCCACGGATGCGGTTGCGCCGCGCCGCCGGGCACATTAGTTCGACCACACGACAGAACGATATGGCGCCCACGCGGCTCATGCCCAAGCTCGCCCTGCTCCCGATGATCCTGACGGTCGTCGTGGTCTATGTCGGCTGCCTGGCGTGGACCGTCTTCGTGTCCTTCACGAACTCCAAGTCCATCCCCGACCTGACGCTCGCCGGGGCGGGCCAGTGGGTGCGGCTCTACGCCGACTACCGCTGGCGCATCGCGATGCACAACCTGTTCGTGTTCGGCGCGCTGTACATCGTCGGCTGCCTCGTCGTCGGCTACCTGCTCGCGGTGCTGGTCGATCAGCGCGTGCGCGGCGAGAACTTCTTCCGCACCGTCTTCCTCTGCCCGCATGCGCTGTCGTTCATCGTCACCGGCGAGGTCTGGAAGTGGTACCTCGATCCGGAGCTCGGCCTGCAGAAGTTCGTGCGCGACCATGGCTGGTCGACGTTCACCTTCGACTGGCTCACCGATCGCGGCATGGCCCTCTACACGCTGGTCTTCGCCGGCATCTGGCAGAGCGTCGGCGTCGTGATGGTGCTGATGCTCGCCGGCCTGCGCTCGATCGACGAGGACCTGTGGAAGGTCACGCGCGTCGACGGCATACCGGCGTGGCGCGTCTACCTCGGCGTCGTGCCGCCGATGATCGTGCCGGTCGTGCTGACCTGCGTCGCGCTGCTCGGCACCGGCGCGGTCAAGAACTACGACCTCGTCATCGCGATGACCGGCGGCGGCCCCGGCATCTCGACCGACGTGCCGTCGAAGTTCGTCATGGAGTACCTGTTCGAGCGCTCCAACATCGGCCTCGCGGCCGCGGGCGCATCGACGATGCTGCTGACGACGATCGCGGTCGCCGCGCCGCTGCTCGGCTGGCAGATGTGGCAGCGCCGGCGCTCGCTGCGTGGCCGGTAAGCGGCGGGCAGGCGGCGTGCAGGCAACCCAAGCCCTCCCCCTGCGCTCGGCAGCGCCCGCGCCGCGCCGGCTGCCGTCGCCGGCGCGCATCGCGGTCTACGCATTGCTCGTCGCGTCGACCGCGTTCTTCCTGATGCCGATCTACATCATGGTCGCGACGGCGCTGAAGACCATGCCCGAGATCCGCGGCGGCAGCGCGCTTGCGTGGCCGATCGCGCCCAGCCTAGACGCCTGGCAGAAGGCCTGGTCGAGCGCCTGCACCGGCCTCGAGTGCGCCGGCATCCACGGCGGCTTCGCCAACTCGGTGAAGATCGTCGTGCCGAGCGTGCTGCTCGCGGTCTTCTTCGGTGCCGTCAACGGCTACGGGCTGACCTACTGGCGCTTCCGCGGCGCCAACCTCGGGTTCGCGATCATGCTGTTCGCGATCTTCATCCCGTACCAGGTCTTCGTGTTCCCGATGATCAGCATCTCGGCGTTCTTCGGCCAGTACGGCACGCTCGCCGGCGTGATCGCGGTGCACGTGATCTTCGGCATGCCGATCACGACCCTGATGTTCCGCAACTACTTCGCCGGCCTGCCGGTCGAGGTGTTCAAGGCGGCACGCGTCGACGGCGCCGGCTACTGGCGGATCTTCTTCCGGATCCTGCTGCCGATGTCCAGGCCGATCATCGTCGTCGCGCTGATCTGGCAGGCGACCGCGAGCTGGAACGACTACCTGCTCGGCATCGTCTTCGCCGGCCGCGACAACCTGCCGATGACGGCCCAGCTCAACCTCCTGGTGTCGGCCGAGCTCGGCGTGCACGAGTACGACGTCGACATGGCCGCCACCTTGCAGACCGCGCTGATCCCGCTCCTGATCTACTTCCTGTCGGGCAAGTGGTTCGCGCGCGGCATCGCCGCCGGCGCGGTGAAGGGCTGAAGGTGGCGCAGCGCATCCGCACCGAGCAGCTGTCGGTCGCCTTCAACGGCACGCCGGTGATCGCCGGCCTCGACCTCGAGATCGCGGCCGGCGAGTTCCTCGTGCTGCTCGGTCCGTCGGGCTGCGGCAAGTCGACCTTGCTGAACGCGATCGCCGGGCTCGTCGACATCGCCGGCGGCCGCATCTCGATCGGCGAGCGCGACGTGACGTGGACCGAGCCCAAGGACCGCGGCATCGCGATGGTGTTCCAGTCGTATGCGCTCTATCCCGCGATGGACGTCTACGGCAACCTCGCGTTCGCGCTGCGCGTCGCCGGCCTGCCGAAGCACGAGATCGAGACCCGCGTGCAGCGCGCCGCCGAACTGCTCGGCCTCGTGCCGCTGCTGCGCCGCAAGCCGTCGGCGCTGTCGGGCGGCCAGCGCCAGCGCGTCGCGATCGGCCGGTCGCTGGTGCGCGACGTCGAGGTCTCGCTGTTCGACGAGCCGCTGTCCAACCTCGATGCGCAGATGCGCGCCGAGCTGCGCGTCGAGATCAAGCAGCTGCACCAGCGCCTCGGCAACACCACGGTCTACGTCACCCACGATCAGGTCGAGGCGCTGAGCCTGGCCGATCGCATCGCGGTGATGAAGGGCGGCGTGATCCAGCAGCTCGCCGATCCCGACACCGTCTACCACCGGCCGGCCAACCGCTTCGTCGCGAGCTTCCTCGGCTCGCCGCCGATGAACTTCATCCCCGGCATGCTGTCGCGCAGCGGCAGCGTGCCCGGCGTCCATGCCGGCGACGTCGCGATGCTGCTGCCGCGCTATGCGTTCGCGCCGGAAGCGCCGGCGGCCGGCCAGGCGATCGTCGGCATCCGGCCCGAGGACATCCTGATCGATGCCGAAGCGGCCCGGGCGGACGTGCGCTGGACCGGCACCGTCACGTTGCGCGAATCGCTGGGCAGCGAAACGGTGCTGTGGTCGGAGCTGGCCGGCGCACGCATCGCGATACGCACGCATGCGCGCGTCGCGGTGCGCCGCGGCGACCGCATACCCATGGGTTTCGCGTCCGAGCGCGCATCGCTGTTCGACCAGTCGACGGAGATGCGCATCTGAACCTGCCGCCGGTCGGTCCGGCGGCGCCCTGCACGAAGGAGACATCGATGAAGACGCACCCCTGGACCAAGCTGGCGGCCTGCGCCGCGGCATGTCTGCTGGCCTGCGGCACGCCGGCGGCGATCGCGGCCGACGGGCCGTCCGTCGAGCTCGTCAACGTCTGGACCGGCGCCGGCGAACGCACGATGCTGAAGGTGATGGCGGATGCCTACGAGGCGTCGGGCGGCAAGTTCGTCAACACGCCGGCGCCGACCGGCAACAACGTGATGGCGATCACCGTCAACCGCATCCTCGGCGGCAATCCGCCGACGGCGAGCCAGTTCGCGTTCTCGCGCATCTTCGACGACCTGCTGAAGAAGGGCCAGCTCGCCGACATCGACGCCGTGGCGCGCGCCGAGGGCTGGGCCAAGGTGCTGCCGAAGGAGATCCTGGACGGCATCTCGTTCAACGGCAAGGTCTATCTCGCGCCGGTCGACATCACGAGCATGAACCGGCTCTACTACAACATCCCGGTGCTCAAGAAGGCCGGCATCGACAAGCCGCCGACCGAGATCAACGACGAGTTCTTCGCCGCGCTCGACAAGCTCAAGGCCAGCGGCGTGATACCGCTGGCGCTCGGCGGCAACGCGCAGCAGTACCGCTGGACCTGGGATGCGGTGATGTCGGCGGTCGGCGGCAAGGACCATTGGCAGGCGGTCTACGTGCAGCGTGACCCGAAGGCGATGAAGGACGAGACGCAGCGCAAGGTGTTCGAGACCTTCCGGCGCCTGTCGAAGTACATCGACAAGGGCAGCTCGGGCCGCGCCTGGCAGCCGACCACCAACCTCGTGATCTCGGGCCAGGCCGGCATGCAGATCCTCGGCGACTGGGGCAAGGCCGAGTTCGTCGCGGCCGGCAAGAAGCCCGGCGTCGACTTCGGCTGCGGGCTGCCGGGCGGCGTCTTCGTGCTGACCGGCGACGTCATCGCGTTCCCGAAGCAGAAGAGCGCCGACGCCGAGAAGGCGCAGCAGATGTTCGCCAAGGTCGTGATGGCGCCGCAGGTGCAGCTCGACGTGAACCTCAAGCACGGTTCGATCCCGCCGCGCACCGACGTGCCGGTGATCGGCAATGCCGGCTTCGACGACTGCGTGCAGATCGCGGCGCAGACCTACACGAAGGGAACGACGGTGGTGCGCAACTCGGCGCTGATCCTGTCGGCGGATGCGATGGGCTCGGTGGTCGACCTCGTCAGCGAGTACTTCAACACCGACATGAAGACCGACGAGGCGCTCGACCGCTATGCGGCGATCCTGACCGCGGACAAGTGACGCACGGAAGGACCACGGATGAGCGCGCGCAGGATCCTCTTCATCGGCGGCACCGGACGGCTCAGCTGGTCGTGCGTGGAGCGCGCGTCCGCGCAGGGCCACGAGGTGCTGGTGCTGAACCGCGGCCTCGCCACGGCGCGGCCGCACCTCGACGGCGTGCGCTACCTGAAGGGCGATGCGCGCGATCCGGCGTCGGTGCGGCAGGCCACCGACGGCATGGACTTCGACGCGGTGATCAACTTCGTCGCCTTCACCGCCGACGACGTGGCCGCCGACCTGGACCTGTTCCGCGGCCGCACCGGACAGTACGTCTTCATCAGCTCGGCCTCGGCCTACGAGACGCCGCCGGCGCGCCTGCCGATCACCGAATCGACGCCGCTGCGCAACATGGTGTGGCTCTATTCGCAGCACAAGATCCGCGCCGAGGAGAAGCTCGTCGCGGCCTATCGGTCCGAGAACTATCCGATCACGATCATCCGGCCGTCACACACCTACGACCGCGGCGTCGTGCCGATGATCGGCGGCTGGACGTCGATCGCCCGCATGCGGGCCGGCAAGGAGATCGTCGTGCACGGCGACGGCTCGTCGCTGTGGACGCTGACGCATGCGCGCGATTTCGCCAAGGGCGTGGTCGGGCTGTTGTGCAATCCGCGCGCCTACGGCGACACCTTCCACGTCACGTCCGACGAAGCGCCTTGCTGGAACGTCATCGTGCAGACCCTGGCGCGCGCCGCGGGCGTCGCGGCGCCGCGCCTCGTGCACGTGCCCTCGGATGCGATCGCCGCGGCCGACAAGGACTGGGGCGACGCGTTGCTCGGCGACATGGCGCACAGTCTCGTCTTCGACAACGCCAAGGTGCGCAGCCTCGTGCCGGAGTTCGTCTGCACGACGCCGTTCGCCGAAGGCGCGCGCGAGATGATGGCCTGGTTCGATGCGCATCCGGAGCGGCAGATCGTCGACGCGGCCAAGGACCGGACGATGGACTGGCTGGTCGATGCCTACCGGCCGCGCAGGCCGCAGGCTACCGTGGAGCGAACCGCGTGAAGGACGACGACTTTCTCGAGGTCCGCGGCGGCCAGCTGGTCGATGCGCGCGGCCGTGCGGTGCCGCTGCGCGGCTACAACATCGGCGGCTTCCTGAACATGGAGAACTTCCTCACCGGGTTCCCGTCGACGGAGTCGCTGCAGACCGATGCGATGAAGCGTGCGCTCGGCGACGAGCGCTATGCCCTCTTCTTCGACCGCTTCGTCGACGCGTACTTCTCGGACGACGATGCCCGCTACCTCGCCGGCCTCGGGATGAACCACGTGCGCATCCCCGTCAACTATCGGCACTTCGAGGACGACGACCGGCCGTTCGACATCCAGGAGTCGGGCCTCGCCCGGCTCGATGCGGTGATCGCGACCGCCGAGCGCCACGGGCTCTACTCGATCATCGACCTGCACGCGCTGCCCGGCTGCCAGAACATGGACTGGCACAGCAACAACCCGACCCACCATGCGATGTTCTGGCGGCACCGCCATTTCCAGGACCGCGTGGTGCACCTGTGGGAGCGCTTCGCCGACCGCTACAAGGGCCGCGCCGCGGTCGCCGGCTACAACATCATGAACGAGCCGGGCGATGCGGGCGGCCTGCGCATCAAGCCGTTCTACGACCGCGTGGTGGCGGCAGTCCGCGCGATCGATCCCGACCACGTGATCTTCCTCGACGGCAACCGCTACGGCACCGAGTTCACCGCGTTCGACAGCGCCGATCCGTACCCGAACACCGTCTATGCGGTGCACGACTACAAGACGCCGGGCATGGTGTTCGGCGGCCCGTATCCGGGCGTCACGCGCGGCGTCTACGTCGACCGTGCGCACATCGAGCAGACCTTCCTCGAGCGCACCGCCTTCATGCGCCGCACCGGCACGCCGATCTGGGTCGGCGAGTTCGGCCCGGTGTTCGCCGGCGACCCGGCGCGCGAGGACGACAAGTACCGCATGCTGTCCGACCAGCTCGACCTCTATGCCGCCCACGGCGCGAGCTGGTCGCTCTGGGCCTACAAGGACATCGGCGGCCAGGGGCTGGTGCATGCCGCGGCCGACTCGCCGTGGATGGGCCGGATCGGCCCGGTGATCGAGAAGAAGGCGCGCCTCGGCGTCGACAGCTGGGCGACGACCGATGCGTCGATCCGCCACATCATGGCGCCGATCGAGGCCGTGTTCGCCGAGGAGTATCCGGACTTCGATCCGTTCCCGTTCGGCCAGAAGCGCTGGATCCAGACCCTCGTGCGCAGCATCGTGCTGGCCGAGCCGATGGCGGGCGACTACGAGCGGTGCTTCCGCGGCGTGGGCGACGCGGAGGCCGTCGCGCTGGCCGACTCGTTCCGCTACGACCGCTGCGTCGAGCGCCGGCGCCTGGCCGATCTGATCGCGGCCAAGACCGGTGCCAAACGCGCCTGAACCCCTCCTGCTCCAGAACGAACCAACCCATGCACACCGCCACCTACCCGAGCCTGACCGATCGCGCCGTGCTGATCACCGGCGGCGCGACCGGCATCGGCGCCAGCCTCGTCGAGCACTTCGCGGCGCAAGGCTCGAACGTCGGCTTCATCGACATCGACGACGCGGCGGCCGCCGCGCTGCGCGACAAGCTGGCCGGATCGCGTCACGCGCCGGCGTTCGTCAAGGCGGACCTCACCGACCTGTCGGCGACCATGCAGGCGATCGACGCGCTGCGCGTGCGCTGCGGCCCGTTCCGCGCCCTGCTCAACAACGCCGCGAACGACCAGCGCCACACGATCGCCGCGACCACGCCCGAGAGCTGGGACGCGGGCATCGCGGTCAACCTGAAGCACCAGTTCTTCATCGCCCAGGCGCTCATCGGCGACATGCGCGATGCCGGCGGCGGATCGATCGTCAACTTCGGCTCGGTGAGCTGGATGCTCAAGCAAGGCGGGATGCCGGTCTACACCACCGCCAAGTCGGCCGTGCAGGGCTTGACGCGCAGCCTCGCGCGCGACCTCGGGCCCCTGAACATCCGCGTCAACACGATCGTCCCCGGCTGGGTGATGACCGAGCGCCAGGTGCGGCTGTGGCTCGACGATGCCGGGCGCGCCGACATCGCGCGCGGCCAGTGCATCAACCAGCCGCTGCTGCCCGAGCACATCGCGCGCATGGCGCTGTTCCTGGCCGCCGACGACAGCAGCATGTGCACCGCGCAGAACTACGTGGTCGACGGCGGCTGGACCTGACGCAGCGCCGGCGACGAGACCGGCGCCGCCCGGGATGGACGCGACCGGCGCGGCAGGATCAGCGTGCGACATCGACCCGCTCCAGGCGGTCATGGACGGCCGGACGGTCCTCCGCCAATTCCAGCAGTGAAGTTCAAAGTGACCGCGCATTCGGAGGATGCGACGCTGAGCGGACCCGGGGTTCCTCACCGCTCAGCGATCCCCCCGATCGGACAGCATCTTGTAGACGTACAGCGACAGGTCGGCGACGAGCCTGTCGTCGTGGGTGCTGAGGTCCAGGCCCGTGAGCTCCGAGATGCGCCCAAGACGGTGAGCAATCGTCTTTCGATGCACGCCCAGCTTCTGGGACGCCGCCTCGTGGGAACAGTTGACGTCGAAGTAGACCCGCAGTGTCTGGAGGAACAGATCGCGTTGCTTTGCTTCCTCGTTGAGCAGTTCGCCGAGGTTCAGCTCGAGGAAGCGCCGCATGCCAACTTCGTGACGCAGACTCAACAGCATGCCCACCACGCCGGCACGGTCGTACACGACCGAGGCGGTCTTGCCCATCTGTCGCGCGACATCGAGCGCGATCTGCGCCTCGCGGTAAGCGATCGCCAGAGCGCGAGGAACGTGGCAGCGGCTGCTCCCGCCCACGACGACGTGGCGCCCATTCAGACCGTCGCCGATAGCGTCCGCCAGGCTCCTCGAAAACCGTTCGGCGTCGTCGAGCGCCTGGTCGGAACCCAGCACGGCGATCGACATGCCCTGCAAAGCGATGGCGCGCGTCTTCTCGCCGCGGATGGTCTGCACGGCCCGCGTGATCTTCTGCCGAAGGATGGAGCCCGAGCTCTCCGCCGATCCCGGCACCGTGGCGCCGAGCTCGCACAGGTAAAGCCGCATCGGGCCTTCCAGGTCCAGCTTGAGATCGGCAGCACGGTCGATAGCCGCCGCCCGGGCCGTCTCGTCCGCACGCAACAAGTCCCACACCGTCGCGTCGATCGATTCGGACCTGGCGCGGCTCGCCGATCGCTGTTCCAGACGCTGCAAGGCGGCGATGGCTGCGACTTGCGTAAGCGTCAGCTCTATGAGCTCCGAGCGCTGCCCGTCGTCGAGCGTACCGAGGATCCAGGCCACCGCCTCGCCCTCGACGAAGATCGGTTGGGCGCGCCAGGACAAGGCGTCCCGAGTTATCGACAACCCCGCGGTGGCGACGCCTTGCGCGATGACGGCAGTGGCCGCGGCAGCGACCAGGCCGTGCGCGAGGTCACTGCCGCTCCACGCCATGAGCGTGCCGTCTCGGTCGATGACGGCGACATCCGTCTTCAAGGTCGTGGCCGCCGTCGACACGATGGCGTTCAAACCGGCGCCTTGGAGCAACAGCAGCATCAGCGTCTGCGTGAGGCTAGAGACACTGCGCACGACGTCGTAGCGCTGGTTGAGCGCCTCGTGCGCCCGCCCCAGCTCCTCGACCATGCGGCGTTGCCCGGCGTAGAGCTCTGCGTTCTCGATGGCGATGGATGTCAGGTTCGCCAGCGCCGTCAGCCGGGTCGTATCCTGGGCTGTGAATGTCGAAGGTCGGCGGCGCCAGACTTCCAGCACGCCGATGATGTCTTCGCGTCCGAGCAGCGGGGCCGCCAACGCCGAGCGAACGAGCTCGGCCTCGGCGAGGTGGAAGAAGTCGCGGCTGATCGACTCGCTGGTGACATAGTCCTCCACTGAAGCCGGCTTGCGGTGCTCCAGGACCAGCCCTGCCAGCCCCTGCCCGGGTCCCATCTGCAGGTTTGCCGTTTCCGGGGAGCGGTTGCCGACGCAGCGGCGCATGACGATCTTGTCGTCGTCGCGCAGCAGGACGCCGCAGATGTCCGCCGAAAGCAGTTGCTTGGCCTCCTGCGTGATGAGCAGCAGGATCTCACTGAGGTCGTGGCTCTTGAGCATGCGCGTGGCGACCCGCTGCAGCGCTTGCACTTCATCGAGGTTCTGGACGGCAATCCGCTGACGCTCGCAGGTCTGCAGCGCAAGCGCGAAGAACTTGCAGAACACGCCGAGCGACTCGGAACGTTCGATCGTTGCAGGGTCGCCCTCGACCAGCAGGGCGAGCGCGCCGGGCGCAACGGGGACGAACACGCCCGCTTCAACCCGCAGCGGCGCTTCTTGCAGCTCGAGTCCGCCGGGAAGGTCCAGGGCCGGTGCGTCGCCTCCGTGCTCGAGCGTCGAGGGGGCATACCAGCCGCCGGCGGTGCGAAGAACGACGCGCCCACGAGCGGCGGGTACCAACTCGACGACAGCCCGTTCAGCCTCCGCAAGCAGAAGGTCGTACTGCCCACGGGCCGCGGCTGTCGCGATCGGCTCCAGAACGGCCGTCAGCGCGCCTGTCATCGGCGTGGGCTCGGAGGTGTATCGACTTCCCATGCCCCCGAGTCTGCGCCGTCGAGTGCACGCCGGATCATGAAGTCATCACTGCCTTCAGGCGCTGCTGCTTGGCGAGCAGTTCGTACAGGCCCGGCGCATCGGCCAGGCGGCCACGGGCGTCCACCACCACCGTCGGATCGAAGGCTCCGCTGGTGACCAGCCGCAGCAGCTTGCGACGCAGCCGTATGCTGTCGCCGATCGCAAAGCTGAGCGTCATCTCGTCCTTGAAGGCGCGGCCGACCGGAAACGCCCAGCTCTCGGCCACGTGCGCCCCGACGGACACGACCCGTCCGCGCGCACGTGCCAAGGACATCGCGAAGTCGAGCGGGCCGTTGCCGCCGACCGCCTCGACGACGACCTCCGCGCCGTCCCCATCCGTCAGCTTGCGCACCAGCGCGGCAGCCTCGTTCGGGTGCACGGCGACGGATCCCTGTGCCGTCGCGAAGGCCCTGCGCGTCTCGTTGGGCTCGACCAGCACGACGATCCCTGCGCCGGCGGCCTGCGCCGACAGCGCGGCAAGCTGGCCGACGGCACCGCCGCCGATGACCACGACGCAGTCCCCTGCTTCGGTGCCGGCGCGCTCGACCGCGACCCAGCCCGTGGCCAGGTTGTCGCCCATCAGCAAGGCGGCTTCCGGCGTGCAGTTCTCCGGCAACTGGCCCAGCGTCCGGTCGGCAAACGGTACCCGGACGTACTCTGCCTGCGCGCCCGAAAGGCTGGGACCGAACGCCGTGCCGGTACCGAAGAACGCGCGCTCGGTACATTGCCAGTGTTCGGAGCGGTCGCACCAGCGGCACTGGCCGCAGGCGGTGAAGTCGGACGACATCACCTTGTCGCCCAGCCGGATCCGACGCACGGCGCGACCCACTTCCACGATCTCGCCGACGAACTCGTGTCCAACCACCGCGCCGGGCATGATCCCGGGGAAGTCGCCCTTCACGACGTGCAGGTCGGTGCCGCAGATGCCGGCATGCGTGACCTTCACGATGGCATCGGTCGACTCGGCAATGTGCGGCTCGGGGACGTCGGTGACTTCGACGTGCCCGGGACTCTCGTAGACGACGGCTCGCATGGAAATAGTGGTCGACGCGGTGTTCGTGCGGGCCCCGGTGTTTCGAGAACGCCGGGACTCATTGTGGCCCGGCAGCGGCCTCGGAACGCCTGCAGCAGGCGCAGGTTGATGCGATCGCCGGGCGCGGGGAGTGAATCAACGAGAGGCCGGGAGCTCGGCGATCCGGGCCGCGATGCGCGCGGCCGCCTCCTGCAGCGCCTGCTGCTCCTCCGGGCGCAGCGCCAGCGGCACGATCTCCTTGAGGCCGCGACGGTGCAGCCGCACGGGCAGGCCCACGCGCGTGTCCACTGCGCCGTAGGCGCCGCGCGAGCGCACGCACGCAGCGATGACCTCGCCGCTGTCGCGCACCATGGCGCGCACCATCGTCACCGCCGATTCGGCGGGCGAGAAGTAGGCACTGCCCTTCTGCAGCAACTTGACGACCTCGCCGCCCGACTCCCGCGCGCGCTCGACGATGCCCTCGAGCGTCTCGGCGTCGAACATCGATTCGATCGGCCGGTCGCCGACGAAGGCTAGGCTGAGCGGGATCACCATCTCGGGGCCGTGACTGCCAAGGGCAACGGCACGGACCTCTTGCGGTCGCGCCTTGCCCGTCAGGCCCACGAGCGCGCAGAAGCGCGCCGAGTCCAGCACCCCCGCCATGCCGAGCACGCGCTCTTCCGGGAAGCCGGTCTGCTGCGCGGCCAGGTGCGTCATCTCCTCGAGCGGATTGCTCACGATGACGAGCGTCGAGTTCGGCGCGTGCGTGCGGATGCCGCGGCACACCGACGTCATGATCTCCGCATTGACCGCCGTCAGGTCGGTCCGGCTCATGCCCGGCTGGCGCGGCTTGCCGGCGGTGATGACGATGTACTCGGCACCGGCCAGTGCCGCGAGGTCGTCGCTGCCCGACAGCCGCGTGGAGAAGCCGTACAGGCCGGCGCCATGCCACATGTCCAGCGCGAGCCCGGCCGCCAGGCCCGGCACCACGTCGACGAGCGCCACCTCCGAGAAAAGATCGCTTTCGGCCAGCCGCAGGGCCGTCATGGCGCCGACGTGGCCGGCGCCCACCACGCCCGCCTTGGGCCGCCGGTCGGCTGCCCCGGAGGACGGCCCGCTCGGCCCCAGCGCGTTGCGGCGATACAGGGCTCCCGAGGGAGGCAGCACCAGCGGCCGGGACCCCGAGGCGGTGGAGGGCGCGACCGGCGTTGCCGGGCGGGCGGCGGAGACCGGCGCCGACGCCGGCGTGGCGACGCGGGCCTTCGCGACGGGAGCCGCAGTCGACGTCGGCGCCGCGCCCGATGACGACCCCGCGGCTTCGATGACGACGCCGAGCTCCCGGGCTCGATCGCGTGCCAGCGGTGTGAGGCGGTCGCCTGCCGCCAGGATCAGCTTGCCCCCGGCGGCTTCGACGTCGGAAGCGGTCAGCATGCGGGCCATCACTTGCCCTCCAGTTGCTCGATGCACGCGATCGCGGCGGCAGCAGCGGCCTGCACATCGCTTTCGGTACCGGAGATGAACAGGCGCCCGAACCGGCCGAGCGCCCGCACTTCGACGATCGTGATGTCGGCCGCCTTCTCGGCCTCGTTGGCGGCCAGCGAGACATAGGCTGCGGGCGAGGTTTCGAGCACGTACAGGCTCCGGCCGGGAATGAGCAGGTTGCCCTTGCGCCACTTGTTGATCAGCTGCGCCTGGTACGGGTTGACGTTCGTGACGAACATCGACGAGGCGACCTTCGGCTTGACACGATCGGCCTCGGTGAGCTTCAGGTGCTCGAGCACGGCCGCGCCGGCAGCCAGCACTTCCGCTTGCGTGCGCGAGTGGATCTCGAGCAGACCGAACTCGCGCTCGACCACCTGCAGCGCCGGCCGCACGTCGGCCGCCTTCAGCGCGATGTCGGCGCAGCGGAAGATCTCGTTGCCGGGAGCGACTTCGATGTAGAGCTCGGACATGCCGGCCACGGGGACGTCGCCCTGGCAGGTGGCGGCGACGTGCGCCGCCGCTTGGGGCTGCATGCGGTCGACGAAGGCGTAGGTGCGCAGTTGAAAGTTTTCCATGGCTCAGCTCAGTGCAATTCCGAAGGGGGTGATCAGCTCGGCGTGGGCATAGCCCTGGACCTTCCAGCCGAGATAGCGCGCGATGACGGCATCGGCGCCGGGGATCTGCAGGGCGCCGCCTGCCAGATAGACGGTGCCGGGGTCTCGTCCGTCGCATTGGCGCCGGACCGACTCGGCGACGCGCTCGATGCCCGGACGCAGCAGTTGCATGACCTCTGCGCCGTGCTCGCGCTTGTGGACCTCGGCGGCCTCGACCGGAAGCTTCAGCGCGCCGGCGAGGATCAGATCGAGGTGATGGCCCCCGCCGGCGACGTCGCTCAGCGTCGCCAGCTCGCCACCGCGGAAGACGCCGACGCCGGTCGAGCCGCCGCCCACGTCCACCACGGCACCGTCCTCGACCTGAAGGACGGCGTTCGCCGCCGTGACCTCGTCGACGAGGTTGCGGCAGTCGATCCCGGCCTGCTGCAGCACGAAGGCGCAGGCGCGGCAGTCGCTGATCGGCACGGCCGGCGGATGCGCGGTCGCCGCCGCGTCGATCGCCACGCCGAGGGCTGCTTCACTGCTGGCCTTCAGTTGCCGTACCGCCTGAACCGCGCCCTGAAAGTCGACCACGACGCCGTCGCGGACGACCTGGGCGCGGATGAAATCCCAGTACACGGGCTCACCCTGCGCGTCCACCGCAGCGATCACGATGGTCGCCGTGCCCAGGTCCACCCCGAAGCGCAGCGGACCCTGCGGCGTCGACGCTTCGCGCAGCCGCGCGGCGGCGCCGTGCAGGAAGCGCTGCACACGCGCCAAGCCGGTGTCGGTCCGGGTTCGCATGAGCATCTACAGCCCCATCGTCGGCAGGTAGATGTCGCGCCAGGGGCGGTTCTGGTGGGCGACGCGCTTGATGTTGATGAGGTGCATCGGCGTCACGTTGTCCGACACGATCGAGCCGCTCCAGGTGCCCGTGCCCAGCATGAACGACGGGTCGGTCCCGGCGCTGAACCCCATGCCGCCGAGCAGGCTCGGCGTGTTGACGACGATGCGCGAGGCCGGCAGGTCCGACATGCGCGCGACCATCTCGGCGTCCTGGCCGTGCAGACCGAGCGTGTGGCCCTCGCCGCCGAAGGCGAGCACCTCGCTGCAGCGCTGATGCGCCGCGGCCAGATCACGCGTCCGATAGAACGACAACACGGGCCCGAGGATCTCGGCCGACAGCGGGGTCTGCGGACCCACGTCGTCCAGCGCGGCGCCGAGCACCTTGGTCCCGGGTGGCACGGTCATGCCGATCCGGCGGGCCAGCTCGATCGCGGTCTGACCGACGGCCTCCGGATGGAGCGCCCCGCGTCCCATGAAGAGCAGACCGGCCAGCCGGCGCTGCTGCTCGGCGTCGAGGAACACGGTGCCGTGCTGCTCGAAGGCCTTGACGGCGGCGTCGGCGATCGGCTCGTCGAGCACGACCGACTGCTCTGCCACGCAGGCGGTGCCGTTGTCGAACGACTTCGACGTCACGACCATCAGCGCCGCCTCGGACAGGTCCGCCACCGAGCGGTGGATGTAGACGGGGACGTTGCCGGCGCCGACGGCCAGCGTCGGCTTGCCCGAGGAGTAGGCGGCGCGGACCATCGCGGCGCCGCCGGTGGCCATCACGAGCGCGGTGTCGCGGTGCGCCATCAGCTCGCGCGTGGCGGGCAACTGGCCGCTGGACAGGCACTGCAGCAGGCCGATCGGCGCGCCGGCGCGCTCCGCCGCCTCGGCCATGATCTCGACGGTGCGCACGCAGCACTTCGCCGCCCGCGGGTGCGGCGCGCAGACGATCGCGTTGCCCGACTTGACCGCGGCCAGGCACTTGAAGATCGTCGTCGAGGTGGGGTTGGTCACCGGGATGATCGCCGCGATCACGCCCATCGGCGCGCCGATCGCCGTGACGCGCGCCACCTCGTCGGTCCACAGCACGCCCAGCGTGCGCATCTTCTTCATCGCGTGCGCACAGAACTTGGCGTTGAAGAGGTTCTTGAGGATCTTGTGCTCGTAGACGCCGTAGCCGGTCTCGTCGACCGCCAGGCGCGCCAGTTCCGCCGCGGCCGCCTCGGCAGCCTGGCCCATGGCGTCGACGATTCGGTCGGCCTGCTCCTGGGTCACGCCCAGGAAGGCCTCGAAGGCTTGGCGGGCGAGCTGCGCCTTGGTGCGCGCCTCGCCGATCGCCACGAGTTCCGGATCTGGAAGGTTGAAGTCGGTCACGTCGTCACCTGCTGCTCGTCAGCTGCTGCAACCCGCGAAGCCGGGCGACGTCTGCGCGGATCGGACCGCGGACGATCGCCTCGAGCTCGTGGTCGTGGCAGTGCCGGATCGCCCACGGGGTGCGCAGGCCATCGCGCGCCCTTTCGCAAACGCTCGTCGCCATCGCGGCAGCGCGCATCAACGCGGCTTGGGCAGGATGCCTTCGACGTCTTCGTGCGGACGCGGAATCACGTGCACCGAGACGATCTCGCCGATCTTCCCGGCAGCGGCCGCGCCGGCATCGGTCGCGGCCTTCACCGCGCCGACGTCGCCGCGCACCATCACGGTGACGAGGCCGCCGCCGATCTGCTCGCGCCCGACCAGCCGCACGTTGGCCGCCTTGACCATCGCGTCGGCGGCCTCGATCGCGCCGACCAGACCCTTGGTCTCGATCAGCCCGAGCGCGCCGCGCGGGCCGTCGTCGACCGTGCCGGCCGTGGTGGGGTTGGTTGCCATTTCGGTATCTCCTTCGGGGGTTGAAAATGCGCCAGCGGCCTAGCGCTTCTGAAAAGTGGTTTCGCCGTCGAACTGGACCGAATCGACGATCGCGATGACGGCGGCGTCGGTGGGCGCGTTCTGTCCGTCCGCGTCGACGCGTGCGGCGCTGCCCAAGGTGACCAGGACGATCTCGCCGACGCCGGCGCCAGCCAGGTCGATCGCGACGTAGGTGCAGGAAGGTTCGACGCTGTCGACGTCGTCCTGCGGTGCCGAGGCCCGCACGGGCTCGAGCACCAGCAGCTTGTGCGATGCCAGACCAGCGGCCTTGATCGATGCGACCACGTTGCCGCGCACGCGAGCCAGCTGCATGGTGCTTGTCTCCGTATCTGTTCTAGGAATGGACTGAACGGTAGATGCCGCGCAGTTCGGCGTCATTGGCCAATGTGGAAGGTCGAAGGCCGGATCCGTTATCCATCCCGGCCATGGTGGCCACCGCGCGCCGCCCCTAGAGTTGTCTCCCAGAGCTCGGAACAACGAGCCCCGTGTGCGCAAGAACTGAACGGAGACAAGCCGTGATCAAGGATCAGGACGCCGAATTCCACGCCACCGATTCGGACCCGACGTGGGCCGAGACGAACTTCTTCGGTTTCTTCAACGCCGAGCACACGCTGAACGTGGGCGTCTATGCCCTCTTCCGCCCGAACCTGGGCGTCGTCAGCGCCACGATCTGCATGAACTCGGGGCGCGCCGTCACGCCCTGGGAGGCGGACTTCTGCGACCTGCGTGCCGCGATGCCGATCCCCGCGCCGCGCTCGCTGCTGGACTACGAGCTGCTCAACACGCTGCACGTGCGCTGCCTCGACCCGAACCGCGCCTGGCACATCGGCTACGACGACCAGCAGGGCACCCGCATCGACGTGCGCTACGAAGCGCTGATGCCGGCGTTCGACATCCACGACCCGGCGATGGACCCGATGTGCGGCTCCAAGAGCGAGGCGGGCAAGTTCGCGTGGGGCACCGCCTACAACGGCCACTTCGATCAGACCGGGCACTTCAAGGGCAGCGTGGCGGTCCGCGGGCGCGAGGTGCCGATCGACTGCGTCTCGACGATGGACCACAGCTGGGGTCCTCGCCCCGAGCGCGGCAAGCCCAACATGAGCTGGCTGCACGCACACTTCTCGAAGGACCTGGCCGTGCACGGCATCTTCGGGTTCGACCAGACGCACAACGGCACGGAACTCTGGCTCGCGCATGGCTACGTGATGGAGCGCGGCGAGGTCGTCGGGCTGAAGGCCGGCACCGGACAGGTCGAGCGACCGCAGGAGCGCTACCCCGAACAGCTGCAGTTGCAGGTGACGGACGCCAAGGACCGCGTCTGGAAGCTGCGCGGCCGCGCGCTCACCACGTTCCCGTGGCAGTGCTGGCCCAACATGGTCTCGTTCAACGCCCTGTGCGAGTGGGAGATGAACGGCCAGAAGGGTCACGGCGAGGTTCAGGACTTCTTCGAACTGCCGCAACTGAACGCGCTGAACAGCGCCGAGGCCACGCGCCGCCCGTCCCGTCCCCTCTGACGTCCCGCGAACGATAGGAGCCGAGGTACGCCGTGACCCGCGCGATCCTGTTCGACCTCGATGGCACGCTCGTCGACACCCGAGCGGCGTCCTGGCAGTTGTTCTCCGAGACGAACCTCGCGTTCGCCCTCGGGATCGACTCGCGCGAGGCCTTCTTCCGGGCCTTCGAAGGCAACTTCTTCGAGTCCCTGGCCAAGCTTTGCCCCGATCCGCAGCGCGCCGCGGCGGTCAAGGCGCACTTCATGGAGCTGCTGCGCACGCGCTACCACCCGGCACTGATCCCGGGGATGGTCGACGTGGTGCGCGCGCTGGCGCCGCACAGCACGCTGGCGGTCATCTCGACCAACGGCATCGAGGCGATCCGCCGCATCCTGGTCGGCGCCGACCTGGCCAACTGCTTCTCGCACGTTTTCTCGGGTGACGTGGAGCCGCGCAAGGCCGTCTCGATCCGCCGCTTCCTCGGCGACCATCGCTACGCGGTGCACCGCACCTGCTCGCCGGCATATCACGATGGCGAAGGCAACCTGGCGTCACTGCAAGCGCAGGATGTCGTGCTGGTGACCGACACCGTCGGAGACGTCCGGGAGGCTCGCGAAGCCGGCATCCGCGCGATCGGCGTGAGCTGGGGCATGCACAGCGAACGCCAGTTGCTCGATGCCGGCGCCGAGCGCGTGGCGCTGTGGCCGCAGGAGCTGGTCGCCTGGCTGCGCGACGGCGATGCGCCCGCGGCTGGCTGCGGCTGCTCGAGCGGATCGACTGGCAGTTGCTCACTGCCTTCTCCTGCGGTCGCATCCGGCGCACCAGCACCGGCCAGGCGTGCTGCGGCCTCGCCACCCACCAACGACCCCGTCGAAGAGGCGGCACGCCGTCGCCGTAAACGCCGGCTTCAGACCCGCGTGGAAGTCGCTGCCATGGTGGCCCCTGCGGCCTACGGCGGCCCCACGTCCACGGCGGCGTCCGACTCGAGCGCGCCCGACGAGCTGATGTCCTCGCTGCAACGAATCCTCAGGAAGGGAGACCACTGAGTGGCACACAACCGATCCCCGTGACATCGCGTTCCGACCACGACACCGTCACCACCCAAGACCAGGAGACACCATGAAAGTCATTGCGGAAGGCTTCAACAGCTTCGAGACGCCGAAGAAGCCCATCGGAATCGTGAAGTACCTGCCCGATCCGAAATCGGTCATCGCGCTGATCAAGAGCGGCAAGCTCAAGGATCACATCGTCCTTGCGCAGGGTGGCACCACCACCTTCCTCGCCCCCGCCCTGAGCATGGGTTGCAGCGGCGTGATCACGCTGTCGGGCGCACCGGAGTCGCACCTGGGCATTCTGTCGCGCGAGTTCCAGATCCCGTGCGTGATGACGACCTATCTCACGGACCGCGACTCACGCTATGTCACAGGGGGCGACAACAAGGCGCACTTCGAAGCCATGGTCGAGGCGCTCGACGGCAAGAAGGTCCAGATCGATTGCTCGGGAGAGCTCGGCCGCGTGGCATTGGTGGACTGAACGACAAACCGGAGACACTGAACATGGACTATCAGAAACGCTACCAGCCCGGCGACGATGGGCTGCGCTTTCAGGACCTGCTCTACACGGGGAACTTCAAGGATCTGCCGCCGGTGCCGGACGGAATCCTCGGGGACCGCATGATGAAGGCACGCGCCAAGAGCAAGGTGCTCGAGAAGGTCGGCAAGGACGACGTGCTGCGCGACCAGTTCACGATCCCCGAGCTGAACGACCTGAACAACTACCTCGCCTGGAACATCTGGGACGTGCTGGTGATGCGCGCGACCGAAGGCGTCTCCGGGATGATCCCGCGCCAGGAGTACGAGATCCTGGCCTTCATGCACGAGTTCTACCGCTGGCCCGAGATCCTGCGCATGACGACCGATGAGATCGGCGCGCAAGGTGTGGTGGACATCGGCGCCTCGGCACGCACCGAGATCGGCACCAAGATCAACTGCGTGCACGACTGGTGCATCGGTGCGGTCGGCTTCGGCATGGGCCGCTGCGGTCTGCTCGCCCTCGAGGTCATCCAGCCCAACGACTACATCGAGGAGAGCAACGAGATCCTCAAGTTCATGCAGCGTGTGCTGTGGGGCAAGCGCCAGGACGGCTTCATCCTGAACTCGCAGGACGCCTACCGTTGCCAGATCCACGAGAAGTCCGTTCTCGACCGGCTGACCTCGCAGGTCGATCGACTGGAGGCGGGCAGCCCGGACCATGACATGGTCATCAAGTTCAATGCCGCGGCCGAACTGCTGTCCTTCCTCGACCACTACGACTGCCGCCTCGGCCTGGGCGACACCGGGCCGTACCCCCTTCCCAACGGGAACATCCTGATCATCCGCGACCTCTTCACCAACGAGGAAGCGTTCGAGTGGAGCGACGTCTGCGACCACGAGAACGTGCCGCACTGCTACACGATCGTGCTCGAGATCGACCCCAAGCACATGGGCCTGGACGAGATCCGCGTCAACGACATCTCGACCACGTTCACGCGGCCGAAGAACTACATCCCGTCGATCAAGAGCGCGGCGGTGTTCGTGCGCGAGAAGTGGGACACGCCGATGTCCGAGGTCTACAAGGTACCGGTCAAGGACCTGGGCAAGCGCCTCGAAGGCATCCAGCAGGCGACCTTCAAGCTGTACTCGAAGCTGGCTCGGCAGTCGCGCCGCACGCTGATCACGAACGGCCAGTACGTGTACTACATCGACATGATCCTGCCGCACCTGCGCAGGGCCGGCACGTACGACAAGGCGTGCAAGGACTACAACTTCTGGGAGATCGACCAGCGGGTGTCGAACTACTACTACGACATCACCAAGCGCGGCTTCGCGCAGGCCACCGTGCCGCAGAAAATCTTCTCCGGCGAGGGCTACCTGCCGTTCGACGAGAAGGCGGACCGCCGTCGCTCGAAGTACTTCTGGAGCTGATCCGCGTCCCGTCCCCGGCCAAGGCGGCCGGGGACGGACGTCTCCCACGCAGGCAGAACACGAGATGCTGTCCGACACCGACTTCGCGGTCCTGAACGCGATCTACCTGAAGAAGATGGCCACGTCGCAAACCATTGCCGAGGTCACGGCGCTGGAGCCCGGTGTCGTCAGCGAGCGGCTGGAGGCGGCCGCCGACGCGTCGCAGGTCATGCTGATGCCCACCGGCGCCATGCTGCTCGAGGCCGGCACGGCGGCGGTCCTGGAAACGTACCGCGAGGCCTACGCGGCGATCCGCAGCGAGCCGGCGCTGGCGCATTGGTACGAGAACTTCGAGACGATCAACTCGCGCTTCATCGCGCAGGTCTCGGCGTGGCAGCACAGCGATGGCGACGAACGCATCGAGCGGCGCCTGCTACAGACGGCCGAGCGGCTGACGCGCGACCTGGCGGCGCTCGTGCCCAAGGTACCGCGCTATGCGCAGTACATCGCTCGCTTCGAGCGCAGCATGGAGCGTGTCGACCAGGGCCTGCGCGACTACGTCTGCAAGCCGACCATCGACTCCGTTCACAACATCTGGTTCGAGTTCCATGAGGACATCCTCGCGGTGCTGGGCCGTCCTCGCGACACGACATGAAAACGCAGCGCTCTGCCGCATCGGCACCGACCGTCGACGCTCCTCGCCTTGTCCACCTGATCCAGGAGATCGACGGCATGGACACGGCGAAGTTCGGCGGCAAGGCCACCGGGCTGGCACGCATGGCCGCGGCCGGCATCCCGGTGCCGCCGGCCTGCGTCATCGGCACGGACGCCTATCGGGCCTTCCGCGATGCCGGCGATCTGCCCGAGGACCTGATGCCCCAGGTCGAGCGTGCGATGGACGTGCTCGAAGGTCACACCGGCCGCTCGTTCGGCGGCTCGAGCGCGTTGCCGCTGCTCGTATCCGTGCGGTCCGGCTCGCAAGTCAGCATGCCCGGCATGATGGACACGGTCCTGAACCTGGGCATCACCTGTCGCGGCGCGCAGCGTCTGGCGCAGGAGACCGGCAACGCCGCCTTTGCGGTCGACACCTGGGTTCGCTTCTGGCGCATGTTCGCCGAGATCGTGCTCGGCCTGGAAGCCGAGGTGATCGAGCACGCGGTCGCGTCGCTGCTGGACGAGGCGCGCCGTGGGCCCTCCGAGGAGAACTTCCTCCGCCTCGAGACCGCCGTTCTCGCTGCGATCGCAGCGCAGGGCGTCGACGAAGTCAGCGCCGATCCGGCCTGGCAGCTGCGCCGGGCGATCGCCGCGGTGTTCGAGTCCTGGGACAGCCGGCGTGCGCGCGCCTATCGTGCGCATCACAAGATCTCCGACGAACTGGGCACCGCCGTGACGGTGCAAGCGATGGTCTTCGGCAACCTGGACGGCCGCTCGGGCTCGGGAGTCGCCTTTACCCGCAATCCCAACACCGGAGTGCGCGAGCTGTACGGCGAATTCCTCGCGGGCCGCCAGGGCGAGGACCTGGTGTCCGGCTCGGCGACGCCGTCACCGCTGGGTGCGCCCGGCGGGCTGTCCGAGGCGCATCACCATGAACTGGCCGACCACGGGCATCGCCTCGAGGAGATGTACGGCGATGCGGTGGACATCGAGTTCACCGTCGAAGGCGACCGCCTCTACTTCCTGCAGGTCCGCCCTGCCAAGCGGACTGCGGCAGCAGCCGTCCGGATTGCCACCGAGCTGGTCGACGAGGGCATGCTGGGCCGCGCCGCCGCGCTGAAGCGCGTCAGCGTCGAGCAGCTGAAGAAGCTGCTGCGACCCGCTTTCGAACCCGACGTGCTGGTGCGAACCCGCCCGCTGCTCGAAGGGATCGGAGCCAGCCCCGGACATGCGTACGGCATCGCCGTGCTGGATGCGGACCGTGCGGCCGCGGTGGCGGCGTCGGGCGAGCGCGTGATCCTTGTGCGTCCCACGACCAGTCCGCAGGACATCCGCGGCATGTTGGCCTCGCAGGCCATCGTGACGGCCAAGGGCGGCGCACTCAGTCACGCCGCAGTGGTTTCCCGCGCGCTCGACGTTCCGTGCGTGGTCGGCTGCGAGGCGATGGAGGTCGATCCTGCGGCGCGCAGCTTCACCGTCGGGGCTGCGCGCCTGGAGGAAGGTGCCCCGCTGTCCGTCGATGGTGCGACGGGCAAGGTCTACAGCGGTCTGCTGCCGCTGGAGCCCGCCTCGCAGGCGGCCGAACAGATCGACCGCTTGCTCGTCTGGGCAGACGATCGCACGCAGGCGTCGTTCTGGGCAGGCAGCGTCGGCGCCGCAGATGCGCAGAACGCGCTGCGGCAGTCGCCGCGCGGTTTCGGGGTCGTGGCGCTGACCGACCTGATGATCGCCGCCGGCACGTTGGGCGACTTCATCGATGCCGTCAACGACCTCGGGCAACAGCCCGACCGCAAGTCGACGCAGGATCGGCTCGCCTGCCTGGCCTACCAGGCGTGCCAGCGCTTGATGCTCGAGTCGGTCGGCACGCCTATCGACCTGCGGCTGCCCAACCTGGGATCGCCCCGCGCACAACGCATGATCGGCAGCTGGGCCTCGCTGGCGCCGCGGCTGTTCCTGCCGCTGGGCCTGAAGGGCCTGTACGTGCCGCTGCTTGGCGGCATTGCCGATGCCGCGCGCGCGACCGGCCATGCGCAGACCACGCCGCTGGTGCCCGGCATCACGGCCGCTTCCGAGCTGCAGGCCTTCAAGCGCGCCGCGGCGGGCCTCGGGCTGAACCAGGTCGGCGCGGTACTGCAGAGCCCCGCCGGTATCGCCGAGGCGCGCGACATCGCCGAAGGCGCCAGTGCGGTCTGGGTCGACCTGCGCGAGATCATCCGGACGTACTACGGCTACCCGAGCGCGCTGTCCTTCGCCGACGACGTCTTCGAGAGTTATGTCGCGGACGGGTACCTGGCGCACAACCCGCGCACGACCCTCGGCAGCAAGCTCGCCGAGGTGTTCGCGGGCCTCGCGGCGGCGGCGGCCGAACGGCCGGAGGTGCGCATCGGCGTCGAGTGCGGAGACGGCGCCGCGCTCGGCTTGGTCGGGGATCTGTACTGCAGCGGCATTCGCGTGTTTTCGCTGCCCACCACGGCGCTGCCCTCGGCGCGCCTGGCGCTCGGGCAGCTGGCGGTCAAGGAGTCATGAGCATGAGCGAACCGAGTGAACTGAGAGGGAGCGCCCTCGGCTTTGTGGAGACGCACGGCAAGACGGCGGCGACCCTGGCCGCCGACGCGATGGTCAAGGCGGCGAACGTGCGTCTGGTGACGATGCAGCAGCCCGGGGGCGGCATCATCACCGTCATCGTTCGCGGGGATGTCGGTGCCGTCAAGGCCGCGGTAGACGCAGGCGAGGCGGCCGCCAAGGTGGTCGGCAAGGTACGCTCGGCGCACGTCATCCCACGGCCGCACGACGACGTGGAAGACCTCCTCGAGCGTCCGCCCGTTCGCTGAGACCGTCACGAACCAATGCGCAAAGAGCCTTCATCAACACCTGATGACGCAGCGACGCCGTCGCTTCGGGGGAAGTCTGCATCGTGCCCTGGTCAATGCGGCCGGAAGGCTGATGACATCGCGACCGCGGCAACGTCCTGCGACCACGTCAAACATCTGCCACGACCGACACCCCGTGGCCCATCAACCCGGCGAGTACGCGCAGCAGCGTCGTCTTGCCGCAACCCGACGGACCGAGCACCGACGTCAGCTTCCCGGCGCGCAGGACGAGGCGAGGAAGATCGAGGCCGGCGCTGCTCCGGTGGCCGAACCGCTTGCGCACCTGAAGCCGCTCGAGATCGCGTGGTCCCGCGCTCGCCGGCATTCGGTCGCCATCAGAGCAGTTCCGGATGACATCCATGGGCCGAACGCTACTCGACTTGTCTCCGTGCGCGCCGTCCAGCCGGAACCCCGACGAGGCAACGAGTTCCAGCCTGCCGAAGCACTGTGAGTACGCAACGCGCCCGCGCCTCGCCTTCCTTGCGCCCCACGAATCGGGGGTCGCGAGGGGGATTGCACGCGGCGACACTCGGAACACTTCGACTCGAGTGGTTGCCATGCGTGCATCTGCCAAGCTGCCCCTTGCCGTGATGTCGGTCGCTACAGTGCTTCTGGCACCTCCGGCCGCGCGCGCCACCGATCTCACGATGAGCGCATCCTATTTCACCGTAGCCGAGGGCGATCCCGACTACGACAAGGACTATGCGCCGAACGGCGCCTACAACTGGGGCACCTGGACGGACCTCGTCAAAACGCAGCTCGGCCCCAGCGGCCTTCCGGTCTACAACACCAACGCGGCTGCCGGCGAGCCGAACTATGTCGACCTCAACGCCAACGGCGAGTTGACTTGGTGGAGTCCCGCCGAGAACAGCTATTCGTCCGCGGCCGGTACCGGAACGGTAACGCTGCCCTACGCCAACTACAGCTTCTATCCGGCTGGTCACGGCAACGATGCGAACGGCTTCATGGCCGCGATTTTTCGTGGCACGTTGGTCGTGCCAACCACCGAGCAGGTGACCTTCACCTTCGGCGCCGACGACGATGCCTTCCTCGCGCTCGGCAACACGATCATCTCCCAGGAAGAAGGCATTCACGGCGTGACCGCCGCCCCCGTCACCACCTCGACGCTGGCGCCCGGCAGTTACGACCTGACCTTGTTCTATACCGACCGGCATCAAACCGGCGCGGGACTGTACTTTTCGGTCGACACGTCGAACGTGATCATCGGACCGCCGGTCCCGGAGCCCGAAACCTGGGCGTTGATGGCCGGCGGACTCGCGCTGCTCGGTGCCGTCTACGGTCGACGCAAGTCCTCGGCCGCTTGAGCGACATCCGCTCCGCCCTGTGCGGACGGCAGCGACCGGTCTCGGCCGATCCTCAGTCGTTCCCGAATCGCGGTTCCCGCCGCTCGACAAAGGCTCGCACACCCTCGCGTGCGTCTGCAGAGTGGGCACACGCGGCCAGCAGCTCATGCTCGAGCGCCAAGTGCGCATGCAGGTCGCGGCCAGGTAGCCCGGCGCACAGGCGCTTGATCGCGGCCAGCGAGCCGGCGGCCGACGATGCCAGCCGTTGCACCAACCGCTCCGCGGCGTCCGGGAGCTCTGCATCAGGGTAGACGAAATCGACGGCGCCGCTGTCCAGGCAACGTTGCGCGTCGACCGCCTCGCTGAGCATGAGCCATTGCTGGGCACGCACGGCGCCGACGCGGCGCGCCAGGAAATAGGACGCCCCGAGATCGGGCGAGAGCCCGATGGCCGCATAGCCGGTCCGCAGCTTCATGGACCGCGCCGCGAGCACGAAGTCGGCACTGAGCGCCAGCCCGACGCCCGCACCCCCCACGGGGCCGTTCAGCGCCGCGACGATCGGCAGCGGCGCGCTGGCCAAACGGTGCAGCGCAGGATGCAGCGGCTCCAGGATGTCGTCCACCAGCGCGCTCAGCGCCGAACCCGCCGCCACGAACTCGTCGATGTCACCGCCCGCGCAGAAGATGCGGCCTTCGGCGGCCAGCAGCACGACACGCGGCCGCGCCTCCAGCACTTCGTCGATCGCACGCACGAGCGCCCGGCTCGCGTCGCGCGACAGCGCGTTGGCCCGCGCCGAGCGCTTCAGCATGATGCGGCCGATGTGGTCGGCCACGCCCCAGGCGATGCCTTCGGATTCCTGCATGTCTTTCACTCCGTCGTCAGCGGCAGGAAGCGCGGGGCGCCAGCCACGGAGATGCCGCCATCTGCCGCGACGCGATAGATCCCACGCGCCACATTGTGCGGATGCGCGGCGGCCTCGGCCAGGCTCAGCACCGGGGCGAAGCACGCGTCGGTGCCTTCCAGGACTTCGCACCAGTGCGTCCGCGACCGGCTCGCGAACAGGGCCGTGAGCCGATCCTTCAGTCCCGGCCAGGCCCGCACGTCGTATTGCGCCGCCGGATCCACGTCGTCCAGGCCGAGCTTGCGCAGCAGCTGCGCGTAGAACTGTGGCTCGAGCGCGCCCAGCGTGACGAAGCCACCGTCGGCGCAGGCATAGACGTCGTAGAACGGCGAGTCATGAAACGGGCTCGGCGAGGGCCCGTCCAGCTGGCCGTTGGCGCGCGCCCACTGCGCGATCGAGCCGAGCATCGCCAGGACATCCACGATCGCGCCGTCGACGACGCGGCCCAGTCCGCCGGCGCGCGCTTCCGGCAACGCGCACGCGATGCCGAAGGCCAGGCCCAGCGCACCGACCGCGTCGCCGAGCACGGTGGGCGGCGCGCTCGGAACCTGGCCCTTGCGCGCGGCCAGCGAGAGCAGCCCCGTCAGCGCCACGTAGTTCAAGTCATGCCCGGCGGCCTGGGCCAGCGGACCCGACTGTCCCCAGCCCGTCATGCGTCCGTAGACGAGCTTCGGATTGCGCACGGCGCAATCGGCGGGGCCGAGGCCCAATCGTTCCATCACGCCGGGACGGTAGCCCTCGATCAACGCGTCGGCACGGGCGATCAGCGCCATCGCCTCGGATACGCCGGCCGCGTCCTTGAGGTCGAGCAGCCTCAGGCTCTTGCCGCAGCGCAGCGGCTGGCCGGCGCCGCCGATGCGCTCGGCCACCGCACCCGCTTGCTGCCGTGCGATGACCGTCACCTGCGCACCCATGTCGGCCAACATGCGGCCCGCCAGCGGGCCGGGTCCGATGCCCTCGAACTCGACGATGCGTACGTCGCGCAGGGGCGGATTCATGCGGCGAGCCTACGCGCGATGAGTTCCTTCATGATCTCGTTGGCGCCGCCGTAGATGCGCTGCACGCGGGCATCCGCATAGAGCCGGGCGATCGGATATTCGACCATGTAGCCGTAGCCGCCGAAGAGCTGCAGGCACTCGTCCGTGACCTTGCACTGCTGCTCGGTGCACCACCACTTGGCCATGTAGGCCGTGGTGTCGTCGAGCTCGCCGTCGAGCAGCCGCTGGATGCAGTCATTGACGAAGGTGCGCACCACGTGGGCCAGCGTCGCGCATTCGGCCAGCCTGAAACGCGTGTTCTGCAGCTCGTACAGGGTCTGGCCGAAGGCCTTGCGCTGCCGGGTGTAGTCGAGCGTGAGCTCCACGGCGCGTTCGATCACCGCGGCGGCCTGCACCGCCAGCAGCATGCGCTCGTAGGGCAACTGGCTCATCAGTTGGGCGAAGCCCCTGCCCTCGACGCCGCCCAGCAGCCGATCGGCCGGCGCGCGCACGTTCTCGAAGAACAGCTCGGCCGTGTCGGAGGCGTGCTGACCCAGCTTCTCGAGCCGGCGTCCGACCCGAAAGCCTTCCAACCCTTCGGTCTCCAGCACGATCAGCGACACGCCGCGGCTGCCCGCCTCTCCGGTCCGCACGGCGACCACCAGCAGGTTGCCGGTGTAGCCGTTGGTGATGAAGGTCTTGGACCCGTCGATCAGGTAGCCGTCGTCGACGCGCCGGGCGCGCGTGCGCAGACCCTGCAGATCGGAGCCGCAGCCGGGCTCGGTCAGGGCGATGCCGGCCAGCAGCTCACCGCTGACCAGCCGCGGCAGCCAGCGCTGCTTCTGCTCCGGCGTGCCGTAGTCGAGGATGTAGTGCGTCGCGATGCTGTGCACCGCGGTGATGGCCGGGAACTCGGCCTGGGCCAGCTCGTCCTGGACGACGTACTGGTAGGCCAAGGTCGCGCCCGCGCCGCCGTAGGCCTCGTCGATCTCCGGCAGCAGGAAACCCAACTGACCGAAGGCGCGCCAGGTGTCGCGCGGGATGTAGCCTTGGCGCCGCCAGCCCTCCAGCCGCGGCGACAGCTCGGCCGCGATGTAGCGGCGCACCTGCGCGCGAAAGGCCTCGACGTCCTCGTCCATCCAGCGATGGCGGTGCAGCGGCGGCAGCATGGCGTTCTGTCCTTCAGATGCCGGTCAGGCCGCCGCTGCACATGAGCGTCTGGCCGCTCACGTAGTCGGACTCGGGAATGCAGAACAGGTAGACGGCGCCGGCCGCCTCGTCGGGCGTGCCGCCGCGGCCGAGCGGTATGCCGCGCTCCATCGCGGCGAGCAGGTCGGGGTTGACGCCGACCTTGATCTCGCGGCCCTCGATGAGCGCCGTCGATGCGCCGGCGGCGCTGTCGGTCAGCCGGGTCTTGATCAGCCCGTAGGCGACGCAGTTCACCGTCACGTCGAGGCGCCCCCATTCCTTCGCCAGCGTCTGCGTCATGCCGACGATGCCGGCCTTCGCCGCGGCGTAGTTCGCCTGGCCGGCGTTGCCGAACAGCCCGGCGATCGACGAGATGTTGACCACCTTGCGCACGACGCGCCGGCCGGCCTCGGCGTCGGCCTTGGCCAGCGAGCGGATCACCGGCTGCGCGGCGCGCAGGATGCGGAACGGCGCGGTCAGGTGGCAGTCGAGCATCGCGTACCACTGCTCGTCGCTCATCTTCTGGATCACGTTGTCCCAGGTGTAGCCGGCGTTGTTGACGACGATGTCCAGGCCCTTGAACTCGCCGACGGCGGTGCCGACGAAGCGCTCGGCGAAGTCGGGCGCGGTGACGCTGCCGACGCAGGCCAGCGCCTCTCCGCCGGCGTCGCGGATCGTCTGCACCACCTCCTGCGCCGGCGCGTCGTCGAGGTCGTTGACGACCAGGCGCGCGCCTGCGCGCGCGAGCTTCAGCGCGATGGCCCGGCCGATGCCGCGGCCCGACCCGGTGACGAGGGCGACCTTGCCTTCGAGCGTACGTGTCATTTGTGGATCTCCTGGGTTGGCTTCAGGGCAGCGCGACCAGCGCCTCGCCGGCGATCTTGGTCTGGCCGTGCTGGTTGACGCTGTGCAGCTCGATGCGCACGCAGCGTTCGCCGTTGCGCTCGAGCTTCTCGACGACGCGGCCGCCGCAGCGCATCGCGTGGCCGAGGTGCGTGATGCCCTGGAAGCGCACGTCGAAGCGGCGCAGCCGCGACTGCGGCGCCCAGCCGGTGACGACGCGGCCGAGCCACGCCATGCCCAGCATGCCGTGGGCGAACACGTCGGGCATGCCGGCGCGGCGCGCGTAGTCGAGGTCGATGTGAATCGGATGGTGGTCGCCCGAGGCGCCGGCGAACAGCGCCAGCATGCGGCGGTCGACCGTGGGCAGGCTCAATGCCGGCAGCGCGTCGCCGAGCTCGACGGAGTCATACGTGGGTGAATTGCTCATGCCGGCTCCTTCAGTGGCGCACCACGGTCAGCGAACGCAGGTTCGCGACATGGCTGTCGTGCTGGTTCGTCACGCGCGACTCGATCTCGATGAATTCGAGCGCGCCGCCCTTCTTGTCGTAGATGTCCGCGATGCGCGAGCTCACCGTCACGACGTCGCCCGCGACCACGGGAGCGATGTACTCGAAGCTCTGCTCGCCGTGCAGCACCTTCTCGTGCGGCACGCCGAGCAGGTCCAGCAGGCCGAACATCGCGCCGGAGTCCAGCTCCGCAGCGAACAGGAAGGTGGGCGCCGCCGGCAGGTCGGCATACCCCGCGTCGCGCGCGGCCGATTCGTCGGTGTAGACCGGATCGGTCTCGCCGATGGCCTGGGCGAAGAAGCGCAGCCGCCCGCGCTCGAGCGCCAGGACGGACCTGCCGAGTTCGTGGCCGATCCACTTCTTGTCGATCATGATCAGACCCTTTCGTACAAGGTCACGACGCACGCGCCGCCGAGACCGAGGTTGTGCTGCAGCGCGAGCCGCGCGCCGTCGACCTGCCGCGCGCCCGCGCGGCCGCGCAGCTGCTCGACCAGCTCGGTGCACTGCGCAAGCCCGGTGGCGCCGAGCGGATGCCCCTTGGACAGCAGCCCGCCGGACGGATTCGTCACCACCTGCCCGCCATAGGTGTTGTCGCCGTCCTCGACGAACTTCTCCGCGCCGCCTTCCGGGCACAGGCCCAGCCCTTCGTAGGTGATCAGCTCGTTGTGTGCGAAGCAGTCGTGCAGCTCGGCGACGCGGATGTCCTCGGGCCCGACGCCGGCCGCTTCGTAGACCTGCTGCGCGGCGGCGCGCGTCATGCTGAAGCCGACCACCTCGCGCATGTCGCGCGCCTCGAAGGCGGCCGGTGTGTCGGTGGTCATCGCCTGGGCGCGGATGCGCACGCCGGCGTCCAGTCCGTGCCGCTGCGCGAACGACTCCGACACCAGCAGCGCGGCGGCCGCGCCGCAGGTCGGCGGACACGCCATCAGCCGCGTCATCACGCCGGGCCAGATCATCGGCGAGGCCATCACGTCCTCGGTGCTGACGACGCTGCGGAACAGCGCGAGCGGGTTGTTGGCGGCATGCCGGCTCGCCTTGGCGCGGATCTTCGCGAAGGTCTCGAGGCGGGTGCCGTACTGCTGCATGTGCGCCAGGCCCGCGCCGCCGAAGTAGCGCAGCGCGAACGGGACGCCGGGGACGTCGATCAGTTCTGCGGTCACCTCGTCGAAGCGTTCGAACGGACTCGGTCGATCATCGAAGACCTGGCCGAGCGCGCCCGGCGCCATCTGCTCGAAGCCGAAGGCCAGCGCGCAGTCCACCGCGCCGCCGGCGACCGCCTGGCGCGCCAGGAACAGCGCCGTCGAACCGGTGGAGCAGTTGTTGTTGACGTTGACCACCGGGATGCCGGTCATGCCCACCTCGTACAGCCCGCGCTGGCCGGCGGTCGAGTCGCCGTAGACATAGCCGGCGTAGGCCTGCTGCACCCGGTCGAACGCGACGCCGGCGTCGTCCAGCGCGGCGCGGATGGCCCGGGCGGCCATGACGGGATATGGCTCGCTGGCGCCCGGCTTGGTGAAGGGGATCATGCCGACACCGGCGACGATCACGGAAGAGGTCATGGCTTGCTCCTGAGCGGTGTGGGTTGTCAGCCGACCTGGCGCTCGCGCCCTTCCCAGTGGGGCTTGCGCAGTTCGGTCTTGAGGATCTTCCCGGCGCCGGACAGGGGCAGCGCGTCGCGGAACTCGACGCTGCGCGGGCACTTGTAGCCGGCGATCAGCGCCTTGCAATGGGCGATCAGCTCGTCGGCCGCCGCGTCGCTGCCCGGCTTGCGCACGACCACCGCGTGCACGGACTCGCCCCACTGCGCGCTCGGAATGCCGATCACCGCAGAGGCGGCGACGGCGGGGTGCTGCGCGATCGCGTTCTCGACTTCGGCGGAATAGACGTTCTCGCCGCCGCTGATGATCATGTCCTTCATGCGGTCGACGATGTAGACGTAGCCGTCGTCGTCCATGCGGCCGCCATCGCCGGTGTGCATCCAGCCGTTGCGCAGCGTGGCCGCCGTCTGCTCGGGCTTGTTCCAGTAGCCCTGCATCACGTTGGGGCCGCGCACGATCACTTCACCGACGCTGCCGCGCGGCAGTTCGCGGTCGTCCGCGTCGACGATCCTGATCTCGCAGTTGAAGCTGGCACGGCCCGCCGAGCGCAGTTTGCCGAGCTGACGCCCCTGCGGCGTGTGATGCCAGGGCGAGAGGATGCTCGCCAACGGCGACAGCTCGGTCATGCCGTAGCCCTGCATGAAGCCCACGTCGGGCAGCGCGGCCATCGCGCGCTCCAGCACCGCCTCGGCGATCGGCGAGGCGCCGTAGATGATGGTCTTCAGCGCGCCCAAGTCGCGCGGCTGCTTGATCGCCGGGTGGTCGACCAGCATCTGGATCATCGTCGGCACCAGCAGCGTGTGCGTCACGCGGTCGCGCTCCAGCGCCTCCAGCACCGCTTCCGGCGCGAACGCGGGCACGATGGCGTGCGTGTTGCCGGCCAGCCAATGCGGCATCGCCAGGCCGATGTCGGCCAGATGGAACATCGGCGCGGCGTGCAGGTAGGTGCCGTCTCGCACAGCGGCGCCCTCGGCGAGCAGGGCCAGGCCGGAGCTGCACAGGTTGGCGTGGCTGAGCATCACGCCCTTCGGGAAGCCGGTCGTCCCGCCGGTGTAGAAGATGCCGGCCAGGTCGTCGCCGTAGCGTCCGGCATCGGCCGCCGGCTCGGCGCGCGACAGCAAAGCCTCGTAGCCGTGCATGCCGTCGGGCGCGGCGCCGTCACCGCAGTAGATCAGCTCGCGCAGCGTGCTCGACTCGCGGCGCAGCTTCTCGGCGAGCGGCCGGTGGGTCTCGTCCACCAGCAGGATGGTCGAGCCGGAATCCTCGAGCGAGTAGAGGATCTCGGCCGTCGACCAGCGGGTGTTGCACGGGTTGAGCACGCCGCCGCCCCACGGCACGGCCATCTGGTATTCGAGGTAGCGGTCCGAGTTCAGCGACAGCATCGCGATGCGATCGCCGTCGCGCATGCCCAAGCCCTGCAGCGCGCCGGCGAGTCGTGCAACGCGGCCCGCGAATTCGCGGAACGTGCGCTGGCGTTCGCCGAACCGCACCGCGATACGATCGGGCGTTTGCTGAACCGCGCGGTGCAGCGCCTGGGTGAGGTACATGCCGGTCTCCTGGGGTGCCCGCGTTGACTTGCGGGTCAGTGGTTCGGATGCGGAGAAATCGTAGGGGCGACCGGCGCCGCAGGCGATGGCGCGGCGCATCGATCGCATGGCGAAACGCATCAAGTTGAGGCCTGGCCGCCGTTGACCCTTCAAGCGCCCATCACCATTCCGATGGCCTTCGTGCAGGGCATGCTGGCCGGCGTGCAAGCGCGGGGCGAGTCCTGCGAGCGATTCCTGGTCGACGCCGGCATTGCCGCCGGCCTGATGGGACAGGCCGCCGCCCGCGTCACCGCGGATCAGTACTCGACGCTGTTCCGCCTGCTGATCGAGCGGCGCGAAGACGAATGCCTGGGCTTTCTGTCGCGCCCGTTGAAGCTCGGCAGCTTCGCGCTGATGGCACGCAGTGCGCTCGGGGCGCCGAACGTCGAGACGGCGATCCGGCGCGTGGCCCACGTCTTCCGGCTCCTGCAGGACGATGTCGTGCTGGAGCAGATGACCGCGGACGACGGGCTCGCAGGTCTGGCCCTGCGCTTCTGCAACGCGTCGATCGCGCAACCCGTGTTCCTGCACGAGATGCTGCTGCGCGTCTTCTGGCGGCTGATCGCGTGGCTGGGCGGCGGGCGGCTCCCGGCCGCCCGGTTCGACTTCGCCTTCGAAAGCCCCGACCACGCGGGCAGCTACGGTCAGGTCTTTCCGGCGCAGTTGCGATTCGGCTGTCCCCGGTCTGCGGTGTGGTTCGATGCGGGGCGGTTGCGCGGAGCGATCCGCCGCGACGAGACCGCGCTGCGCGCCTTCCTGGCCGACGCGCAGACCCACGTCATCCTGCCCAGGCGCAGCGATGACATCGCCAGCACGCGGGTGCGGAGCCATTTGCAAGCCGTGCAGCCGGCATGGCCGGACCTGGCCGCGACGGCTCGATCGCTGAACATGTCGACGGCCACTCTCCAGCGACACCTGGCTTCCGAACGAACCTCGTTCCAGTCGCTCAAGGACGAGCTCCGCCGCGACATCGCCATCGTCCGCCTGAACACGAGCGGCGTGCCCCTGGCCGAGCTCGCGCTCGACCTCGGGTTCTCCGACAGTGCAGCGTTTCAGCGTGCCTTCAAGGCATGGACGGGCAGCGCCCCAGGGTCGTATCGCCGCAGCTCGTAGCCTGAGGTTCCTTCCGGCGACCGACCGGCGGCGGAGCAGGGGCACTCGTCAGCGGCGGCGCCATTGGTAGAGTCGAGATGTGGCGCGG
>JAFEEF010000001.1 GCA_018241265.1 Pseudomonadota bacterium | reverse complement strand
ACCACGGATTGGGACGCGACCGACGCCAAGACCTCGGAAGCAAGGAAGCCCGCCGCAGCAAGGGTTGCGGCGTGGAACGCTCGGCTGAATCGCCACTGCTCCGTCAGGAGAACAAGCGCCACCCAAGCGCCGAAAAGAAAGAGGGGGAAGGCCATGCGCAGCTTGGCCCAAATGCTGCCGGATCTGAAAAGGATATCTGGGGCGCCGTAGAAGAAGGCCACCAACAAGCCTGCGGCAATCGGTAGAAGAAACCATTGAGCGAGCTTCGTCTTCTTCATGGGTGCACTGGAGGGCGGCGTCAAGAAGATACCGGCTTCATGCCCCTGTGTAGAGCATGATCAGCGCCGACCAGGCGGATCTGGCGTCAGCTCCTGGCCCAGCGGCGCCGGCCGCGTCATGCTCTGATCATAGTTTCCTCCCGACTATCGAAGGGTCACGCTCCGCGCGGGAGCTACTGGAAGGACAGACTGCAACCTGTCATTCGGCCTTCTCGCGGCGAACGACCGCAGTCCGCTGGGCATCCGCCGTTGCGAGGGTGGCACTGCAGCTTGTCGACGCTGGAGCAGGCGCGCTATGCCTGATTCCCGTTAGGCACATGTGCAGTGGGGATCTCGCCCGCGGACGCGTTGCCGTGTCGGCCCTCGTTGGCCGAAGGCACGTAAAGGTAGGTAAACGCGCGAATCTGACCGCATCAATCTGGCCGGACAGAGCTCACTGTAGACGCACAATGAATCGCCGCGCGATCGGACTCTCTTCGGTCTCTGACGAGCGGCGGCAGCGGACCCGTCGATACGCGGAGACGCAATGAAGAAATGCCTGTTCCGCATGAACAGGAAGATGGAGACAAGGAGAGGATATGAACCAGTTCAGGATATTCATCGGATGCGTAACCGCATTCGGCGCACTGCAGACTGGCACCGCCTCGGCAGTAACCTTTTCAGATTCGACATTCGATCTGTCGAACTACACGATCAACACGTTCGTGTCGAATCAGACCGTCTCCGAGACGCATATTCCGGTAGGCGGGAACCCAGGCGCTGCGCTCGAAGTGACGATGATTCTCGAGACCGGCCCGACGTACTCTGGCATCTATTTCCTCGGCAAGAGCTTTCTGTACGACCCCGCCACGCAAGGTGCGATAGGTTCGATTGACTTCTCGCAGGATGTGTTCGCCGAATCAACGCTCCCCTTCAGTCAACTGGGGCAGAACCCGATCATCTATCAGAACGGCAACTACTACGGCCACTTTACGGCAGTTCAGCCCACCGCCGATATCTGGCAGACCGCTTCGGCGTCGCAGTTGCACAGCACGGACTTCGACCTAATCACCAGTCTTGCGAACAGCACTCACGATGAATCGCAGCATCCAAATTTCGCTGCAGGGGCGATGCAACTTGGATTCCGCGAGGGCTGGAGCTACGGCAATGCTCCATCGATCGGCGTGACGGATGTGTTGGCCGACAACTACGTGCTGACCTTGAATCCCGTGCCCGAGCCGAGCGCCTCACGGCTAATGCTGCTAGGCATGCTTGCTTTCGGCGGACTCCGGCTACGCCGCTCACATTGACAACGGCCATGCGGATTTGACAGGAGGCCCACCCGCCGCTTGTCGGTCATTTGGACGGGCCCTGCTCGGAACGGATCCCGCGGAGTCGCAAGCTCAGGATGCCGCCGCTCGTGAGCGGCTGACGGTCCAGACTGCAAGCTGACCTTCGGCACCCGCGGCGTCAAGGCCCGCTGTCTGTCGGAGACTTGCCGCTTGCGGCACTTTGGCACCCGCGGTGATGGTGAGTGGGAGCTCTGGAACCATTGCGAACATCGTAGTTCGTCCTGAGCGGGTCACGACCATAGCGGAGCACTACACGACATGCCATTCGCCGCTGCAACCCAATGGCTCCGCTGTACTGAAGTGCGGCTCGTCCGCCGCGTGGCGCATGCTGAGCATGCACTCCACTGGCCTTGGGTTCATCCTGGCTGTGCTTCAGGGCGAATGGCCTCCCTGCCCGATAGCGTCAAGGCATTGCTGCCAGCGGCTTGGCTGCGGTGGATCGCTGCCGCCACAGCGATCGCCGGCGCGATCGCGCGCCTGGTCAAACAGGAGTCGGTTTCCGCAAGGCGGCTGCGCGGGCCCAGAAGCCCGCGAAAGCCGCCCGGTCGTGCCGCGCGCCGCGAGGGCGAGGCGCGGAGGCGCCTGATCAACGCTGGTTGGCGATCTTGCGCCGCCGCGTCGCGACCACGCCGACCAGCGGTATCGACACCAGCAGCATCGCCCACTGGCTCGGTTCCGGCACCGGGCTGAGGAGGAAGGCATGGACGCTGCCGTCCGCCATCACGCCGTCGCCGACGATCATGCCGGCATCGTTGATGGCGAAGGCCTCCTGCAAATACGAGAAGCCCGACGGACCCACGAGCAGCGAGTTCAGATCGAGCATCACGCCTGCCCGGTCGATGAACGCGTGCCCCTGGTTGCCTGCCAGGATGTCCGCATCGCCGACGATGTCACCCGCCAGGTTGATGCCGTTGGCGATGCTGCCCGTCCCGCCGAGCGTTCCGAGGTCGTGGATCGTTCCGCCTTCCCAGTACACCGCATGCTGGCCGCCGGTGGACACCTCGGCCGAGCCGGCCACCATGCCCGCATCGTTAATGGCGCTCGGCGTTGCTGCGCCTTGCGGGATGAGGCTCTCGAGCTGGCTCATCACGCCGCCGCTGTAGATGAAGCCGCGCTGCGTGCTGATGGTGGCCGAATAGCCGACGACTTCGCCCAGGTTGTTCATGGCGGCGGCGGCCGAGTCGGTGTCGCCCTTGAGCGTGCCGATGGTCGTCCACGACGTGCCGTTGTAGAGGCCGGCGAGATAGTGGACGCCGCTGAGGTTCGCCTGCGTGTAGACGCCGCCCGAGACGAGTCCGGCGTTGTTGATGTCGGCCGCGTACGTGCCCTTCTGGGCACCGGGTTGCATCGAGAGGTTCGTGAACGTTCCACCGTTGAGCAGGTAACCCTGGGTCGGAACGGGCTGTGAGAAATCGTAGATGTTGCCGACGATCTGCCCGGACAGGTTGATCTTCGAGGGCAGCGCGCCGGCGGGCCCGACGGCCTGGATCACGCCGCCCTGGTAGACGAAGCCTTGCGTGACGCCGCCGACGGAATAGTTGCCGACGACGGCGCCGTTCGCGTTGATGCCCGACGCGGAGCCGCCTTCCGAGTTGGCGACCAGCGCGGTCAGGTCGGTGACCGAATAGAACTGCGCGTGCGCGGCGGACGCGAGAAGCACGGCTCCGCACGCCGTGGCCTTGCGAGCGAGCGATCCGAAGGAAAGGGGTGAGTTCATGTAGGGCTCCCTGGGGTTGTAACGCGGAGCGACTGTGCGAGCTACGGCACCGCGCGCCCATCCCTAGACGTTCTGGCGGGTTTTGCGCCGTTTTTGCACACGGGGTGGAGCGCAGGGCGCGCACCGGCTTGACGCAGGGCCCGCGGAACCGGCATCGGAGCCGCAGGCCCTTGGAACTACCTAGCGGGCGATGTGGCGTCGGCCGACATAGAGAATGTGCGCCAGAGCGCGGCGGCTCGTGAGGCGTTTGTAGCGAACGCCCTGAACGCGGGGTTCGACCCGCGTGCAATCTATCGACCACCGTTGCGCGGCTGGACTCCCGGGGGGATGCATGGTGGCTGAGGGCGACCGTGCTACGCCCCTTTGCGTCGGGAGTGTCGCAGCATTGCGCCGGTGATCGGCTGCTGCCGCTCAGCCATACTGGCGCCCGTCGCAAACAAGGAGCCTGACATGGCGAAGCCCGATGCGCTCGCGCACTGGAACGCGCTCTACTCGGCATGGAAGGGAGCCCACACCGAAGGTCGAGTCGCTCGCGCAGCCGTGACCGAAGTCCTTCGAAGCGGCATGAAGCCGCACGAGGATGAGTTTGAAGCCGTTGAAGCGCTTGAACGGCTCGCTGACGAGTTGAGCGACAGGCTCGATAGGTTGGTCAGCACCTGGTTTGGTTGAGGCGTCTCCCGGCCACGTCATCGACTGCAGCTACTCTGTCGTCATCATTCGCTGATCGTGCCGTCGAACTGCGCGATCGCGAGCCGGCTGACGAGGATCACGCCGGGCTCGGTTGGAAGGGTAAGACTGGTTGCCGACATCCAAGTTCGGAGATTGGATGGCCGCTGAGCGGCCGACACTAGACGTCGGTTACCGCCAGTCTGGCCCCTGCCGCCTTCGGCACCGCATCACGGCGCAGAGGCGCCAAAGCGAGCGAGCGACTTCTGTGGGAGGGCGAGTGGCTTGCTGCAGGACACCCAGGTAATGCGGGTTGGTTCGGGTGACCAACCGAAGGATCTGAGTTCGGGCCAATACTCCGCGTGTGCGTGTTCCAGGCGCCCTTCCACGTTCCGGTAAAAGTAGATCTCAGGCCCACCGCTCACATAGTAGGTCGCGCCCTGGGTTACGGCTTCTAGAGCGAGAGATCGCCAAGCCGGAAAGTAGACCGCCTTGGCGACAAAGAATGCCGCGATTTCGAACAGCAGAGCAACAAGAAAGACGGCACCCATGCTGCTGGCCGCGGTGCGACGTTGAAATTCGGTGCTCGGGCGATGGCTTCGAATTCTAGGGTCGCACTACGTGTCGAATGAGCGGGCGCTCAAGGTGCTCGCTCACGATGCCTCGTTGATAGGCGATCCCACATGCAATCGTTACTTCGTCTCCACTAAGGGTTGTTGGGTAGGTGGAATGCATGCGCTCGTCTGGCAGTTGGCCAAGATCGCCGTTGGCGCAATCTGCGACATGTTCGCCAGTATCCTCTGCGACTTTGGTGACGCCTATTACTATGCGAGTCCGATAGGAAATCAGCTTTCCTACGCGGTGGAGAGATTCGGTGTCGAGCTGATTTTCGTCCCACACGGCATTCTTCATGTTAGTCCCGTCACCTGAACCAGTCTCATAATAGATCACCCAAGTCTCGGCGTTTGCAGCGCTAGCGAGCAGAGCAAGCGTGAGTGCGGCGGCCAATCTGTACTGCCTAGTCTTCATGCGCTCTTGCACCATCGTCTGAACTGAACGTGAATGCGCATGGTACGTCAGCCGACAGGCCGCCGCCGGCCGACTGTGGACGTCTGCCTGCCACGGCCTCGAGATCGACCCCGATCAGGCAAGTGGCTCTCGCGCCCCGCGCCAACCCGTTCGGTTGTTCGGCCGCGTGAGCGCGAGTGGTCTCAGACTTCGATCTGCTCGGCGATGTCGAGTGCGTCGTCCACCTCGATACCCAGGTAGCGGATCGTGCTTTCGAGCCTATTGACTTATGGCCATAGGCTGGACTATCTCCCGGTGCCGGCCTATGTCCCGTCACTCCCGACGTTCGCTAGAACTTTCGCGGCGCGAGCCGGGACATAGTCCGCCTACAGACTCCGCAGGAAGGCGAGTAGCCTGTCGTCGGGCCGGTACCGTACCGGCTTGCCACTCGGCGGCGTTGTCTGGTCGAGCAACCTCTGCTTCATCTCCAGGTCTGCGTCCAGATACATCTGCGTCGTCTCGGCCGACTCATGACCAAGCCACAGTGCGAGCGCGCGCTGCTCGACGCCTTCCTGCAGCAGGTCCATGACCGTCGTGTGGCGCAACACGTGCGGGCTGACGCGCTTGGCCCCGAGCGAAGGACAGGCCTCGGTGGCCGCCGCGACGTGCTTCGACAGCAGGTAGTGCACGCCGTGCGCGCTCAGGCTACCGCCGCGCGCGTTGGGGAACACCGGCTGGTCGGGCGCCCGCGGCGGCTCGCGGAGCCACGCGGCAAGGACGCTGCGAGTGTCCTTGCTCAGCGGCGTGCAGCGCTCCTTGCGCCCCTTGCCGATGACGTGCACATGCGCGCCGGAACCGAACTGCACATCCTCCCGGTGAAGACCGGTCAGTTCCGACAGGCGCAGCCCCGTCTGGACCGCGAGCAGGATCAGCGCGTGGTCGCGGCGACCGGACCACGAGCGCTGGTCCGGCGCCGCCAGCAGCGCGTCGACCTCAGAGCGACTCAGGAACGGCACCAGCGTGCGCGTGAACCGCTTCGCCGGGATTGCAAGAATGCGCTGCAACTGTGCCGCATGCGTGGGCGCCTCGAACGATGCGTAGTGGGCGAACGAATGGATCGCCGTCAGCCGAAGGTTGCGCGTCCTGGCGCCGACCCTGCGCGCCGACTCCAGGTCGTCCAGGAAGGCAACGACCAATGGAGCATCGATCTGCTGCAGTGCCAGCGCCGAGGGTGGCTGGCGATGGCGCTTGGCAGCGAACTGCAATAGCAGCCGGAAGGTGTCGCGGTACGAGGCGATCGTGTGCCTGCTGGCGCGACGCTGCTTCATCAGCCGATCGGTGAAGAAGCCCTGCAGCAACCCGGCAAGTGTCGGCTCGTGCGTCATGACGTCTTCCTCCAACGCCGCTCCAGCCGCATCAACGCCTGGGCCATCAATGACGGCTCACCGCTGAGGTACCAGTAGGTGCCGGCGACGCAGACGTGACCGAGATAGGTCGACAGCACCGGCAGTCGCCGCTCCGGCTCGTCGCCCGACTCGTACCACCGAGTGAGCGTCAAGACGGCCATGCGGTGACGGAAGTCGTGCAACCGCGGGCCCTTGCTGGCACCGGCAGCGCGCAGCCCGACCTGGCGCGACAGATCGTAGAAGGCGCGGTGGACGCGGCCCAGGTCCAAGCGCGTGCCGCGGTTGGAGACGAACAGGGAGGTCGAACTGCGCCCGTACTGGCGGAGGAACTCCTCGCGTCGCCGCAGATAGCCCGCCAGCACCTCGCAGGTCGATGCGTGAACCGGCACCAGCCGTGTCCGACCGAGCTTGGCGGCGCGCACCGTCAGTACCGCTTGCTCCAGGTCGACGTCGTCGAGGTGCAGATCGAGCGCCTCGGAGATCCGAAGTCCCGTGACAGCGAGGAGGCCGAACAGGCAATGGAACAGCCAGGGACGCAGCGGCGTCGACGGCCACTGGGTTGGCAACCGCAAGGCGGCGTCCAGCAAGCGCCGGACCTCATCGTCGGTGTACAGGTACGGCCTGGCCCGCGTCGAGTGGTATGGCAGCAGCCGCATCGGAGGAATCTCGGTGAGCGCGTCAGTGGCGCTGCGATAGCGGGCGAATCCGCGCACGAAGCACAACCGGCGAGCCACTCCGCAGGCTGGGCATCGGTCTGTTCCGCCCACTGCAGAGCGCCTCGCGTCGTGATGTGGTCTCCTCGACGCGCCTCCAACTAGGCGACGAAGCGCGGCAGCAGCCGGCCGGCGTCCTGCATCTTGTAGCCCAGGCTGCGGCGCAGCGTCAGGTAGTGCTGCAGGTCTTCGCGAAGCGAGCTCATGGCGTACCTCCCGGCCAGCGCAGCGCCAAGGGCCGCAGCGCCTCGAGGTCCACCCGGGCGTAGATGGAGGTCGATTGCGGGCTGCGGTGACGCAGGACCTCACCGATCTCGGGCAACGATGCGCCGCCTCGCAGCAGCCGCACGGCCAGCGCGTGGCGGAACTGATGTGAACCGCGATACGGCACTTCGACGTGGGCACGCTCGAGGGCGTAACGCACGATCGAACCGACGCCATCGCCACCGGGCTGCAAGCCCCGGATCGGTGCCGTCGAACGCAGGAACAGATGCCGATCCTCGCAGCGTGGCCGGCCGCGCTTCAGGTAGGCGGCGATGGCTTCGCCGACGTCGACCGGCATCGGCAGGACACCGACACGGCCGCCCTTGCCGCAAACGCGCAGCTGGCCTCGATCCCAGTCGCAGTCGTCGAGCTGCAGTGCGATGATCTCGCGAGCTCGCAGTCCCAGGCGCGCCAGGACCAGCAGCACGGCGCGGTCGCGCAGACCGATCGCGGTGCCCAGGTCGCAGCTGTCGATCGCCCGTTGCGCATGCTCCGGCGCGATCGCCTTGGGCAAGTCCGGCGTGGTCGTCCACGTGGCCACGGCCGATCGACGAGTCGGCCAGGCCCTGCTGTTGCCGCAGATGGCACTCGTAGGCGGTCGCAAGATGGACCGCCGGCGAAGCAATGCATGCAAGGTCGGGACACGCACCGATCGCACGCAGGTAGCGCAGAAGGTGGAGAACATCGAATCGTTCCCGATGCCGGGTCTGCGGACGAATGCCTCCTCGGCAATGCCGACGCCGCCGCCCGAAGTGCGCGACGTGAACCTCGGCGAGATCGCTCAGCGCGATGCCCCGCCGCGCAAGCCATCCATCAAACGACAACGCATGCATCGCCTTGACGTAGACGACGGCAGGCACGTACTGCTGCCAGATCAGCGAGTCGACATACGGGGTGAGGTGCTGCGACAGCGGGCCGGTCGCGCGGCAAACGAGCGCGACGGCAGTCTCATATGAACGATACATGGTGCTCTCCTTGCGGGCGATGGCGCCCGAGCAGAGCATTCCTATGTTCAGTCCCTTGCGGTGGAACGCCGCCGCGCAAGCCGCGGCAGCACATCAGCGGGACATAGGCCGGCGCGGGAGATAGTCGAGCCTATTTGACTTATGGCCATAGGCTGGAGTCGACGGTCCGATACCTCGGCATCGAAGTCGACGATGCTCTGGAGATCGCCGAGCAGACGGAGATCTGAGCATACGCCGCCCGCCAGTGATCGAGGAGCCTTTTGCACGGGCTTCGTTCGCGCGCTCACTCCAGATCACGAATGACGGGCGGCACGCGCAGACTGGGAGCTGACCGTCGACGGCGGCCTCCTGAGCGTCCGCGGCCGCCGTAAGCTGACCTTCACGAGCACCGGCTCGAGACTGGTGGCTGAGTCGAGCTCGAAGGCGTTTGCTTCATGCCACACCGCGTCGCGCAGGATCGCTCGGGCGCCTGCGGCTGAGGGTGGCGGCCATGGCTGAGCCCCGTAAGCTTTGCGCCCCCTCCACGGGCATCCACTGCAGCCCCAAGACACTGTTGTCCAATCCCCGGTTAGTGACGCAGAATGCAACAAACCGTACCCCGGGGGAGGCATAGATGGCGAGCAAAACTGCAGCATTGGGCGAGTTGCATTGAATGGCATGCCGCCACCCCAGCACCCTACCTCGCCTTCCTCCCTCCTGGCCCGTGTCAACTGGCGCGCAGTGGGTGCGCGTGCGGCCAAGGAGCTGAGCAACCGCGAGGTCCACGCCCCGGTTGTATCGATCTTTCGGTGGTGGGCCCGGCGCCCTCACAGCGTCATGGGCGCGCTGCTGGACGCTGCCGTGGCTCAGTACGGGCCTGAACTCGTCGTCTCCGACCCCTTCAGTGGAGGCGGGACGGTCACGTTCGAGGCTGCCAAGCGCGGCCTCAGGACCTACGCGCAGGACCTCTACCCGTGGCCGGCCCGCGGCCTCGCCGCCGCGCTTGGCGCATGCGACGCTGCTGAGCTACAGGCCGCCGCTGACCAAGTGCTCGCGGTCCTGGCACCGCATCGGGAGGCCTATCGCACCGCCGCCGGCGCCGAGCTGTCCCACGTGCTTCGCGTCCGCCGCGCCAGCTGCGCGCATTGCACAGGCAAGGTGTTCGAGTTCCCTCACGGCCTGGTGTCGATCACCAGCCGCAGTCTCAACGACCGCGGTGCCTTCTTTGGCTGCCGCTCCTGCGGGCACCTGACCCGGCGCACGCGAAGCATTAAAAGCTTCACGTGCGACGGTTGTGACGCCCGCTGGTCGGTGAACCAAGAAGCTGCGGGATGTCCGCACTGCAGTCAGGACGCCTTGCGCCCGGAGGGCTGGCAGGCCGTTCTCGTCCAAGAACTCGCAGTCGTCCGTCGCCAGCTGCGCGCCGTCCTGAGACCCGTTGCTGAAGGAGACCCCGTCGCGCTCGGCTCCGACGCGATGCCGTCCGAAGCGCTGGCGGCCAAGATTTCGACGGGCAAGGAGACCAAGCGGCTGCTCGACAACGGATTCACGACCTGGGGTGACCTGTATTCAAGCCGCCAGCTTGAAGTCCTAGCCGATGGCTTGAAGGCTGTCGCGCGGCTGGACTGCGCGGTCGCCGTCAGGGACCGGCTCGCGTTCTCGTTGCTCGGCGCCGCTGAGATGCCGGCCTTCCTGAGCCGCTGGGACCGCTTCAACCTGAAGCCGTTCGAGGGGACGGCGAACCACCGGTACACGCAGACAACGCTCGCAGTCGAGTCGAACCTGCTTTCTCCGGTAGGGCGAGGGACGATTCCGCGACGGCTGGAGGCAGCCACTCAAGCTCTCCAGTGGTTCATCGACTCGAGGCAACGGCCCCCCAAAGTGGCGACAACCGTTCCCGGCCGCCGGGGGCGCAAGAAGACCGACTGGGACGTCTTGGTCACGACGGGAAGCAGCGTCAAGCAGGCGCTGCAATCAGGCTCAGTGAATGTCGTAGTGACGGACCCGCCGTACTTCGACGATGTCCAGTATGGCGAGCTCGCCAGGCTCTTCCATGTCTGGTTGAAGGTCTACGACCCGAGCGTGGTCGTTGATGAGAGCGCCGAGGCGGTACCGAACAGCACCCGCGGAACATCGACGGCGGACTACGAGGCGACGATTGCGGCGTGTTTGGCCGAGAGCCGGCGGACGCTAAAGGTGGATGGCAGGCTCATCCTGACGTTCCACAACAAAAAGGTGGTGGCCTGGCGGGCGCTGGCAGGGGCCATTGCGACCGCCGGCTTGAAAGTCACCGCGCTCGCTGCCGTACTGGCAGAGAACCGAGGCGACCACTGCAAGCGCAGCGTCAACGCCATGCTGCACGATCTGGTTATCGAGTGCGCGCCTACGAATGCACATCGACTGCCCGCTCTGTCGCTGGAGTTCACTTCGAAGTCGGCGGCCGAGAAGAACCTTGCCGCCATGGGTCTGGCGCTGGCCGAGTGTGTGGCGCTTGGGGACGCAGCCAACCTCGGCGCTGGGTATCGCGCGCACCTCGAACGCATGAGCGTGCGCAAACGTCTCATCGACTGACGATGTGGGACAGCGCCCTTCAATCGTCCACGCAGCTCGTCACACACGCGCTGCTGCACAAGACCGTTCCTCCCGCGGACGCGCTCGCGTTTGAGAAGGTCAGCGGGGCGGTCGCCGTTCGGGCTGCGCTGCGATTGCTGGCGGGCGAGCAGAGCCTCTTGTTCGCAGTCCCAGAGGCTACTGCGTCGACCGCTCGCCACATCGTGGCCTCGCTCCTCATCGGCGACCACGCCCACGCGAACGCGCAAGGGCAGGTTCCTCAGGTAGACGAACGCCACTTGCTGCGGGGCGACATCGTCCTCGTGACCCAGGCCGTCTCAGCCGGTAAGGCGCGCCTTGAGAACCTGCCGATTGGCCGGGGTCAGCATCTCGCTGACCTGTGGGAGGTCACCACGCTCAGCCGGTACACGGCTGCGAAGTCCTCCAAGCCGCGAGTCTTCCTGGCCAATCCTGGGTGGCTTGAGAAGACCATGAGCGGACGCCGATTCGGCGCGGTGGTCATCGACGCCTCACATCCGAGCACCTTTGCCCAACTGCCGCAGCTCATGCGCGCTGCCTCCGGGTGTACGCGGCTTCGCATTGCCGTCTCGCCACCACCTGGCGAGGATGTCCTCGCAGCGTGTGGGCATCCCTCCAAGCTGCAGGTCTGGATGTGGGACTCGCAGGCGAAGTGCGATGCCGAAACGGCCGTTGAGGCGCACGACCCAAAGCCACGCGCAAGCGGCGACCGACACCTGTGGGTCTGCGACTCCGACGCCGAGGTGACCCAGGTGCTCGCAGAGGTCTACAAGTGGCTCACGTCTGCAGCGCGGGCCGCCGAAGGGCGAGCGTACCCTGGGCTGCGGCAGTGCTGGCGGCTCTACAACCGCTTGCGGCAAGTCGCAGTTCCGCTTGCGCAGCTCGAGCAGGTCGCTGCAACAACCTGGGCTGGCAACCTGCGGCAGCGCATCGCGGAGCTCGACAGTGTCAGTGGGCACGGAAGCGTCGCCTGGGACACGACGTGGCCGCAGCTCGTCGCCGCTCTGAAGGCCGCATACGAAACGCTCCTGCGACGCAAGGAGACGGCCAAGTTCTGGGGTATCGCGACGAACCTGCAGGCCTTTCTTCCGTCAGCCACGCCCCATCTGCGAATCGTGGTTGGCTCAGAGGCCGAGGTCACTTTGCTCGCGCCCGCGCTCGAGCTGGTCGTGGATGGGTTCCCCAATGCGCTTGCGTCTGGCCGAGTCGAGTTCGTCACGGGCAGCAAGGAGGCCAAACTGGTGGCAGAGGGGGACGTTTGTCCAACGGTACTCCTGGCGCCGCGGACCAACGGCCATCGCTACCTCGACGTGTTTCCGTCAGCGCGAGTCGACGAGTTGCTCTATCCGCACGAGGTCGCGGCCGAGCAAGGGAATCAAATGCGACTTCACCGGGCGTGGGCACCCCGGGTCGATGACGAGGCGCGTGTTCGGTTTCTCGCTCCGTTCGGGTTCAAGCCCTTGTCGTCCTCGGTGCCGTGCCCTCCCGCTAGACCCCCCGCTGTTGTTGTGCGGAGCTCTAGCGGACACGCGGTGGCCCTGGTCACGCAGGCGGAGGTCACCGGCGAAATCGACATCGATGCGCTAGCCGGGGCCTCCGGTGGCGACTTGTTCGACGGCCACGAGCCGACAGAGTACCTGTCTACAAGTGGAGCCGGCGCTGTCACGGAGGTTTGCTTCACCAACGGGGAGCGGCGCCAGTTCTACGGCGGTCAGAAGCTGGACATCTTCTTGTCGGAGACGTCGAACATCCAGCGGCACGCCGCGCAGGCGGTCCGGCCAGGCTGGCAAGTCATCACCTTCGTCGACGGGCGGTACGACGGCCTGTTCCAGCGGCTGGCCGACGTTGTCAACTCCCGGCTTCCTCCCACTGAGCGCGTTGCACTGGAGCTCTGGCGCCAGGCCAAAGAGCACCTGGCCGCAAGGTTCGACAACAAGAGCGAGCTGTACAGCCGGCTGGCCTCCAAGGGGCTGACCTCGGGCTACGCCGCACTCATCAGTTGGCTCAGCGGCGGCGACGATGCCATCGCACCGCAGCAGTTCAGCGAGTTCAAGGTGTTGGCGTCCGAAATGGAGACCTACGCCAACTCAAAGGTGATGCTGGACAGCGCCTTCAAGGCCGTGCAACACGAGCGCGGCCGCAATCGCAAGCTTGGTCGGACCCTTCGGGCCTTCCTCCGCGCTGCGATTACCGGGGACGGCTACGAGGACGCGCTTGCAGGGGCTCGCACGATTGACGCAGGTGTTGCCGACGTGTTCGCTGCGGTCGAAGTGCTCGAGGTTCAGTCTGTTCGCGAAGTGACGAGGAGTTCGTGATGGCAGAGAAGAAGGCCTACAGCCCGACCTACGCTGATGAGCTGTCCCTGTCGCACCATTTCGTCCGCGTGCTGGAGCACAAGCTCGCCGGCCGGGACAGCACGCGCCGCACGAACACCCACCCGCTGGACTGGTGCCACCTCGGCGTCATCGGACCAATGAAGCTGCCACAGGCTGGCCCGGTACAGCTGGACGCCGAGGCCCTCGAAGCTGAAGCAGCCGAGAGCGGTGCCGATGCGAAGGGTCCGGGTGGCACTGACCAGCCTAAGACTAAGCCGGGGGTGGTGCCGGCAAAGGCAGTCGCTGCACTCGCCGGTGCGACTACCGCGGACGAGGGCGTCAAGGACGACGACAACGCAGGCGGCTCCGGAACGCCGGACCGCGGAGATGACCGCGAAGGAACACGGCGGCCTCCGTCGGCTATCGGGTTCGAGATGCTGGTCCAGCCGGCGCCGGACGGCACAGTCGAGCTCAACCTCGACGTCCAATTCTGCATCTTCACCAAGCACCTGCCGACGTTTGCAGAGCAGACTGGCGTGCTCGACGACGGCGCATCCGTAGGCGCACCGCTGGCGGAAGTCGTGCAGCGCTGGCCTCTCGCAGTGCAGGGCGTCAAGGTGCGGCTGCCGGCGTCGGGAGGCATCTTCACCGACCACGGCGCCCTGCAAGCCGTGCTGGACCAGCAGGTTGACCAGGCGCTCGCGCGGGAAGATGTGGAGCGGAAGTTCCCCGGCACTCGGCCCAAGCTTGAAAAGGCTGACCTGGACTCGGCAGGCGCGTTCGACGCGTTTCTCGCGTCGCAGGTGCGGGTGCTTCCGCCACAGGACCGTCCGGCATTGCGCGGCGCCCTGGAAGTTCGCGCCACGCCTCGACCTGATGGCAAGGTGCGCATCGGCTGCTACTTCAAGAACGAGACGCTGGAGACGCCGCCCCTGACCCGCGGCAAGGGGATGCTGGACGCCTTCAAGGTACTGAGCGACGTCCGGCTCCAGGCAACCCTGAACCAAGGGGAGCTGCATCCCATCGAAATCCTGCCGGTGCCACAGGACTACCAGTACGACCGTAGGGTCTGGGCCGTTGGGCACAACACCAGCGTCGTCGTAGACCGGGAAACGGGCACGGTGAGAAGTGCCGCACTTGCGGTGTTCGAGCAGCCTCGCATCATGACTCGGGACGTCGTGCCAACGAGGTTCGCCGACCTCGCCAGGGAGCCGTTCCAGACACTCGACGCCATCTATGCGGCGATGTGCAGCTACCGCGATGATTGGCACACGCGCGTGCTCGAAGGCAACGCGCTCAACCTGGACTCCGCCGCTCTGGCCGAGTGTCGGAACGACTACACCGGCTTCGTCGACGAGATTCGCCGCTTCGCCTGCGGGGTGGCTGCGCTGAAGGCCGACCCCCGGTTGCTGAGCGCGTTCCAGGCGAGCAACCGCGTCTTCGCGAGGCTTGCTAAGGGCTACGACAGCTGGCGGCTGTTCCAGCTTGTCTACATCGTGACGCTATTGCCGTCGCTGGCCGTTCGCGAGAACCTGACCAAGGGCCAGTACCCTGACGGCGAGGTGCGTGAGTGGGCCGACGCGCTGGACTGGGGCGACGTGCTTTGGTTCCGGACCGGCGGTGGCAAGACGGAGGCCTACCTCGGCCTGTCCTGTTGCGCGATGCTGTACGACCGCCTCCGCAACAAGCGCTTCGGCATGACGGCCTGGCTGCGCTTCCCCCTACGCATGCTCAGCATCCAGCAGCTGCAACGCGCGATGCGCGTAGTCTGGGAGGCGGAGGTCGAGCGCAAGCACCTGCTGGGCGACGAGGCGGCCAACTCGGCGCCATTCAGGCTCGGCTACTTCGTCGGGAGCACGACGACGCCCAACCGCATCAGCGGCCAGTACCTGAGCAACTTTACCGAGGAAGACCTGGAACGCGTGCGGGCCGTGCCCGACTGCCCTGCGTGCGAAGGGCAAGGCACGGTCCGGGCCGCGGCCGACGTCGCGGGGGTCCGCCTGCGTCACGTGTGCCAGGCCTGTAAGGCCGAGTTGCCCCTGGACGTCACCGACGACGAGGTCTACAGAAACTTGCCGACCCTGGTTGTCGGGACGATTGACAAGATGGCTTCGGTGGGCCTGCAGCCGAAGTTCGGGCTGCTGTGGGGCGGGGTCAAGTGGAAGTGTCCGCAGCATGGCTACGGCTTCGGGGACTACTGCACTGTCTGGGGCTGCACGGTCGACAGGAAGCAGCGGCGTACGGTCAAGCCCTACGACGCGGCACCGTCGTTGCACATCCAGGACGAACTGCACCTGCTGCAGGAAGAGCTCGGTGCGTTCGCAGGCCACTACGAGACCCTCATCCGCCACTGCGAGAGGACCGTCGGCGGGCTGCCTTCGAAGGTCATCGCGGCCACCGCGACCATCGAAGGCTTCGAGAACCAGGTTCGCCACCTGTACGGCGTCAAGGATGCGCGCCGGTTCCCGGGTCGGGGCTACGACCGGATGAGCAACTTCTACGCGGAACCCGACAGAGACACCGAGGGGCAGCCTAAGACGGCGCGCATCTTCGTCGCGTTCAAAAGCCCGTCCCTATCGCCGGCGGACGCTTCGGCGTTCTGTACCCAGATTCTGCAGACTGAAATCGGGCTCCTGTTCAGCAGGCCGCAGGACGTTCTAGCCTTCGTGCAGGACGCCCGTGAGACGGAGGATGTGCCGGTCCTGCTGCGGCACTACTCGACGACGTTGAACTACGTGAGCAGCCTGGCCAAGGGCTCGCGCGTGCGCCAGACGCTCGAGGAAGTAGCGGCCAAGGTCCGCCCGGGCCAGCGGGAACTGAACGGCGAGTACCTGTCGAGCAGGTCTTCAAGTGCGGAGGTGGCGCACACCGTGCACCGGGTGGAGACCCCGCCGGAGTGGACCGACCCGAGCTTCCTGGACGTCATCGTCGCCACGAACATGATTAGCCACGGGGTCGACCTCGAACGCGTCAACCTCATGACGATGGACGGCGTCCCCGAGGCCACCGCCGAGTACATCCAGGCGTCCAGCCGCAGCGGCCGTCGTCACGTTGGTCTGGTCGTAGTCGTGCTGAGCAATTACTCCCTGCGGGCCAACAGCATCTACCACCGGTTCATTGAGTACCACCAGCACCTGGACCGCATGGTCACGCCCGTGCCCGTCAACCGGTTCGCCAAATACGCCGCGCAGCGCACGCTGCCTGGCGTGTTCCTGGGCTTGGTGTATGGCGTGCATGCGGCGCTGAGGAACAGCTCCAAGCTGAACCTGCGCGCCGAGGTGGCGACGCTGCTGGCCGACCCGAACGCGAACTTCCTGGCCGAGGTGAAGCAAGCGTACTGCCTGCACGACGGCGTCTACGACGAACGGCTGGAAAAGGCCCTAGGCGAGGTCCTGGCCCACCAGCTCGACATCGTCCGCATGTCCATCACCAACAGAAACGACCAGTACGCCAGTGCAGCGGTGAGGCCCAAGCCGATGATGAGCCTTCGGGATGTCGAGGCCGGCGTGCCCTTCTTCCCGGAACCAATGGACGGCCGGCTGTTGACCTTCGTGCACAAGAGCAAGGACTGAAATCCCATGGCCAGCAAGGAGTTCACCCGCGGGGCAACCCAGATTCTGTTCCGGCACCTGCCCGAGGCCATCTTTGAGCACGACGACTACGGGCTGTGCAAGGTCACGCAGGTGGCGCTGCGTGAGGTCGAGGTAAACAAGGATGCGCTGTTCGACGCGGTGGCAGATGCGCTGGCGATGTGGCCACCGGCCTTCGCGACCAAGTACCCCGACCCGCGGGACCCAGCCCAGCGGGGCCACTACACGGTCGGCGCGCCGCGCGAGGTGCGTTTCACACCGTACCCGCAGGTCTTTCGCTGCCGCACCTGCTCTCGTGCCGGGCAGTTCACCCAACTCATCAAGCGCGGTGCTTCCGCAACGGGGCGCTGTGTCTGCGGCGGGCGCCTGAACCAGCTGCGATATGTGCAGGCCCACAACTGCGGGCGGATGGAGGAAATCTTCGTTCCGCCGCAGGCCTGCGCCCACCACCCGAACGACCTAGCGTTCTACGACCCCGGCCGGGTCAAGCAGGCCCGCTGGTACTGCGCGACGTGCCGTGCCGACCTGCAGGCGCTGCGGATGACGCCCTGCAAGTGCGCCTACAACCAGTCATTGCCACCTGGGCGCCAACCGGAGAAGTTTCTGCGAGTCGTACCGACGGCCGACCCCTCGCTGTACGTCCCACACCCGGTGGCCTTCATCAACTTCCCCGAGGACGCCCAGGGTCGCCTGCGTGCCGCGCCGGACGCCCTGCAGCTGATGCTGGCGCGCACGTGGGGCACGATGACCGACAAGGTGCACGACGTCATTCAGGAGCGCGCCAACCGTGTCAAGCCTGAAGACGCCGACACGATGGCGCAGATGGTCGAGGCGCTGCGCAAAGTCGACCCGACCAACAAGCTGGTCCAGGACTACGACGCCAAGAAGAAGCAGCCCAAGGGGCAGGTCGAGGTCGACAGAGTCAACCAGCTGCTGGCGGCGGCCAAGGCGCTGGTAGAGCCGCCTCGGCGATGGCTCGTCGAGCACACCACGCTGCTGGACCGCACTGACCTAAGCACGCCCGCCGACGTCGCAGCGATGCTGCGACGCGCCGGCGATGAGGCGGGCGCCGCGGACATCGAACAGGGGCAGCGCAATGCCGAAGAATTGCTCGGCATCGCCAATATCCGGGTCATCAACGACTTCCCACTGGCCCTGTGCGCCTATGGCTACACGCGCACGACGAGAGACCCGCAGCGCACCGTCATCAACCCGTTTCCGATGGATGACCGCGGCCAGCTGCTCATCTATGCCCTGGCCAACGAGACGGAAGCGTTGTGGTTCCAGCTCGACCCATTGCGCGTATTCCGCTGGCTGCTGGACAACGGGCTGGCGAGCGGCACTCCTCCGAGCACCCGAGAGGAGGCTTGGGCACGGCTCTACGCCGATGTGCCTGGCCTGCGCCAGGCTGCTCACGAGCCGATGCACGGTCAAACCGAGGCGGTCGCGGTGCGCACTCTGCTGCACACCCTGAGCCACCTGTTCTTGAGGCGCATCGAGTGGAGTGGGTTTGCACCGTCGAGCGTGGGCGAGTACCTCATTCCGGCGTCGCTGTCGTTCATTCTGTACGCCAACCGGTATGCCGAAACGAAGATTGGCGGGCTCACGACGCTGTTCGAACAGCGGCTGAACACATGGCTGTGGGACGCTGTCCAGTCCGGGCACGAGTGCGTCTATGACCCCCTGTGCAGCGACGACGGCGGCAGTTGTGCCGGCTGCACGCACCGCGAGCACAACTGCGTCAGCTTCAACCGCGAGCTCTCGCGCGCGACGGTCTACGGCGGCCCAACGCCGCAACACAGTGCCTTCGAGGGCCAAACGCTGCCACGCGGCTACTGGCATGACGCCTGGAAGGCGGCGCCTGAGGCGTGATGGCCACTACGACCATTTCTGAACGCTTGCAGCGACCTGAAGGCGTTCAACGACTCGGTCAGGCACTATGGATGAGGGTGGGCGAGCGGCTGGGCTCTGCTGAAGAGCTCTTTTGGGCTACCTCACTTCTCGGCGCCGGCGGGGAGCGGCTCTTATGGGAGGCGCTGCTGGAATGGCGCTGCCTCGGGCCGGAGGGGAAGCTGCTCGCGCGCCCACTCGCTGATTTCCTCTGCGCGGTATGGGATGAGCATTCGGACGCTACCGCGGCGCTGATGTGGACACTGCCTGAAGGGCTCGCCGTCCCAGGTGTGGACCCAACGGGCTATGCAAAGGGCGTCCGCGCGCTCATCAGGGGCGCAAGCGAGCGACTCACTCTACTTGCGCCTTACCTCGACGTTGCGGGCATGGGCCAGCTGCAGGGGGAGCTGCTCGCGGCGCTGGCCAGGGGCCTCTCCGTGGTGCTGGTGACCCAGGACGCCAACTCACTGGGGTCGTGGGCGTCCGATTCGGTGGAACCGCTGCGCCGAGAGGCGCGAAGGCTGTCCGGCTGTCTGCGCGTCTACACAGCACCGGCCACTGCGCCTGTCTTGCTGCACTCGAAACTCGTCGTGGCGGATGGCGCGTCGGCCGTCCTCGGCTCGGCGAATCTGACGGGCAATGCGTTGCTTCGGAACCTTGAGACGGGCGTTGTCGTTGGTGCTCGCCAAGCTGTTGAGATTGAGCGAGTCATACACGCGGCAATCGAGCTCGGACAAGTGCGCCTTGTGTTTGAGACCGGTGCGCGCGAGTAGGGTGGGACAACCGCCGTCCGCATCGCATATGAATCGGAAGCCCTATGGGGCCCTTACATCCGCAATGGGTCGGTGGCCGAAGCCCGTGGGGCGGGCCGCACACGCCCCTGGGTCCAGCCCCCTGGCCCGCGGCGAATGACGGCAAGTTGACCGACAGCGTGAGTTCGCCGCGCTGCGCAGGGTGACTCCTCCCGCTGCGCAGCGCACATCCAGCCGAACCCCGCCGATGCAGCGTCATCCCGCGGATTCCGGCCGCCCCGCCCCGCGCGCATTCAGATAGACCGCATACAGCGACGTCGTTGCACAGATGAACAGCCGGTTCAGCTTCGCCCCGCCGAAGCAAACATTGGCCGCCGCCTCCGGCAGCCTGATCTTCCCGAGCAGCGCCCCATCCGCCGCATAGCAGTGCACCCCATCACCCGCGCTGGTCCACAGATGTCCCTGCGCATCGACCCGAAAGCCATCGAAGAGCCCACAGGCCGACTCCGCGAACACCTCCCCATCCGAAAGACTCACCCCATCCGCCCCGACCCGAAACCGCCGAATGTGCCGCGGCCCATCGACCCGATGCGTGGCCCCGGTATCGGCCACGTACAGCAAGCTCTCATCGGGCGAGAACGCCAGCCCATTCGGCTGCACGAACCCGTCAGCCACGCGCACCACGCTGCGCCCGTCGGGCGCAATCCGATAAACACACCGATCCCCGATCTCGCTCTCCGCCGCATCGCCCTCGTAGTCACTGTCGATCCCGTAGCTCGGATCACTGAACCAGATACTCCCGTCCGACTTCACGACCACGTCGTTCGGCGAGTTGAACCGCTTCCCGTCGATGTGCGAAGCAAGCACCGTCCGGCTCCCGTCGTGCTCGGTGCGCGACACGCAGCGCCCGCGGTGCTCGCACGACACGAGGCGGCCCTGCAGGTCGACCGTGTGGCCGTTGGTGTTCATCGCCGGCTGCCGGAACACCGAGACCGAGCCGTCGGTCTCGTCCCAGCGCAGCATGCGGTCGTTCGGTATGTCCGACCAGACGAGGTAGCGCCCGGCTGCGAACCACGCCGGCCCTTCGGCCCAGCGGCAGCCGTCGGCGAGCTTCTCGACGTGCACGTTGGGGAACGCGAGGCGCCGGAAGCGCGGATCGATCACTTCGAAGCTCGGGCCGAGCTCGATCGTCATGGAGATGCTCCTTGGTGTCGTGGCCAGCGCCGCGAGCATAGCGATGATCGCCGCCGGGCACCGTGTTGCCCCTCATGAAGGTCCTCGGCACATCGGCTAGTCTCGCCGCCTGTTCCCACTCGGCTGACCTCACCGCATCGTGCCTGGCGCCGCTCCGATCCTGGTCGACAAGCTGCTCGCGATCTCGCGCGCACTGGCCGGCCATGTCGATCCGGGCGCCGCGTTGCGCGCCACCGCGGCCGAGATCGCCGCGCTGATACCGCACGCCCACATGGACGTCGCGGTGCTGCTCGATGAAGGGCGCAGCCATGCCTGCTACGAGACCGGCTGCCCGACCGACTGGGGCGCGCTGGCCGAGCATCCGCTGCCGGTCGACCGCAGCCCGGTGCGCGCGGTGTTCCGCGGCGACGTGCCCTATCTGCTGACCGGCGATGCGCTGGCCGATCCGCGTTTCCACTTCGACGGCGCGCTCGACGGCCCGATCTTCGCCGCGCAGCTGCGCAGCCGCATCGTCGTGCCGATGCGCGCCCGCGGCGACGTCGTCGGCTCGCTCAACATCAGCCGCCACGAGGCCGACTGCTACGACGAGGCCGACGTCGGCGTCGCGCAGCAGTGCGCCGACTTCATCGCACCGTACATCTATGCGCTCAGCCAGGCCGAGGAGGCGCGCCGCGCGCTGCTCGCCGAGAGCGCGGCGCGCAACCGCGAGGAGCTGCTGCGCGTCGGCGCCTCCAAGCTGACCGAAGGCATGGAGCGCGAGCGCCGGCGCATGGCGATGGACCTGCACGACCAGACGCTCGCCGACCTGGCGCGCATCGCGCGCATGCTGTCGTCGCTGCGCCATGACGGCGTGGCCGGCGTCGATGCGCTCGCGAGCCTCGAGCGCGAGGTCGCGAGCTGCCTGGCCGAACTGCGCCACATCGTCGACGACCTGCGGCCCGGCGTGCTCGAGCTGTTCGGCTTCCGCGATGCCGTCGAGGCGCACCTCAACCGCAGCGTCAACGGCGCGCGCCCGCCGATCGCGGTGCGCATCGCCGACCGCAGCGGCGGCCTCGCCGATGCGCTGCCCGACACGACGCGCACCGCGCTCTACCGCATCGTGCAGGAAGCGATCAACAACGCGGTGCGGCATGCGGCACCGACCGGCATCGACGTGCACATCGAGGCGCGCGGGTCCGACCTGTACGTGAGCGTCGCCGACGACGGCCGCGGCTGCGCGGCGATCGGTGCGGCCGCGGCCGGCGGCATCGGCCACATGCGCACGCGTGCGGCGCTGATCGGCGCGCGGCTGCACCTCGAGCCGCCCGATGGCCGCCATGGCGGCACGCGGGTCGCGATCGAGATCGGCACCGGCGCGGTCGCGCCATCGACCGAGACGCACTGATGCAGGTCCTGATCGCCGAGGACGACGGGCTGCACCGCGCCTACGTGCGCACGATGATCGAGCAGATCTGGCGCGGCGACGTCGAGGTGGTCGAGGCCGGCGACGGCGACGACGCGATCCGCCTCGCGGCCGAGCATGCGCCGCGCTGCGTCGTGCTCGACCTGCAGCTGCCGAAGGCGACCGGCATCGAGGTCGCCCGCGCGATCTGGAGCCGGCGCGCCGATACGCAGATCCTCTTCTGGTCGAACTTCGCCGACGAGGCCTATGTGCGCGGCGTCGCGCGCATCGTGCCGCCGGGCTCGGTCTACGGCTACCTGCTCAAGTCGTCGTCCGAGGAAGGCATGCGCAGCGCGCTGCAGGGCGTGTTCCGCGACGGCCATTGCATCATCGACCGCGAGATCCGCGGCATCCAGCACCGCGTCGGCGATCGCCTCGCCGGCCTCACCGACGGCGAGTACGAAAGCCTGATCGACATCGCGCTCGGCCTCACCGACAAGACGATCGCGCTGCGCCGCGGGCTGTCGACGCGCGGCGCGCAGAGCCGGCTGCAGCATCTCTACGACAAGCTCGGGCTGGGCGATGCGGGCAGCGACGGCGCGTCGGTCTTCAACTCGCGCACGCGTGCCGTCTGCCTGGCGGTGGCGCGCGGCCTGATCAATGCGGACGTGCTGCGGCGCGAGCAGCGGGCCTTCGATGCATGGCTCGTGGCCGACAGCGGCTCGTCCGACCCGACTGCGTGAAACCGCAGTCCCGACTGCGCATCGCCACGTTTGCACGCGCTGCCGTCGCGGCTAGCCTCGCGCACCGCGGCATCGCAGCCGCGCGGAGGTGTGCCATGCCGTTCGTCAACATCCGCATCCTCGAAGGCCACAGCCAGCAGCGCAAGGACGAGATCGCGCGGCGCGTCGTCGATGCCGTCAGCGAGGTCGCCGAGCTGCCGCGCGAGGCGATCTGGGTCGTCTTCGAGGACGTGTCGGCCGACGACTGGTACGTCGCCGGGCAGTCGGTCGCGGCATCGCGGCGATGAGCGACGCGCGCTTCCACGCGGTCGTCGGCGACGCCGCGCTCGAGACCGTCGCCGGCGGCTACGGCTTCATCGAAGGCCCGGTCTGGCATCCGTACGAGAAGTGGCTGGTGTTCAGCGACATACCGAATGCGCGCATGTACCTGCGCCGGGCCGGCGGCGCGATCGAGAGCTTCCGCGATCCGAGCCGCATGGCCAACGGCAACACGCTCGACCGGCGCGGGCGCCTCCTGACCTGCGAGCATGCGACGAGCCGGGTGACGCGCGCCGAGCCGGACGGCTCGACGACGGTCGTCGCGGCGCACTACCAGGGCAAGCAGCTCAACAGCCCGAACGACATCGTCGTCGCGGCGGGCGGCGCGATCTACTTCACCGACCCGACCTACGGCCGCATGGCCTACTACGGCGTGCCGCGCGAGCCCGAGCTGGCGTTTCGCGGCGTCTACCGCGTCGATGCCGACGGTGCCGAACCCGTGCTGCTGGTCGACGACTTCGGCCAGCCGAACGGCCTGTGCTTCTCGCTCGACGGCTCGCGCCTGTTCGTCAACGACACCGAGCGCCAGCACGTGCGCGTCTTCAACGTCACCGCGGCCGGCGACCTGACCGGCGGCGCGGTCTGGGCGGCGACGCGCGGCCCGGGCGCGGGTGCACCCGATGGCATGAAGATCGACAGTTGTGGCAACCTCTATTGCTGCGGGCCGGGCGGCGTGCACGTGTTCGATGCGTCGGGCGACCTGCTCGGCGTGATCGGGACGCCCGAGATGGCCGCGAACTTCACCTTCGGCGACGACGACCTGCGCAGCCTCTACATCACGGCATCGAGTTCGCTCTACCGCCGGCGCGTGCGGGTTCCGGGCCTGCGGGTGTATTGAAGAAGGTTTGAACCTCCAACCTCGACCAGGAGACAGCAGATGAACAAGTCAGCCATCGTGCTCGCGGCGTGCGCCGTCGTGCTCGCTGCCGGCTCGGCGCTCGCCGCCGACACCAGCGGCAAGAAGATCGCGTTCTCGAACAACTACGCCGGCAACTCGTGGCGCCAGGCGATGCTGCAGAGCTACGACGCGATCGCGAAGAAGGCGGTCGCCGACAAGGTCGTGAAGGCCGCCGACACGTTCACGACCGCCGACAAGGCGGTGCCGACGCAGGCCGCGCAGATCCAGAACCTGATCCTGCAGGGCTACGACGCGATCGTCATCAACGCGGCGTCGCCCGATGCGCTGAACGGCGCGATCAAGCAGGCCTGCGACGCCGGCATCGTCGTCGTGTCGTTCGACGGCATCGTCACCGAGCCGTGCGCCTACCGCGTCGTCGTCGACTTCAAGGAGATGGGCCGCCAGGAAGTCGTGCAGATGGCCAAGTTCCAGCCCAAGGGCGGCAACCTGCTCGAGATCCGCGGCCTCGCCGGCACGTCGATCGACGATGCGATCCATGCCGGCATCCTGGCCGGCGTGGCCGCGAACCCGCAGTTCAAGATCGTCGCCTCGGTCACCGGCGACTGGGACCAGACGACGGCGCAGAAGGCCGTCGCGACCGTGCTGCCGTCGCTGCCGCCTATCGTCGGCATCGTCGACCAGGGCGGCGACGGCTATGGCGCGGCGCAGGCCTTCGCGGCCGCCGGCAAGCCGCGGCCGACGATCATCATGGGCAACCGCCAGGACGAGCTCGCGTGGTGGAAGGAGCAGAAGGCCAAGGACGGCTACACCACCTGGTCGGCGTCGATCGCGCCGGGCGTCTCGTCGCTCGCGTTCTGGGTCGCGCAGCAGGTGCTGTCCGGCCGCAAGGACATACCGCACGACCTGCTGGTGCCCTACCTCGCGTTCACGCAGGACGACTTCGAGGCCGCGCTGCCGAAGATCCCGAAGGGCAGCGTCGCGACCAAGGAGTACACGCAGGCCGAGGCGATCGCGGCGATCAAGGCGAACATCAAGTAGCCGTCGCCGTCGCGAGCGGATGAGCGTCCGGACAGCGTCTGCACCGCGCGCGGCGGTCATCGCGCTGACCGGCGCGGCCAAGCGCTACGGCGCGGTGCGTGCGCTCGAAGGCGTCGACTTCGCGGTCGATGCCGGCAGCTGCGTCGGCCTCGTCGGCCACAACGGCGCCGGCAAGTCGACGCTGGTGCAGGTGCTGGCCGGCACGCTGGCGCCCGATCGCGGCGCGATCGCGGTGGCCGGCGCGCCGCAGCCCGGCTATGCGGTCAATCGGGCGCAGCAGCTCGGCATCCGCTGCGTGTTCCAGGAGCTGTCGCTCTGCCCGAACCTCAGCGTCGCCGAGAACATGGCGGTGATGCATCCGTCGCTGCGCGGTATCGGCTGGCGGCGCCGCGCGAGCGCGCTGATCGCCGCGCAGCTCGGCGAGATCTTCCCCGGCCACGACATCGACCCGGGCGACGTCGTGCAGGACCTGTCGATCGGCCGGCGCCAGATGGTCGAGGTGGCGCGTGCGTTCACCGTCACCGATGCGCCGCTCGCGCTCGTGATCCTCGACGAGCCGACCTCGTCGCTGGACGCGCGCACCGCCGGGCAACTGCTCGCCTACGTGCGGCGCTTCGTCGCGGGCGGGCGCAGCTGCATCCTCATCACGCACCTGCTGAACGAAGTGCTCGGCCATGCCGATCGCATCGTCGTGATGCGCGACGGCCAGGTCGCGGCCGCCGATGCCGTCTCGGCGTTCGACCGCGATGCGCTGGTCGCCGCGATGGGCGGCCATGCACGCGCTGCACCTGATCCGCGCGAGCGGTCGGCGGTCGAAGCGCCCGTGGCCCGCGACCGCTCGGGCCGCACCTTGCGCGTCCGCGCCCGGCCGGCGCGTCAGCGCGACGATGCGGCGCTCGTCGCCAACGAAGGCGAGATCATCGGCCTGGCCGGTCTCGCCGGGCATGGCCAGACCGACCTGCTGCTCGCGATCTTCGATGCCGCCGGACGTCGCGGTCGCGGCATAGCCGTCACCGCACCGGTCGCGCTGGTGGCGGGCGACCGGCAGGCCGACGGCGTCTTCCCGCTCGCATCGATCGCCGAGAACATCGGCATCGGTTCGCTCGCCCGGCTGCGCCGCGGCCTGTTGATCTCGGCGCGGCGCGAGGCCGAACTGGCGCAGCAATGGCAGCAGCGCATCCGCATCCGCACGCCGAGCATGGACGCCAACATCCTGTCGCTGTCGGGCGGCAACCAGCAGAAGGCGCTGTTCGCGCGCGCGCTCGGCTCGGATGCGCGGATCGTGCTGATGGACGATCCGATGCGCGGCGTCGACATCGCGACCAAGCTCGAGGTCTACGAGCTGCTGCGCGACGAGGCGCGGCGCGGCCGCACGTTCCTCTGGTACACGACCGAGACCGAGGAGCTCGATCATTGCGACCATGTCTACGTGTTCCTGAACGGGCGCATCGTCGCGGACCTGGGGCGCGGCGAGCTGACGGAGGAGAAGGTCATTCAGTCGTCGTTCGGCCATGCGGGTGGATGAGTTGTTGCATCGCGCCTGGCTGCCCGCGCTGTCGTTCGCGCTGGTGCTCGGCGCGATCGCATGGCTGAACCCGCGGGCGATCAGCTACTTCGGCTTCAACCTGATGCTGAACCTGGCGGTGCCGATCGCGCTCGCGACGCTCGCCCAGATGTTCGTGATCGCCGGCAACGAGCTCGACCTGTCGATCGGCCCGTTCGTCGGCTTCGTCGCCTGCGTCACCGCCACCTGGCTGCGCGACGCGCCGTGGCTGGGCGCGGCGGCGCTGCTGGCGGCTATCGCGGTCTATGCGGCGCTCGGCGCGCTGATCTGGCTGCGCGACCTGCCGTCCATCGTCGTGACCTTGGGCATGAGCTTCGTCTGGCAAGGCCTCGCGGTGCTGCTGCTGCCCAAGCCCGGCGGCAAGGCGCCGGAATGGCTGATCGCGACGGTCGGCTGGAAGCCGCCGCTCGTGCCGTTGCCGGTCGTCGCCGCGGTGGCGATCGCCGCGATCGTGCAGTTCGGCCTGATGCGCACGTCGTACGGCACGATCCTGCGCGGCTCGGGCGGCAACCCGGCGGCGCTCGAGCGCGCCGGCTGGTCGCTGCTGAAGACCAAGGTCGTGCTGTTCGCGCTGGCCGGCGTGTTCGGCGTGCTGTCGGGCATGACCTTGATCGGCATCACGACGTCGGCCGATGCGAACATCGGCAGCGGCTACACGCTGCTCGCGGTCGCCGGCGTGATCCTCGGCGGCGGCGAATTCGTCGGCGGCCGCGTGTCGCCGGTCGGCGCGGTGATCGGCGCGTTGACGATGGCGCTCGCCGCGTCGCCGCTGCTCACCTTCATGCACATCCCGCCCGACTGGCAGGTCGCGGCCAACGGCGCGATCCTGATCATCGTGCTGGCGGCGCGGGCGCTCGTCACGCGCAAGGAGGCCACGCGATGATCACGCCGCGCGCGTTGGCCGCCCGGCCCTGGATCTGGTCCTATGCCGGCGCGCTGCTGGTCTGGCTCGTGACCATCGCCTACACCGGCGGGCAGGGCGCCGGCGGCATGCTGACGGCCGCCTTGTCGCTGGCGCAGTTCACGGTCATCGTCGGCATCGGCCAGATGTTCGTCATCACGCTCGGGCCGGGCAACGTCGACCTCTCGCTGCCGGCCAACATCGGCCTGGCGAGCGCGGTCGCGATGAAGGTGATGGGCGGCGACGATGCGATGGTCGTGCCCGGCCTGCTGGCCGCGCTCGGCTGCGGCGCGGCGATCGGTGCGGCCAACTACCTGCTGATCCGCGCACTGCGCATCCCGCCGATCATCGCGACCCTGTCGGCGAGCTTCATCATCCAGTCGGCCGACATCAGCTACGGCCGCGGCCTGCAGATCAAGCCGCCGCCGGGCTATGCGGACTTCACCAACCTGCAGTTCCTCGGCGTGCCGCTGCTCGCGCTGCTGACGATCGCGTTCGCCGCCGGCGCCGGCATCGCGCTGCACCGCATGGTCTACGGCCGCTCGGTGCTGGCGATCGGGCAGAACATGCGGGCCGCGTGGCTCGCGGGCATCCCGGTCGGCCGCGTGCGCTTCATCACCTACACGCTGTCGGGTGCGCTCGGCGGCATCGACGGCGCGCTGCTCGCCGGCTACTTCCGCGGCGCCAACGTCGACCTCGGCAACGAGTACCTGCTGTCGTCGCTCGCCGTCGTCGTGATCGGCGGCACGTCGGTCGCGGGCGGCAAGGCCAACGTGCCGGGGATCTGGGGTGCGGCGCTGTTCCTGGTGCTGCTGCTGACGATGCTGAACACCTTCGGCGTCAGCGCCGGCGTGCGCATGGTCGCGACCGGGCTGGTGATCGTCGGCGTGATCGCGGCGGCGGGCGGGCGACGTTCGACGCGCTGAGGCTGGCGCGGGAATCGGGCTAGCGCTGCGAGCGGTACGCGATTGTGCTGCCTGGCGGCGGATACTCGAGCCTCCTGGGAACTGCAGGTTTTCGCCATCCTCGCCATGCCCGACTTCGCGCTCGTTCCTGCCGATGAGGTTCTTCCCGCCGATCTGCATGCGGCGTTTGTCGCCGCCTTCTCCGACTATGTGACGGGGCCGGTCGCGCTGCCGTTCGACCGCTGGCCGGCCACGATCGCGCGCCAGGTGGTCGAGCTGACGTCGAGCCGGGTGGCCGTCCGTGAGGGCTCGGTGCTGGCCTTCGCGCTCGTGTCGCCGCGAGCGCAGGGCCGTCGCTGGCGCCTGGCCGCGATGGGTGCCACGCCCGAGGCACGCGGCAGCGGCGCCGCGCCGGCCCTGCTCGACGACTTCATCGCCCGCGCTGCGGCGGCCTCGCAAACGGCGGTCGAGCTCGAGTGCTTCGTCGCCAACGAGCGCGCGCAGCGTCTGTACCGCGGCCGAGGCTTCGCACCGCGTTGCGAGCTCATCGGATACGAGCTCGCCGAAGGCGCCGATGTCGCTGCGCCGGTGAGCGCGGCGTCCTGCGAGGTCGGGCGCGACGTCGGCTACGCGTGGCTGGATGCCGCCGAGCGCCGTCTGCAAGACCTGCCGCTGCAGGTCACGCGTCCATCCCTCGAGGCAACGGCGCGCCCGCTGCGCTTCCTGCAGCGCGGCGATGCGCAACTCGTGTGGAGCGACACCGGCGATGGCGCACGCCAGGTGCACAGCCTGATCGACGCCACGCCGGAACAGGCCGATGCGCAAGCGCTGATCGGCGCCATGTGCGCGACGCGCCCGGGCGCCGCCGTCAGCGTGCCGGCGATCCAGCGCACGGACCTGGGCGGCGCGGCCTTGCTTCGCCTCGGCCTGGTCGCGCAGCCCTTCCATCAGGTGCTGATGGTGCGTACGCCGTTGTGACCGACAGAACCGGCGGCTCTGCCCTGGCTGCATCGCGCCCGCTGTGCGCACGAGCCGTGTAGGCCTGGGCTGACCCGCGAATGCTGCCCGGGCCGGCAGCCCGCGTCGGCTTGCTGCGGCACGATCGCGTGCATGTACGCTCGAGCCATGTCGCATCGACAGCAGGATGACGTGCCGCGCGCCGATACGCTCGCGGCATGGTGGGGCCTGATCAAGGCGTCGGTGACCGGCTGGAGCGACGACTATGCGCCGAGCATGGGTGCCGCGCTGGCCTACTACAGCGTGTTCTCGCTCGCGCCGCTGCTGTGGATCGTCATCGCGATCGCCGGACTGGCGTTCGGCTCCCAGGCCGCGAGCGGCGAGGTGTTCTCGCAGCTCCGCGGCCTGCTCGGCGACGAGCCGGCCAAAGTGGTCCAGGACGTGCTGTTGAGCCTGTCCAAGCCCGAGCGCGGGCTGCCGTCGACGATCGTCGGCATCGTCGTGCTGCTGATCGGCGCGACCAGCGCGTTCGGCGAATTGCAGAACGCGCTCGACCGCATCTGGCGCGCGCCCCGGCCGGCGACGCGCGGCGGCCTCTGGAACCTCGTGCATTCGCGCCTGCTGTCGTTCGGCATGATCCTGTGCATCGCCTTCCTGCTCGTCGTCTCGCTGGTGCTGAGCGCCGCGATCTCGGCGCTCGGCAAGTGGTGGGCGACCGCGTTCGGCGACTGGGAACTGCTGCTGCAGGCGGTCAACTTCGTCGTCGGCTTCGCGATGACGACCTTCGTCTTCGGCATGATCTACAAGCTGATGCCGCGCGTGCGCGTGCATTGGCACGACGTGTGGCTGGGCGCTGCGATCACGTCGGCGCTGTTCACGCTCGGCCGCACCTTGATCGGCCTGTACATTGGCAAGACCGCGGTCGCGTCGGGCTTCGGCGCCGCCGGCGCGCTGGCGGTGATCTTCGTCTGGGTGTATTACTCGGCGCAGATCTTCTTGCTCGGCGCCGAATTCACGTGGGTCTATGCGAAGACCTACGGCTCGATGCGCGAGGTCGTCGCTGCCTTGCCGCCGACGCAGCCGATGCGCACAGGAGTTCCACGATGATCCGCAAGCTCGCCTACGGGCAATACCGCCTCTATTCGGTGAAGAAGGATCCGAAGACCGGCAAGCGCCGCAACCTCGGCACCTTCGAGTCGCTCGCCGCGGCGCGGCAGCACGAACGCGAGGTGCAGTACTTCAAGCGCCACGGTCACTGAGACGCGACGGCCCCAAGAAAACGGCGGCGCGATGCGCCGCCGTTCTTCCTGGTCCTGCCGCTTCTCGCCTGCTTACCAGTCGATGCCGTAGTAGCCGTAGACGCCGCGGCCGTATTCCTGGTCGTAGGCCGGGATGTCGGCCTCGGCGTAGTGCGGGGCGTTCTTCAGGCGGTCCTTGTCGAGCGGCACGGTGTAGCCGTCCTTGTCGAGGTCGTACCTCAGCATGCTCCACGGCAGCGGATAGCGGTCGGTGCCGATGCCGAGGAAGCCGCCGAACTCGAGCACCGCATAGCGGATCTGGCCGGAGCGCTTGTCGATCACGAGGTTGTCGATCGAGCCGAGCTTGTCGCCGGCGGGGTTGTAGACGGCCGTCCCTTCGACGTCGTCGGAAGAGATGGTGTCGTTGAACGTGGTGGTGGTCGGGGTCATGGAATCCTCCTTGATGGATGGTGGCCGGCGCCAGGTGCCGACCCTTCGTTTGTCCCCGAAGGGATGGGCTCGTCCCGTCGGTCGGCCGACCGTCGGGACGTAGGACGCGCGGCCGGATCGGCCGGCTTTTTGACATGGGTGCCGGCGTCGCCTTCGCGCGTTCCCAGGCCGCTCAGCGCCGCGGCAGCGCATAGGCGATGACGTAGTCGCCCGGCTTGGTGTGCGTCGATCCGTGGCCGCCGGCGACGACCAGCAGGTACTGCCGGCCATCGCTGCCGCGATAGGTCATCGGCGTCGCCTGGCCGCCCGCCGGCAGGTCGCGATGCCACAGCTCGCGGCCATCGGTCACGTCGTAGGCACGGACCTCGTCGTCGAGCGTGCCCGAGAGGAACGCCACGCCGCCCGCGGTGACGATCGGGCCGCCGAGGTTGGGCACCCCCATGCGCAGCGGCAGCGGCACCGGCGCCAGTTCGCGCACCGTGCCGTTCAGGTGCTGCCAGGCGACGTGGCCGGTCGTCAGGTCGATGCTCGCGACATAGCCCCACGGCGGCGCGTGGCACGGTATGCCGAGCGGCGACAGGAACGGCTGCAGCAAGGCTGCATACGGCGCGCCGAAGTTCTCGTTCAGCGCCGGCAGGCTGCCCTTCGGCGGGCCGTCGGTCTGCACCATCTGGGTCGTGTCGTCGTGGCGCGGTACGAGCTTAGCCTCGAAGGCCAGGTAGGTCGGCGTCGTGAACGCGATCTGGCGCACCGGATCGACCGCGATGCCGCCCCAGTTGAAGACGCCGAAGTTGCCCGGATAGACGATCGTGCCCTGCGTCGACGGCGGCGTGAACCGGCCTTCGTAGCGGAGCCGGCGAAACGCGATGCGGCAGGCGAGCTGATCGAGCATCGTCGTGCCCCACAGGTCGCGTTCGGCGAGGCGCGGCGGCTCGAACGAGATCGCCGACTTCGGCTGGGTCGGTGCGGCATGGTCGTCGCGTACGGCCGGCTGCGGCGCGGGCCGCTCGGTCACCGGCAGCAGCGGATGGCCGTCGCGCCGATCGAGCACGAAGACCTCGCCCTGCTTGGTCGGCTGCACGAGGGCCGGCACGCGCCGGCCGGCGATCGTCAGGTCGACCAGCGTCGGCTGGGCCGGCACGTCGTAGTCCCACAGGTCGTGGTGCACGGTCTGGAAGCTCCAGCGCACCTGGCCGGTCGCGAGCTCGAGCGCGACGACCGACGACGAATACCGCTCGGTCGCGGGGCTGCGCCGGCCGCCCCATTAGTCGGGCGGCTGGTTGCCCATCGGCGCGTAGACGAGGCCCAGCGTCTCGTCGACGCTCATCGGCGCCCAGCTGTTCGGCGAGTTCTGCACGTAGGTGGCGTTGCCGGCGAGCGGCGCGGTCGCATCGGGGCGGCCCGAGTCCCAGTTCCAGACCAAGGTGCCGGTATCGGCGTCGTAGGCACGGATCACGCCGGACTGCTCGCGCGTCGAGTAGTTGTCGAGCACCGTGCCGCCGACGACCACCAGCCGGTCCGTGACGACCACCGGCGACGTCGAGTAGTAGGCGCCGGGCTGCACGTTCGGCATGTGCTGCCACAGGTCGATCTGCCCGCTGCCGGCGCCGAAGTTGCGGCACACCGCGCCGCTCGCCGGATCGAGCGCGATCAGGCGCCCATCGGCGGTCGGCAGGTAGAGCTTGGCGTCGCAGTCGATCTGCTTCGTTGTGCCCGAGGCCGCGATGGGCAATGCGCGGCTGCTGGCCGAGGCCGCTGCGGAGGCTGCCTCGGCGACCGCGGGCACGGCCCCGCCATGCGGCCGGCGGTACGACAGTCCGCGGCAGGTCATGTGCTGCAGCGCCAAACCGGTCTCGATCTGCGGGTCGTAGCGCCAGAGCTGCCGGCCGGTCGTCGCGTCGAGCGCGATCACCGACTGGTGCGGCGTGCAGAGGAAGAGCCGCGTGCCGATCTTCAGCGGCGTGACCTCGTCGGTGGTCTCTTCGGGATCGCCGCTGCGGCCGCGGACATCGCCGGTGCGGAACTGCCACGCGACTTCGAGGCCGCGCACGTTGGTCGGCGTCAGGTCGGCGAGCGGCGAATAGCGCTGGCCGTCGCCGGTGCGGCCATAGGCCTGCCATTCATCGGCCGGCACCGGATCCGATGCGGCGGCCGCGGCCGGACGCTCTGCAGCCGCCGGCAAGGTGCCGCGCACGCGGTGCGTGTCGCGTGTCTTCGCGAGCGAGCCGCAGGTCGCCGCGATCGCCAGCACGACGAAGAGCGCGGTCGCAGCCGGCGCGGCGGCGCGCATCGATGCCGCATGGCGTCGCTCGATGGCCCAGGCGACGAGCAGCAGCACGCCGAGCACGAACGGCAGGTCGACCCGGGCCGCATACGGCCACCAGTCGAGCCCGCCTTCGCGAAACGCCCAGGCGACCGTGCCGACGATGCACAGCGCATGCAGCAGCAGCGCCGGCGCCGGCCGCGTCCGGAGCAGGAGGCCGGTCGCGATCAGGCAGGCGCCGGCCGGCACGTAGTAGACGCTGCCGCCGAGGCTCGCGAGCCACACGCCGCCGCCGAGCGCGGCCAGGCCGCAAGCGACGAACAGCACGGTGCAGATCAGCGTCCAGACGCGCGGGCGAGTTCTTGGCGGCGGCGCGGTCGATGATGGTGCGGGAGCGACAGGGGGAATGGCGCGTTGCATCGCGTTGGTCATGGGCGCAGAAGCGGGCATCGAAGCCCGTGAGGTGCGATCCATCGCGTCGGCAAGCGATGTTCCCGCTCCACGTCGTCGCCGGGTACGTCGATTGCCGTCATCGGACATCGACACCTGCAACGCACCCCATGTACACGACGATGGCCGACCCGCAACGCCACCCCGACACCCGGCATCCCGACACCAGCGCGACCGCGGCCGATGCGACGCGCGCGACCGTCGAGCGCGAGATGCCGCTCGACCTGCTCGACGACGCGATGGCGGCGATCGCGAACGGCGTCGACTGCGTACGCGACTGCGCCAGCCGGCGCATCGGTACCGATGGCTGAACCCGTCTCGGCGACGGGCCTGTCGTGATACCCGCGATGTCGGACGTTTGGATCGACCTCTTCGGCAGCGGCAACGAGCTGTCCGCGTTGCAGATGAGCTGCCGTGCGATCGTCGTCTTCGCGGCGACGCTGGTGCTGATCCGCGTTGCGGGCCGCCGCAGCTTCGGCATGCACAGCGCGTTCGATGCCTGCATGACGGTGCTGCTGGGCGCGGTGCTGAGCCGCGCGGTGGTCGGTGCGTCGCCGTTCGTGCCGACCTTGTGTGCCGGCCTCGCGCTCTCGGTGGCGCACCGGCTGATCGGCCTGGCGAGCGTGCGCTTTCAGGCGTTCGAGCGCCTGATCAGCGGTGACGAGCGCACGATGCTGCGCGACGGCCGCATGGACCGCCGCGCGATGTACCACGCGCTCGTCACCGAACGCGACTTGCGCGAGGCGGCGCGCAAGCGCACCGGCAGCGATGACCTCGACAGCGTCGACCGCGTGATCCTCGAGCGCAACGGCGAGATCACCGTGATCACGCGGCGACTCACAAGAAACAGAACCTTCGCGAACCCCGGTGCCCGTTCGGGCTGAGCCTGTCGAAGCCCCGGTGAGCGCGGGCACTCGTTTCGGTCGAAATTGCGGCAAACCGCGACCCGCGCGGATCAAGCTGTTCGAGAAGACCGCGGCGCAGTCCAAGGACGCCGACGTGTAGGCGTTCGCCGAACAGAACCTGCCCGGCTTGCGGCACCACGTCGAGATGGCGCAGCAACTGCTGCAGGCCGACATGGCGGCGGAGAAGCAGAAGAAGACCTGATCGTCCTCGTCCGGTCGGCGCTCAGGCCGCGTTGCGCGCCGCGTGCAGCGGCCGCACGACGGCCTCGCTGTCCTCGTAGAGCTGCTGCAGGTCTTCGGGGTCCGACTCGCCGTCGAGCACGAGCGCGAGCCGCTCGCGGTCGACCGAGCCTACCCAGCGGCCGATCGCGACGGTGCCGACCGCGTTGCCTATCGTGTTGGTGATGGCACGGGCCTCCGACATGAAGCGATCGACGCCGAGCAGCAGCACCATGCCGGCGACCGGGATCTTGCCCATCGACGCGAGCGTGGCCGCCAGCGTGATGAAGCCCGAGCCGGTGACGCCCGCGGAGCCCTTCGACGTCAGCAGCAGCACGCCGAGGACGACGACCTGGTCGAGCAGGGTCAGCGGCGTGTTGGTGGCCTGCGCGATGAAGATCGCCGCCATCGTGTAGTAGATGCACTGGCCGTCGGGGTTGAACGTGAGTCCCGACGGCACGACGAGGCCAACGACCGGCCGCGCGACGCCGGCGTTCTCGAGCTTGCGCATCAGCTGCGGCACGACCGATTCCGACGAGCTCGTGCCGAGCACGGTGAAGAGCTCGTCCTTGATGTACTTCAGGAACTTCCAGAGGCTGAAGCCGCTCAGCCTGCAGATCGGCCCGAGCACGAGCACGACGAACAGCGCGCAGGTCAGGTACATCGTGCCCATCAGCTTGCCGAGCGACACGACCGAGCCGAGCCCGTACTTGCCGACCGTGAAGGCCATCGCGCCGAACGCCGCGATCGGCGCGAGCCGCATGATCATGCCGACGATCGCGAAGACGCCGTGCACGAACGCATCGAGGAAGTCGACGACCGGCTTCGCGCGCACGCCGACGTGCGACAGCGCGATGCCGAACAAGGTCGCGAAGACGAGGATCTGCAGGATGTCGTTCTTCGCCAGCGCGTCGACGATGCTGGTCGGCACCATGCCGACGACGAAGTCGACGAAGCCCGCGGGCTTGGCGGCCGATGCGGCGTAGCCGGCGATCGCCTTGGTGTCGAGGTGCGCCGGATCGACGTTCATGCCGGCGCCGGGCCGGACGACGTTGACGACCACGAGGCCGAGGATCAGCGCGAAGGTCGACAGCACCTCGAAATAGACCAGCGCGCGCACGCCGACGCGGCCCAGCTCCTTCATGCTCTCCATGCGCGCGATGCCGAGCACGACGGTCGCGAAGATGATCGGCGCGAAGACCATCTTGATCAGCTTGATGAAGATGTCGCCGAGCGGCTTCAGCTCGCTCCCGAGTTGCGGCCAGAAGTGTCCGAGCGTGACGCCGGCGGCGACGCCGATCAGCACCTGGACGTAGAGCTTTCCGAGTACGCGTCGCATGGGTCTTGTCTCCTGGTGGAATGACATGCGCAGGCGCGCCCCGCAGCGCTGGCGGCTGCTTCCGGGGCGAGCCTGAAGAAAGGACGTCGAGAGGTCAGGCGGCCTGGCGCCGGCCGTCGGCTTGCAGCAGCTCGCAGACGGCGCGGGTCACGTCGGCGGTCGTCGCGCTGCCGCCGAGGTCGCCGGTGTGCAGCGCCGGGTTCGCGGTGACCTGCTCGATCGCGGCCATCACGCGCTGCGCGGCCTCGAACTCGCCGAGGTGCTCGAGCAGCATCACGACCGACCAGAACGTGCCGATCGGATTCGCCAGGCCCTTGCCCATGATGTCGAACGCCGAGCCGTGGATCGGCTCGAACATCGACGGATAGCGCCGCTCGGGGTCGACGTTGCCGGTCGGCGCGATGCCGAGGCTGCCGGCGAGCGCAGCGGCCAGGTCGCTCAGGATGTCGGCGTGCAGGTTGGTCGCGACGATGGTGTCGAGCGTCGCCGGCTTGTCGACCATGCGCGCGGTCATCGCGTCGACCAGCTCCTTGTCCCAGGTCACGTCGGGGAACTCTGCGGCGACTTCGCCCGCGATCTGGTCCCACATCACCATCGCATGGCGCTGCGCATTGCTCTTCGTCACGACGGTGAGGTGCTTGCGCGGCCGGCTCTGCGCCAGCTTGAACGCGAAGCGCAGGATGCGCTCGACGCCGGCGCGCGTCATCATCGTGACGTCGGTCGCGGCCTCGATCGGATGGCCCTGGTGCACGCGGCCGCCGACGCCGGCGTATTCGCCTTCGGAGTTCTCGCGCACGATGACCCAGTTCAGGTCTTCCGGTTTGCAGCGCTTCAGCGGACCGTCGATGCCGGGCAGGATGCGCGTCGGCCGCACGTTGGCGTACTGGTCGAAGCCCTGGCAGATCTTGAGCCGCAGGCCCCACAGCGTGACGTGGTCGGGGATGTGCGGATCGCCGGCCGAGCCGAACAGGATGGCGTCCTTGTTCCGGATCGCATCGAGCCCGTCGTCCGGCATCATGACGCCGTGGGCGCGGAACCAGTCGCCGCCCCAATCGAAGTTCTCGAAGTCGAAGCGGAAGCCGCGGCTGGTCGAGGCCAGCGCCTCCAGCACGGCGCGGCCGGCGGGCACGACTTCCTTGCCGATGCCGTCGCCGGGGATGGTTGCGATCGCGTAGGTCTTCATGGTGCGGGTCTCCTGGGGTGGAACGGGCGGGGTGGGGCGATGGCCTCACTGTAGGAACTGGACGCCTCCAACGGTCATGGCTAGAGTCAAGGCATCGTTAACCCAAAGCTAACAATGACCAGCCGCTCCGCGCCGGGCCGCATCCAGCCGGCCGACCTCGGCTTCTTCTCGGTGCTGGCGCGTTGCGGCAGCCTGAGCGCCGCGGCGCGCGAGCTCGGCGTCAGCACGCCGGCGGTCAGCAAGCATCTGGCGCAGATGGAGCAGCGGCTCGGCATCGCGCTCGTCAACCGCACGACGCGCCGCATGAGCCTGACGCCCGAAGGCGAGCTGTGCCTGGCCGAGGCGCGCAAGATCCTCGCGAGCATCGACGACCTCGGGCAGCAGCTCGGCGTGTCGAAGGCGATGCCGCAGGGGCTGTTGCGCGTCAACGCGACCCTGGGCTTCGGCCGCAGCCACGTCGCGCCGCTGATCTCGGCGTTCGTCCGGAAGCTGCCGGCGGTCGAGGTGCAGCTGCAGCTCTCGGTCAACCCGCCCGCGCTGACCGAGGATCTCTACGACGTCTGCATCCGCTTCGGCGCGCCGCCGGATGCGCGCGTGGTCGCGCGCCGGCTCGCGCCGAACCGGCGCTTGCTGTGCGCGTCGCCGCAGTACCTGGCGCGCCACGGCACGCCGAAGACCCCGCACGAGCTGGCGCGCCACAACTGCATCGGCATCCGTCAGGGCGAGGAAGCCTACGGCACCTGGCGCCTGGCGAGCGGCCGCGGCAAGAGCGCGACCAGCGCATCGGTGAAGGTGCGCGGCAACCTCACGACCAACGACGGCGGCATCGCGGTGAGCTGGGCGCTCGACGGACACGGCATCCTGATGCGGGCCGAATGGGACATCGAGCGCTATCTGCGCAGCGGCCGCCTGGTGCAGGTGCTGCCGCACTATGCGACGCCCGATGCGGACATCTATGCGGTCTATCCGGCACAGCACCAGCTGTCGGCGCGGGTACGGGCGTTCGTCGACTTCCTGTCGGAGTCGTTCGCCGCGCGGTCCTAGCCGGCTTGACATCGCCGCAGCGGCGCGACTAAATTTTCGTGGCGTTGCGCATACCGCTCGGATACCGGGTCAGATCGCCGATGGAGGTGACGATGTTGGGCAGAGTCCGATTCATGGGTGCCGTGTTGAGCCTTGCTGGACTCGGCTCCCCCGTGGCCTGCGCGGCCAATCTCGTCGTCAACGGCGACTTCGCCGGCGGCAACGTGGGGTTCAGCAGCGGCTATGGCCTCACGACGATGACGCCATACCTGTTCCAGAACGGCGTGCACGGCATCTACGCCGTCGTACCCGCTGGGAGCATCGCCTCCAGCAGCGCATACGGCGACTGGACCAACATCAGCGCCGATCCGACGGGCGGCAACGGGAATGTGTTCCTGGCCGACGGGTCGGACGTCGCGGGCACGACCTTCTGGTCGGAAACCGTGGCGGTATCGTCGAATACCAGCTACACGTTCAATTTCTATGGGGCCGAGGTCAGCAACCTCTGTTGCAGCAATGCGGTCTTGCAACCCGTCATAGGCGGCATCCAAGGTGCCGCATTGACTGCGAGCGGCGCATGGCAAAAGAGTGCGGACTTCGTCTGGAACTCCGGCTCCGCCACGAGCGTTACGCTCGAACTCAGGGATCTGAACGGCAGCGGTCTCTACAACGACTTCGCGGTGACCGACATCAGCCTCGTCCCCGAACCCGGCATGGCTGCGATGATGCTGACCGGGTTGGCGGTATTCGGCGTATCCGTACGACGGGCATCGACCCGCGCATCGTGACGCCGTTCCGCGGCGCGTGAGCACGGGCGCGTCACCCGGCTCCGCACCGGGTGACGGGCATTCCGGTGGGCCGCGTTCGGGTGAAGGGCGACGATGGCGCTCCAGGTATCCGACATTGCCACGTTGAGCCGCCTGCTGGACGAGGTACTGTCGCTGCAGCCTGCCGAGCGCGCAGCCTGGCTCGACGGCCTTCCTGAGGCGCACCGCCACGTCGTGCCCGTCCTGCGCGAGATGCTGGCCGAGGCGGACGCGACCGGCGCGCGCCTCGCGACCCTCCCTCGGCTGGAGCGAGAGGAAGCCGGTGCCCACGCCGGAGAGCGGGTGGGCGCCTACCGGCTGATCCGCCAGATCGGGCACGGAGGGATGGGCAGCGTCTGGCTCGCCGAGCGGGCAGATGGGAGTTTCGAGCGCCGCATCGCGCTCAAGCTCCCGCGGCTCGCGTGGATGGAAGGGCTGGCGGCCCGCATGGCACGCGAGAGACGCATCGGCGCGCTGCTCGAGCATCCGCAGATCGCAAGGCTGTACGACGCCGGGGTGGACGACTTGGGACGGCCGTACATCGCGATGGAATACATCGAGGGCGTTCAGATCGACGTCTACTGCCAGCAGCATGCGCTATCGATACGCCGCCGGCTCGAGCTCCATCTCCAGGTCATTCGGGCAGTGGCCTACGCGCATGGGCGCCTGGTCGTCCACCGCGACTTGAAGCCGGCCAACGTGTTGGTCGACGGGCAGGGGCAGGCGCATCTGCTCGACTTCGGAATCGCCAAGTTGCTGGACGATGCGAGCAACGAGCTGACCCAGGAGCAGGGGCGGGCGCTGACGCCGAGCTACGCAGCGCCCGAACAGATCGCGGGGCAGCCGGTCGGCGTAGCGGCAGACATCTATTCGCTCGGCGTGATGCTGTACCGGTTGCTGACCGGGGAACTGCCCTACGACTCCGGCCGGGCGACGCCGGCGGCTCTCGAGGAGGCGATTCTGGCGGGAAGTGCACCGGTCATGAGCAGCCGGGTGCGCGGCAGGCTCGAGGCGCGCCAGTTGAGGGGCGAACTCGACGCGATCGTGGGCAAGGCGATGAAAGGCGCAGTGTCGCAGCGCTACACGACGGCCGATGCCATGGGGGAGGACATCGAGAGGTACCTGAAGGGAGAGACGGTCAGGGCCCAGCCCGACAGCGCCTGGTACCGCGTGCGAAAGGCCGCCTTCAGGTACAGGCTGGCGATAGCGGCAGCGACCGCGATACTGCTGGCGGCAGGGATCGGGGGCGGTGCGACCTTCATGGAAGCGCAGCGGACGGCGCGCCAGCAGGAGCGCGCGACGATCGCCACACAGTTCGTCTCGGAGATGTTCCGAGTCGATCTGGCGGCGACATTTTCAGGAGCCCGGGAGGAGTCCCCGGAAGCCGGCCAATTCGCTGACCGCACGACGAACTTGATCGAAGCTCGCTTTGCCGGACAACCGGATTTGCAGGCGGAACTATACGGTGCTGCCGGACGCACGTATCTCGATATCGGAGCAGGCAAGTTCGCATTCAAGTGCGCAACGCGGCAGATGGAATTGTTGCGGCAGCTCTCGGCCGATCGCGTATCCCAGTCGCGCTCATTGCTCCTCTTGGCCGATGCCAATCGGGCCGAGGGGCGCGTGAGCGAAGCCGAGGCCAATGCAAGAAGCGCGATCGCGCTGGTCGACATCGATACCGCAGCTGGGGTCGAAAGTCGGGCCAAGCTGGCCAATCTGCTGATCGAGGCCGGGAAGATCGCAGAAGCCCGGTCCACCGTCGAAACGATCGAGCGGGATGCGAGCGCGGGCGTGCGGACGGTAGGCGCGGCGGCGGGGCTGCTCTTGACGGCCAAGGCGGAGCTCATGGTGCGCGACAATCGCTTCGACGAGGCGTTGCCGATCTTCGAGGAGGCTATCGAGAGGGTCGTTGCCGCGGAGGGCTCCGATTCGAGACTTGCCATCCGCCTGCGCAGCGATCTGGCGTTTCGCCTGCTGTATCGACACAGAGTCGACGAAGGCACCGGACTCATCGATCTTGCGCTCAAGGCGCTCAATGCGTCCGGCGACACAGGCCGAATGCAGGCAGCGGTCGTCACGGCTTCCTTTTGGACTTCCTTGTATCTGGCGGCTCCCGCCGTGAGCTATGCCGAAACCGTAGCGACCATCGAGCGCGCGCGTTCTCAACTGGACCGCTGGAGGCTCGTTCTGCCGCCGGGCATCATCGGGTATGTCGATTTCCAGCTCGGCTGGTTGCACCTCGTGCGCGGCGACCTCGGCCGGGCCGACCCATTGATACGGGCGGCCGCGCCTGTCGTTGCGGCGGCGACGGATACCGTCTTCGGTCGATACGAAGTCGCGGCAACCCTCGGAGCGGAGGCGATGTTCGCCGGCAGGACGGCGGAGGCCGATGTCCAGTTGCGGAGAGCGTTGAGCATACGCAGCGAGATGGGCGAGAGCACGTACCCGTTCACTGCGCTGGATTGGTGCTACGTCGCCCTCAATCTCGTCATGAGCGGGGACACGGGAGCGGCGGAGCGCTTCATCAGCCTGGCCCCTGCATTCGGCGACATGAAGGGGGACGCCGTGATGGGAATCTATTACGCTCAAGTCGTGGGCATCGTCAGGGCCCGGATCCTCCTCGAACGCGGTCAACCCGCCAAAGCCATGGAGGTGCTCCCGAAGCCCTATTCGTCCGGCTATAGAAGGCCTACCGGGCTGGAACTCGGATCGTCGCCGCTCAGCGGAGAAATACTCTGCAAGGGCGGCAAGGCCGAAGCGGGTTTGCCGATCCTGCTGACGACCATCGGCCTGGAGGAGCCTCTGAGGGCGCCGCAGGATCCGAGCTTGGCTCGTTTCCGCGCGGTGGCAGGGTTGTGCGCGCTCGAGGCGGGCAGGCTGAAGCAGGCGCGGCAGTTCGCGGATCTGTCTCGGCGGGCCTTCACGCTGCAACCGGGCGTGAATCCATGGTTCAAGGCGCCGCTGATCGAGCTCGAGCGCGTGCTCCGCGTGCCGCATGGGCCGGCACGAACCCATGGACTCCCGAGCCGACGGGACGCCGCTCGGGCGGTGCAGTTGGCACTGGGACTTTGCCGGGCGTCGGCGGGTTCGATGCCGGCGTGTGCCATCGGCCAGTAACGCTCCGATCACGCAGCCTCCCTACGATCGCTGGGCACTTCCCGGCTCCGTCTGCCGGGCGTGCTCGCAGCGACTTCGCGCATCGCCGCAGCCAGCGGCCAGCAAGCACAGGAGGCACGAATGAAGACATCGACTCTGCATGGCCCTGCCGTCGAACGGTTCAGGATGACTGCCGTCGTCGCCGCACTGGCGGCCGCCGGAGCGACTGCGCCGGCAGGCGCGGTGCAAGTCTTCCCGATGAGCGGCGACCATGCATTTCGCGCTGCAGAGTCATGGAATTGGTGGATCTCCGACGACGCCTATGCCGACGCCGCCGATTTCTGGCGGTACCCGCCGGACCGGGCGGCCCGCGTCGCGTGGCCGCGAGGCGGGCATGCCTCCGGCACGGCCGCGACGACCCTCGGGGGCGTCAGCTACACCGGCGACACCAGCAAGATCATCAGCGGCGTGGTGACGCTCACCGGCGATTCGAGCTGGAGCGGGAACACGGTCGCGAACGGCAACACGCTGGTCTTCGAGTCGGGGATCATCAACAACGGCGCGACGTTCACCGACTCGAACGCGTTCAACGCGCTGATGCAGAACTACTCCGGCCCGAACGCGTTCAACAATGCCGGGGCGTACGTCAAGAACGGCGCGTCGACGAGCACGATCCAGGTCGCCTTCAACAACAGCGGGTCGACCACCGTCAATGCCGGCCGGCTCGAGCTGGACGGGAACGACAGAAGCAGCGGCAGCTTCTCCGTCGCGAGCGGCGCGACGCTGGCCTTCGCGAACGGCACGCACAACCTCAACGGCGTGACCGTCAGCGGCGGCGGCACGCTGGAGATCGGCGGCAGCACGAGCTACAGCTTCGTCAATGTCAACGGCGGCACATTGAGTTCTGCGGTGCTGATCAGCGGCGGCAATCTGCAGGGGCGAGGCGCGACGTTCACCGGACCGGCCAGCTGGACCGGCGGAGAGATCACGGGTCCGGGTACCGACACGTTCAGCGGCAGCTTCACGATCACCGGCAACGGCAGCAAATACCTTTATGGCGGACGGGTCCTGGCGCTCACCGGCGACGCGAACTGGAGCAACAACACGTCGGCGGGCGGCAACACGATCGTGTTCGGCGGCGGCACGCTTTCCAACATCGGCACGTTCACCGACGCCAACGCCTTCAATGCCGTGATGCAGAACTACACCGGCATCAACGACTTCGACAACGAAGGCGCCTACACCAAGACCGGCACCGGGACGACGACGATCCAGGTCCCTTATGACAACACCGGCACGACCAGCGTCAACGCCGGCCGCCTGGAGCTGGCCGGCGGCGGCACGGACAGCGGCACATTCTCGATCGCCAGCGGCGCGACCCTGGCCTTCACGAGCGGCACGCACAACCTCAACGCCGCGACCGTGAACGGGCGCGGCACGCTGGAGGTCGCGGGCAGCACGAGCTACAGCTTCGTCAACGTGAACGGAGGCAAGCTGAGCTCGGCCGTGCTCATCAGCGGCGGCAACCTGCAGGGCCGCGGCGCGACGTTTGCCGGCCCGGCGAGCTGGACCGGCGGCGAGATCACCGGTCCGGGCACCGATACCTTCAGCGGCAGCTTCACCGTCACCGGCGACGGCAGCAAGTACCTCTACGGCGGACGCGTGCTCGCGCTGAGCGGCGCGGGGAAATGGACCGGCAACACCGCGGCGAGCGGCAACACCATCGTCTTCGGCGGCGGGACGCTCGCCAACACCGGTACGTTCACCGACGCCAACTCGTTCAACGCGGTGATGCAGAACTACACCGGCATCAACGACTTCGCGAACGTGGGTTCGTACACCAAGACCGGCGCCGCGACGACGACCATCCAGGTCGCCTACGACAACACCGGCTCGACCAACGTCAATGCGGGCCGCCTGGAGCTGGCCGGCGGCGGCACGGACAGCGGCAAGTTCACGATCGCCAGCGGCGCGACGCTGGCATTCACGAACGGCACGCACAGCCTCAATGCCGCCACCGTCAGCGGGCGTGGCAAGCTGGAGATCAGCGGCAGCACCAGCTACAGCTTCGTCAACGTCAACGGCGGCACCTACAGCGCACCCGTCCTCGTCGGCGGCGGCAATCTGCAGGGGCGCGGCGCGACGTTCACCGGTCAGGCGAGCTGGACCGGAGGCGAGATGACCGGCCCGGGCACCCATGCCTTCACCGGCCCGTTCACGATCACGGGGGACGGCAGCAAGTACCTTTACGGCGGGCGCGTGCTGGCGCTGAGCGGCGCCTCGAGCTGGAGCGGCAACAGCGCCGCGAGCGGCAACACCGTCGTCTTCGGTGGCGGCACGCTCGTCAACGCCGGCACGTTCAGCGACGCGAACTCGTTCAACGCGCTGATGCAGAGCTACACCGGCATCAATGACTTCGAGAACACCGGCTCTTACACCAAGACCGGCAGCGCCACGACGACGATCCAGGTCGCCTACAACAACACCGGGGTCACGAGCATCCGCAGCGGCACGCTGGCCTTCACCGGCAGCCTGCAGAACACCGGCACGATCACCGGCGCCGGGACGCTCGCCGCGCCGACCGCGGGCTTCGTCAACGACGGCGCGATCAGCCCGGGCCTCGCCGGTGCCGGCAAGCTCGCGATCACCGGCAATCTGACGCTCGATCCCACGAGCACGCTCGACCTCGATCTGGCGAGCCTGACCAAGTCCGATCTGCTGGCCGTGTCCGGCACAGCCACGCTGGGCGGCGAGATCTCGATCCACGATGCGGGCTACGCGCCGGCCGTGGGCGACAGCTTCGTCGTGATGACGTATGCGCAGAACATCGGCGCATCGGTCTTCTCCGGCATCGACCTGCAGGGGTTCGCACCGGGCGTCGGGTTCAACCTCGTCTACAACGCGACCAATGTGACGCTGGACGTCGTGTCGGCAGGGGCCGCGCTCGGCGGCGCCACGTCGCCGATCGCGGCGGTGCCGGAGCCGTCGGAGGGCATGCTGCTCGTCGGCGGCCTCGGCGTTCTCGGCTTGCTGATGCGCAGGCGGGCATCGGTTCGACGATAGGCGGGGCTGGTGCGCGCCTGCACTGCCATCGAGCCGCGAGTCTTGGTCCTACGGGAGCGTGGCCGGTGTCGAGAATGGCTGGTCGGCATCGACGACGAACATCACGAGTGCATGCAGGTCGGTCGCTCCGCTGCTCGATACCTGCATCGCCTGGCCTGCGCCCTGACCCGCCTCGGCATGCCCCGCGTCGACCCGCAGGGTGCCGTTCCGACTCCGGATGCTCTGCTGCCCCTGCAGGACGAAGAAGGCTTCGGAGCCCGGATGACTGTGCACCGCGGTCACGCTGCCGTTCGGCCCGCTCGCGTCGTTGATGCGCAGGAGATAGTGGTTGGCCTCGATGCGGGGAATCGGCCCCACCTCGGCGATCTTCGTGCCCACCGATGCGCCGCCCGCGGGCCCGAGGGTGAACAGCCACACCTTGCCGGCCGACTCCGCGACGAGCGACCAGGGGCCGGCCGCCGCGCGCGCCGCGGCGGCGCTTTCGAACTGCTCGATGCGCCAGAACAGCGTGCCTGACGGCAGCGATGCGACCCGGGCCTCTGCCAGCGGCTTGATCACCAGCGGCTCGGCGATTGCACCCCGTGGTGCGGAGAAGGCCAGCCCCAAGGCCAGTGCGGCGAAGATCCGCCATGCGAAGACTGTGCGATAGCTCATGTCGTGCTCCAGGTCGGAGGGTACCGGCTTGGCCATCGTGCGTGCGACGCGCCTCCGGTGACGGCAGGCTACACGCGGTGATCGACTTCAACAACCGAGAGAACCAAGGGCTGCGGCCGGGCTCGAGCCGACGCCCGATCGAGGCCGCCGCCGATCGACGAAAATGGCGGCGATGAACGACACCGCCCAACGCCCGCCCTTGCCCGACCATTTGTCCGCCGATCCGCTCAGCCCGCATCATGTGGCCGCGGTGTTCGAATACGACGTCGGCATACGCCTGAACGGCAAGGAACGGTTCGATGTCCAGGAGTACTGCATCAGCGAAGGCTGGGTCAGCGTGCCCGCGGGGAAGGCGCTGAACCGCAAGGGCCAGCCGTTGATGATCCGGCTCAAGGGCAGGGTCGAGGCCTACTATCGGTGACCCGATTCGCCTGTCGCGACCTCACTTGCTGCAATCGACGATGACATCCGGGTCTCCCGTCCCGTACCCGATCGGCATGCCCGGCATGCCGTGGAGCGCGGCAGACAAGGCCGCGTGGCTCGGCCGGCAGAGAATTCAGCGGAGCTATGCGGCAGAAGTGGTCACGCCGCTCGAGGCTCGCGTGCCCGCGCAGGCCGAGCTGTTCCAGTACGGCGTTCTCGACTACGCACGCTTCGGACTGGCCACCTACCCGCTCTACGCGCTGCGCAGTCGCACGTGGAAGCCGAACCATCCCGTGGTGGTGGTCACGGGCGGCGTGCATGGCTACGAGACGAGCGGGGTCCAAGGTGCGCTGCATTGGATAGAGCACGACTTCGACGGCCATGCGGGCGATGTCAACGTCCTCGTGCTGCCTTGCGTCAGTCCGTGGGGTTACGAAACCATCAACCGCTGGAATCCGGAAGCGCTCGATCCGAATCGCCAGTTCAATCCAGGCAGCCTGGTCGCGGAGTCGACGCTGGCGATGGCGTGCGTATCCGCCCACTGCGAGCGCGTCGACCTGCATGTCGATTTGCACGAGACCACCGACACCGACAACAGCGAGTTCGGTCCCGCGAAAGCCGCGCGCGACGGCGTGCCGTTCGATCGACACGCCATTCCGGACGGCTTCTACGTGGTGGCCGACAGCCAAAGGCCGGCCCCGGAATTTCAGAGGGCGCTGATCGATGCCGTACGCCGCGTCACGCACATCGCCGAGGCCGACGAGAACGGCCTCATCATCGGCGCGAAGCTGCAGCAAGCCGGCGTCATCCACCTCGACAAGCGTCAGCTCGGCTTGTGCGGCGGCATGACGGACGCGCTGTTCGTCACGACGACAGAAGTCTATCCGGACAGCCCTGCGGCCAGCCCCGCCCTCTGCAACGAAGCACAGGTCGCGGCGGTCAATGCGGCGATACGGCATCTGCTGCAAAGCGTCCAGGCATCGCGCTGAGGAACCGAGCGATCGCCGCCCCCATGCCTGCGCCGCGGGGCCGAGCCGCCGGCGCGCGGTAGCCGAGCTCCTCGAACATGCGCTCCGCTCGGAGATCCTTCTCGGGAACGAACGGTCCGATCAGCCGCAGCTTGAAACGCCGCATCCAGCGGCTCCCGTCGTCCTGTTCGAAGCGCTCGTGGTGCTCGGCGTCGTCGAGCGTATGGCCGGGCACGTCGCGGCGCAGAAGAAGAGCACCAACACTGCGCACGAGATCGACTGAAACCGTTCCAGACCGCCGTCGGAACGGGTTTCAGAGGCCCCCTGGACGTTCCGTTCTTTCGTCATGTATGAAGACATGACGAACATACGTAACCCATGACTCGCCACGCAAGCCCTCGTCGACGAGTTCTCGGGCGTCGGAAGCCAGACGGGTTCGGAACATTTGCCGTACAGCAAATATTGCGGTTTTTCCAGATGAGGGCCGCAGAGCAGCCCAGCGCAGTGCTATCAGCGGAGCCAGGGCGCTGCCACTAGAACCGCTGATTGCCTTTCCGGGCCTCTGTCTTCAACGACTCACCCGACAAGACGCGTGCGCTTCGGTGAGACGAGGTGGCACTTCATGCGCTTGCCAGTGGGACGAAGTGCGTTGCCGGGCAGCCGAAACGTGGCGGGTGAATCGAAAACTCGGCACCGCATGGCGCCGCATGGGACTTCATTCAATGTTCTGGACTTGCTCCCGCAACTGCTCGATCGCCACCTTCATCTCGACCGCGACGTTGGTCAGCTCGAGCGATGCCGCTTTCGAGCCGAGCGTGTTGGCTTCGCGCAGCAGCTCCTGGATCAGGAAATCAAGGCGCTTGCCGACCTCGCCGCCGGCGCTCAGCAGGCGGGTGATCTCGGCGAGGTGGGCGCGCAGGCGCGACAGCTCTTCGGCGACGTCGATGCGGATCGCATAGGCCGCAGCTTCGTTGACGGCGCGCTCCTGCAGCGTGTCGGCGGAGACGGTCTGCGCCGCGCCGGCGGCGGCGAGCGCCTCGTTCCAGCGTTCCAGAAAGCGCTGCTGCTGGCGCTGGACGACGGCAGGCACGAGCGGTTCGGCCTGCTCGGCCAGCTCGCGCAGGCGCACGACGCGCAGCAGCAGCGCGTCGACGAGGCGCTGTCCCTCACGCTCGCGCGCGTCGCGCAGTCCGGCGACGCAGCGGCCGGCGGCCTCCAGCACGGCCTCGTCGAGGCGCTCGGCCGGCGCACCGCCCTTGCACCATTGCAATATTTCATGCACCGTCAGCGGCGCGGCTTTCGGCAGCCAGCCCTGCACCATGCTCTCCAGGCGCGACAAGCGGTTGAGCTGATCGGACTGCGGCGTCGGCCAGCCGGCGTCCTGGTCGCTGCGCACATTCAGGCGCAATTCGATCTTGCCGCGCTTGAAGGCGGCACTCAGCAACTCGCGCAGCGCCGGCTCGAGGGACCGAAACTCGTCCGGCAGGCGAAACGCCAGGTCGAGAAAGCGGCTGTTCACCGAGCGCAGTTCGACGCTGAATGCAGCTGCCGCCGACGCACCCGAGCGGCCCGCCAAATTGTCCGCAGAAGCCGGCGTTTCGAGGGCCGACGCCGGGCCTCCTGCGGCACTCGCATAACCTGTCATGCTGTAGACTGGCATGAGCTATTCCTATCGAGGTAAACCGGGATTATGTCCAAGCCGAAACCAGCACCTTTGCCGTCCGGCACGGTGGTGGGCGGCTATCAGGTGGTCAAGAAGCTCGCCGCCGGCGGCTTCGGCGTGGTCTACCTGTGCGAGGACACCGAGCGCCGCCTCGTCGCGCTGAAGGAGTACCTGCCGTCGTCGCTCGCCGAGCGCTCGCCGGGCGAGCTCACGCCGCGCGTCAAGCCCGAGAAGCAGCCGCTCTACCGGCTCGGCCTGAAGAGCTTCTTCGAGGAAGGCCGTTCGCTCGCGCAGATCAGCCATCCGAGCGTGGTCTCGGTGCTGAACTTCTTCCGCGAGAACGAAACCGTCTACATGGTGATGAACTACCTGCAGGGCGACACCCTGCAGGATTTCATCGTCACCGCGCGCGACCTGAAGCGCGACAAGGTGTTCCGCGAGTCGACGATACGGTCGCTCTTCGACGAGATCCTGCGCGGGCTGCGCATCGTGCACCAGCACAAGATGCTGCACCTCGACATCAAGCCGGCGAACATCTTCATCACGAACGAGAACAAGGCGGTGATGCTCGATTTCGGCGCGGCGCGCGAAGTGCTGAGCAAGGAAGGCAACTTCATCCGCCCGATGTACACGCCCGGCTTCGCGGCGCCCGAGATGTACCGCCGCGACGGAACGCTCGGCCCCTGGACCGACATCTACGCGATCGGCGCCTGCATCTACGCCTGCATGCAGGGCTATCCGCCGAACGACGCGCCGCAGCGCCTCGAGAAGGACCGCCTCGCGCTCAGCCTCTCGCGGCTGCGCAACGTCTATTCGGACAACCTGATCGAGGTCACCGAATGGTGCATGTCGCTCGATCCGCTGTCGCGCCCGCAGAGCGTCTTCGCGTTGCAGAAGGAACTGGCGCGCGAGACCGAGCGCCGCTACACCAAATTGAGCTTCGGCGAGCGGCTGAAGCTGCAGCTCGAAAATCTCACCACCGGGGCCAAGGCCTGACGGGGTACCAGCCCTCCCGACCCGAGGCCTGCGCCTCGCCGATTTGCGACTACCGCGTCACCTGATTTCCATCCATGCGCTTTTCCGTCTACCAGATCAGCCGCCGCGGCGGCCGCGAGAAGAACGAAGACCGCATGGGCTATTGCTACACGCGCGACGCAGGGCTGTTCGCGCTGGCCGACGGCATGGGCGGGCATCCGGAAGGCGAAGTGGCGTCGCAGCTCGCGCTGCAGACGCTCGCGGCGCTGTTCCAGCGCGACTGCAAGCCGACCCTGGCCGACCCGCTGCGCTTTCTGCAGGAAGCGGTGCTTGCCGGGCACCATCAGCTGCTGCGTTATGCGACCCAGAAGGCACTGATCGACACGCCGCGCACCACGATCGTCGCCTGCCTGCTGCAGGAAAACGTCGCCTACTGGGCGCATTGCGGCGACTCGCGCCTCTACCTCGTGCGCGGCGAGAAGCTGATCGCCCGCACGCGCGACCATTCCTATTCCGAGCTGCAGCAGACGATGAGCCAGATCGTCACGATGGGCGACCGGCTGTTCAACCGCAACGTGCTGTTCACCTGCCTCGGCAGCCCCGGCAAGCCGGTGGTCGACACCGCCGGCCCGATGCGCCTGCAGGCAGGCGACCGACTGCTGCTGTGCTCCGACGGCCTGTGGGGCACGGTCAGCGACGCCGAGATCACCGAGCAACTGGTGCGCAACCCGCTGTCGGACGCGGTGCCCGAGCTCGTCGAGCAGGCGCTGCGCAACGGCGGCGCCAAGTGCGACAACGTCTCGGTGCTGGGCGTCGAGTGGGAGTCCGCCGAGGACACCGACAACATCGGCGGCATCTCGACGCAGGCGCTGGGCGACGAGGTCTTCGCGTCGACGATCCAGGCCAGCGTGCTCGGCAGCGACGCGCCCGACGAGCTCGACGACGCTGAGATCGAGCGCTCGATCCGCGAGATCAACGAGGCGATCCGGCGTTCGGCGCAGCACAAGAAGGGCTAGCAGCCCCCGGGGGTCGGCATGAGTGCCGCGCCTTCCGTACGTCTGCCCGCGCCGTTGAGGCCCGGCGATCGCGTCTTCGTGACGGCACCATCGTCGGGCGTACGGCAGCCGCTGCAAGCGCGGCTCGATCTCGTGCTGTCGCACCTGAGGCACCAGGGCTTCGTCGTCGAGGAGGGACGTTGCCTTCGAGAGGAGCACGACAACGCGAGCGCACCGGCCATTGAACGCGCGGCCGAGCTGAATGCCGCGCTGCTCCGGCCCGACATCGCGGCGGTCATGCCGCCATGGGGCGGCGAGCGTGCCATCGAGGTCCTGCCGCTGGTCGACTGGCCGGCGCTGGCGGTCGCCGAGCCGAAGTGGTTGCTGGGCTATTCCGATGTCAGCACGCTGCTGCTGCCATTGCTGCTGCGCGCCGGCTGGGCCGGTGCGCACGGCCCGAACCTGATGGATCGGGGACCGGCACAGAACGATCCGCTCACCGCGGGCATGCTCGACTTGCTGATGCGCCCGTCGCTCTCAGGCGCCAAGCTGGAGAGCAGCGTGTCGAACACGCCGGCCTGGGTCGACTGGGCGGAGCATCCCGATGCGGGCTGGGAGTTCATGAAGACGACCCGATGGCAGGTGCTCGGCGAGGAACGCCCAGTGGCGTTTGCCGGCAGGCTCGTCGGCGGCTGCCTCGACACCGTCTCGCGCCTGGCTGGGACGGCTTATGGCGATATCCCCGACTTCGTCGGCCGACACGCGGCAGAAGGCGTCGTCCTCTTCCTCGAGAACTGCGAGCTGAATCCAACCGAATGCCTGCGTGCGCTGATCAGCCTGCGATGGCAGGGCTGGTTCGATGGTCTCGCCGGCTTGATGCTGGGCCGCAGCGCCGCGCCCGAAGTTTCCACCGCGCAAGGCCTCGACTACGTAGGCGCGCTGCGCGCGGCCCTCGGCGGGCTGCCTTACCCGGTCCTGTACGACTTGGACATCGGGCACTGCGCCCCGCAGTTCACGCTGGTCTGCGGCGCGTTAGCCGAAGTGCGCTGCGACGGCAGGCTGGGCTCCGTGGTCTATCGGTAGCGACGAACATCGCCGTCACGGTCGTGGACGACAATATCGCCCCATGACCTTCCAACGCACCAACGATCGCGCAGCCGATGCGCTGCGCCCCGTCACCATCACCCGCCGCTACACGCGCCATGCCGAAGGCTCGGTGCTGATCGCCTTCGGCGACACCAAGGTGCTGTGCACCGCCTCGGTCGAGGAGCGCGTGCCGCCGCACAAGCGCGGCTCGGGCGAAGGCTGGGTGACGGCCGAGTACGGCATGCTGCCGCGCTCGACCCATACGCGCAGCGACCGCGAGGCGGCGCGCGGCAAGCAAAGCGGGCGCACGCAGGAGATCCAGCGCCTGATCGGCCGCTCGCTGCGCTGCGTGTTCGACCTCGCCGCGCTCGGCGAGCGCACGATCGCGCTCGACTGCGACGTGCTGCAGGCCGACGGCGGCACGCGGACCGCAGCGATCACCGGCGCCTATGTCGCAGCCTACGACGCGGTGACGTGGCTGCTCGCCGAGGGCAGGATCGCCGCGTCGCCGATCCGCCAGGCGGTCGCCGCGGTGTCGGTCGGCATCGTCGAAGGCACGCCGCTGCTCGACCTCGAATACATCGAGGACTCGGCCTGCGACACCGACATGAACGTCGTGATGACCGATGCCGGCGGCTTCGTCGAGCTGCAGGGCACGGCCGAAGGCGCGGCCTTCACGCGCGACGAGATGGGCACGCTGGTCGGGCTGGCGGAGCGGGGCATACGCGAACTGCTCGACGCGCAGCGGCGGGCGCTGGAGCTGAAGTGACGTTCAGGCTGGTCCTCGCGTCGAACAACCGCAAGAAGCTCGTCGAACTTCAAGCGCTGCTCGGAGCCACCGGCGTCGAGCTGGTGCCGCAGCCCGCGCTCGGCGTCTCGGAAGCCGAAGAGCCGCACCACACGTTCCTCGAGAACGCGCTGGCGAAGGCGCGCCACGCGGCGCAAGCCGTCGGCGGTCCGGCGCTGGCCGACGATTCGGGCCTTTGCGTCGATGCGCTCGGCGGCGCGCCGGGGGTGGCCTCGGCGCACTATGCGGCGATCGATCTGCCGCCCGGCGATCGCGAAGCGCAACGCGCGCTGCAGGATGCGGCCAACAACCGCCTGCTGCTCGAACGCCTGCAAGGCACGGCGGACCGGCGCGCACGCTTCGTCTCGACCTTGGTCGCGGTCCGCTCTGCAGACGATCCGGAGCCGCTCGTCGCGACCGGCCGGTGGGAAGCATCGATCCTCGAGACACCGCGCGGCGCAGGCGGCTTCGGCTACGACCCGCTGGTCTGGATCGATGCATGGGGTCGTTCGGTCGCCGAGCTCGACGCCGGCGTGAAGAACGCGCACAGCCACCGCGCATTGGCAGCGCGCCAGATGGTCCAGCTGCTGCGCGAGGCCTGGCGCCTTGCCTGAAATCCGCTTGCAGCCGGTCGACCGGCCGGTCGTGGACGTCGCCGAGCGCCTTGCGCACTGCATGCGGCCCGGCACGCTGTCGCTCGCCGCGCTGCCGCCGCTCGGTCTCTACGTGCACTTGCCGTGGTGCCTGAAGAAGTGCCCGTACTGCGACTTCAACTCGCACGAGCGTCGCGGCGAGCTCGACGTGGCCCGCTACCTCGATGCGCTCGCCGCCGACCTCGAAGCCGCGTTGCCGTTCGTCTGGGGACGCCGCGTCGCGAGCATCTTCATCGGCGGCGGCACGCCGAGTCTCTTCGCGCCGGACGAGATCGACCGGCTGATCGCGTCTATCCGCGCGCGCCTGCCGCTCGAAGCGGGCTGCGAGATCACGCTCGAGGCCAATCCCGGCACCTTCGAGCGCGAGCGCTTCCGCGGCTACCGTGCGGCCGGCGTGACGCGGCTGTCGATCGGCGTGCAGAGCTTCTCCGACCGGCACCTCGAAGCGATCGGCCGCGTGCACGACGGCGCGCAGGCGCGCGCCGCGGTCGAGGAGGCGCGCGCCGCATTCGAGACCTGGAACATCGACCTGATGTACGCGCTGCCGGGACAGTCTCCGGCCGAGCTCGCGTCCGACCTCGACATCGCACTCGGCTACCGGCCGCCGCACCTGTCGGTCTACCACCTGACGATCGAGCCGAACACCTGGTTCGCGAAGCATCCGCCGGCCGTGCCCGACGACGACGCGGCGGCCGACATGCTCGACCTGATCGTCGCGCGCACCGCGGCCGCGGGGCTCGAGCGCTACGAGGTGTCGGCCTATGCGCAGCCCGGCCATCGCTGCCGCCACAACCTCAACTACTGGCAGTTCGGCGACTACCTCGGCATCGGCGCGGGTGCGCACGGCAAGCTCAGCTTTCCGCACCGCGTCGTGCGGCAGATCCGCTACCGCGATCCGGTGGCCTACATGACGCAGGCACTGGCCGGTCGGGCGATCGCGCAGGACGACGAGGTCGCACGCAACGAACTCGCGTTCGAGTTCATGCTGAACGCGCTGCGGCTGCTCGATGGCTTCGAGTTCGCGCGCTTCACCGAACGCACCGGGCTGCCGTTGACGGCCATCCAGGCCGGTCTGGCCGAAGCGGAGCAGCGCGGCCTCCTGGTGCGCGACTACGCGCGCGCCTGGCCGACGCCGCACGGCATCGACTTCCTGAACGACTTGCAGGCGATCTTCCTGCCCTGAAACGGCGCCGTCGCCCTCGATCGTGCAGCGCGGCGGTCGACCGGGCGATGCGCTCCTCCAGGCCTTCGAGGCCGCCGACGACGCGCTCGTGCTCCCGTGCCACCGTGGTCGCGATCGTCTCGAACATCGCGTCCACCGCGCGCGCGCCGCGCGCGCGTTGTCCTCGACGATGAGCACACGCGTGCCGGCCGGCGGGTGGACGCGTGCGGCCGGCACGGCCTCGACCGACGGCGCCTGCAGGCCGAGCTCGACCTCGAACGCGAAGCGGCTGCCTCGGCCGGGCGCGCGCGCCTCGGGTCAAACCCGATTCGTCGACAGCCCCGACGTGCTGCGCAGGCGCTCGATCAACCGTCCGGCGATCTGCTGCAGCGGCAGCACCTCGTGGGCAGCGCCGGCGGCGATCGCCTCGCGCGGCATGCCGAACACGATGCAGGTCGCCTCGTCCTGCACGAGGTTGTAGCTGCCGGCATCGCGCATCTCCTTCATCGCCTTGGCGCCGTCGGCACCCATGCCGGTCAGCATGATCGCGACGGCGTTCGGGCCGGCGATGCGCGCTGCCGACTTGAACAGCACCTCGACCGACGGCTTGTGCCGGTTCACCGGCTCGCCGTCGACGACGCGTGCCACGTAGTTGGCGCCCGAGCGGTCGATGCTCAGGTGATGTCCGCCCGGCGCGAGATAGGCATGGCCGGGCAGGATGCGCTCGCCGTCGCGTGCCTCTGCGACGCGGATGCGGCAGAGGCCGTCGAGCCGCGCCGCATAGCTCTTCGTGAACCCGGGCGGCATGTGCTGCGTGATCAGCACCGCCGGGCAGTCGGCGGGCAGCGCGGCCAGCACTTCGCGCGTCGCTTCGGTGCCGCCGGTGGAGGCGCCGATGAAGACGAGCTTCTCGGTCGAGAGACGCCCGAGCGCACCGAGGGCGACCGGCGGCCGTGCCGCGGCAGGGGTCGGCGTTCCGGTGGCCGGCACCGCGATCGGCTTGCGCATCCGCGCCTTCGACGCGACCCGGATCTTGTCGGTGATGTCCTCGGCAAGCAGCCGCAGGCCGTCGGCCACGCCGATCTTCGGCTTGGCGACGAAGTCGATCGCGCCGAGCTCGAGCGCGCGCAAGGTCACGTCGGCGCCGCGCTCGGTCAGGGTCGAGACCATCACGACCGGCATGGGCCGCAGCCGCATCAGCTTGCTCAGGAAGTCGATGCCGTCCATGCGGGGCATCTCGACATCGAGCGTGATGACGTCGGGGTTGAGGTTGCGGATCATCTCGCGCGCGACGAGCGGATCGGCCGCGCTGCCGATGCACTGCATGTCGGGCTGGCGGTTGATGATCTCGGCGAGCAGGCTGCGCACGAGCGCGGAATCGTCCACCACCACCACGCGGGTCTTGGGCATTTTTCGGTTCTCCGTGGTCGGATCGGGTTCGGGGTTCAGAACAGGTCGATCGAGCCGCCCTGGTTCGACGTCGGCGCGGCACGCTGCGCGGCGACGCGGTCCTGTGCGAGCAACTCCTCGGGATGCGTGGCGGCGAGGCGCTTGATCATCGCCTTGCCGCTGGCGGGCAGGAAGCACACCTTGCGCGCATGCGGCCCGAGCACGTCGCGCGACATGATGGGGATGCGCTCGGCCTTCAGGTAGTCGATCACGAAAGTGGTGTTGCGCTCGCCGACGTTGAGCGAGTGCATGCCCGCGACGACCTGGCCGCCGCCGAACACCTTGGCTTCCATCGACGCGCGCGAGGCGCCGCGCTTCATCATCTCGTTGATGAGCATTTCCATCGCGTAGGCGCCGTAGCGGCCGCCCTGGCCGGCGCCGTCGGGCAGCATGAAATGGTTCAGGCCGCCGACGCGCGCGTGCCGGTCCCACAGGCAGGCGGCGATGCAGGAGCCGAGCGTCGTCATGATCAGGAGATCCTGGTCGTCGACGAAGTACTCGCCGGGCAGGACCTTCACCGCGTCGTTCTTCAAGGCGGCGTCGTAGTAGAAGAACGAGGCTTCGCCGGGGGCGCGGCGCTTTTGCTTCAGCTCGGCGAGGCGCGAGCGCGGCGGCGCCGGGACGGCGGAGGAAGGGACGGGTGCGGCGGCGACAGACATGGTGGGGATCCTCGGAGATGCGGGGACTTCAGACGCGTCCGTAGATCGTCTTGCCGCGCAGTTGGAACAGGTCGCGCGACTCGTTGAAGTTCTCCGAGTGACCCACGTACAGCAGGCTGCCCGGCTTCATCACCGCATGCATGCGCTCGAGCACCGCGCGCTGCGTCTTGGCATCGAAATAGATCATCACGTTGCGGCAGAACACGAAGTCGAACGGCTCGCCGAGCGACCAGCGCGGGTCCATCAGGTTGTGCACGCGGAAATCGATCATTCGGGCGAGCTCGGGCTTGACGCGCATCAGCCCGTCGTTGTCGCCCTTGCCGCGCAGGAAGTGCTGGCGCTTGCGCTCGGGCGTCAGGCCGCGCGCATCGGCCGGGTAGACGCCGCGGCCGGCGGTGGCGAGCACATTGGTGTCGATGTCGCTCGCGAAGATCTTGACCGGCGGATTGGCGCCCAGCGCCTCGTGCACCGTCATCGCGATCGTGTACGGCTCCTCGCCGGTCGACGCGGCGTTGCACCAGATGCGCAGGCTCTGGCCCTTGCGTGCGCGCAGGTCGGTGACGAGCGCGTGGAAATGGTGCTCCTCGCGGAAGAACGCCGTCAGGTTGGTGGTCAGGCAGTTGACGAACTCCTGCCACTCGCGGTCGGCTTGCGGGCCGGTCGCCTGCTCGAGCGCCTGCAGGTAGACGCCGAACGAGCGGTGCCCGGTCTCGCGCAGGCGGCGCGACAGGCGGCTGTAGACCATCGCATGCTTGCCGGCGTGCAGGCTGATGCCGGCGCGCTGGTAGATGAGGTTGCGCACGCGCTCGAAGTCGGCGCCGCTGAAGGCGAACTCGGCCTCGGCACCAGGGCCGGCACCGGTACTTGGCGGTCGGGCGGTTGCGACGGGCGGCGCTGCAACGGTCAAGCGGGTCTCCCTCGGGATGTGGGCGTGCGTCCATGTGCCGGGGCGTGGCCCGGCAGGCTTCCGGCGATATCGGCAGTTCCGCAGGCGGGCTTGAGGTATCGGCAGACCGTGGAGATGGCCGGCAATGCCGGCCCTGATCGCGCGATCCCCGTGCCGGCGCGCTGCTAGACTGGTTCGATTCCCTCCCGCCCTGGCGTGCCTCTGCGCGCCCCCTGCGTGCCTCCGTATCCCGCCCCTTCGATGCCGGTTCCGCTGGACGTCGCCTCCGTCGAGCTGCGACTCGGGCTGGCCGAGCGGCTGCTGCGCCAGTCCGGCCGTACGCTGCCCGACCGCGCGAGCCTCGGCGACGGGGCCTGGCTGCAGCAGCTCATCGATGCGCTGTGCGACCTGTCGAGCCGCGACGCGCTGACCGGCCTGGCCAACCGCCGCCAGTTCGAACTGGCGCTCGCGGCCGAGATCGATCGCGTCGCACGCGCCGGCGAGCCGGCACTCGTGCTGATGATCGACATCGATCACTTCAAGCGCGTCAACGATACCTATGGTCATGCGGCCGGCGACATCGTGCTGCAACTGGTGGCGCGTGCGCTGGCCGATTGCGTACGGCCGATGGACACCGTGGCGCGCTTCGGCGGCGAGGAGTTCGCGATGATCCTGCCGAAGTGCCCGCCGGCGTTCGGCGAGATGGTCGCCGAGCGGGTGCGCAGCAAGGTCGAAGGGCGCAGCGTCGTCGTCGCGCCGGGCCAGACCGTGCGCGTGACGGTGAGCGTCGGCGGTGCGTTCGCGCCGCAATGGGTGCGCACGTCGCCGCTGCTCTGGATCGAGCGCGCCGATCGCGAGCTCTACCGCGCCAAGGCGACCGGCCGCAACCGCGTCTGTCTCGAGCCTTCGCCGGCGATGCAGGTCAGCGCCGAGGAGCGCAGCCTGCTGTTCGGCACCTCTCTCTTTCAGGACTTCGAATGAGCCTATCCGCGAGCCCCGGCCCGCGCGCGCGGAGCCTTGCCGTCACGAGCGGCAAGGGCGGCGTGGGCAAGACCATGCTGTCGGCCAACCTGGCCGCGGCCCTCGCACGCCAAGGCGAGCGCGTCCTCGTGCTCGATGCCGACCTCGGCCTCGCCAACCTCGACGTGGTGCTGAACCTCTATCCGAAGATCACGCTGCACGACGTGTTCACCGGCAAGGCCGATCTGGACGAGGCGATCCTGCCGGCGCCGGGCGGCTTCTCGGTGCTGCTCGCCGGCTCCGGGCTGGTCGAATATTCGCGGCTGACGCCCGAGGTGCGCGAGCAGCTCGTCGGCATCCTCGAGCGCGTCAAGCCGCGCTACGACCGCATCCTGATCGACACCGGCGCCGGCATCTCCGACGTCGTGCTGTATGCGGTATCGCTGGCCGACGAGGTGCTGATCGTCGCGACGCCCGAGCCCACGTCGATGACCGATGCCTACGCGACCATCAAGGTGCTCGCGACGCAATACGCACGCCAGCAGATCCGCATGGTCGTCAACCAGTCGGGGCGCCCGGGCGAAGGTCGCGCGGTGCGCGGCCAGCTCCAGCTCGTCGTCGACCGGTACGTGTCGCCGCAGCTCGCCGGCGCGGCAGTCAAGCTCGACTTGCTCGGCGAGATTCCCGTCGATCCGAGCGTGCGCGAAGCGGTGCAGCGGCGCGAGCTGCTGATGCAGGCCTTGCCCGGATCGGCAGCGGCGCAGGCGATCACGCAGATCGCGACGAAGCTGATCGGCTGACTGCGCTGCGCACGGTTCGTTCGCGAGGCGAGCTCGTCTCGAAAGCGGCGAAAATCCGCCTATGACGACTCCCTACGAACAGCTCGGCGGCGAGCCCGCGGTGCGTGCGCTGGTCGACCGCTTCTACGACCTGATGGACCTCGAGCCGGCCTATGCGGCGCTGCGCGCGCTGCATCCGACCACGCTCGACGGCTCGCGCGACAAGCTCTACTGGTTCCTTTGCGGCTGGCTCGGCGGGCCGGCGCACTACACCGATCGGTTCGGCCATCCCATGCTGCGCGCGCGCCACCTGCCGTTTTCGATCGGCGTGCGCGAACGCGACCAGTGGATGGCCTGCATGCGCCAGGCGATGCATGAGCGCGGCATCGAAGAGGGCGACGCGCAGGGTCTCGCCGAGGCGTTCTTCAAGACCGCCGATTGGATGCGCAACCGCGCCGGCGCTTGAGCGTCGAAGGTCAGGCGCGCGTCGGCCGCAGCAGCACGACCAGCGCGCCGTGCCCGCCCTCGTCGGCGCGCGCCTGTACATAGGCGAGCACCTGACGGCTCTGCACCAGCCAGGCCCGCACCTTGTCCTTCAGCACCGGCGTGCGGCCGGGCGAGCCGTTGCCCTTGCCGTGCACGATGCGCACGCAGCGCAAGCCGGCCCGTTCGGCATCGTGCAGGAAGGCGTTGAGCCGCGCGCGTGCCTCGTCGCGGCGCAGACCGTGCAGGTCGAGCTGTGCCTGGATCGCCCAGACCCCGCGGCGCAGCTTGCGCACGACGTCGGCGCCGATGCCGCGGCGCCGGAACGACAAGGTGTCGTCGGTCTCGAGCAGCGACTCGACATCGAACTCGTCGGAGATCGCCTCTTCGAGCACGCGCGCCTCGTCGCGCTCGCGCTGCTGCGGTATGGCGCTCGGCTTCGGGCGATCGGGCGGCGGTACGGCACGGCGCCGCAGCGGCACGACGTCGCCGACCGCGAGCACGAACAGGTTGCGCTCGCGCTGCTCGATGCGCAATCGCTCGGCCTTCGCCTCGGCGGCGCGGCGCTCTTCGTGCATCGCCTTCTTCAGCGCGGCAAGTTCGGCGAGGCTGTGGACGATCTTCACTTCAGAGCAGCCCGCGGTCGACGAACGACACGACTTGGCCGCGTCCGACGACGAAATGGTCGAGTACGCGCACGTCGATCAGCGCCAGCGCGCTCTTCAGCGCCTGCGTCAGGAACTCGTCCGCCTTCGACGGCTCGGCGGCGCCGGACGGATGGTTGTGCGCCAGGATCACGCCCGCCGCATGCAGTTCGAGCGCGCGGCGCACCACCTCGCGCGGATACACGCTGGTCTGCGTGAGCGTGCCGCGGAACATCTCCTCGAGGCGCAAGAGGCGCATCTGCGCATCGAGGAACAGCACCGCGAAGACCTCGTGGCGGTAGCCGCCCAACTGGAGCTGCAGGTAGGCCTTGACGGCTGCCGGGTCGGCGAATACCGCCGCTTCGGCGAGCGGCTGGCGAAGCGTGCGGCGTGCCAGTTCCATCACCGCGCTGATCTCGGCGCGCTTGGCGGGACCGAGGCCCTTGACGCGCTTCAGGTCGCCGGCCTCGGCATGCAGCAGGCCGGCGAGTCCGCCGAACGCATCGAGGAGCTGCTGCGCGAACTGCAACACCGTGATCCCGGGCCGGCCGGTGCGCAGCAGCAGCGCGATCAGCTCGGCATCGGCGAGCGCCGCCGGGCCGAGCGCCAGCAGCCGCTCGCGCGGCCGCGCGTCGCTCGGGATGTCCTTCAGCGCCATGTTCAGCGGATCGACTCGGTAAAATCGCGGCCAGTCTATCGGCAGCGCCGTGCAGTGCCTGCCCCTCAAACCGGGAAGGCGCTTTTGAACCACGTACGCCCCGGGTCGTTCCTCACCTTGCACTACCGCCTCGCGGGGCCGGACGGCGACGACCTCATCAACACGTTTCGCGACCGCAAGCCCGCGACCTTGGCGATCGGCGCAGGGTCGCTCGCGCCGGCGATGGAAGAGCGCCTGCTCGGCCTGGCCGAAGGCACGCGGCGCTCGTTCGAGCTCGCTGCCGGCGAGGCGTTCGGCGAGCGCAATCCCGAGCTGGTGCAGCGCGTCGCCCGCGCGATGCTCGAACGCTACGGCGATCCGGACGAGGACTATGCGGTCGGCGACGTCGTGCAGTTCCCGGCGCCCGACGGCGCGGCGAGCTATGCCGGCGTGGTGCGCGACGTCGGCGCCGACCGCTCGCTGCTGGTCGACTTCAACCATCCGCTCGCAGGTCGCCCGGTGACCTTCGAAGTCGAACTGATCGGAGTGCTGTGACGATGACGAACGAGAAGCTCGCAGAGATCGTGCTGGCCGAGCCGCGCGGTTTCTGTGCCGGCGTCGACCGCGCGATCGAGATCGTCGAGCGCGCGCTCGCGAAATTCGGCGCGCCGATCTACGTGCGTCACGAGATCGTCCACAACACCTATGTCGTCAACGACCTGAAGGCCAAGGGCGCGATCTTCATCGAGGACCTGGCCGAAGTGCCTGTGGGCGCGACGCTGGTGTTCAGCGCGCACGGCGTCTCTCAGGCGGTGCGGCGCGACGCCGACGCGCGCGGCTTCTCGGTGTTCGACGCGACCTGTCCGCTCGTCACCAAGGTGCACGTCGAGGTCGCGAAGCTGCACCGCGAGGGCTACCAGTTCGTGATGATCGGCCACAAGGGCCATCCCGAGGTCGAGGGCACGATGGGTCAGCTCAGCGAGGGCATCCATCTCGTCGAGGACGTGGCCGACGTCGAGCGGCTGACGCTCGATCCGGCCACGCGCCTGGCGGTCGTCACGCAGACGACGCTGTCGGTCGACGATGCGGCCGAGATCCTCGCGGCGGTGAAGCGCCGCTACCCGCAGGTGCGCCAGCCGAAGCAGCAGGACATCTGCTACGCCACGCAGAACCGCCAGGATGCCGTCAAGCTGCTCGCGCCCGGCGTCGACGTGCTGATCGTCGTCGGCAGCCCGACGAGCTCGAACAGCAACCGCCTGCGCGAGCTCGCCGAGCGGCTCGGTACGCACGCCTACATGGTCGATGGTCCCGATGATCTTCGGGTCGAGTGGCTGAACGGCAAGCGCCGTGTCGGCCTGACGGCAGGCGCGTCGGCGCCGGAGGCGGTCGTCAAGCAGGTGATCGAGCGGCTGCGCGCATTGGGCGCGGTATCGGTCCGCAGCCTGGCGGGCGTCGAGGAGAAGACGCACTTCCCGCTGCCCAAGGGGCTGGGCGACAAGGCGATGGGGCGAGCGCCGGAGTGAGGCGCGTGCCGGGAGGCCTCAACGGCCGACCCGGCGATGGAAGGCGACGGGCCGTGTGCCGGCCGGCATGGCCGGGCGGGTGACTTCGCTGCGATCGCAGCCGTCGCAGCCGCAGCCGGTCGATGCCGTGGCGGCCTTCGCCATCCGGCGCGCGACCGGCGCGGGCAGCGTCAGCTTCGACAGTGCGCCGGCCAGCGTACGCCGCGCCGCGGAAGGCATGAGCGTCCAGGCGGCGTAGACGCAGCAGCCGGCCACGATCAGCGCAACGAACAAGCCCTGCAGCGTCATCATCGTCAGGCTCCCAGCCAAAGCGCGGCGCGGTAGGTCACGAAGGCCGCCACGTACGCCAGCACGAACAGGTAGGTCGCCATCGCGACCGGATAGCGCCACGAGTTGGTCTCGCGCCGCACCACTGCGAGCGTCGAGATGCACTGCGGTGCAAACACGTACCACGCGAGCAGCGCGTAGGCGGTCGCGAGCGACCAGTCCTTCGCGATCACCGGCGACAGCGCATCGGCGACGGCATCGCCCGCGGCCGACATCGAGTAGACGGTGCCGAGCGCGCCGACCGCGACCTCGCGCGCCGCGAGGCCCGGCACCAGCGCGATCGAGATCTGCCAGTTGAAGCCGATCGGCGCGAACACGTGCTCGAGCGCGCGGCCGAGCATGCCGGCGAAGCTGTACTGGATCGCCGGCACGTGGCTCAGGTCGGCGCCGGCCGGCGGCGTCGGATAGCTCGACAGGAACCACAGGATCACCATCAACGAGAAGATGATCCCGCCGACGCGGCGCAGGAAGATCACCGCACGCTCCCACAGGCCGAGCGCGAGGTTGCGCAGGCCAGGCACGCGGTACGGCGGCAACTCGAGCATCAGCGGCTGGTAGCGGCTCTTGATCCAGACGCGCTTGAAGAACCAGGCGACCGCCATCGCCGACACGACGCCGGCGACGTAGAGCGCGAACAGCGTCAGCCCGCGCAGGTTGAAGATGCCGACCCTGCGCTCGGGGACGAACGCGCCGATCAGCAGCGCATAGACCGGCAGCCGTGCCGAGCAGGTCATCAGCGGCGCGATCATGATGGTCGCGAGCCGATCCTTCCAGTTCGCGATCGTGCGTGTCGCCATGATGCCGGGGATCGCGCAGGCGAAGCTCGACAGCAGCGGGATGAAGGCGCGCCCCGACAGGCCGACCTTGCCCATCAGCGTGTCCAGCAGGAAGGCGGCGCGCGGCAGGTAGCCCGAATCCTCGAGCACGAGGATGAAGAAGAACAGGATCAGGATCTGCGGCAGGAAGACGATCACGTTGCCGGCACCGGCGATCACGCCGTCGACCAGCAGGCTGCGCAGCGGCCCGTCGGGCATGTGCGCGGTGGTCCAGGCGCCGGCGCCGTCCATCGCGGCCTTGATCGCGTCCATCGGCACGTTGGCCCACGAGAACACGGCCTGGAAGATCAGGAACAGGATCGCCGCCAGCAGCACCAGGCCCCACACCGGATGCATCACGACGCCGTCGATGCGGTGGTGGAAGCGCTGGAACTGCCCTGCCTGCGGTGCGGTGATCGCGAGGATGCGGCGTACTTCGCGCTGCAGGTCGGCCGGCGTCGTCGCGGGGCCGCGCGCGACGGTCGGCGCGATCGACTCCGGTTCCGGCGCGGTACCGCTGAATTCGCGCTCGAGCAGCGCCAGGAGTCCGGCATGGCCGTCGTGCTTGACCGCGACGGTCTCGACGACCGGACAGCCGAGCTCGGCCGACAGCTTCGCGACGTCGATCGCCAAGCCCTGCGAGCGCGCGAGGTCGGCCATGTTGAGCGCGACCAGCATCGGCCTGCCGAGGCGCTTCAGCTCGAGCACCAGGCGCAGATTCAGGCGCAGGTTGGTCGCGTCGACCACCGCGACGATCGCGTGCGGCGCCGCCTCGCCGCGGCGCACGCCTTGCACGACCTCGAGCGTGACCTGCTCGTCGGGCGTCGCCGGCGAGAGGCTGTAGGCGCCGGGCAGGTCGATCACCGACACCGACCGGCCGTTGCGCAGCTTCGCCAGGCCGACCTTGCGCTCGACCGTCACGCCGGCGTAGTTGGCGACCTTTTGGCGCGCACCGGTCAGCAGGTTGAACAGCGCGGTCTTGCCGCAATTGGGATTGCCGACCAGCGCGACGCTCCAGAGCGGCGGCTGGGTGGTCGGCAGGGCCTGCGACGTCGCGGACATGGTGTCAGGCCGCCACCGCGGGCGTCACGCGGATGCACTGCGCTTCCAGCAGGCGCAGCCCGAACATCGTCTCGCCGATCAGCACCGCCAGCGGCTCGCGGCCGCCCGGGCCGCGACGCAGCAGCTGCAGCGGCTCGCCGGGTATGAAGCCGATCTCGGCCAGGCGGCGCAGCGCGCCTTCGTCGACCTCGTGCGACGCGGCGACGAGCCGGTCGACCGTCGCGCGGGCGCCGTTGGGCAATTCGTTCAGCAGCATGGGACGGGAGGGGGCGGGAGGGCGCCGGATAGCACGAGTAGGTATGCAAATGAGATTGTCTCTCATTTCTTTCGATCTGGCGACGGTCGTAAGCAGCACTCGCGTCGTGGATAGGCGAGCCGCCTCGGCCGGCGGCACGCCGCGCGGAAGCGCGCGGGGCGCAATGCAACAATGCCCCAACAATGACCGCCTTCGCCGGGCATCGCCACATCCATTGATCGACATCAACAGCCGTTCCTCGCGCCTCGCGCCGGTGCCGCGCGAGGCGAACGCCGCCTCCTGGCGGCGTCGCGCGCGCCCGTTGCTGGGCACCATCGTCGAAGTGGCCGCCTGCACGACCGACGAGCCCGCCTACCGGCGTGCGGCCGATGCGGCGTTTGGCTGCGTAGCCCGCTACCACGCGGCGATGAGCTTTCACGAGGCCGGCAGCGACGTCCGGGCGATCGCCGCGGCACGCCGCGGCGCGACGCTCGACCTCGCACCGGAGACCCGCCATGTGATCGCTGCGGCGCTGGCGCTGTCGGCGCAAAGCGACGGCATCTTCGACGTCGGCGTCGGCGCCGAACTGGTCGCGCGCGGCCGCTTGCCGATGCCGCCCGTGTCTTGCCCCGGCACGGCAGCGCTCGCGGCCGAAGCATTGCGTCTCGAAGACGACGGCCGCCTGACCGTGCTGCGACCGATCTGGATCGACCTCGGCGGCATCGCCAAGGGCGCGGCGGTCGATGCCGCGGTCGCCGCGATGGGTGATGCCGGCCTGTCCATCGTGCGCGTCAACGCCGGCGGTGACCTGGCGCTGCGCGGGGGTGAGCCGCAGCGGATCGCGGTGCGCGGTCCGGACGGCGTGCTGGTCGATGCCGGCGCGTTGGCCGATGGCGCCATCGCGACGTCCGGGCCGTACGCCGGCTCCAGCGATCAAGACGCCTCCGCGCTCGTCGTGCGCGGTCGGCGCGCGCGCTGGGTCGATCGAGCCGTCTCGGTCGTCGCGCCGTCATGCCTGATCGCCGATGCGCTGACCAAGGTCGTCGCGATCCTCGGCCCGGACGCCGCGCCGTTGCTGCGCCGGCACGACGCGCAGGGCTTCTCGGTCGACGCCTCCGGCCGCCTCGAGCGCGTGGCGTGAGAGGCATGACGCCGCTGCCGATCGCGTTGCCGCGCGGACAGCGCCTCGCGCTCTATGCCGCGCTGGCGGTCCTGACGCTCAGCGGCATCGGCTGGCTGGTCGCAACCTGGGGATCGGACGACGCCGCCACGGGCGCATCGCGACTGGCCGCGGCGTGGTGCCTGCGCGTGCACGGCATCGCGGCCTATGCCGCGCTCGTCGTCGTCGGCAGCATCCTGCCGATGCATGCGCGGCCCGGCTGGTATCGGCAGCGCAATCGGCGCAGCGGCACCGTGCTGGTCGCGTTGCTGCTGTGGCTCGCGGTCAGTGGCCTCTGGCTCTACTACGGCACCGAGGATGCGCACCAGCGCGTCTCGTTGCTCCATTGGATCGCCGGGCTGGCGCTGCCGGTGTGGGTCGCGCTGCACCGGCTGTGGGGTCTGCGCGCACGCCGGCGCCGAGGTTCGGGACGCCGGAAGACCGGCGTACAGCAAAGCATGAACGGTCATCGGCCGGGCACAGGCGCAGCAGGGGCATCGCCAGATCGCCTTGCAAACAAGAACGATTAGCAATCATAATGTCGACACGGCGCTCGCCCGGCAGGGCGGCCGCAGGCAGGCTCCACAATGGACCTGCTGCAACGCAGGAGGTTGCGGCCGATCCAACCGGAGCCCACAACATGCAAAGCGACCCGCAAGTCATCGTGCACCTGAACGCCCAGCTGAAGAACGAGCTGACCGCCACGAACCAGTACTTCCTGCACTACCGCATGCTGAAGCACTGGGGCTTCGACAAGTTGGCGAAGAAGGAACGCGAGGAGTCGATCGGCGAGATGAAGCACGCCGATCACCTGATGGAGCGGATCTTCATGCTCGACGGCCTGCCCAACCTGCAGGATCTCGGCAAGCTGCTGATCGGCGAGAACGTGCCCGAGATCCTGGAGTGCGACCTGAAGTCCGAGCAAGGCGCGCAGGCGACGATCAAGGATGGCATCGCCTACTGCGAGTCGGTGCGCGACTACGTCTCCCGCGACCTGCTGCAGGACATCCTCGACGACACCGAGGAGCACATCGATTTCCTCGAAACCCAGATCGACCTCGTCGGCAAGGTCGGGCTGGAGAACTACCTGCAGTCGCAGATGGGCGATCCCGGCTGACGACGCAGCAGGCATGAAAGGCGCGCGCGCAAGATGATCGTTTGTGTCTGTCGCAAGATCTCGGACCGTCAGATCCGCCAGGCCGTGGCGGACGGTGCCGAGAGCCTCGAGTGCCTGCAGTTCGAGCTGGGCGTGGCGACGCAATGCGGGCGCTGTGCCGAGTGCGCGACGCGCGTGCTGTGCGATGCGCGCGCTGCCGCCGTGGTGCCGCAGCCCGTCGTGATCCAGCGGGCGTTGCAGCCGGTCTGAGCTGCCGTCGGGCAGCGAGTGCGCTGCCTACAATCCGCGCTCCACGGACTCCCTCGCCGCCGCGTCGTCACGCGGCCGTCGCCATGCTCGACATCAACCTGCTGCGCAAGGACCTTGCGCACGTCGTCGCGCGTCTCGAGACGCGCAAGTCGCCCCAGCCGTTCCTCGACGTGGACCGCTATGGCGCGCTGGAGAGCGAGCGCAAGGCGATCCAGACGCGCACCGAGGAGTTGCAGGCGCAGCGCAACAGCCTCTCCAAGGCGATCGGCCGGAAAAAGGGCAAGGGCGAGGACGCCTCCGCCGAAATGGCCGAAGTGGGCGACATCGGCGATGCGCTGAAGGCGTCGTCCGAGCGCCTCGACGCGATCCAGGCCGAACTGTCGACGCTGCTGATGGGTTTGCCGAACCTGCCGCAGGCCGATGTGCCGGTCGGCCCGGACGAGGCCGCCAACGTCGAAGTACGCCGTTGGGGCACGCCGCGTGCGTTCGACTTCGCCGTGAAGGACCACGTCGATCTCGGCGGGCCGCTCGGCATGGACTTCGAGACCGCCGGCAAGCTGTCGGGCGCCCGCTTCTCGTTCCTGCGCGGGCCGATCGCGCGACTGCATCGTGCGCTCGCGCAGTTCATGCTCGACGTGCAGACCGAGGAGCACGGCTACACCGAGTGCTACACGCCGTACATCGTCAACCGCGAGGCGCTCGAAGGCACCAGCCAGCTCCCGAAGTTCAAGGACCAGATGTTCTGGGTCTACCGCGGCGAGGAAGGCGAGGGCGGCATCGCGGAGGCCGCGGCGACCGAGCAGTACCTGATCTCGACCTCGGAGATCTCGCTGACGAACAGCGTGCGCGAAGAGATCATCGCGGCCGACCGTTTGCCGATCCGGCTCACCGCGCACAGCCCGTGCTTCCGCTCCGAAGCCGGCAGTGCGGGCCGCGATACGCGAGGCATGATCCGCCAGCACCAGTTCGACAAGGTCGAGATGGTGCAGATCGTGCGGCCCGACGCGAGCAATGCGGCGCTCGAAGAGATGGTCGGCCATGCCGAGGCGATCCTGCGCAAGCTCGAGCTGCCGTACCGCGTCGTGCTGCTGTCGACCGGCGACATGGGCTTCAGCGCTTCCAAGACCTACGACCTCGAGGTCTGGGTGCCGGCGCAGAACGCCTACCGCGAGATCAGCTCGTGCTCGAACTGCGACGCGTTCCAGGCGCGGCGCATGCAGGCGCGATACAAGAACGAGCAGGGCAGGAACGAGCTCGTGCACACGTTGAACGGTTCTGGGCTGGCAGTCGGCCGCGCGCTCGTCGCGGTGCTCGAGAACTGCCAGAACGCCGACGGCTCGGTGACGGTGCCCGAGGCGCTGCGCCCGTACATGCGCGGCCTCGCGGTTCTGAAGGTCTGAGCGATGGCCATGGAGGCCCTGGCCGATCGCCTGCTCGCGGCCTGCGACGCGGCCGAGGTCGTGCCGCTGCCGTCGGCTGCCGATCCGGCCTTCGGTCTTGCCGAAGCCTACGGCGTCGCCGACGCGATCCGCGCGCGCCGCATCGCGCGCGGCGAGCGCCCGCTCGGCTACAAGATCGGCTTCACGAACCGCGGCATCTGGTCGCGCTACGGCGTCCACGCGCCGATCTGGGGGCCGGTGTGGGACAGCACCGCGCGGTTCCTCGACGGCCATACCGCGCAGGTGTCGCTGGCGCCGTTGGTACAGCCGCGTCTCGAGCCTGAAGTGGCGTTCGGCTTTCGATCGTCACCCCGCGCCGGGATGAGCGAAGGCGAACTCGCCGGCTGCCTCGAATGGGTCGCGCACGCTTTCGAGATCGTGCACACGCACTACGAAGGCTGGCGCTTTGCCGCGGCGGACACGGTGGCCGATTTCGCGCTGCATGGCCGTCTCTACATCGGCCCGCGCGTTCCGATCGATCGCTACGGCACCGGTCTCGGCGCCGAACTGGCGACGTTGCGCGTCGAGTTGCACCGCGAGACCGGTCTCGTCGATCGCGGCGTCGCCGACATCGTGCTCGGGGGCCCCTTGAACGCGCTGCGCCTCTGGGTCGACGAGATGGCTGCGCAGTCGCCGATGTGGCGTGTCGCACCGGGTGACGTCGTGACGACCGGCACGATCACCGACGCTTGGCCGCTTGCGCCAGGGCAGCACTGGCACACGCGTCTCAGCGATGCAAGGCTGACGGCGCTGCATCTGCACACCGAGGCCTGACGAGGCCACCGCTGCGCTAGAATGCGCGGCTCGGCGGCGACCTGCCGAACACACCAGAACGGAGAGGTGGCAGAGTGGTCGAATGCGCCGGACTCGAAATCCGGTATACGGTATCACCGTATCGAGGGTTCGAATCCCTCCCTCTCCGCCAGGGACCATCCCGGCGCCAAAAAAGCCGCCCTCGGGCGGCTCGATGATCGAAGCGGGCCGGCTCAAGAGCCGCGCTGCTGATCGCGCTTGGACTGATCGTTCTGCTGAGAGGCACTGCCGCCGCTCTGCTGGCCGGGTGTTTGCGTGCCTTGTTGCTGGCGATCGCGTTCGCCATGCTGTTGTTGCTGTTGACGGCCCGCGTCGTCCGGACGGTTCTGCTGAGGATTGTTTTGTCCTTGCTGGCTGCCCTGTTGGCCGCTCTGCTGGTTTTGTTGGCTGGACATGTGCGCTCTCCTGATTGAAGTCACCGGGCACGATTGCCTTGCGACCAAGCTATGGTGGGTTGTGGCCCCGAGCCAACCCGTCAGGCGGTCCGCCGCTGCCTCGTAGGAATCCATCCCGCACCGGGCGGTCGCAGGACGTGGTGCCAGAGAGAGGCGTATGCGCGCGAATCAGCGCGAATCAGGCGGATCGATCGAGCGCCTGCGCCAGATCGTCGATCAGATCGTCGGCATGCTCGAGGCCGACAGACACCCGCAGCAGTCCCGGCGGTGTCGTGCTCTGCGGACCTTCGATCGATGCGCGATGCTCGATCAGGCTTTCGACGCCGCCCAGGCTCGTCGCGCGCGTGAACAGTTCGACGTGCGCCGCCGTCGCCATCGCCGCGTCGCGTCCGCCGTACACTTCGAACGACAGCATGCCGCCGTAGTCCGCCATCTGGCGCTGCGCAAGCGCGTGGTACGGGCTGTCGTCGAGTCCCGGGTAATGCACCGCGGAGACCCGCGGATGGGCGCGCAGGTAGTGCGCGACCTTGCGTGCGTTCGCGCAGTGCGCCTGCATGCGATAGGACAGCGTGGGCAGGCTGCGCATCACGAGCCAGCAGTCGAACGGCGCGGCCACGCCACCGCCATAGAGCTGCGCGGTGCGCACTTGCGCATAGGCCTCGTCGTCCGCGCGCGTGATCGCGACGCCGCCGAGCACGTCGCTGCGTCCGCCGAGGTACTTGGTCGTCGCATGCATCACCATGTCGCAGCCGAGCGCGAGCGGCCGCTGCAGCACCGGCGATGCGAACGTGTTGTCCGCCACCGCGCGGGCGCCGGCGCGGTGCGCGATATCGGCCACCGCCGCGATGTCGACGCAGCGCAGCAGCGGGTTCGACGGCGTCTCGATCCAGACGATGCGCGTGGTCGGGCGCAGCGCCGCACGCACATCGTCGAGCGACGTCATGTCGACGAACGTCGTCGCCACCTGCCACTTCGCGAAGAGATGCTTCAGCACGTTGGCGGTGCCGTGGTAGATGTCGGCCGGCGCGACCACATGATCGCCCGGCTCCAGTCCCTGGAAAATGGCCGTTACCGCGGCGAGCCCCGAGGCGAATGCGGCCGCGCCGGTGCCGCCTTCGAGGGCGGCCAGCGCGGCTTCCAGCGCGTGCCGGTTCGGGTTGTCGTTGCGCGAGTACAGATAGCCTTGCGGATAGCTGCCGTCGGTCGCGCGTTCGAAGGTCGTCGACAGGTGGATGGGCGCCGTGACGGCGCCGGTCGCGGGATCTACGCCATGGCCGGCATGAACTGCCAGCGTCTCGAATCGATAGGGGCGGGAGCGGTTCATCTGCTTCTTTCGGCGTGGGTTGAAGCGCTCAGGCGTCGCTGACGGCCGGCGGTTCGTCGTCTTCGCCGTCCGGCTTGACGAGCGGATCGGGTTCGGGCACGTCCATCCAGATCTCCGCTGCATCCTCCGGCGGCATGTCGCCGGCGGTATCGAAGATCGCTTCGGCATCGCGCCACACGCGTGCCGGATCGACGTTGAGTTCGCGCTCGCCGACATGCCGGACGAAGCGTTCGATCCACTCTGGCTTGGGCTCGAAGGGAATCATGCTTGCTGCAGCGTTTCGACAGATTGCGCCAAGTATCTGCGATGTGCGTACACGGAATCGGCGTGCGCGCGGACGGGCGGTCGTCCGACGCGACATGGCCTGCGCCGGCAGCACATTTTCCAGCACGTGTCGTCCCGCCTTCGCGGTCTCGCGTTGATAGGCCAGGCCGACTCTTTTCGAGGAACTGCCATGAAGACCTCTTTGAGGATCCCTCTCGTACGCACTGCACTACGCACTGCACTGGCCGCATCGTTGGCGGCCGCGCTGACGGCTTTGGCGCCATCTACTGCTTGGTCTCAAGTTTCGCTGGCCATCAGCATCGGACCTCCTCCGCTGCCGGTCTACGAGCAGCCGCTGATTCCCGGCCCGGGTTACCTGTGGACGCCTGGCTATTGGGCCTGGGATCCGGCCATCGGCGACTACTACTGGGTGCCGGGCACCTGGGTGCTGGCGCCTCGCGTCGGCCTGCTGTGGACGCCCGGCTACTGGGGCTTCGGCATCGGCGGCTACTTGTGGCATGCGGGCTATTGGGCCGATCGCGTCGGCTTCTACGGCGGCATCGACTACGGCTATGGATACACCGGCAGCGGCTACTGGGGCGGCCGCTGGGACCGTGGCGTGTTCGCCTACAACGCCAGCGTCAACAACATCAACCGGACGGTCATCCACAATGTCTACCACCAGACCGTCGTCAACAACATCAACGTCACGCGGGTCAGCTACAACGGTGGCCAGGGCGGCATCGTCGCGCGTCCCAGCGCCGCCGAGGTGCAAGTGCAGCGCTTGCCTCACGTCGCTGCGACGCGTATCCAGGTGCAGCAACAGCACGTGGCCATGACGACGCCGACCCAGCGCGCACAGTTCAATCATGGCGTGCCGCAGGTCGCGGCGACGCCGCGGCCGGCCGTCTTCACGGCGCCCGGCGTGGTTCGCGCTGCCAACGCACCCACGGTGGTCGCGAAGGCGCCTCCGGGCGCGCCCGTGCGTCCTGGCGCGCCGAATCCGGCGATCGCGCATCCGCCGACAGCGCCGGTCGCGCCCAACGCGCCGGTTGCTGCGGCCCGGCCGGCAGTTCCGCCAGCGCAGGTGGCCCATGCGCCGCCGGCGGCCGCGGCCGAACGCAAGCCCGTGCCGCCGCCTCCGAACGTGGCTGCGCGGCCGCCGGTGCCGCCGGTGGCAGCGGCCCGCCCGGAGGCTGCGCCGCCGGCCCGGCCGGTACCTGCTCCGGCAGCCCGTCCAGCGCCCGCACCGCATGTGGCGGAACGCCCGGTCGCACCCGCGCCGCGCGTCGCGGCAGCGCCGCCGCGCCCGCCGGTAGCAGCCGAGCGGCCGGCGCCTCAATTGCCGCCGCTGGAAGCGCGACGTGATCAACAGGTCGCGCATGCGCAGCCGCCGCGCCCGCAGCCCGAACGCACGCCGCCTCCGCGTCCGGAGCCGCAGCAGCGCATGGCCGCGCCGCATCCGCAAGCGGCACCGCATCCGGCTCCGGCACCGCACGAAGCGCCACCGCAGAAGGGACGCGAGGAACGCTGAGTTCGTCGAGCGACGGCCGTAGCGGCGCCTGATCGCTGCGAGCTCACGACAAACTGCCGGCAGCACAGTTGCCGGCAGTTTTTCACATGCGCCGACGTTCGTCGCCGCGCCCCCCGCGCCCGCGGGCTGGGTCGTTCTGATCGAACCGCGGACAATGCGCGTCATGCCGCAGAAGCCGCATCTTTATCAGTGGGAGGACGAACCCGTCGACGAGCGTCCTTCCGAGTTCGCCAGCACGACCTCCACCCTCGCATCGGGCTTTGCCTCCGCGCCGCCTGCGCTGCGCCGCCGCGCCAACCGGACCGGCCTGCGAACCATGCTGACCGTGACCATCGCGCTGCTTGCGCTCGGCGGGTGGCTGCTCCATCACTGGGCCCAGCTCCTCAGGCACGGTTGAACGAGAGGTGCCTTGAACGAGAGGTGCCGCAAGCCGGTTCACACATCTTTACCTCGGGGCCAAGCCGGCTTCACGGCACCCACTGAGCATCCCGCCACCGGGTAATGGCCGGCGTGGCCAGGAGCTGAAGATGTTCGAAGCAGTCAGGGTGGGTCTCAGGGGCAGGCTCGTCGGGTTGGCGACCGCCGCGGCGGTGATCTCGGGCGCAGTGGCGATGGCGCTGCCGGCGCAGGCCGAGATGCACGGGCCGGGCATGCATGGGCCGGCGATGGGTGGTCCGGGCATGCTGTTCATGGGCCCGCCCGAGCATGTGGCGCAGCATGTCGACCACTTCCTGAAGGGTCTGAACGCGACCGACGCGCAACGCACGCAGATCGTGCAGATCGCTCAGGCCGCCGCGACCGATCTCGAGGCGCAGCACGCAGCGGAAATGACGCTGCATCAGCAGAGCATGCAGATCTTCAGCTCGGCCAGCGTCGATGCCGCCGCGGCCGAGTCGGTGCGCGCTCAACTCGAAGCGCAGCACGATCAGGCCAGCCGCCGCGTCCTCCAGGCGATGCTCGACATCGGCAATGTGCTGACGCCGGAGCAGCGCGCCGCGATCGGCACGCGCATGCAGCAGCACGAAGCGATGATGCAGCAGCATGCCGAGCACATGAAGCAGCAGGGTCAGCAATGATCGCGACCGCACGCGTTATGCTTCCGCTCCAGAGCGGCATCGCCGCGATGGCGCTGGACGGCGCGCGCAGCGCGCCGCATCCGTTGGCGCCGCATCAGCAAATGAGCGCGCGTCTTTTATTGGTCGATGACGATGCCCGGCTGTCCTCGATGGTCGGCGATTACCTGCGCAATTCGGGCTTCCAGGTCGAGACCGCAGGGTCGCTCGAGGCCGGGCGCACGCTGCTCGCGAGCGAGACCTTCGACGCGCTGGTACTCGACCTGATGCTGCCCGACGGCGACGGTCTCGACCTGTGCCGCGAGATCCGCGCGAACACGCGCACGCGCCAGCTTCCGCTGCTGATGCTGACCGCGCGCGGCGAATCGATGGACCGCATCGTCGGGCTGGAGCTCGGGGCCGACGACTACCTGCCCAAGCCGTTCGAGCCGCGCGAGCTGCTGGCGCGCGTCAAGGCCCTGCTGCGCCGTGCCGCGCCGCAGCCGGCGAACGACGACGTGCTGCGTTTCGGCCGCCTCGAGGTCGATCTCGGCGCGCGCGTCGCACGTCTCGACGGCCAGGTCTGCGACCTGACCGGCCACCAGTTCGATCTGCTCGTCGTGCTGGCGCAGAGTCCCGGCCGCGTGCTGTCGCGCGACCAGATCATGGACCAGCTCAAGGGCCATCCGCTGGAAGCGTTCGACCGCTCGATCGACGTGCATATTTCGCGCATCCGCTCGGTGATCGAGGATGATCCGAAGCTGCCGCGTCGCGTGCTGACAGTACGCGGCGCCGGCTACGTGTTCGCCAGGAAACAAGACGCCGACGAAAGCAGCTAGGCCTGCGCCAGCCGCCGCGCAGGCGGCCCTCGACCGACCGGATGAAGAGCCTCTATCTGCGCATCTACGCCACCGTCGTGGTGGTGCTGTTCCTGTTCGCCGCCTTGTCCGGCTGGGTGTTCCAGCGCCACATGGAGCAGGAGCGGGCACGCGCGCAGTCGTTGATGGCCGAACGCATGGCCGCCTGGGCCGAGCTGATCCAGCGCTCGCTGCCGGGTGTGTCGGCGCCGCCCGAGGATCAGGCCGCCGGGCTGCGCGAATGGTCGCAGCGCCTGCGCCTGCCGCTCGCGCTCGACGATGCGCAAGGTCAACGCGTCGGCGAGTCCGATTCCTATGTCCGGCGCCAGTCCGAGGAAGGGATGCACGGCGTTGCGGTCCGTCTCGAGGACGGCCGCACTTTGCTCGTGATGCGGCCCAAGGGACCGATGCGCGCCGGGGCGGCGAATGCCACCGCGCCGCCGCTCGAGATATTGCCGCTGCCCTTCGTGCCGCCCGAATGGCAGAGCGGCGTCGGCCTGCTGATCGTGCTGGCGGTGCTCTTCATCGCGGTATCGGCCGGTGCGCTGCCGGTCGTGCGGCGGCTCACGCGCCGGCTCGAAGCGCTCAAGCTCGGCGTCGACCAGTTCGGCGCCGGCGCGCTCAACCACCGCGTCGAGGTGAGCGGCCACGACGAGGTCGCGGCGGTGGCCGCGAGCTTCAATGTCGCCGCGTCGCGCATCGAGGCGCTGGTGCGCGCGCACCAGTCACTGCTCGCCAACGCCAGCCACGAGCTGCGCTCGCCGCTCGCGCGCATGAAGATGGCGGTGTCCATGCTCGAGGACGCACCGCCCGCGCGACGCCCGACGTTGAAGCGCGAGATCGACACGAACGTCGCCGAGCTCGACGCGCTCGTCGAGGAGGTGCTGCTGGCGAGCCGCCTCGACGCCGCCCAAACGCGCGAGAAGAGCGAGCACATCGACCTGCTCGGACTGGCCGCGGAAGAGGCGGCCAATGTCGATGCCGCGGTCGTGGGCGATTCGGTCAACGTGGTCGGCGAGGAGCGCCTCGTGCGGCGCGCGCTGCGCAATCTGCTCGAGAACGCGCGCCGCTACGGCGGCTCGGAGATCCAGGTCGTCACCGAACGCGTCGGCAACGCCGCGCAGGTGCGCGTCTGCGATCGCGGCCCGGGCGTGCCCGAGGCGCTGCGCGAGCGCATCTTCGAGGCTTTCTATCGCCTGCCCGGCCATGCCGAGCAGGCTGGCGGCGTCGGCCTGGGCTTGAGCCTCGTCAAGCAGATCGCCGAACGCCATGGCGGCAGCGTGCGGTGCGAAGGACGCGACGGCGGCGGCAGCTGCTTCGTGCTGACCTTGCCCAGCACGGCCTGACCATCGTCCATCCCGGCTGCCGCGCGATGGCCGCATCGCCCGCCGGGCGTGACGCGTTTGGCGTCCCCCCGGTTCAAGCGGGGGCGGCAGGCTGGCAGGCTCGCCGCCGCGGTGGTGAAATCGCCCGCCGGAGGTGCCCGGGCGTCGATGTTGGCCGATTCGCATTTCGATCCCGCGTTGAGCGGCGATGTCCGCCAAGAGCTGGCGCGCGTGCTGGCTGCGCCCGCCTTCGCCGGTGCCAAGGGTCAGCAGCGGCTGCTCAGCCACCTCGTCGAGCGGCGCCTTGCCGGCGACACCGCGGTGCTGAAGGAGAGCCTGCTCGGCATCGAGGTGTTCGGCCGCTCGGCCGAGCGCTTCGATCCGGCGGCCGACAGCATCGTGCGCGTCGAGGCGAGACGGCTGCGCCAGCGGCTGGCCCGCCACTATGCGAGCGGCGGGCGCGACGCGCCGGTCGAGATCGTGCTGCCGGTCGGCGGCTACATCCCCGAGTTCCGGCAGCGCACGGCGCGCCGGGTCGGGCCTGCCTGCGGCGCGGCCGCCGAGCTGGTCGCGCGGGGCAACTTCTTCCTGCGGCCCGGCACCGAAGCGGGCTTGCGCAAGGCGCTGGTCCGATTCACCGAAGCCGCGACCCTCGATCCCGGCCTGGCCGATGCGCACATGGGGATCGCCCGTGCCTGGACCGGCCTGATCGGCATGCTGTTCGAGCCGGCGCTGCCCGGCGCGCGCCATGCGTCCGAGGCGGCCGAGCGCACGCTGGCGCTGGACCCGCAGCGCGGCGACGCGCTGGCGCTGCTCGCGAGCCTCAGGCACCGCATCGACCTCGACTGGCGCGGTGCCGAACGGATGTACCGCCAGGCGATGGCGCTCGCGCCCGGATCGGCCTACCTGCACCATGCGCTGGCCTTCAGCATGATGGTCGTCGGCCGCTTCGACGAAGCGCATGCCGAGCTGCAGATGGCGCGCTCGATGGAGCCGCTCGAGCTGTCGCTGCGTGCGCACGAGGCGCTGCTCGATCTCTACCGACGAGATTGGGATGCGGCCGAATCGCACCTGCAGGCGTTGCTCGATCTGAGCCCGGATTCGCTGCTCGGCCGCTCGCTGCTCGGCGCGCTGGACCTGTACCGCGGCGATGCCGCCGGCGCGCTCGAGCGCTATCGCGCGATCGCCGACGAGCTGCCGCATCTGAGCATCGGCTGGATCGGCATCGCGCAGGCCCATGCGCTGGCCGGCGATGCGGCCGCCGCGCATCGAACGGTGAACGACCTGCAGCGGCGCTTCACGGGCCGGCGATGGCTGTCGCCGTATCAGCTCGCGCTCGTCGCGGTGCGGCTCGGCGATCACGACGCGGCGTTGCGCCTGATGGAAGAGGCCGGCGGGAGCCGGGACTGCAACTTCTTTTGCGCATGGGTCGACCCGGGCCTCGACGCGCTGCGCGCCGACCCGCGTTTCGGCGAACTGCTGCAGCGCCACCGCATGAGCGCGCCGGAGCGCGGCTAGCCGCGCGTGGCGCCGCGCCGCCGCGCCCAGGCACCGAGCGTCGCCAGGCCGCCGAGCAACAGCGCCATCGTCGCCGGTTCGGGCACCGGTGCGGTGCCGGAGAAGTAAAGGATGGGTTCAGCGAACGACACATTGCCGGTCGCCGTGGTGTAGTACGAGCCGCCGTCCATCACTTCCGAGCCGGGTCCGGTGAACGTCGGCGCGCCGCTCGTGCTGTTGTCGAGGTACCAGGCGCCGAGATTGGTCGTCGCACCGGCCGACGGTGCCGGATTGCCGTTCGCATCGAGCGCCCACGAGCCGAGGTTGACGCCCATCCCGATCGTATCGAGGAAGTCGACGAAGTAGCTCGTTCCGCCGGTCAGTCGCGTCGAAGCGAACGATGCGCCGAGCACGCCGCCGCTGGCGCTGTTGCCGGTGAAGCTCCCCTGGCCGAGCAACGTGCCGCCGTTGCCGGGACGGTCGGTCCAGATCTGCACGGTGATCGTGCGCGAGCCGGTGCCGTTGGGTACCGGCTCGAAGTTGCTGCTGATCCCGTCGAGGTCGTACGACGTCGGCGGCGTGTAGAACCAGCCGATGTTCTGCGGGCCGCCGTACAGCACGAACGGAGGCGACGCCGCGCCGTTGATCGAATCGAACGTGGCGGCCGCTGCAGGCGGCGCGGTCGCCGTGGCGACCGTCAGTGCGGCGCATGCGAGCGCCGCGCGACGAGAGAGGTGCATGGTGCTTCCCTGTATGGCGACCGATCGAGCGGCCCGCCGTCAGTGGAGCATCCGGAGCCGACGCGCGGCAAGACCGCGGACCGGTGCGAGGGGTGACATCGAGGTGACACGCGCAGCCGCGAGGGGTGTGGGCTGCGCCTGGCCCACCGCGTCGGACGGGTCGGTGTCGGCGCGTCCGGCGTCAAGCCGCCGCTTCCCGCGGGCCTGTGGCGCTTCCGTCCGAGCGTTCAGCATAGCGGTTGAAGCGCCACGCCGTGCCTTCCATCGTGATGCGGCGCCACGTGCCGCGCTTCTCGCCCGGCGTCATCTCGGTCCAGCGCTGCACTTCGTCGAAGGTGCGGCCGCAACCCTTGCAGACCGGATCGCCCTGGCTCGTCGAGCAGATCGCGATGCACGGCGCATCGGGCGTCGTCGCATACCAGGCGAGCCACGCATCGCGCGCCGGCGGCGGCATCGCATCCTCGTCGAATGCGGGCTCGTGGTAGTAGACCATCAGCGCATAGACCTCGGCGAGCGCCCGCACCTCGGCGCAGGCGGTGATGCCGTCGGGCGAGGGATGGCGCTCGCGCCACCAATTGATGGCCGACTCGATGTCGGTGATGTGCAGAAAGGCCATGCGTCGGGGGCGCCAAGGATAACGCCGTCGCCGCGCCGCGATGCTCATGCGGCCTCTGTCATCCAGCCGTGAAAACGCGGAGCGGAAGCGCGCGGACCGAGGGCTATAGTCGGCGCCCGTTTCCCTTCCGTTCGAGGATACAGATGCTCACAACCACCCATCGCATCGCGCTGATCGCCAGCGTGACGGCGTTCGCCTGTGGCGCCGTGGAGGCCGCGTCGCAGGCACCGGTCGCGGCCGAACACGGCATGGTCGTCTCGGCGCAGCACCTCGCCACGCAGGTCGGCGTCGACGTGCTGAAGGAAGGCGGCAACGCGATCGATGCGGCGGTTGCGGTGGGCTATGCACTGGCGGTCGTCTATCCGGCCGCCGGCAACCTCGGCGGCGGCGGCTTCATGACGATCCAGCTCGCCGACGGCCGCAAGACCTTCCTCGACTTCCGCGAGAAGGCACCGCTCGGCGCGACGCCCAACATGTACCTCGACAAGGACGGCAACGTCATCAAGGGCGCCAGCACGACCGGGCATCTCGCGGTCGGCGTGCCGGGCACGGTGTCGGGCCTCGAGACGGCGCGCGCCAAGTACGGCACCTTGCCGCGCAAGGCGCTGATCGCGCCGGCGATCGCCTATGCCGAGCGCGGCTTTACGCTCGACCAGGGCGACGTCGACCTGCTCGTCACGTCGACCGACGACTTCAAGAAGGATCCGGCGAGCGCGCCGATCTTCCTGAACAAGGGCGAGGCGTTCCAGCCCGGCCAGAAGCTCGTGCAGAAGGACCTCGCGAAGACCCTGCAGGCGATCAGCGACAAGGGCGAGGATGGCTTCTACAAGGGCTGGGTCGGCTCGGCGATCGTCGCGTCCAGCCAGGCCGGCAAGGGCCTCATCACGCAGGCCGACCTCGACCAGTACAAGACCCGCGAGCTCGCGCCGGTCGAATGCGACTACCGCGGCTTCCACGTCGTCTCGGCACCGCCGCCGAGCTCGGGCGGCGTGGTCATCTGCGAGATCCTCAACGTGCTCGAAGGCTATCCGCTGAAGGACCTCGGCTTCCGCTCGGCGCAGGCGGTGCAGTACCAGATCGAGGCGATGCGGCATGCCTACGTCGATCGCAACAGCTACCTCGGCGACCCGGACTTCGTGAAGAACCCGCTCGACCGCCTGCTGTCGAAGGACTATGCGGCGAAGATCCGCGGCGTGATCGAGCCCAACAAGGCCGGCATCTCGAAGGACATCAAGCCCGGCGTCGCGCCGCACGAGGGCAGCAACACGACGCACTACTCGATCGTCGACCAGATGGGCAACGCGGTCTCGGTGACCTACACGCTGAACGACTGGTTCGGCGCCAAGGTGCTCGCGGCCGGCACGGGCGTGCTGCTGAACGACGAGATGGACGACTTCACCGCGAAGGTCGGCGTGCCGAATCTCTACGGCCTGGTGCAGGGCGAAGCCAACAAGGTCGAGCCGGGCAAGCGGCCGCTCAGCTCGATGAGCCCGACCATCGTGACGAAGGACGGCAAGCCGGTGATGGTCGTCGGCACGCCGGGCGGCAGCCGCATCATCACCGCGGTGCTGCACACCATCATCAACGTCATCGACTACGGCATGAACGTGCAGGAAGCGGTCGACGCGCCGCGCTTCCACCAGCAGTGGCTGCCGGAGACCACCAACATCGAGACCTTCGCGTTGTCGCCCGACACGAAGAAGATCCTCGAAGGCTGGGGCCAGAAGTTCAGCGGGCCGCAGCCGGCCAACCACGTCGCGGCGATCCTCGTCGGCGCGCCGACGCTGGGCGGCAAGCCGGTCGGCAACAACAAGTTCTACGGTGCCAACGACCCGCGGCGCAACAGCGGGCTGGCGTTGGGGTACTGACGATGGGCACCCGCGCTGAGGGGCTGCCGAGCCGGCGTCGCTTCCTCGCCGGCGCGGCTGCGCTGGCATCGGGCTGGCCATTGCGCGGCCTGACCGCGGACGCGCCCGCGTCGGCGCCCGACACCGGCAAGTCGCGCCTGATCCTGCTCGGCACCGCCGGCGGCCCGACGCCGAAGCCGAACCGCGCCGCGCCAGCGCAGGTGATCGTCGTCAATGGCGCGTCTTATGTGGTCGACTGCGGTAACGGCGTGGCGCGGCAGCTGATCCTCGCCAAGCTCAAGCTCGCATCGATCCGCAACGTCTACATCACGCATCATCACTCGGACCACAACGCCGACTACGGCAACCTGCTGCTGCTGGCCTGGGCAACCGACCTGGCGCGCAAGGTCGACACCTGGGGGCCGCCGCCGCTCGCGGAGATGACGCGCCAGTTCCTCGCGCTGAACGACTACGACATCCGCACGCGCATCGCCGACGAAGGCCGGCCGCCGCTGAAGGACCTGATCGTGCCGCACGAGATCCGCGCCGGCGGCGTCGTGATGCAGGACGAGAACGTCAGGGTCACCGCGGCGCTGGTGCAGCATCCGCCGGTCGAGCCGGCGTTCGCGTACCGTTTCGACTGCCCGGATCGCTCGATCGTGATCTCGGGCGACACGCGGCCATCGGACAACCTCGTGAAGCTGGCGCGCGGCGCCGACGTGCTGGTGCACGAGGTGATGCACCTGCCGTCGCTCGAGCAGCTCATCGCGACCGAACCCAATGCGAAGACCCTGCGCGAGCACCTGCTCGCGAGCCACACGACGACCGAGCAGGTCGGCCGCATCGCGACCGAGGCCGGCGTCAAGACGCTGGTGCTGTCGCACTTCGTGCCGGGCGGCTATCCGTTCCTGAAGGACGAGGTCTGGTACGACGCGGTGAAGCCGTACTTCAACGGCAATCTCGTCGTGGGGCACGATCTGCAGGAGCTGTGATTCGGGGTCGAACGCAGGGCCGGCGATCGATCGCGGCGATTGCGACGCGGGCGGCCGCCTTCGGCGCGATGTCACAATCGTTCCGGTCAGGCAGGTCTGCCCGGGAGTAGCGGTGCTCGACATCGAAGTTCCGAACATGGCGTCGGCGCAGGTGCGCGCCGCGGGCAAGGACTTGCTGTCGCTCGCGCTGATGGACGCGCGCAACCACACGCTGCGCTGGATCGGTGCGTACGAGCAGGCGTATGGGCCGGCGCTCAAGGTGCCGCCCGCGCCCGAACGCAACCCGCCGCTCTGGGAGCTCGGCCACGTCGGCTGGTACCAGGAGCGCTGGATCGCGCGCAACGTGCAGCGCGACCGCGGCGAGCGCTGCAACCCGGCGCAGACGCGGCTCGCGTCGCTGCTGCCCGATGCCGACCGCTGGTTCGACGCGACTGCCGGGCGCGCGCGCCGCGGCGGCCGCTGGTCGCTCGACCTGCCGGACCTGCAGACGATCAAGCAGTACCTCGTCGACACGCTCGAGACCACGCTCGACCTGCTCGACGGCACGCATGGCGACGACGATGCGCGGCTCTACTTCTATCGCCTCGCGCTGTTCGAGGAAGACCGGCGCGCCGAGGCGTTCGCGGCGGGAGCGCAGATGCTCGGCCTCGATGCCGGGCTGCTGACCCTGCCGGCCACGCACGCGCCGCGCGAGCCGCTGTTCTTCCCGGCGACGCGCTGGATGCTCGGCCAGTCGGGCGGCGGCTTCGTGTTCGACAACGAGCAGGCGGCGCATGAGGTGCGCGTGCCCGAGTTCGAGATCGATGCACAGCCGGTGAGCTGGGCGCAGTACTGCGAGTTCGTCGAGGACGGCGGCTACGACGAGCCGCGCTTCTGGGCCGACGCCGGCTGGGCCTGGGCCAAGCGCGAAGGGCGGCGCACGCCGCGCTATGTCGACCAGATGCGCCAGGGCGTGCTGCAACGCCGCTTCGGCCGCCTCGCCCGGGTGCCCACCGCGCAGCCGGCCGTGCATGTCTGCTGGTACGAGGCCGACGCCTGGTGCCGCTGGGCCGGACGAAGGCTGCCGACCGAGGTCGAATGGGAAGCGGCCGCGCACCAGGGCGCGAGCCGCGGCTTGCGCTGGGGCGACGTCTGGGAGTGGACCGCCAGCACCTTCAGACCCTATCCCGGCTTCGTCGCCGGACCCGACCGCGACCATTCGGTGCCGGCCTTCGGCCAGACCAAGGTGCTGCGCGGCGCGTCGTTCGCGACCCGTGCGCGCCTGCGCAGCGCGAAGTACCGGCACTTCGCGATCCCGGAGGCCGACGCGCAGTTCTGCGGCTTTCGCAGCTGTGCCATCTGATTCGCGTCGCGATGCCCATCGGTTGCAGCAGCTGACGATGTAAGTGATTCCTTCGCGGCGCTATTCGCGCTGGAGTTCTGCCGAGAGCGGCCGATCAAGGCTCAGTGCCTGCGCCGTCGCGCGGGCGAACTCCGTTCGTCGCGGCGCTCGCCGCCGTGTGCCCTCCGATGCCAGAAGCCGCCGCCTTTCTCGTCACCAGCTACGACCGGTGGGTCGTCGTCGCTTCGCTGCTGATCGCCACGCTGGCGTCCTATGTCACGCTCGACGTCACGCGGCGCGTACGCGCGGCCGACCGCGGCCTGGCCAAGAGCTGGTGGGTCGGCGGCTCGATCGTGCTCGGCACCGGCATCTGGTCGACGCACTTCGTCGGCATGCTCGCGATGAGCCTGCCGATCGAGCTCGGCTACACCAAAGGGCTGACCTTGCTGTCCTGGGTTGCCGCGGTGGCGGTCTGCGGCCTGGCGCTCGGCATCGCGGGGCATAGTACTCTGACGCCGCGGCGCCTGGCAGGCGGCTCGCTCGCGATGGGTGCCGGCATCTCCGCGATGCACTACCTCGGCATGGCAGCGCTCGAGTTGTCGCCCGGCATCGTCTGGAACTGGTGGCTCATCGCCCTGTCGGTGGTGATCGCAGCGGGAGCGTCGGGCGCGGCACTGATGATCTTCTTCTGGCTGCGCGCGATGCGTCTGCGACGAGGCGCGGCGCTGATCCAGCTTGGCGCGGCCTGCGTGATGGGCATCGCGATCTGCGGCATGCACTACACCGGCATGGCGGCAGCGAGCTTCCCGACGGGTACGCTGTGCCTGTCGGCGAACGTGCTGGCAGCCCACAACCTCGAGCTCGTCGTCAGCGTCAGCGCCGTCTTGCTGCTCGCGCTGACGCTGCTGACGTCGATCCTGGACGCGCGCATGCAGAGCACCGCGACGCGGCTGGCGGAATCGCTGCAGCAGACCAACCACAAGCTGCAGCAGGCCAATGCCGAACTGCAGGAGCGTGCCCTGCTCGATCCGTTGACCGGCCTGTCGAACCGCGTGCTGTTCGAGGACCGCCTCGCTCATGCGCTCGAGCGCCTGACGCGCAGTACGCTGGACCGCAATGCCGCGCGCACGGCGGGTCGGCTCGCGGTGCTGTTCGTCGACCTCGACGGCTTCAAGCCGGTGAACGATTCGCTGGGCCATGCCGCCGGCGACCTCGTGCTGAAGGATGCGGCACGGCGGCTGCGCGTCGCCGCGCGCGAGGACGACACCGTCGCGCGCGTCGGCGGCGACGAGTTCCTCGTGCTGATGGAGGGCGTGCCCACGCTCGCCGACTGCGTGCAGCTCGCGCGGCGCCTCGTGCAGGCGCTCGCCGAGCCGTTCGACGTCGCGGGTCAGCAGGTCCGGATCTCCGGCTCGATCGGCATCGTCGTGCATCCCGACCAGGGTCAGCGCGACAAGCTCGTCGCCCATGCCGACGCGGCGATGTACGCCGCCAAGCGTGCCGGCGGCAACACCTACGCATTGTTCGAAGCGCACATGGATGCCGGCGCGCTCGAGCAGCTCAACCTGCAGAACGACCTGCGGCATGCGGCCGAGCTCGGCCAGTTGCAGCTCCACTACCAACCCAAGGTCGATGCCGATCGCGGCCAGATCCGCGGCGTCGAGGCATTGCTGCGGTGGAACCATCCGCAGCGCGGCATGGTGAGCCCGGGCGAGTTCATACCGGTGGCCGAGCGCTTCGGGCTGATCAATGCGCTGGGCCTATGGGTCATCGAGGAAGCCTGCCGGCAGATGGCCGCGTGGGCCGACGACGGCCTGCGCATGCGCGTCGCGATCAACCTGTCGGTGCATCAGCTGCGCGACGACGATCTCGTTCCGTCCATCCGCGATGCGCTCGAGCGTCATGGCGTCGAGCCGTCCCGGCTCCTGTGCGAGATCACCGAGTCGGTGGCGATGGAGGACATCCTCGCGACGCAACGCACGTTCGACCGGCTGGCCCGCATCGGCGTCTTCATCGCGATCGACGACTTCGGCACCGGCTATTCGAGCCTCAGCTACCTGCGCCAGCTGCCGGCGCGCCAGCTCAAGATCGACCGCAGCTTCGTGGGGGATCTCGAGACCAGCAGCGATGCACGCGCCGTCGTCGATGCGGTCGTGCGGCTCGCGCATGCGCTCGGGTTGGTCGTCGTCGCCGAAGGCGTCGAGACCGAGGGGCAGCGCGACATCCTCGTGAAGCTCGGCTGCGACGAGCTGCAGGGCTACTTCTATGCGCGCCCGATGCCGCCGGCCACCTTGCTGGCCTGGGCGCGGGGCAACAAGCCGGAGGGGGTGGTGGACTTCTCGCCGTCGGTGTTGGTGCGGGAAGCGGCCTGACGCCGGCGAGGCGTGAGACGGCCAGACACCGTTGGCCGGCCGGGGGTCGACCGAGTAGGAACAGGCGTCACTTCGATCGGTGGTATCGATTCGGCGGTTTAGGACGGCACGCCGGATTGGCGCACGCCTAGGGAAACCCCGTCCTTTGCGATCTTGCCTCGTTCCCCGAACAATGGGTCGAGCGCTCGGCCTGCTGCGCCGACCAGGGGCTTGCTGCGAGCGCGACGTTCCCACCGACGAACCGGAGACAGCCGTGAGCATTCCCATTTCCCTGACGGTCAACGGCCAGGCCGTCAGCGCCAGCGTCGACCCGCGCACGCTGCTCGTGCAGTTCCTGCGCGAGCACCTGCAACTGACCGGCACGCACGTCGGCTGCGACACGGCGCAGTGCGGCGCCTGCACCGTGCATCTGAATGGCCGCGCGATCAAGTCGTGCTCGGTCCTCGCGCTGCAGGTGCAGGGCGGCGAGGTCACGACGATCGAAGGGCTGAGCCAGAACGGAACACTCCATCCGATGCAGGCGGCGTTCCGCGAATGCCATGGCCTGCAGTGCGGCTACTGCACGCCGGGGATGGTGATGGCCAGCGTGCAACTGCTGAAGGACTGCCCGAACGCCAACGAAGAGGAGATCCGCGAGGGCCTCGACGGCAACATCTGCCGCTGCACGGGCTACCACAACATCGTCAAGGCGATCCAGTTCTGCCAGTCCGGCGCCACGCCGACGCCGGTCTGACCACCAGGAGCACGCCATGACCGACATGTCCGTTCCTCACCAAGGTCCCATCGGCCAGCCGCTGAAGCGCCGCGAAGACGAGCGCTTCCTGACCGGCGCCGGCCAGTACACCGACGACGTCGTGCTGCCGCGCCAGACCTATGCGGCCTTCGTCCGTTCGCCCTATGCGCATGCGCGCATCAAGTCCGTCGACATCGCCGACGCCAAGGCGTCGCCCGGCGTCGTCGCGATCTACACCGGCGCCGACCTCGCCGAAGCCAAGGTCGGCGGCCTGCCGTGCGGCTGGCTGATCCACAGCAAGGACGGCACGCCGATGAAGGAGCCGCCGCATCCGGTGCTCGCGCACGGCAAGGTGCGCCACGTCGGCGACCAGGTGGCGATCGTCGTCGCCGAGTCGCAGTGGCAGGCCAAGGACGCGGCCGAGAAGGTCGTCGTCGACTATGAAGAGCTGCCCGCCGTCATCGACACGACGACCGCCGACACCTGCGGCACCGCGGTGCACGACGACGTGCCGAACAACGTCTGCTACGACTGGGGCCACGGCAACAAGGACGCGGTGGACGCCGCGTTCGCGAAGGCGGCGCATGTCTCGAAGCTGAGCTTCGCGAACAACCGCCTGGTGCCGAACGCGATGGAGCCGCGCGCCGCCAACGCCAGCTACACCAAGCACGACGACAGCTACACGCTCTACGTCGCGAACCAGAACCCGCACGTCGAGCGGCTCCTGATGTGCGCCTTCGTGCTCGGCCTGCCGGAGTCGAAGGTGCGCGTGATCGCGCCCGACGTCGGCGGCGGCTTCGGCTCGAAGATCTTCCTGTACCCGGAAGACGTCGCGCTGGTCTGGGCGAGCAAGCGCGTCGGCCGGCCGATCAAGTGGACGGCCGAGCGCAGCGAGTCGTTCCTGACCGATGCGCACGGCCGCGACCACCAGACCACGGCCGAGCTGGCGATGGATGCGCAAGGCAACTTCCTCGCGCTGCGCGTCTCGACGATCGCGAACATGGGCGCGTACCTGTCGACCTTCGCGTCGAGCGTGCCGACGATCCTCTATGCGACCTTGCTCGCCGGCCAGTACAAGACGCCCGCGATCTACTGCGACGTGAAGGCGGTGTTCACCAACACCGCGCCGGTCGATGCCTACCGCGGCGCCGGCCGGCCCGAGGCGACCTATGTCGTCGAGCGCATCGTCGAGCAGGCCGCGCGCGACATGAAGATGGACCCGGCCGCGATCCGGCGCAAGAACTTCGTCACCGAGTTCCCGTATGCGACGCCGGTCGGCCTGACCTACGACACCGGCAACTACGCGGCCCACCTCGACAAGGCCCGAGAGATGGCCGACGTGGCCGGCTACCCGGCGCGCAAGGCGGCGTCGGAGGCCAAGGGCAAGAAGCGCGGCCTCGGCTACTCCTGCTACATCGAGGCCTGCGGCATCGCGCCGAGCAACATCGCCGGCGCGCTCGGTGCGCGGGCCGGCCTGTTCGAGGCCGGCGAAGTGCGCGTGCATCCGACCGGCACCGTCACGATCTTCACCGGCTCGCACAGCCACGGCCAGGGCCACGAGACGACGTTCGCGCAAGTCGTCGCGGCCAAGCTCGGCATTCCGGTCGGCAACGTCGAGATCGTGCACGGCGACACCGGCCGCATACCGTTCGGCATGGGCACCTACGGCAGCCGGTCGCTCTCCGTCGGCGGCACGGCGATCGTGAAAGCGGTCGACAAGGTCATCGCCAAGGGCAAGAAGATCGCGGCGCACCTGCTCGAAGCCGCCGACACCGACATCGAGTTCGAGAACGGCGAGTTCAAGGTCGCCGGTACCGACAAGAAGGTGCCGTTCGGCGGGGTGGCGCTCACCGCGTACGTGCCGCACAACTATCCGCTCGACAAGCTCGAGCCGGGCCTGAACGAAAACGCGTTCTACGATCCGACCAACTTCACCTATCCGGCCGGCACCTACATCTGCGAGGTCGAGGTCGATCCGGAGACCGGCAAGGTGAAGATCGAGTCGTTCGTCGCGGTCGACGACTTCGGCAACATCGTCAATCCGATGATCGTCGAAGGCCAGGTGCACGGCGGCCTCGGCCAGGGGCTCGGCCAGGCGATGCTGGAAGGCTGCCGGTACGACGCGGAGTCCGGGCAACTGCTCACCGGCTCGTACATGGACTATGCGATGCCGCGCGCCAGCGACCTGCCGTCGTTCAACGTCAGCAACGTCGTGACGCCTTGCACCCACAACCCGCTGGGCGTCAAGGGCTGCGGCGAAGCCGGCGCGATCGGATCGCCGCCGGCCTACATCAACGCAGTCACCGATGCCTTGGGCGTCAAGGACCTGGCGATGCCGGCGACCGCCGAGCGCGTCTGGCGCATCGCCAACGGCATGGCCTGAACAGGGGAGACATCGACATGTACGGATTCGAATACCAGCGTCCGGGCAGCCGCGCCGATGCACAGGCCGCAGCCACCGGCGACACGCGCTACCTGGCCGGCGGCCAGAGCCTGATCCAGGCGATGAAGCTGCGCCTGTCGCAATCGGAGCGGCTCGTCGACCTCGGTGGCATCGCCGACCTGAAAGGCATCAAGGTCGACGGCTCGAACGTGACGATAGGCGCGATGACGACGCATGCGCAGGTCGCCGCATCGGCCGACGTGCAGAAGGCGCTGCCGGCATTGGCCGAACTGGCCGGCACGATCGGCGACCCGATGGTGCGCAACATGGGCACGATCGGCGGCTCGATCGCGAATGCCGATCCGGCCGCCGACTATCCGGCCGCCGTCATCGGCTTGGGCGCGACCATCGTGACGAACCAGCGCGAGATCGCCGGTGACAGCTTCTTCACCGGCCTCTACGAGACCGCGCTGAAGCCGGGCGAGCTGATCACCGCGGTGCGCTTCCCGGCCGTGCAGAAGGCGGGCTATGCGAAGTACCGGCAGCCGGCGTCGCGCTTCGCGCTGGTCGGCGTGTTCGTGAGTCAGGGCGCGGGCGGCGTGCGCGTCGGCGTGACGGGCGCGAAGAGCAGCGCGTTCCGTGCGACCGAGATCGAGGCGGCGCTCGCCAAGAGCTTCACGCCCGAGGCGGCCAAGAACGTCAAGCTGCCGGAGACCGACATCAACGCCGACCTCCATGCATCGGCGGCCTATCGCGCGGCGATGGTCAGCGTGATGGCGTCGCGTGCGGTCGCGGCGGCGCTGGCGCGCTGACCTCGCGCGCCCTCTCCGTCCGGGAGAGGGCGCTATAAGTGCGTATGAGCGAGACTCCGAGCCCGACCTTTCCCCAGTCCGTCGACGCCGTCGTCGCATTGCTCGCCGGCCAGCACTACGTCAGCGACCGGCGCCTCGCGACCGCGCTGTTCCTGAGCCTGACGCTGAAGCGCCCGCTGTTCCTCGAAGGCGAGCCCGGCGTCGGCAAGACCGAGCTGGCGAAGACCCTGGCCGCGGCGTTGCAGGCGACCTTGCTGCGCGTGCAGTGCTACGAAGGGCTGGACATCGCGCAGACCGCCTACGAATGGAACGTCGCGCGCCAGATGATCGAGATCCGGCTCGCCGAAGCGGCCCACGACACCGATCGCGAGCGCCTCGCGAAGAGCCTGTACGACCGCTCGATGCTGATCGAACGGCCGCTGCTGCAGGCGTTGACGCAACCGCGCTCGCCGGTCCTGCTGATCGACGAGCTCGACCGCGCCGACGAGCCGTTCGACGCCTTCCTGCTCGAAGTGCTGGCCGAGAACCAGCTCACGATCCCCGAATACGGCACGGTGCGCGCGAGCGCGCCGCCGATCACGATCATCACGAGCAACCGCACGCGCGAGATCCACGACGCGCTGAAGCGGCGCTGCCTGTACCACTGGGTCGACTTCCCCGACGTCGAGCGCGAGCTCGAGATCGTGCGGCTGAAGGCGCCGGGTGCGTCCGAGCGGCTCTATCGCCAGGTCGTCGAGTTCATCCACCGGATGCGCACGCTCGACCTGTTCAAGGCGCCGGGCGTGGCCGAGACGATCGACTGGACCAACGCGCTCGTCGCGCTGAACACCATGCGGCTCGATCCGCAGACCGTGCAGGACACGCTGGGCGTGCTGCTGAAGTACCAGGACGACATCGGCAAGATGCAGTCGGGCGATACCGCGAAGCTGCTCGACGAACTGAAGGCGCGGGCGCTGCTGGACGGATGATCGCCGACAACATCGTCCACTTCGCCCGCGTGCTGCGCCATGCCGGCATGGCGATCGGGCCGGACCGCATCATTGCGGCGATGGCGGCCGTCGAGCGTGTCGGCGTCGACCGCCGCGACGACGTGCATGCCGCGCTGTCGGCGGTGATGATCGACCGCCACGAGCAGCAGGTGCTGTTCGACGCCGCCTTCGACACGTTCTGGCGCGATCCCAAGCTGCTCGAGCAGATGATGTACCTGCTGCTGCCCAAGATCAGCGGCCGCGGCACCAAGGCGACCAAGCCGCGCGTCAACCGGCTCGCCGAGGCGCTCGCGGTGCCGGCGCGCCAGGTCGACGAGAACAACGACGTCGACCGCGCCGCGCAGGACGAGGTGCAGTTCGAGACCTCGTTCACCTGGTCCGACCGCGAGCGGCTGCAGAAGGCCGACTTCGAGACGATGACGGTCGCCGAGTTCGAGCTCGCGAAGCGCCTCGCCGAGCGGTTGCCGCTGCCGATCCAGCCGGTGCGCCGGCGCCGCCACGAGGCCGGCGCCGGCGACGGCGCGCGGCTCGACCTGCGCGCCACGCAGCAGCGCATGGCGCGCCAGCCGCACACGCTGGTGCCGGCCTGGACGCATCCGCGCCGCGAGCTGCCGACGCTCGTCGTGCTGCTCGACATCTCGGGCTCGATGGACCGCTATGCGCGACTCCTGCTGCACTACGTGCACGGCCTGACGCGGCGTTATCTCAAGGTCCATACGCTGACCTTCGGCACGCGGCTGACGAACATCACGCGCAGCCTGCGCCAGCGCGATCCCGACGTCGCGATGCAGCATGCCGACCAGCAGGTCGACGACTGGAAGGGCGGCACGCGCATCGCGTCCTGCCTCGACGACTTCAACCGCCATTGGGCGCGCCGCCTGCTGGGCAGCAATGCCGCGGTGCTGTTGATGACCGATGGCCTCGACCGCGACGACCAGGGCGACCTGAGGCGCTCCGCCGCGCAGCTCCGGCGCCTGGCGCACCAGATCGTCTGGCTGAATCCGCTGCTGCGCTACGACGCCTTCCAGCCCAAGGCGGCCGGCGTGCGCGCGCTGCTGCCGCACGTCGACCGCTTCCTGCCGGTGCACAACCTGGCGAGCCTTGCGGACTTGGGTGCCGCCCTGCGGCAGCCGGCGCGCGCTCCTGCTAACTTGTCGATCTGAACGGGACGTCCACTCATGGAACTGCAAGGACAACGCGTCATCCCCGCCTCGGTCGAGCAGACCTGGGCCGCGCTCAACGACCCCGAGGTGCTGAAGGCCTGCATCGCCGGCTGCGAGTCCATGGAGCGCACCGGCGACAACGCCTACACCGCGCTCGTCGCCGTCAAGGTCGGCCCGGTGAGCGCGCGCTTCAAGGGCAACCTGCAGATGACCAACGTGCAGCCGCCGACCCGCTACACGATCAACTTCGACGGGCAGGGCGGCGTCGCCGGCTTCGGCAAGGGCTCGGCCGACGTGGCGCTCGAGTCGCAAGGCGCCGAGACCTTGCTGAAGTACGCCGCCAAGGCGCAGGTCGGCGGCAAGCTGGCGCAGATCGGCTCGCGGCTCATCGATGCGGCGGCGGCGAAGATCACCGAGGACTTCTTCAAGGCCTTCGAGGGGCGCCTGCAGGCCAGCGTGCCGGTGCCCGCGGCGGACGCCGCCGCGCCGGTTGCCGTTCAGGCGTCCAGCAAGCGTTTCGTGTGGCTCATCGGGGCCATCGTGATTCTGGCGATCCTGTATTTCCTGTTCGCCGGAAAATAGAACGGCACCACCGACAGGCAGGCAAAGGCAGCGACATGGACAGTCTCGATCTGCAGGTATTGGCGCAGGCGCGCGACTGGTTCCGTGCCGGCCACAAGGTCTGGCTCGTCACGGTGCTCGAGACCTGGGGCTCGGCGCCGCGCCCGCCGGGCGCGCTGCTCAGCCTGCGCGACGACGGGCTCGTCGTCGGCTCGGTGTCGGGCGGCTGCGTCGAAGACGACCTGATCGACAGGCTGCGCCACGGCGAGCGCGTCGGCCAGCCATCGTTGATCGCCTACGGCGTGACCAAGGAAGAAGCGGCGCGCTTCGGGCTGCCGTGCGGCGGCAACCTGCGGCTCGTGCAGGAGCCGCTGCAGAGCGTGGTCTGGATCGACGAGATCCTCGAGCGCACGTCGCGGCACGAGCTCGTCGCGCGCACGCTCGACCTCGAGACGGGCCGCGTGACGGTCGAGTCGGCGGCACGCGGGGATTCGTTCCGCTTCGATGGCCATGCCTTGCGCGCGCTGTTCGGTCCGCGCTGGCGGCTGCTCGTCATCGGCGCCGGTCAGCTCTCGCGCGCGGTCGCGCAGATGGCCTTGACGCTCGACTTCGAAGTGATCTGCTGCGACCCGCGCGAGGAATACAACCTCACCTGGGACATCCCCGACACCCTCTTCAGCAAGCAGATGCCCGACGACCTCGTCGTCGAGCTGCAGCTCGATCCGCACAGCGCGGTCGTCGCGGTGACGCACGATCCCAAGCTCGACGACCTCGCGCTGCTCGAGGCGCTCAAGTCGCCGGCGTTCTACATCGGCGCGCTCGGCTCGCGCGGCAATACGTCGAAGCGCCGCGAGCGGCTGCGGATGTTCGACCTGACGCCGGCCGAGATCGACCGGCTGCACGGCCCGATCGGCCTCGACATCGGCGCGAAGACGCCGGCCGAGATCGCGGTCTCCATCGTCGCCGAGATCGTCGCGGTGAAGAACGGCATCGTGCTGATGCAGAAGAAGGAAGGCTCGTCGGTGCCGGCGACACGCGCGGCGGTGGGCTGACAGCCGGACCGCGCGCCGGCCCAGGCTCACTGGTCCGACGGCGTCCTCGGCACCGCGACGATCTGCATGTCGATCGAACTCAGCGCCTCGGTGCTGTCGCCCTCGGTCTTCTTCCAGAACAGGATGCCCTTGACCTCGTTGCCGGTCTTCGTGAACGACAGCTTCACGCTGATGTTGAAGGACGGCACGATGTAACGCACGGAGCGGTCGAGCAGCGGGTTGTTGGACAGCTGCTCGACCTGCTGGGCGGCTGCAAGGCAGCTGCCGGCCAAGGTGCGCAGCAGCTCGTCGACGCCGACCAGGTTCTCGGTGATGTTGTCGCTCATTGGTCGGCTCCTCCGGAGGACTCGCGCTTGACGGTGAACTGCAGCACGTTGGACGTCAGCTTGTCGGTGATGCCGTCGGCCAGATCCTGATTGCAGGCGGCCCAGACGAAGAACTCGCTGTCCTTGCGGGTGAGGTCGAGCTTCTTGAAGCGTCCGCCGAGTTCGCCGCTCGTGACGCGGTTGCTCAGCGCGTCGATCTCGACGTCGGCCTGGCCGACCGCATTGGTGGTGAGGATGAAGATCTCGGTGGCGCCGGTCGTGGTGCCGACGACATAGAGGTGGAGCTTGCGGCCGGGCAGCGGCGACAGGACCCGCGGCGGCGGCTCGGCTGTGTCGGCATCGCCGACCGATTCGAGCCCTACGACGCGCTCGAGCGCCTGGGGCGCGGGCTGTTCCGGCGCCTGCACGGCATCGTCGGAGACCAGGCGCCGGCCGATGAGCGTCACGCGCACCCGGTGGCTGGGCCGCTGCAGGCCGAGCGGGTCGAGGTCGGCCAGCGTGATCTGTTGTGTGGCGATGGGATCGATGGGGCGCGAAGCGATGCGGAACTTCAGCTCGGCCTGCCCCGGCCCCGAGGGGGCGGCGTCCAGGTCGACCGAAACCGCCTGGACGCCGCCGGCCGCGTCACGGGCCATCACGACGCCCGCCTTGAGCGTCACGTCGATGCTGTCGATGACGAAGAGCGCACGCTGCCCCATGCCGACCTGCAGGTCGGCGCGGGCCGTTTCCAGGCTGGAGCGCGTGGCTCGCGCCAGGCTGCGCTGGAAGTTGACCAGCACCTCTTCCAGCGTGACGCTGCCCTGCTCGTGGGTCAGCAGCCGGCGCGACGGCGCCGTCTTGTCGCGCTGGGGTCCGGCCTTCAACGCGCGCGGCGCTTCGGCGGCGGCTGCCGCAGCAGCGCGCCTGGCCGCAAGCGACCTCGCCTTTTTCGCGGGCGTCTTCTTGCCCGCCGGCTTCGTGACCGCCATCAGGATTTCGCCTCGGGCTTGACCTCGGGCTCGGGCGGCTTCACGGCGAACTTGATCGAGATCTTGCTCGACGCTTCCTCCTTGAATCCGTAGGAGCGCGCATAGCTGGCGTTGACGCTGAAGGCCTTCAAGGCGAGACCGCCCGAGACATTGGTCGTCGTCTTGGTATCGACCGAGATCGCGATGTTGAGCTCGACGGTGGCCTCGGTGACGGTCATCACCGCGCCGTTCGGGCCCGGAACCTTGGACAGCTCCATGTTGGCGGCGGCCACGGCCCGCCCCAGGCTTCCGAGCATGTCCGGCAGGGGCATCGCCACGAGGGCTTCGCTGGCAGATTCGTTGGCCATGGGGTCAGGCTCCTTTAGAAAGCGGGGGTGGACGCGGGGTTGGAGTATCCATCGCATCGTCCAGCGCATGCCGGGCAGCGCCCGTTCGAGCGCTCCGCGCAGCAGCTGCCGGATCGGGTCATGTGCCGGCACGGCCCGTCATTTGCCGTTCCGGCGCTTGGCTGCCGCGGGCGCCGAGCCTGCCGCCGCAGCCTTGGCCAGCGGACCGATGGCCAGGCCTTCGTTGGCCTTGTAGCGGCCGGTGCGCCGGTTGAGCTGAGGCATCGTGAGGCTGCCGGCATGGTGCAGCGCGATCACCTTCCAGGCCAGGTCCTCGAACACCGGGCTGCCCGAGCTGCCGGGCCGCGTGGGTGCGCTGTAGTGCACGCGCCAGACGTTCTTGTTCGGCGGATTGCCGAGGGTCGGGCCCTCATGGTCGATCAGCTCGTTGTCGTCCATCGACACCGACAGCTCGCCGCCGTCGGGATGGCCGATGACGAAGACGCGGGGCAACCGGCTTGCGTCCAGCGGCGTCGGCGTCGGCAGGTTCATCGACAGCGCCAGCGGCTTCGCGCCGGGCGGCAGCTGCGCGAGGCGCACCAGGCAGGCATCGTGCTCGTTCACCGGCGAGCACCACACCACGTCCGTCACCGCATAGGCCGTCGCGCTGTCCCGCGCCTCGAACACGGCTTCCGCGTCCTCGGGGCGCAGCGCACCGCCCGCACCCTCGGGGTTGATGACGTGGAAGTTCGTCAGCAGCAGCAATTCGTCGGGTAGGCGCGTGAGGCCGAGGTCGCCGGCGCGCACGAGGAAGCCGCTGCCGAAACGCTTGCCCAGGCGCCGGCGCACGGCCGCCACCGAGTCGGCCGCCGTCACCCCCGCGCGGTACCAGGCGAAGGTGCGCGCGCCGTCCTTGCCGAGCACGGCCTGCAATTCCCCTTCCGAAGGCTGCACGCCGGCCAGGCTGTTCGGCGGCAGGTCGATGCTGCCTTTGGGCAGGCTCAGCAGGCGGGCCCGCAGCATGTGGACGAGGTTGCGGGCCTTCTGCACGTCCGCGGCGCTGCGCAGCGCATGTCCCGGCGACTGAGGCGTGATCTGTTCGAGCTGCCAGATCTCGACGAACTGGCGCAGGGTGCTGGCGACGTGGAAGGACTTGATGCCGTCGGCGGTCAGGTAGCTGCGCAGCGCTTCTTCGACGATGTCCAGATCGCCCGTGGCCAGCGCATGGGCCAGCGCGACCTCGGCCAGTGTCCCGGGCGTCCATTCGTCGTCGCGCTGCTTCTTCAGCGCGGCGGTGAGCCGCGCCGCCAGCTTTTCGATGTTCCATCGCGAGCCGACGTCGTCCCAGCCCTCGCGCCGGGCGCGCGCCACCAGGGCCAGCAGGTTGACGCCATGCCAGGTGTTCCGGCTCGGGTCGGCACGGTACGGCACCTGGTAGGCCTCGATCGCATCGGCGAGAGCCCGCTTGCGCGGCTTGACCGAGGCGCCCGCCAGGTCGGCGAAACGCTGCTTGTGCGCACGGCCGATCAGCCCCCAGGCTTCGCCGTACTCCCGGTGGGCCTCGGGCAGGCTCTTGGCCATCGGTCGCAGCAGCGCAATCGCCGGGACCAGCAAGCCGCAGTCGATCAGCGCCTGCGCATAGAGCCTGCGCGTTTCGTGCTGCTCGGGATCCACCCGCAGCAAGCGTTCGGCGAGCCGGCCCAGCGACGCCCAATCGCGCAGGTTGCGCAGTGGCGTCAGCAGAGCCGCCGCCTGCTTGCGCTGGGCCTTGGTCGCGCGGCCGGCCAAGGCTTCCTGAAGCAGGGCAGCCTGCTCGCGCAGCAAGGTCGCCTCGTCGACGGGCGCGGCATCGACGTCGTCGATCCGCTGGGTGGCGATGTCCGCGCTCGCGACCGCTGACTCGGCGGACTCGGCCGACTCGTGGCCCGTGACGACGCTGCGCAGCGCATTCAACCGGTTCAGCCAGCCGTCGAGAAACACGCCCAGTTCGGGCTTGGTCTCGACCAGGCTCCTGTAGAACCTCTCCCGGATGTCGAGGTAGCGGGTCGCCGCCTGTCCGGGGTCGGCCTGCGCCACGCACTTGCGCGTCTCGTCGCCGAAGCCGCCGTCCACCGCGGCGCCCACGGCTTCCTGCAGGAAGCGCACGGCCCGCCCCACGCCCATGTTGACCGCGGTATCGAACTGCACCTGATCCAGCGGCTGCGGCAACTCCTGGCAGTGCGCGGGTTTCCAGTAGTTCTCTTCGTAGATCGCCTGCATGTCCGCGTCGGCGAGGTCGCGCACGCTGGCGTCGGGGCGACCCCGGCGCTGGAGCCAGGCGCTGTAGACCTTCTGCGTCACGCCCCTGTTCGTGGCCCCGCCCGGATCGGCCGGATGGTTCACATAGCCGCCTTCCCAGCGCAGGACGAAGGGCAAGGCATTGCTGAAAGGCACGCTCGGCATCTGGATCCTCCCTTTTGTCTGTGGATGGCCGCCTCGAGCGTCGAACAGCGCATGCGTGCCCGGACGGGTCCCTCCCGGCGGCCGAACGAAGGCCGGAAGGTACTGCGGCATCGCCCTGCCGTCCACCGGGAACAGCACGGGTCGGCCCCGCGCGGCGCAGTGAACGGTGCTTCTCTTCGACGGCATACACGCGCAAACAGCGAGGAGAGAGACTCATGCGTACCGGCGCCGGAACCCGACATACGCCCGCTCGCCGCGCACACGGGTCTTCATCGCAACTCCTTCGTGCGGTGGGCGTGCTCTCTCTGCTCGGAGGTGTACTGACGACGGCGCCCGCGCTCGCCGCGCCGGGCGATCTCGATCCGACCTTCGGCCGCGGCGGCAAGGTCATGACCGACATCGGCTTCAGCACCGACATCGCGACGGCGGTCGCCGTGCAGCCCGACGGCAAGCTCGTCGTCGTCGGCACGACCTACACGAACAACGACTTCTCGGACGAGGACTTCGTCATCGTCCGCTACAACGCGAACGGCACGCTGGACTCGACGTTCGGCGTGAACGGCAAGGTCGTGACCGACTTTCGGGGCCTCGCGGCCGAGCCGTCGTCGGTCGTCATCCAGCCCGACGGCAAGATCCTCGTCGCCGGCGGCGCGTTTCCGCTGTTCGTCTTCGCCGGCGACTTCAAGCTCGCGCGCTACGACCCGGACGGCACGCTCGACGCGACCTTCGGCAGCGGCGGCATCGTGACGACGAGCTTTCCGGGGCAGGGCAGCTATGCGTCGGCGCTCGCGCTGCAGTCCGACGGCAAGATCATCGCGGCCGGTACCGACTATGTGGACTTCTCGAGCGAGGATTCCTCCGACACCGACTTCGCGCTCGCGCGCTACAACGCCGACGGCACGCCCGATGCGACCTTCGGCCAGGGCGGTCAGGTGACGACCGATTTCGACGGCTACAACGACGACGTGTTCTCGGTGCTGGTCCAGCCCGATGGCCGCATCGTCGCGGTGGGGTCGGCGAAGAACCCGACCAACTACTACGACTTCGCGCTCGCGCGCTATGCGAGCGACGGCACGCTCGACACGAGCTTCGGCCGCGCCGGCAAGGTGCGCACGGACTTCGGCCAGCACGGCTTCGACCAGGCGCGCAGCGCGGTGCTGCAGCCCGACGGCCGTATCGTCGCGGCCGGCTTCGCGATCACGTTGAACGGCGCGCACCAGAACTTCGCGGTCGCGCGCTACGGCGCGAACGGCCTGCTCGACCGGACCTTCGCCAACGGCGGCAAGCGGCAGATCGACTTCGGCAGTTGCTGCCAGTCGGCCAACGAGGTCCTGCTGCAGGGCGACGGCAAGCTGGTCGTCGTCGGCTATCCGAACAGCGAGTCGACCGACTCCGACTTCACGCTGGCGCGGCTGGTTCCGAACGGTGCGCTGGACGCCGGCTTCGGCAGCGGCGGCAAGGTGCGCACCTCGTTCGGCGACCTGAACGGCGGCGCCAACGGCGCGGCCCTGCAGCCCGACGGCCGCATCGTCGCGGTGGGCTTCCAGGCGACCGACACGCCGCGCTCGGCGCAGTTCGCGATCGCGCGCTATCTCGGCGGAGCGGCGGCAGGCCCATGACGACCGTACGGGCCATGCGACGACGCGCGTCGTCGCATACTCCTCGGACCCCACCGAGGAGCATGCATGGCCACCCCCGAGATCCGCTTCGACGACGGCGCTGCCTATGAAGACTTCATGGGCGCGTGGAGCCGCTTGGCGGGCGATGCCTTCCTCGAGTGGCTGAAGCCCGCATCGGGCGGGCGCTGGGTCGACGTCGGCTGCGGCAACGGCGCGTTCACCGAGATGATCGTCGCGCGCTGCGCGCCGGCCGGCGTCGACGGCATCGATCCGTCCGAGGAGCAGATAGCCTATGCGCGCGAGCGGCTGGCCGCGGCCGCGAGCACGGTGCGCCTGACCACCGGCGACGCGATGGCGCTGCCCTATGCCGATGGCGCCTTCGACGCGGCCGTGATGGCGCTCGTGATCTTCTTCGTGCCCGATCCGGCCAAGGGCATCGCCGAGATGGCACGGGTGGTCAAGCCCGGCGGCAGCGTGTCGACCTACGCGTGGGACATCATGGGCGGCGGCTTCCCGTATGCCGCCCTGCAGCAGGAGATGGCCGGCATCGGCTTGACGCCGCTCTACCCGCCGAGCGTCGAGGCCGCGCGCATCGAGCAGCTGCGCGCGCTGTGGACCGCGGCCGGCCTCGTCGACCTCGAGGTGCGCGAGATTGAGGTGCAGCGGACCCACGCCGACTTCGAATCGTACTGGCGCACCGCCTGCAAGGGGCCGCGCATCGCGCCGCGGCTCGCGACCTTGCCCGACGCCGACCGCGAGTTGCTGAAGGATCGCCTGCGCGCGCGTTTCGTGCCGTCGGCCGACGGCACGATCGTCGGCATCGCGCGCGCCAATGCGATCAAGGGACGCAGGCGACCTTGAACTCCCTGCCTACTGCAGCACGTCGCTGCTGACGGCCTGGTTGACGAGCGCAGCCCAGTCGTCGGTCACGCCGGCCGGCAGCGCGCGAGCGCACAGCGCACCCATCGACGCCGCCGTCGCTCCGGCGTTCAGGTAGCCGCCGCAGGCCGCGTTGTTGGCCGCGTTGGTCACCGCCTGCACATAGCCGTCGTGCGTGCCATAGCGCTCTTCGAGCGACAGGCGCGGATCGCCGCTCGACATGCGGTCGGCCTTGGTGATCGCGAACGGCACCATGCCGCCGACGTAGTTGCAGACCTGGCCGGCGTGGAACGGCCGCGGGTTGTTCGGGTCGTAGCCCTTGTCGGTCGGTCCGGCGGTGACGTTCCAGCCGAGGTACGTGCCGAGCGGCGCATCGCGCTGCACGGTAGGCACGCCACCCAGCTCGTTGCCGTCGGCATCGACGCGCGGCACCTTCATCGTGATGACGTTCTGGATCGGCGGCGGCGCGTTGGTCGGCGTGCCGGACGCGTTGTACTCGTTGTAGAGCGGACCCCAATCGTAGTCGAGGATCGGGAAGACGAAATTGCTCGCATCGAAGACCGAGTACGGGATGCCCGGGATGCCGCTCGGGAAGCCCATCGCCTGCTGCGTCGAATCGACGAGGTTGCGCTGGTTCTTCGGTCCGGTCATGTGCGGCCACACGCTGGGCGGCGGCTCGGTGCCTTGGGTCACCCAGTCGCGCAGCGCGAGGCGCATGCGGTTCACGAGGCCGGTCGAAGGCACCGGGTTCGCGCGGAGCTGGCCGTTGCCCCAGTTGTTGCCCGGGCAGCCGACCGGCGCGGTCGTCACGTCCGGCGGATTCTCGGTGGTCGAGCCGTTGCCGCCGCCGTGCGTCGAGCTCGGCAGGTAATAGCGACGTACGTTATCGGGCAGCGGGATGTCGACGACCGGATTGGTGCCGACCCACGACGTCGTCATCTTCAGCGCGAAGACTTCCGCGCCGCCGAAGGTTTCGACGATCTTCGGGCAGGTGTCGGTCTTCTCGCAGCGGTCGAGGATGCCGCCGGTGCGGACGTTGCGCGTGTGGTCGGGCCAGGTATGCCACCACTGCGGGCCTTCGCTGCCCATCTGGTAGAGCTCGAGCACGCCGTCGGGCTGACCCCAGCGCGAGTTGTTGGCGACGCGGCGGCCGGCGATCAGCGGCCAGGCGCCGTCGTGCACGATGCGGTTGTTCTCGTCCTGGTTCATCCCCAGGAAGATGAAGTGGCGCACGAAGTTGCCCGACTGCGAGACGCCGCGCACGATGGCCGACTTGGTGCTGCCGGCGACCGGATTGGCGGTGCCGTAGTCATCGGCGGTCGCATAGCGGAAGAACGACTCGACGTCGCGGAACGCCGCGGTACCGGCGCCGAGCACGTACGGATCGCGCACCGTGTAGGCGAGCTGGTAGAGCTTGGTCGGATCGAAGCCGTTGCGCATGCAGACCTGCACCGGCAAGGTCGTGACCGGCAGCGGCGCCGCGAAGGTGCCGCCGCCGCAGTACATCCAGTCGGTGTTGGCGACCGTGCCGCCGGTGGTGACCACGCCCTGCACCGTCTCGGCCGTATGGATCGTCAGCGTGTCGCCGCTGTTGTTGGTCCAGTCGGCCGGGAAGTACGGGATCGGATTGCCCATCACGTTCAGCGGCGCGCCGTTCATGCCGCTGCGGTTGACGATGCGGCCGGTGAGGCGGCCCAGCACGCCGCTCAGCACCGGCGTCTGCACGTAGTGGTGTACGAAGACCGGCGCGGTGCAGCCGGTGTTCGGCAGGCAGCCGACGTTGGCCGGCACCGACGTGCCGCCGGCGTTGTCGCCCTGCCAGCCGCTCAGCAGCTGCATGTCGTTGGCCGCGTACGAGTCGACCGGGAACGTCACGTCGCCGCCGCGATTGGGCACGTCGTGCCACATCACGCCGCTCGCGGTGCTCATGTCCTTGGGCTTGCGCAGCACGAAGCTCGCGATGTAGTGCGCCTTGCCGTCGCTGCCGAGCGCACCGGGATCGGAGATGTCGGTGATCAGCCGGTTGTGCGGATCGCCCGGATCGAGCTCGCCGAACGCACGGCCGGTGAGCTGCTGGTAGCCGGGCTGACCGCTGATGTCGGCCGTGGCGTCCACGATGATGCGCGTGACGCGGGCCTGGGCCGCCGGCGCGGCCGCGAACAGCCATGCAGCGGCCACGGCCGTGGCCGAGCAGGTGCCGATGCGTCTTGCGCGGGAAGGGGTCTTCTTCGCCATGTCTGTCTCCTCGGAATGCAGGCAACGCAAATGCACGCCACCCAATGTTGTGCATCGACGTTACTCCTTGCATGCATGACTATGTCTAGGGCATACACCTAGCTGCGAATGTGGAATCTGCAGACGTCGCCAAGCGAGCCGTGCGGCTCGATCGTGCATTCACGTTCAGCAACGGAAACGCCGCTGTCGAGGCGGCGCGACGGCGTGTCGAGCGGCAGGATCGCCTAGGCGCGCGGCAACCCGAGTCGCGGCGCCACGCCCAGGCCGGTCGCCACATTCATCGCCGACACCAGCGCCGACTCCTGCGAGTCGTACGGCTGCGTATAGCCGCCCGCGAACCACACGCCGGCTTCGCCCTGGCGCTTCAGCAGCGCCTGCTGCGCGTGGATGGACTGCGGCGTCGACAGCAGGTGCCGGAAGCTCGCGCTCGCGAGCACCTGCGTCGGCAGCGACGTGCGGTGCGTGACCCAGCTCTTCCAGACGGCGGGCGCGCCGCCCGGCGCGTCCGGATAGACCGCGGCCATCGCCATCGACGCCTCGCAATAGCCGCCGTCGACCTCGCTGTTGAGGAACGACGCATAGCGCGGCTCGCTCGGTACGTAGACCGGATCGGTGTGCAGCATCATCTGCGTGTCGAAGAACGCGATGCGGCCCAGCGCGGCGCGCTGCGCCGCCGTGCCGCTGATGCCGGCGAGCAGTTGCAGGGTCGGCCCGCCGGACGATGCGAACACCACATCGTCGACCTGGGCCGACACGCCGGCGCCGGACGCGTCGATCCGGAAGCCGCCGGCGGTGCGCGTGACCGCCGACACCGGCGCGCCGGTGTGCAGGTCGACCGTCGTGAACTGCGCGGCCATGCGCCTGAGCGGCTCGATCATCCCTTGCTCGAGCACGTAGTAGACGATGGGCTCGGTCAGCTTGTCGGGAAAGGTCTTGGCCGCGAAGACCAGCGCGGCGCGCGCCGAGATGCCCATCGCCGCCTCGATGTCGCCGTTGTACAGCGACGCGCACCACGGCAGCAGCATGCCTTGCCATTGCTCGGTCGTGAGGCCGAGCCGCGGCAGCCATACACCCAGGGTCAGGTCGTACGAAGCATCGTGCTGCTCGCGCAGCTTGGCCGCGGCGAAGCAGATCTCGAACGCCGCGAGGCCGGCGCGGTTCCAGTCCGCCGCGATCGGCCAGACGCGGCCCGGCAGGACGGGCGACACGAAGCCGGGCCGCGGCTGCCCTGCATTGAACTGCGTGATCGACGCCGGGAAGTCGTGCGAGCCGCCGGTCGACGGCGGATAGAGCCCGAGTTGCGCGAGCAGCGCCACATAGTTCGGATACGCCGCCGGATGGAAGTACTGCGCGCCGATGTCGATCGGATAGACCTGCCCGCCCACTTCGACATCGATGGTCTGCACGTTGCCGCCGATCGACGATGCGGCTTCGAACAGCACGACGTCGCAGGCACCATCGAGCATCCACGCGCAGGCGACGCCTGCCATGCCGGCACCGACGACACCGACGCGTCGGCGTGCGCCGCCGCCGCGTGCGAGCAACGGTGCGCCGGCGGTCGCGACGAGCGCCGCCAACGTGCGGCGGCGTCCCTGGTCGGCAGGCGATGGCGTGCTGGTGCTCATGTCGGCGTCTCCTCTCGCATCCGTCTGCCCGGGCCGGGCCGAGGCATTCTGCGGCCGGCGACGGTGCGTTGCATCCCCCTTGGTTCAGGCGGCGCGACGGGGCAACTTCCCTCGATGCGAGGTGCGCCGGCCGCGCGTGCAGGCTCGACAATCGGCGCCGCGCGACAACGACGACGGCGTGCGGAGGAGAGGACATGAACAGCGTGGTCGCGGTCATCATCGGTGCGGTGCTCGGCGGCGCGGCGAGCGAAGCCTTCGGTGCGGTCGTCGGCGCGCTGTTCGGCTGGCTGCTGGTGCGCACGCTGCGGCTCGAGCGACAGGTCGCTGCGTTGCAGCGCGACTTGCAGGCGCCTGCTCGACCGATGGTCGAGACACCGCCTCCGGCGACCGACGACGGGCCGGCCTCGATGCCTGCGCCGGAGGCTGCCGAGGTCGACGCCCCGTCACCCCCGGTCGAGCCGACCGCCGCGCATGCACGCGCGCCGACTCGGCCTCCGACGGACCGGCTCGCGCCGGTCCGCCGCTGGCTGTTCGGCGGCAACACGATCGTGAAGGCCGGCATCGGCATCCTCTTCGTCGGTCTCGCATTCCTCGCCAAGTACGCGAGCGAGCATGCGCGCGTGCCGGTCGAACTGCGGCTGGCGGGCATCGGCGCCGTGGCGATCGCATTGCTCGTCGTCGGCTGGCGATTGCGCATCAAGCGGGCGGGCTATGCGCAGGTGCTGCAGGGCGGCGCGGTCGCGGTGCTCTACCTGACGCTGTTCGCCGCGTTCAAGCTGTATGGCGTGCTCGGCGTCGGCGCCGCGTTCGCGCCCATGGTCGCGGTGGCCGCGCTGTCGGCTGCACTCGCGGTACTGCAGGACGCCCGTTCGCTCGCGGTGATCGGCGCGCTCGGCGCGTTCGCGGCACCGTTGCTGGTCTCGACCGGCGGCGGCTCGCACATCGCGCTGTTCTCGTACTACCTCTTGATCGATCTCGGCATCGCGGCGGTCGCCTGGCACAAGACCTGGCGCTCGCTCAATTTGGTCGGCTTCGTCGCGACCTTCGTCATCGGCACGGCCTGGGGCGTGTTGCAGTATTCGCCCGATCACTACGCGAGCAGCCAGGGCTTCCTCGTCGCGTTCTTCATCGTCTTCGTCGCGATCATGCTGATGCCGGCGCGACGCGCCGAGAGCGATACGCCCTGGGTCAACGGCAGCCTGCTGTTCGGCCTGCCGACCGTGACCTTCGCGCTGCAGTACGGCCTCGTGCGCGACACGCGCTACGGCGTCGCGCTGTCGGCGCTGGTGCTGGCGGCGTTCTATGTCGGCCTGGCGGCGCGGCTGGCCAGGCATCCGCGCATGGCGTTGCCGTTCGAAGGCACGCTTGCGGTCGGCACGATCTTCCTCACGCTCGTGATCCCGTTCGCGCTCGATGCGCGCAGCACGTCGGGCGCGTGGGCGCTCGAAGGCGCCGGGCTGGTGTGGCTGGGATTCCGGCAGCAGCGCCGCGTGTCGCGCGGCTTCGGCTATGCGCTGCAGGCATTCGCCGGCATCGCGATGTCGATCGGTCATGCATGGCACGGGGCGCCGCATGGCGTGTGGAACGCCTACCTCTTCAGCGCGCTGATGGGCGCAGCCGGCGCGTTGACCACGGCATGGCTGGTGCAACGGCATGCAGCACCCGCTCTCGACGCCGGATCGCCTTCAGACAAGCCGGCGAACGACGGGCCGACCGAGGCGATCGCCGAACCGATCCTGATCGGCTGGGGCATGGTCTGGCTGCTCGGCATCGCCGGACTGCAGATCGATGCCTTCGTCGAGCCGGCGATGCAGCGCAGTGCCTGGCTGGCCTCGATCAGTGCGATCGCGGCGCTGGCGGCGCTGCTCGCCGCGCGCCTGGGCTGGCGCCGCATCGCGCTGCCGGCGATCGGCCATGCGCCGGCACTCGCGCTCGCGGCGCTCGGCTGCGCCGCGCTGCTCGCATCGCCCTGGCAGGACGGCGGCTGGTGGGCCTGGCCGATCGCGTTCGCCGTCCATGCCGGCCTGCTGGCCCGGACCGCGGGCAACTGGCCGGCCGCGGCGCGCACGCTGGTGCATGCGCTCGGCGCACTCGTCGTGGCGCTGCTGGGCGCGCTGGCGGGCCGCGCGCTGACGGCGCCATGGGGTGACCCGTCGAGTGCCTGGCCCTGGTTGGGCTGGCTCGCGGTACCGGCGCTGCTGCTGTGGCTGCTGCCGCGCGATGCGATGGCATCGCGCTGGCCGTTGCGCCTCGCGCCCGGGGCCTACCGGACGATCGCGGCCGGCGTGCTGACCATCGTCGCGCTGGCGTGGACCGCGATCGCCGACATCGCCTCCGACGGCACCGCGCGACCGCTGCCGCACGTGCCGCTCGTCAATCCGCTAGACCTCGGCATCGCGTTCGCGCTGGTCGCTGCGGCGGCCTGGCTGCGCGGGCCGCATGCACGTGCGCTCGGCTTGCCGGCGGCGCTGCGCGTGGCGCTGCTCGGTATCGTCGGCTTCGTCTGGCTCAACGCCATGCTGGTGCGCGCCTTCCATCACTATGGAGGTGTGCCGTACCTGTTCGAGGCGTGGGTGCAGTCGCTTGCGGTGCAGACCGGACTGGCACTGCTGTGGACCCTGGTCGCGTTGGCGCTGATGTGGCTGGCGGCGCGGCGTGCCGCCGGGCTCGATGTCTCGCCCACCGGTGCGCGCGCGACCTGGATGGTCGGCGCGGTGCTGCTGGCCGTCGTCGTCTTGAAGCTGCTGCTGGTCGACTTCTCCGGCTCCGGCACGCTGACGCGCATCGTGTCGTTCATCGGCGTGGGCGTGCTGATGCTCGTGATCGGCTATGTCGCGCCGCTGCCGTCGCGTGCGCAGGGGAGATCGAATGCGAACGCGGGTTGAGCGGGCTGTCGCCGCGGTCTTCGTGATGCTGGCGGCCGGCGCGGCCGCCGCGCCGACCGAGGTCTATCGTTACGAGGCTGCGATCGACGTACAGCGCACGGCGCCCTTCATCGAGTTGCCGTTGCCGGCCAGCGCTTATGCGCATGCGGAGCAGTCCGGCCTCGCGGACCTGCGCGTCGTCGACGCGCGCGATCGGCGCGTGCCTTTCGCGCTGATCGACCCCGCGCCGGCGCCGACGGTCGAGGCCAGCCATGCGGCCGCGCTCTATCGAATGCCGGTGCACTCCGGCCGTGCGGCATCGGCCGCGCTCGACCTGACGATCGACGGCGAGCGCATCGACCTGCGCCGCCTCGCGCCGGCAACCGCTGCCGATGCACCCGCCGATGCCTGGCTCATCGACCTCGGCGAGCGCCGCACCGACCAGCCCGCGCCGCAGCGCGTGCGGCTCGCGTGGTCCGGCCCGCCGACGTTCAACGCCGGCTACACGCTGGCCGGCAGCGACGACCTGCAGCATTGGCATGCCGGAGGCTCGGGCCAGTTGATCGCGCTGCAGGCGGCCGGCACGGTACTGACCCAGCCCGACGTCGTGCTGCCGGCCGATGCCGGTCGCTACCTGATCCTGCGCTGGCTCGACCCGGCGGCAGCGCCGCAGCTCTCCGGGGCGACCGCGGTCGCCCTGCGCGCTGACAGCAACGACGCCGCGCGCACCACCGAGCTCGACCTGACCGGCACGGCCGACCCGGCGAGCGGCGCACTCGACGTCGACCTCGGCGCGGTGCTGCCGGTCACGAGCATCGACCTGCGGCAAGGCAGCACGACGGCGGTCACGCCCGTGCGGCTGCAATCGCGACAGCGCGCGGACGAGCCCTGGCACGAACTCGCCAGCGCGGTCTACTACCGCATCGATCGGCCCGAGGGAACCAGCATCTCGCCGCCGCTGCGCGTGCAGGCGAGCCTGCGCTACCTGCGCGTGCTGCCCGACGCGCGCGCCGGCACGCTCGATCCGGCCACGACCCGGCTGCAGGTGCGTGCCGCGCTCGCGCGCGTCGTCTTCGCGGCGCAAGGCGAGCCGCCGTACCGGCTGCAGGCCGGCTCGGCCGATGCGCCCGCCGGTGCGTTGCCGATCGTGTCGCTGGTACCGGTGCTGGCCGACGAGCGCGGCCGCTTCGGCGCGGCGCGCCTGACCGCGTGGCGCGAGCGACCCGAGGCGGCCGAACACGCCGCATCGGCTGCGCGCATGGCCGCGCTGCGCACTTGGGGCCTGTGGGCGGTGCTGCTCGCGGGCGTCGCGGTGCTGGCCTGGATGGTGTGGCGGCTCGCGAAGTCGAACGCCGCACTAGCGCGACGTCCCTGAGGCGCGCTCGATCACGACGCCGAAGCCCGCCACCGCGATGATCAGCGCGCCCCAGATCGCGACCGTCAGGAACGGGCTGAAGCCGAGCAGGTTGAATGCCGACGAGATGACCTGCAGCAGCACGAGCGCCATCACGAGGCCGCCGACCTTGCCGAAGCCGCCGAACGGGTCGACGCCGCCGAGCACCGCGGCCAGGATGGTCACGAGCAGGTAGCTCTCGCCGTACGATGCATTGGCCGAGTTGAAGCGCGCCATCATCACCAGCGCGGCGACGACCGCGAGCAGGCTCGACAGCACGTACACGCCGAGCAGCACGCGCCGCGTGTCGACGCCGGAATAGCGCGTCGCCTTCTCGCTCGAGCCGATCATGTAGACCTTGTGGCCGAACGGGCTCTTGTCGAGCAGCACCGCGAGCGGCACGCACAGCGCCGCGAACACGAGCAGCGCGACCGGCACGCCGAGCAAGGTGCCGTTGCCGAGAAAGACGATCGGATCCGGAAAGCCCGAGATCACGTTGCCGCGCGTCATGCCGATCGCCAGGCCCTTGCACATCGTCATCGTCCCGAGCGTCGCGAGGATGGGCGACACGCCGAGGTAGGCGATCACATAGCCGTTGATCAGCCCGACGACCGCGCCGACGCCGAGGCCGGCGAGCACCGCGATGACCTGCCAGCCGCCCCACATCAGGCCGTGCGCCTGCGGCACGTGGGTCGTCATCACCCAGGCCATCGTCAGCGCGCACAGGTTGGCGGTCGCGATGATCGACAGGTTGAGGCCGCCCGACAGCAACGTCACCATCATCGCGAGCGACAGGATGCCGAGCTCGGGCAGCTGGAATGCCATCGACTGCAAGGTGCCGGCGCTGAAGAAGCGGTCGCCGAGCAGCAGCCCGAACACCGCGACGGCCGCGACGAGCACGAGCGACAGCATCGGCACGGTGCCGCCGTGGAGCAGGCGCGGCAGCAGCGCCGGTGCGCGCGTCGGCGAGTCGGTGCGGCTGATCTCGGCCATGGTCAGAAGCTGCGACCGGACTGCCCGATCGCCGGCTCGCGCAGCCTCGGACTCGAGTCGCTTTCGACGTGCGATTTCACAGGTGCCTCGCTTCAGCGATGAGAAGCCGAACGGGTCGAGCTGGGATTGCTCTTCGCTCGGCCTGAGCTTGGCGCAGCAGCCCGCCGGTCTCGGCCGGCAGCCGACCTACTTTCTTCTGCTGGCCCAGAAGAAAGTAGGCAAAGAAGAGGGCCTGAACACCAGCCCATTGGGCTGCTGCCCGTGGCAACAGACCAGAGGCGGCTGATGAAGGGCGGGCACGACTCGTACCCGCGTAGCGCTCTCGAACTCCCGCGGGATGAGCAGCGATCAAACGCAACGTACATCGCTCCCGTCGCAGCAGCCGCCTCTGGTCTCTAGCCACACCCACCACTCTGATGGCTGGTGTTGGGCCCTCTTCTTTGGTTACTTTCTTCTGGGCCCTGCAGAAGAAAGTGACTCGCCTGCCGGGGCGAATTCCCGGCGGGCTCTTGCGCATGGCGGCAACGCAGCGAGAAGCCGAAAACGCACCCCACGTTTCTCCGCAATCGCCGCGCAACGACAGGGGCATGGGTCGCTCTCAGCCGATGGCCTTGACGGCACGGCGCCGCCGCTCGGACCATGCCGTGATCGACACCGCGCACAGGATCGTCAGCCCGACGAACCACTGGCTCCAGTACGACGACACGCCGACCAGCACCAGCCCGTTCTGCAGGATCGCGAGCAGCGCGACGCCGAGGATCGCGCCGAGCACGCTGCCGACGCCGCCGGTCAGGGTCGCTCCGCCGAGCACGACCGCGGCGAGCACGTCGAGTTCCTTGCCGACCAGCACCGTCGGCGTCACGGATTGCGCGAGCTGCGCCTGCACCACCGATGCGACCCCGGCGACGAGGCCGAGGTAGCCGTAGACCAGGCAGTTGAGCCGGAAGACATGGAAGCCGAGACGCTGCGCCGCATCCTTGTTGCCGCCGAGCGCATAGATCTGGCGGCCGATGTTGGTGCGGTTGAGCAGCAGCCAGGTGACGACGAACGCCAGCACCAGCACCAGCATCTGCAGGTTCAGCGCATACGGCACGCCGCTCGCGTCGTCGTGCTCGAACCACGAGATGCCGTCGCGGAAGAACTTCGGCAGCGACGTGATGTAGTTGCCGCCGGTGACGAAGATCAGCAGGCCGTAGAAGATGTTCAAGGTCGCGATCGAGACGATGATCGACGAGATGCGCAGCTTCGTGATGAAGATCGCGTTGACGAGCCCGCAGACGATGCCGACCGCGGCGGCCACCGCGAACAGCGCCAGCCAGCCCAGGCCGTAACGTATCCCCAAGGTCAGCGCGACGTATTGCGCGACCGACGCGGTGGCGGTGAACGAGATGTCGATGCCGCCGGCGATCAGCACCACCAGCAGCCCGGCGGCCATGATGCCGATGAAGGCGTTCGAGGTCAGCAGGTCGAACAGGTTCTGCAAGGTCCAGAAGCTGTCGGTCGCGACGGTGAGCACGAGCGACAGCGCGACGATGACCGCGAGCAGCCAGAACTCGTGGCTGCGGCGGAAGCGCTGCAGCGCCGACGGCCGCGTCGACGTGGTCGTCGTCATGCGGCTCGTCCCATCGGCGTGGTCGCAGCGCCGTCATCGGCATCGACGGCGGCCTGCAGCGCCTCTTCCGAAGACGCATGCGGCACGTACTCGCCGACGATGCGGCCGCGCCGCATCACCAGCACGCGGTGCGCGTGGTAGTAGACCTCCGGCACTTCGTCGGAGATCAGCAGGATCGCGACGCCGCGCGCCGCGAGCTCGCGCACCACTTCGTAGATGCCGTCCTTGGCCGCGATGTCGACGCCGACCGTCGGGCTGTCGAGGATCAGCACCTTGGGCGCCGTCGCCATCCACTTGGCGAGCACGACGCGCTGCTGGTTGCCGCCCGACAGGGTGCGGACCGCGTTGTCGGGCCGCGGCGCCTTGATCGCGAGGTCGTCGATCCAGGTCCGCGCGGTGCGCTGCCGCGCGCGCTCGGGAATCAGCCCGGCCCCGTTGGCCAACTCGTCGAGCACCGTGACGAGGATGTTCGATGCGATCGACTGCTCGAGCACGAGGCCGAGGTTCAGGCGGTCTTCCGACACGTAGGCGATGCCGGCGTCGATCGCCTGTGCGTTGGACTTCAGCGCCAGCGGCCGCCCGTCGAGCCGGACCTCGCCGGCGGTCGGCCGGTTCATGCCGAACAGCGACAGCGCGAGCTCGGTGCGGCCCGAGCCCAGCAGGCCCGTCAGCCCGACGATCTCGCCGGCGCGGATGTCGAGGCTCACGTCGTCGTACTGCCCGGCGCGCGACAGGTGGCTGACCGACAGCACGGTGCGCGCGCCGGCGAAGTCGGACGCGCTCGTCTGGTAGGCGTAGGCCTTGCCGGTCATCAGGGTCGCGAGCTTCCGGTCATCCATCTCGCGCGCCGGGAACTCGCCGACCTTCGCGCCGTCGCGCAGCACGGTGACGCGCTCGGCCAGCTCCATCACCTCGTCGAGCCGGTGCGACACGAACACGATGCAGATGCCCGAGCGCTTCAGCTCGACGACGAGGCGCATCAGCGCATCGACCTCGTGGCGCGTCAGCGACGCGGTCGGCTCGTCCATGATGACGAGCTTGGCGTCGGCCGCCATCGCGCGGCAGATCGCGCCGAGCTGGCGGTTCGCGATCGACAGGTCCTCGACGCGCGCATCGAGGTCGAGCGACGCACCGATGCGCGCCATCGCGCGCTCGGCATTGGCTCGCAGCGCGCGCCAGTCGACGAGCCGCGGCGCACCGAGGTGGCCGGCGATGCCGATGTTCTCGGCGACCGTGAGGTTGGGGAAGAGCGACAGGTCCTGGTAGATCACCTGGATGCCGCAGGCGGTCGATTGCACCGGGTTCAGGTGCGGATACTCGCGCCCTTCGATCGCGATGTGCCCGCCCGGCTCGGGATGCAGCACGCCGGCGATGATCTTGATCAGCGTCGACTTGCCCGAGCCGTTCTCGCCGACGAGGCAGTGCACCTCGCCGGCGGGCAGCGCGAGATCGACGTTGCGCAGCGCGACGACGCCGCCGAACCGCTTGGAGATCGCCCGGAGCTCGAGGAAGTTCGTCAAGTCCTGCTCGCGCTCGGGCCGCTGCTGCTGCAGGAGGCTCAGAGCCCGCCGGCGATCAGTCCCCCGATCGTCTCGTTGTTGATGCGCATGATCTTGTCGACCTTGATCAGCTTGCCGGGCACGTCGACCGCGGCCTTGCCGAGACCGGGGATCTCGATGCCGTCCTTGATCTCCTTGCCGTCGAGCATCAGCCGCGCCACCGCGACCATCGCATAGCCGGCATCGGTCGGGTTCCACAGGAAGCCTTCGCGGATGATGCCGTCGGCGATCAGGTCCTTGGCCTGCGACGGCAGCACCGTGCCGACCACCGCGATCTTCTTGCCGAGCTTCTTCTCGCGCACCGCGTTGCCGGCGCCGATCGGGCCGTTGGAGCCGAAGCCGAGGATGCCCTTCAGGTTCGGATAGGCCTTGATCACGTCGAGCGTCGTCTTGTACGAGGTGTCGATCTCGTCGGCGCCCGGGAAGCGGTCGGCCACCAGCTTCATCTTCGGGTAGTGCGCCTTCTGGTAGGCGATCGCCGCGTCGGCCCACTTGTTGTGCAGCGGCGTGGTCAGCGTGCCGACGTAGACGACGTAGTCGCCTTCCTCGCCCATGTCCTTGGCGATGCGCTGCATCTGCACTTCGCCGAAGCGCACCGAGTCGATCAGCTCGACGTTCCAGTCGCGCCCGGCCTGCTCGGGGCCTTCATGCGTGATGACCTTGATGCCCGCGGCCTGGGCGCGCTTGAGCACCGGCTCGCAGACCTTGACGTCGAGCGGCACCAGGCCGATCACGGTGACCTTCTTCGCGATCTGGTCCTCGAGCAGCTTGACCTGCTGGGCCGGATCGACGTTGGCCGGGCCGACCATCGATGCATCGATGTGGAAGTCGGTCCCGCCCTTCTTGATGCCCTTCTCGACCGCGTTGAACCACGGGATGCCGGCGATCTTGACGACCGTGACCATGGTCGGGTTGGCGGCGAAGGCGAGCCGGCCCGTCATGCCCAATGCGCCGGCCACGGCAGCGCCACCCAACGACTGCAACGTCTTGCGTCTGTCCATCGGAGTCTCCTGGTTCCCGCTCGCGGCGGGGATGTTGTTGTCGCCCCGACGGAAGACGGGGCCGGATCATCCTAGTGCCTGCGCGATCCGGTGACAAGGCGGACTCGCCCAGTGTCGACCCCGAGGATCTACGAGGCGACGATGCGCGCCACGGCGTAGGGATTGAGCGTCAGCTCGGTCCCGTCGTGCGGCAGCACGGTGTCGTCCATCGCGCTCGCCGACCGCGCGGCGGATGCGAAGCTCTGCTCGTCGAGTATCGCGACCGAGCCGGCGCCGACGGCGGGCTCGAGCGCGACGCGCTGCGGCTCGCTCGTCAGGTTGGCGAGCCACAGCACGAGCGTGCCGTCGGCTTGGCGGGCCGCCAGTGCCTGCACGTTGCGCGGCGCCGAAAGCCCGACGTCGAGCAACTGCGCGCCGGCGAGCGCAGCGAGCCCGCGCACGACGTGGAACGCCGGATGGAGCGGCGCGCCGCTTTCGTCATACCAAGGCTGCGGATAGCCGGCCGGCGCATGCACGATGCCGAAGCGCCCGACCGCGCCGCCGAGCGCGACGGCCTCGGCGCCGCCGTAGGCGAAGCGCGCGAAGTAGCCGGCATACCAGGCGGCGCCCAGCAGTCCGCGCTGGCGCGGGTCGTTGCCGTTCATCGCCTGGCGGATGTTGTGCGGGTTGGCCATCGGCGCGGCGCCGTACGGGTTGTCGCGCATGCCCATCGCGCTCGGCCCGACGACGTACGGCCGGTCGCCGATGAAGCCGCGCACGCTGCGCGCGATGTGCGGCAGCGCTTCCAGGCCTTCGGTGACCGAGCGGTCGTCGCCGGCATGCACCAGCCCCGAGGTCGTGAAGGTCACGACGTCGATCAGGTCCAGCGGCGGGCGCTTGCGGTTCAGCTCGGTGAAGTAGCTGAACATGCCGCCGCCGAGGCGCGCGCCGGGAAACGCCGCACGCGCCGCGCGCATCAGGTCCTCGGCCGGCGGGCAGGGCGGCCAGACGCTGCCGGGCAGCGTGCACTTGAGGTCGGGCGCGGGCGAGACGAGGACGACCGGGAACGGCGACCCGAGCTCGCGCACCGTGCGGCCGAGCGCGGCGACCTCGTCGGCATGGCCGTCGACCGACGTGATCACCGCCTCGAGCCACGGCTCGGCGCCGATCGCCCGCGCGACCTCGACGGCCTGCGCCAGGCTCGCGCGGTCATGGCCGCGGCTCGTGTCGTGCCGGCAGACGAGGTAGGCGGGCGCTGCCGCGCGCAGGGTGTCGGCGCGCGCCAGCGCGGCGGCCGCATCGTCCGGGTCGAGGCCCAGCCCGAGGCGCGGCACGGTGCCGCGCGGCGCGCCCAGCTTCAGCGTGGTCGCCGCACGGGCCGACGCGGCCGAGCCCGGACGTCCCTGCACGGTGAGCGTGATCGCCTGCTCGACCTCGGTGCCGGCCGCGAGCGGATACGGCCACGGCAACGCGAGCGGCCGCACATAGGTCTTGTACGACGCGTCGGTCCAGTTGCGCTGGTCCTCCATCTCGTAGGTGTCGCCTTCCATGCGGCAGGTCACCGATGCGCCCGGCGCGAACTCGTGCGTGATCGCGCGCAGACCTTTCATCGGCTGGACCGGATCGATCATGTCCGGGAAGCGCGTCTCCCGCACCTCGCCGTCCACCGTCTCGATGCGCGCGGGCGCGCCGGCCACGCCGGTGATCGGATGCAGGATCACGAAGCCGGTGCGGTTCGTCATGAAGTCGGTCGTCGCGACGCCGCGCCCTTCGAAGCGCAAGCGGCCGTCGGCCCGCCCGGTGATCAGCGCCGAGTAGCGGAACGATTGCGCCGCGTCCGACGTCACCGCGTCGTAGGCGACGCGGAAGCCGTCGGCGTCCTCGGTCACCGTCAGCCCGGTGATCTGCGGGTTGTAGGTCGCCCAGTTGCGGTCGCGCACGATGAACGAGATCGCACGCAGCATCTCGATGCCGTCGTAGCGCACGTAGCGCAGGTTGCCGTTCTCGAGCTCCGCGGTCAGCGGGCCGGCCTTCAGCAGCCGCGGCGCGACCAAGGGTTCATCGGTGCCGTAGAGGCGGATCGCGCGCGAGGGAGCATCGTTCATGGCGACTCCAGACTGCGTGGCCGTGACATGGGAGACGCGCCGCATCGAGCGGGCGCGGGTGCAGGACGGGACCGTTCAGTCGGTCGGCGCCGCGGGGTCGAGCAGGCCGGCCGACTTCAGCTCGTTCCAGAACTGCGCCGGCAGCTTCTTCTCGGCATCGGCCGCGTTCGCCGCGGCCTCCTCGGGCTTGACCGCGCCGAGCACCACCGACACGACCGCCGGATGCAGCATCGCGAACTGCAGCGCGGCGCGCCGGATCGACGTGCCGTGGCGCGCGCAGATCGCCTCGATCTTGCGCACCCGGTCCATGATCTCGGCCGGCGCCGGGCCGTACTCGAACTTGGCGTCGGGCACCGCGCCGGTCGCGAGGATGCCGGAGTTGAACACGCCGGCGAGCAGCACGCCCATCTTCTTCTGCTGCGCGAGCGGCAGGAATTCGGCGAGGCCGTTCTGGATCAGCAGCGAGTAGCGGCCGGCCATCATCGCGACGTCGAAGTCGCCGGCGCGCGCGAACTTGACGCAGGTGTCGGCCTCGTTGATGCCGAAGCCGATCGCGGCCACCGTCTTCTCGCTGCGCAGCTTGTCGAGCGCGCGGTAGGCGCCGTCCATCGCTTCCTTGAAATAGCGCTCGGCGTCCTTGCCGTGCGTCCAGACGTCGCAGTCGTGGATCAGCAGGATGTCGAGCCGGCTCAAGCCCGTGCGCAACAGCGAGTGCTCGACCGAGCGCATCGTGCCGTCGTAGCTGTAGTCGAACTGCGGCGCATGCGGGAAGCCGCCGGCGAAGCCGGGCGAGAACACGTCCTTGTTGCGCTCGGGCGGCTTCTTGAACGGATTCATCACCCGCCCGATCTTGGTCGACACGACGATCTCGTCGCGCGGGATGCGGCGCAGCCCGGCGCCCAGCCGCGCTTCCGCGAGGCCGTTGCCGTAGTGCGGCGAGGTATCGAAGGTGCGGATGCCGCTCTGCCAGGCCTGCTCGACCGTGGCGACGGACGTCTTCTCGTCGAGCAATTCGTAGAAGTCGCCCATCGGGCCGGTGCCGAGGCCGATGTCCGAGAAGGCGAGCTCGGTGCCGTTGCGGGTCTTGAAACGACGCGTGTTCATCGTGGTCTCCTCACGGTGGTTCTGCTTGTCGATACAACGAAGCGATCGCGAGGACGAGGATAGCGCACCGCATCGCGAGGCGCATGAGCGGTTGCATACCGCGCCTCGATGCGCTGTCGCTTCGGCGAGGCCCGGCGCTAACATCGTGCGCGCAGCCGGTGCGCTGCCGCGGAGGTCGGACGATGAACAAGCTCGGTGTGCATGCGCTGGTCTGGGTCGGCGGCTGGAGCCGTGACGAATGCGAGCGCGCGATCGCGCAGACCGCGGAACTCGGCTTCGACCTGATCGAGATACCGGCGCTCGATCCGGCGACGATCGATGCGGCGTACACCCGCAAGGTGCTCGATCGCTACCGCCTCGGCGCGACCTTGTCGCTGGGCCTCGATGCGGCTTGCGACATCTCGTCCGAGGACCGCGACGCGCAGGCGCGCGGCCAAGCGCGGCTGATGCGGGTGCTCGACATCGCGCGCGACATCGGCGCGACGCATGTCTGCGGCATCCTCTATTCGGCGTTCCAGAAGTATTTCGTGCCGCCGACCGAAGCCGGCATCGCGGCATCGGTCGACGTGCTGCGGCGCGTCGGCGAGGCGGCGGCCCGTGACGGCATCACGATCGGCCTGGAGGTCGTCAACCGCTACGAGAGCAACGTGCTCAACACCGCGGCGCAGGCCGTCGCGTTCGCCCAGCGCATCGGGCTGCCGAACGTGAAGGTGCACCTCGACACGTACCACATGAACATCGAGGAGTCGGACCTCGAGTCGGCGCTGATCGACACCGGCGCGATGCTCGGCTACTTCCACATCGGCGAGTCGGGGCGCGGCTATCTCGGCGCCGGCAACATCGACTTCGACCGCGTGTTCCGCGGGCTGGCGAAGGCCGGCTACGACGGGCCGATCACCTTCGAGTCGTTCTCGTCGGCAGTGGTGAATCCGCAGCTGTCGGGGATCCTGGCGATCTGGCGCAACCTGTGGGACGACGGCGCGGACCTGGCGCGGCATGCCAAGGGGTATATCGAGCATGGGTTGAAGGCGGCGCGGGAGGCGCAGGCGCGGGGATGAGTGCCAGCGCATCCCTTTTTCCATGAGGCCCGTAACGCAGTCGAGTTGAACGAGGCGAACGTGACGCGCACGCAGGTGCTTCAGCAATGGGCCGGATGCAAGGCGGAGTTGGCGGCCCGCTACGGGGTGACGCGCCTGGATCTTCTCGGCCGACCTGTCGATCTGGTGACCGACGTCGCACTCCGCTCCGAACTCCGCCCCTAACATCGAACGCGAGGCCGTGCATGTCTGAAGCGGCCCGAGCCTGGCGCTTCTACCTAGACGACATGCTCGCGTTCGGCGAGAAGGTGTTCGCGTATGCCGCTACTGCGTTGCGAGCAAGGTGAACTGGCCACGCGCCAGCAACTTCCTGACGTCTCGATCGAAGGTCACGAGGTGCTCGCCCATGTGCGTCACGGCTGCCGACAGCCAGGCATCGGGCACGGCGTTGCCGCCCAGTCGCTTCTCCAGGCACAGCCGTCTCAGCTTCGGCCACTCGGGGCCTGATGAGGCCAGCTTCACGCCGGGCGATGCCAGCAATGCGTCGACAAACGCAACGGCATCGTCGATCGGGGTTGCCAGTTGGAAGATCTTCGGGCTGGTGACCAGCCGCAGAAAGCTCGCCAACACCATCGGCATCAGTGTCAGCGCTGCGCCGGTCTCGGATGCGCCCAGGGCTGCCTCCAGCCAGTCGCGCGCGACGCCATGATGAGGATGATCGGCGCGCGAAGCAGCGACCAGCACGTTGACGTCAGGCGTCATCGACCAGGGCTTCGAGCAAAGACTTGTTGCTCAACGGATTCACCCCGGCAACGAGACCCCCGCGACCCTTGAAGACAGGCAGGCGTGCGCGACGGCGCCTTCCGGAATCCGCCTTGGCGTGGAGCATTTCTGTATCGGCGATTCCAGCGCCGTCAGAGCTGGAAGCCGACCCAGAGCACCAGTCCCTCGCCGATGTCGCGGAGCAGTCCCGGCTGCCGCGGCGCGTAGCCCTCGGCAGCGGCGCGTTCCCCCTCGGCCCAGGCCGCGAAGCGCGCGATGTCGACCGGCGCGTGGAACGCCACCATCAGCTCGTAGTTCAGGAAGAGGCTGCGGCTGTCGAGGTTGGCCGAGCCGGCGAGCGCCAGCTCGTCGTCGATCACGACCAGCTTCGCGTGCAGCATGTAGGGCACGCGCCAGATGCGTCCGCCGGCGATCGCGACGGCGCGCAGCGCGCGGGCACGCGCCACGTCGGACATCGCATGGTTCGAGCGTTTCGGGATCACGAGGTCGACCGCGACGCCGCGCCGCGCCGCCATCTGCAGCGCCAGCAGCAGGCCGGCGTCGGGCACGAAGTAGGGCGTGACGAGCAGGATGCGGCGCTGCGCGCGATAGGCCGCGGCGACGAGCAGCGAGTAGACGGTGTCGTCGACCTGGTCCGGCCCGGATGCGACGATCTGCGCGCGCGCGCCGGGCGCGGTCACGTCGGGCCGGTCGCCCGGCGGCAGCGGGACGCGGCGGCCCGCCGCGAAGTCCCAGTCGTGCTGGAACAGCGCGCGCGCCTGGCGCACGAGCGCGCCCTGCAGGTCCCAGGTCAGGTCGTGCCAGGCGGGCCGACCGGGCGCATCGATGAAGTACTCGCGCGCCAGGTTGCGGCCGCCGCACCACAGGCGCGCGCCGTCGTCGGCATCGGCGATCACGAGCTTGCGGTGGTTGCGCAGGTTGCTGCGCCCCTTGAGCGGCGAATGCCACGGCGGCACGAAGAGGCGCAGCTCGACACCGGCCCGCTTCAACGGCCTCAGGTTCGGCCGTCCGGCCATTAGGCTGCCGACGCCGTCGAGCAGCAGCCGCACGCGCACGCCGGCGCGAGCCCGGGCCGCGAGGTGCGTCATCGCCGCGTGGCCGATCGCATCGTCGCCGAGGATGAAGGTGCAGACATCGAGCGACCGCTGCGCGCCGTCGATCACCGACCACAGCGCCGCCAGCGCCGCGTCGCCGTCGGCATGGACGTGGAGCGCGTGGTAGGGCAGGGCGGCCGGCTGGCCGAGCGCATACAGGGTCTGCTCGCTCCAGCCGGCGTCGGTGCTGGGCGGTGGCGGCGGGCGCAGGCTGAGATCCTTGGCGGGTCGCGCCAGCTTGCGCGAGCCGAAGGTCAGGAACGCCGGCAGCGCCACGTAGGGCAGCAGCAGGATGAACAGCACCCAGGCGATCGCCGCGGCCGGATGGCGCCGCTGGTGCATCACGTGCGACGCGATCACATAGGCCAGCAGCGCCAGCGCGGTCACGAGGCCGTGCAGCGTGAGGCCGTAGACGATGGTGAGGCCGGAGAGCATGAGGCGCGGACCTTAACCGATCGGGCCGAGGCGGCGCTCCGGCGGCGGGTCGCTGGCGTCGAGTCTCGCCGGGCGCGAGGCGTTGCACGGCCTGATCCAGCGCGCCGACCACGCCTGACGTCGTCTCGCTGGCCGACGCAAGGCGTGGCTGAGTGCGCTGCATGAACAGCGCGCTCGACGCTTCACGCCCCGGCTGCGGCCGCTCCAGCCTCCATCGCTGCCCCAATCATCCGATGAAAGCGATGCACCCCAGCCTCCCGCGTCGGCGAATACCTGCCCTTCGAATACAGCCGTGACCGCAGCCCCCGCTGCACCGTCTGCACCGCCGCCTCGTCCTCCATCTCGACCTGGTCCAGCGCGCCGCCGGCACCTGTGCCCAGCTTGCCCTCATCCCACACGTAGCTCCGAAACCGCACCCGCGTCCGCGCCGGCCCGAGCGGCGTCACGACGTTGACCGACAGCCCCCATGGGTAGAAGTTGAACATCAGGTTCGGGAAGATCCAGTAGTAGTAAGCGGCGATGCGCCGGCCGTGCTCGGGCGATGACGCCGGCAGGTTGAACGCCGGCTCGCCGTCGCGGGCGACGGCGAGCTGCAGGGTCGCGTGCGGGTAGTACTCGTAGGTGTAGTTCGCGAGGTCCAGCGTCTGCGTGAGGCCGGCGTGGATGTACGGGATGTGCAGGCCTTCGAGGTAGTTCTCGACGTAGAGCGCCCAGTGCGCGTCGAACTCGTAGTCGCGGCCGAGGTCGGGCCGCGGCGTGAACTCGCCGATCGGCAGCCAGGCGAGGCGCCGCGTCATCTCGCCGATGCAGGCGTCCAGCGGCACGGCCGGATCGATCGCGGCGAACGCCTGCGCGCCCCAGGTGCCGAAGGCGACCTGCGGCAGGTCGTCGCGGCGGGTCGGGAAGTCCTTCGCCTCCTTGAACTCGGGCATGAAGGTCATGCGGCCATCGAGCTCGAAGCGGCGCGCGTGGTAGCCGCAGCGGATCTGCCTGGCGCGGCAGGCTTCGGCGACCAGCAGGTTGCCGCGGTGGGTGCAGACGTTGGACAGGCAGCGCAGCGCCGCCTGCGCGTCGCGCGCCAGCAGCAGCGGCTCGTCGAGCAGGCCGGGCAGCAACTCGCGCGGCGACAGGCTGCCCGGCTCGGCGACGTCGGCGATGTCGCCCAGCCATTGCCAGCTCCGCGCGAAGATGCGCTCGCGCGCCAGCGCATGGAGCGCCGGGTCGAGGTAGAAGGCCTTGTCGAGCGTGGAGGCGACGTGCACGTCGGGATCGACGTGCAGCAGCGCCGAGAGGTTGGCACGGTCGGCGTGGTCGTCGTGGCTCATGCGGCGGCCGGCGTCAGCGCAGGTTGTGCCGCTGCAGCAGCGCGGCGATGTACTTGGACGGGATCGCGTAGGTGATGCCCGACGGCTGGCTCAGCATCGACTCCTTGGTGCCCTTCACGAACACCATGTTGATGATGCCGACGACCTGGCCCGAGTCGGGGTCGAACAGCGGGCCGCCGCTGTTGCCCGGATAGGCGGTCGCGTCGAGCTGGAAGATGTCGAACAGCCCTTCGCGCAGCCGCGCCGCGGTCTTCGCGTCGAGCGTGCGGGCGCTCGGGCTCGGCAGCGCGATCGGCGTGATCGACGAGATCGTGCCGCGGTGCGTGACCGCCGAAAAGCCGAGCACGCCGCCGATCGGGAAGCCGGTGAACGCGACGGCCTGGCCTTCGCGCACGGCATCCGAATCGGCGATCGCGAGCGGCGCCAGCGGCTTGCCGTCGACGCGCAGCAGCGCGAGGTCGTGCTCGGCGTCGCTGTCGACGAGGCTGGCGTCGCGCTGCTGCAGCTCGGTCGGCGAGACGCGCAGCAGGAGCTTCAGCGACGCGGTGGGCGTGTCGAGCTTGGCCTGCACGATGACGTGCGCGTTCGTGATCACGAAGCGCCCGTCGGCCACCGCGAAGCCGGCACCGGTCGACGTGAAGCGCGGGTTGCCGGTCGGCAGGTATTGTCCGATGACGACGACCGACGGCTTGATGCGCTCGATCGTGTCGGGCAGCGCCGCACGCACCGGCAGGCCGATCGCCGCGACGGCGAAGCACGCCAGCGTGGCGGCCGCCCTGCGCGTGAGAGGACGTTGCGTCGGCGACGGCGGTGCGAGCAGCGGCAAGACGAGCCCCTTCGTGCGCACCCGGGAGCGGGCACGCGAGGGGCGATTGTCGGTCAGGCCACCAGCAGGCTGCGGTGCGTGCCGATCGCCTCGGCGACCATCGTGGTCAATTCGGCGCTGCCTTCGCGGTCGATGTGCTCCATCAGTTGCTGCCGCATGCGCGGCTCCCAGAAGCGCTTGATGTGCTGGGCGATGCCTTCGAGCGCTTCGGTGCGATCGGGCATCGCCTCGAAGAAGGCGCCGATCTGGTTGGCCATCCGGATCAGGTGGTCGACGTGCATGGGAGGCTTTCGGAGTTTGGAATCGGTTCGAGGCGGCGGGCGGCGGGCGACGACTCAGAGCGCGACGCGCTCGGCATGCGCATAGACGACGAGATCGTCGTCGCGGGCGAAGCCGACGAGCGCGAGGCCGGCCGCATCGGCGGTGCGGATCGCATAGGCGGTGGGCGCGGAGATCGCGGCGAGCAGCGGGACGTGGGCCAGCGCCGTCTTCTGCACCATCTCGAAGCTGGCGCGGCTGGTCACCGCGACGAAGCCCTGCGCGCCATCGATCCCGGCCCGGGCCATCGCGCCCACCAGCTTGTCGAGCGCGTTGTGGCGGCCGACGTCCTCGCGCAGCAGCTGCACCGCGCCGTCGGCACGGCACCAGGCCGCGGCATGCACGGCACCTGTCGCGTGCTGCACCGTCTGCAGCGCGCGGCTCTCGGCCATCGCGCGGGCGATCGCGGTGCGCGCGGTCGGCACACTGGCGGGCAGCGGCGGCAGCGGCCGGCTCACCTCGGACAGCTTCTCGGTGCCGCACAGGCCGCATCCGGTGCGGCCGTCGAGCGTGCGGCGCCGTTCCTTCAGGCGCATGAACGCGCCGCTCGCGACCTCGAGCTTCAGCGTGATGCCGTCGGCGGACGCTTCCTCGTCGACGCCATAGAGCTCGCGCCGGCTGTCGAGGATGCCTTCGCTGAGCGAGAAGCCGAGCGCGAAGTCCTCGAGGTCGAGCGGCGTCGCGAGCATCACCGCATGCGAGATGCCGTTGTATTCGAGCGCGATCGGCACTTCCTCGGCCACCCAGTCGGTCGCGGCGAACGGCCGGCCGCCGCGCACCCCGCGCACCTGCACGGCGTGTGCGGCGCCTTGGGGCAGCAGGGCATCGGCGGGCTTCATCGGTGGTGCGGGAAGGCGATTGCGAAGGCCGCGGCAAGCTTACAGGGCAGGGCGGCGGCTGGGAATATGGCATGGCTGGCACACGCCTTCGGCCCGCGAGCGCATATGGCCCCAACCTCAACGTGTCGCGCCGAACGGCACGATCTCGTCGATCAGCGCCGCGCCGTCGCACAGCAGGAAGTCCTTGAACGCCTGCGCGACCGGCGGCAGGCGCTTGGCGCGGCGGTGCACGACGTACCAGTTCAGCATCAAGGGGAAGCCTTCGACGTCCAGCACCTCGAGCGCGCCGTCGCGTACCTCGTGACTGATCGTGTGCGCCGACAGGAAGCCGATGCCCATGCCGGCGATCACCGCCTGCTTGATCGTCTCGGTGCTCTTGATCTCCATCGCGACGTTGAGCTGCGCGAGGTGGCCGTCGAAGGCATCCTCCATCGAGTTCCAGGTGTCCGAGCCGCGCTCGCGCACGACGAACGGCTGGCGCACGATCTCGTGCTTCGGGATCGCGCGCCGGCCGGCCAGCGCATGGCCGGGCGCCGCGACGATCACGTACGGATGCGGCGCGAACGCGACGTGCTCGGTCTCGAGCTCGTGCGGCGGCCGCACCATCACCGCGAGGTCGGTCAGATTGGCGAGCAGCTGGGCCAGCAGGTCGGCGCGGTTGTGCACCGTGAAGTTGAGCTGCACGCCGTGATGCCGCCGCGCGAATTCGACCAGCAGGCGCGGAAAGAAGTAGTCGCCCGCGCTGATCACCGCGACGTTCAGCTTGCCGCCGGTGACGCCGCGGAACTGCTCCATCGCGTCCTCGGCCATCTCGAACTGGCGGATGATGGTCCGTCCGATGTCGAGCAGGTGCTCGCCGGCCGCGGTCAGGTAGATCTTCTTGCCGAACTGCTCGAAGAGCGCGATGCCGGCGTGCTCCTCGAGCTTCTTGATCTGCGTCGAGACGGCCGGCTGCGTCAGGTGCAGTTCCTCGGCGGCGCGCGAGAAGCTCGACAGCCGCGCCACCGCCTCGAACACCTTGAGCTGGCGCAGCGTGGCATGCTTCATCGCGGCGGCGGCGAGCGCAGGCTCGGCCCGAACGGGCACTGACCCAGGGCGAACGGCCTCAAGAAGCGCTCCGCAAGCGAAGGGCGTCAGCCCGCGGGCTGCACCTCGAGCCGGCCGCGCTGCGCGTCGAGCGTACGGGCGAGCAGCTTCACGAGGGCGTAGACGGTGTCGATGTGCGGCGTGGGCGTCTCGGTCAGGCGGCCGAGCTCGACGACGCTGCCGACCAGCGCGTCGATCTCCGGCGCGCGGCCGGCCTCGATGTCCTGCAGCATCGAGGTCTTGTGCGCGCCGACCTTTTCGGCGCCGGCGATGCGCTTGTCGAGCGTGACGCGGAACGCGATGCCGAGCTTGGTCGCGACGTTCTGCGCCTCGCTCATCATGTTGGCGGCGAGCTCGCGGGTCAGCGGGAACCGGCAGATGTCGACCAGGGTCGCGTGCGCCAGGCCGCTGATCGGATTGAAGGTCAGGTTGCCCCAGAGCTTCAGCCAGATCTCCGAGCGGATGTCGGCAAGCACCGGCGACTTGAAGCCGGCGCGGGTGAAGCCGTCGGCGATGCGTTGCACGCGCTCGCTCGTGCTGCCGTCGAGTTCGCCGAGCGGGAAGCGGTCCCCCTCGATGTGCTTGACGACGCCCGGCGCAACGAGTTCCGACGCCGGATAGACCACGCAGCCGATCACGCGCTGCGGCGGAATCTTCTGCAGCAGCCGGCCGTCCGGGTCGACGCTGGTGACGCGGCTGCCTTCGAGCGCCGTGCCGCCGTGCTTGTGGAAGTACCAGTACGGGATGCCGTTCTGCATCGTCACGACGGCGGTGTCCGGTCCGAACAGCTTGCCGATGTCGCCGGCGATCGCCTCGACCTGATGCGCCTTCATCGCGAGGATCACGAGATCCTGCGGGCCGGCCTCGGCATAGTCGTTGGTGGCGCGCACGTTGCGCGCGACCTGCTCGGTGCCGTCGGCCAGCACGAGCTTCATGCCGTTCGCGCGGATCGCTTCGAGGTTGGCGCCGCGCACGATGAAGGTGACGTCCTCGCCGGCCAGTGCGAGCTTCACGCCCACGTAGCCGCCGATCGCTCCGGCGCCGATGATCGCAATCTTCATGCAGGTCTCCCGCGAGTTGAATAGTCGGTCAGCCGCTGCCGGAGTGGCGCGGCTCGTAGCGGTTCGACAGCGTGCCGATGCCTTCGATGCGCACCTCGACCGTGCTGCCCGGCTTCATCGAGCCGACGCCGATCGACGTGCCGCAGAGGATCGCATCGCCGGGTGCCAGCGTCAGATCCTGCGAGATCAGGCTGACGAGCCGGGCGACCGGGAAGCGCATGTCGCTGATGGGGTAGTCCTGGCGCAGCTCGCCGTTCAGCAGCGTCTGCACGCGCAGCGTCGCCGGATCGAGGCCGGTGGCGATCGAAGGGCCGATCGGGCAGAAGGTGTCGAAGCCCTTCGCGCGCGTCCACTGCGCGAACGATGCATCGCGGTTCAGGATGTCGGCGACCGTCACGTCGTTGGCGCAGGCATAGCCGAACACGTGCGACAGCGCATCGCGCTCGGCGACGCCCGAGCAAGTCTTGCCGATCACGATCGCCAGCTCGCCCTCGAACACCACCTTGCCGTCGCTGCGCGGCTGACGGATCGTGCCGCCCGGCGCGAGGTACGAGTTCGGCGTCTTCAGCAGGTAGAGCGGCTCGGCCGGTACCGGCAGGTTCAACTTGGCGCCGAGCGCGTGGAAGTTGTTCCACAGCGCGATCACCTTGCCCGGCTGCATCGGCATCAGCAAGGTCACGTCGGCGAGCCCCAGCACCTCGTCGGTCGGCTCGGCGCCGTCGAAGAGGTCGCCGCGGCAGACGCGGATGCGCGACCCGCCTTCCAGCGTGCCGAAGCCGGTGCTGTCGCCGATCGCAAATCGGACCCAATGCTGTCGAGTCATGGTCGGCTGATTCCCGTTAATTCGATTCAATTCCGATGCGATGCTCAATGCCCGACTTCTTCGGTGCGCGCGCCCGCCCACGAATAGCGGCGGCAGCGGTCCAGGTCGTCCGTGCCGCGGTCTTCGCGGTACCTGTTGCGGCGGACCTCGATTGCGTCCGACAGGAATTCGGCGTCGTAGACCTTGAGCAGATGCGACTGGTGCCGCTCGAGGTAGGTGCGCAGCCGCTCGGTGCGGCACGGGATGTCGCGCAGCGCGTCGTAGGTGGCGGCATCCCAATGCCAGCGCAATCCCAGTTCATAGAAGGCCGAGTTGTAGGCGTGCAGCTCGAGTTCGGCGGCTGGATCGGTGGCGTGACGGCGTTGCGCTTGCGACATGATGACGATCTCCTCGAAAATCCGCCTCTCGGCGGCATTGGTGATATGCACTTGCGGTTGCGATATCGATGAAGAGATGTTAGTCGTCGCGTCGATAATTGATAGTGAAACTAATTTATGCGATCCATTGCGCCGAGGTTATGGATGATCGTCAGATCACCTTCTCGGCGCGCAGCGCGGCGATGTCGGCCGCGCCGTAGCCGAGCTCCGACAGCACTTCCTCGGTGTGCTCGCCGAGCAGCGGCGAACGCGTCACCTCGGTCGGGCTGTCGGACATCTTGATCGGGTTGCCCACCGTCAGGTACTTGCCGCGCACCGGATGGTCGACCTCGACGATCGTGCCGCTCCGGCGCAGCGACTCGTCGTGAGCGATCTCCTTCATCGACAGGATCGGGCCGCAAGGTATGTCGTACTGGTTGAGGATCTCCATCGCCTCGAACTTGGTCTTGCTCATGGTCCATTGCTCGATGCGCTTGAAGATCGGCTTCAGGTGCAGGAGGCGCGCGGCCGGCGTCGCGTACGCCTCGTCGTCGATCCAGCCCTCCTCGCCGATCACCTTGCAGACCGCCGGCCAGACCGGGCCCTGGGTGATGAAGTAGATGTAGGCGTTCGGGTCGGTCTCCCAGCCCTTGCACTTGAGAATCCAGCCCGGCTGGCCGCCGCCCGAGGCGTTGCCGGCGCGCGGCACCGCGTCGCCGAAGTGGCTGTCCGGGTACTGCGGGTACTCCTTCAGCACATGGGTGCGCTCGAGCCGCTGCTGGTCGCGCAGCTTGACGCGACACAGGTTCAGCACCGCGTCCTGCATCGGCGCGAGCACCTTCTGGCCGCGGCCGGTGGTGTTGCGCTGGTAGAGCGCGGTGACGATGCCGAGCGCGAGGTGCAGCCCGGTGCCGCTGTCGCCGATCTGCGCGCCGGTGACCATCGGCGGGCCGTCGTCGAAGCCGGTCGTCGACGCCGCGCCGCCGGCGCATTGCGCGACGTTCTCGTAGACCTTGCAGTCCTCGTACGGCCCGGGGCCGAAGCCCTTGACCGACGCGACGATCATCTTCGGATTGAGCTCCTGGATGCGCTCCCACGTGAAGCCCATGCGGTCGAGCGCGCCCGGCGCGAAGTTCTCGACCAGCACGTCGCAGGTCTTGATGAGCGTCTCGAGCACCCGCTTGCCGGACGGCTTCTTGGTGTCCAGCGTGACCGACCGCTTGTTGTGGTTCAGCATCGTGAAGTAGAGGCTGTCGGCGTCGGGGATGTCGCGCAGCTGGCCGCGCGTCGCGTCGCCTTCGCCGGCGCGCTCCACCTTGATGACGTCGGCACCGAACCAGGCCAGCAATTGCGTGCAGGTCGGTCCGGATTGCACGTGCGTGAAGTCCAGGATGCGGACGCCGTCGAGTGCCTTGCTCATCGCCTAACTCCAGGTTCCAGGTTGCTTCGAAATCGGTACAGCAGCCGTCGCTGCGCAATATTTATACCGCCCCGCCGCAGCCGCTCCGGCGCGCAGGCAAGACGGCCTCCCGGCCGCATGGCCGCATGGCCGGAACGGGTCGTCCGCCGAAGCAAACGTCGGTCAGGTCACGCCGCGCTGTTCGCCAGGGCCTCGAGTTCGGCCAGTCGCTTGCGCAGGGCCCGCTCCTCGTTGAAGCGGGCGGTCTCGTCGCGGATGGCCGCGACGATGCCGGTGACCTTGCGGTCTTCCGAGTAGAGCATGCCGACGGTGAACGCGATGGACAGCGCGTCGCCGGCCTTGTTGACGGCCGGGACCTTCAGCACGGTGGTGCCGTAACGGGTCTCGCCGGTCGCCATCGATTGCTCGTAGCCGTCCCAATGGCGCTTGCGCAGCCGCTCGGGAATGATGATGTCGAGCGACCGGCCCATGGCCTCGGCCGCGGTGTAGCCGAAGATGCGCTCGGCGGCCGGGTTCCATGCCGTGATCGCCCCGTGGGCGTCGGAGACGACGATCGCGTCTCCGAGCGCCGCCACGAGTTGATCGAAATCGACCGCCGACGACATCGTGGTCTGCCCGCTCGTCCGTCGTCAGACCGCCTTGGCGGCGTGCAGCTCGGCGATCTGCCCCGGCGTGTAGCCGAGCTCGGCGAGCACCTCGTCGGTGTGCTCGCCGAGCAGCGGCGACGCGGTGATCTCGGGTTTCAGGTCCGAGAACTTGATCGGGCTGCCGATCGTCCAGTAGCTGCCGCGCACCTTGTGCGGCACCTCGACGATGGAGCCGCTCTTGCGCAGCGACTCGTCGCGCAGCAGCTCGTACATCGACAGCACCGGCGAGCACGGGATGTCGAACTTGCGCAGCACGTCGACCGCCTCGAACTTGGTCTTGTCGGCGAGCCACGCCTCGATCGTCGCGAAGATCTCGGTGATGTGCGGCTGGCGCGCTTTCGGCGTCGTATAGGCCGGGTCGGTCTTCCACTCGGGCTTGCCGATCGCGTCGCAGATGGGCTCCCAGGCGTGGCCTTGGACCGTGAAGTAGATGTAGGCGTTGGGGTCGGTCTCCCAGCCCTTGCACTTCAGGATCCAGCCCGGCTGGCCGCCGCCGCCGGCGTTGCCGCCGCGCGGCGTCACCTTGCTGTCGAAGGCGGCCATCTCGTGCGGGTACTGCGGATACTCCTCGAGGTAGCCGACGCGCTCCAGGCGCTGCTGGTCGCGCATCTTGACGCGGCAGAGGTTGAGCACCGCATCCTGCATCGCGACCGCGACCTTCTGGCCCTTGCCGGTCTTCTGGCGGCCGATGATCGCGGTCAGGATGCCGATCGCCAGGTGCATGCCGGTGTTGGTGTCGCCGAGCGCCGCGGCGGAGATCGTCGGCTCGGAGTTCTCGCCCTTCCACCAGCCGGTCGTCGATGCCGCGCCGCCGGCGCACTGAGCGACGTTCTCGTAGACCTTCAGGTCCTCGTAGTGGTGGCCTTCGCTGAAGCCCTTGACCGACGCCAGGATCATCCCCGGGTTCAGCTCCTGGATGCGTGCCCACGTGAAGCCCATGCGGTCGAGCGCGCCGGGGCCGAAGTTCTCGACCATCACGTCGCTCTCGCGGATCAGCTTCTCGAGCACCAGCTTGCCCTCGGGCTTCTTGGTGTCGAGCGTCAGGCCGCGCTTGTTGCTGTTGAGCATCGTGAAGTAGAGCGCGTCGGCATCGGGCAGGTCGCGCAGCTGGTTGCGCGTCACGTCGCCGGAGCCGGGCCGCTCGACCTTGATCACGTCGGCGCCGAACCAGGCCAGCATCTGCGTGCACGCCGGGCCGGCCTGGACGTGCGTGAAGTCGATGATCTTGATGCCGTTGAGCGGTTTGGTCATGGAAATGCTCCTTGCTGGATTTCTGGGTTACTGCTTCTTGGCCGCCGCGGTCTGCGGGTTCAGGCTCGTGATGCGGCCGCTCTCGGTGCCGGCGGTCTCGTCGATGACGGCGTTGATCAGGGTCGGCTTGCCGGACGCGACGGCTTCCTTCAGCGCCCGGTCGAGCTCGTCGGCCGTCGTCGCGTGGACGCCGACGCCGCCGAACGCTTCCATCAGCTTGTCGTATCGCGCGTTCTTCACGAACACGGTGGGCGCGACGTCGGCACCGCCCGAGGCGTTCTTGTCGGTGCCGCGATAGACGCCGTTGTTGTTGAAGACGATGACGCAGACCGGCAGGTCGTAGCGGCAGATCGTCTCGACTTCCATGCCGGAGAAGCCGAACGCGCTGTCGCCTTCGATCGCGATCACCGGCTTGCCGGTCGTCACCGCGGCGGCGACCGAGAAGCCCATGCCGATGCCCATGATGCCCCAGGTGCCGACGTCGAGGCGCTTGCGCGGCTCGTACATGTCGACGATGGAACGCGCGAAGTCCAGCGTGTTGGCGCCTTCGTTGACGACGATCGCGTCGGGCCGCGCCTTCACCATGTCGCGGACGACGGACAGCGCGCTCTGGAAGCTCATCGGCGACGGACGCTTGGCGAGCGTCTCGGCCATCTTCGTGAGGTTCTTGTCCTTCTTGTCGGCGATCGCGCCGGTCCAGTCGGACGGCGGCTTCTGCCAGTTGCTGCCCAGGCCGGCGACCAGCGCCGCGACGCACGAGCCGATGTCGCCGATCACCGGCGCGGCGATCGCGACGTTGCTGTCGATCTCGGTCGGCGCGATGTCGATCTGGATGAACTGGCGCGCAGCGCCCTTCTCGGGGCCGCCCCAGGTCTTGCCCTTGCCGTGCGACAGCAGCCAGTTGAGGCGTGCGCCGACCAGCACGACCACATCGGCTTCCTGGAGCACATAGGAGCGTGCGGCCGAGGCGGACTGATCGTGCGTGTCGGGCAACAGGCCCTTGGCCATCGACATCGGCAGGTACGGGATGCCGGTCTTCTCGACGAAGGCGCGGATGTCGGCGTCGGCCTGCGCATAGGCGGCGCCCTTGCCGAGCAGGATCAGCGGCTTCTTCGCGCCCTTCAGCAGGTCGAGTGCGCGTTGCACCGATTCGGGCGCCGGGATCTGCCTGGGCGCCGGATCGACGACCTCGATCAGCGAGCGCTTGCCGGCCTCGGCTTCCATCGTCTGCGCGAAGAGCTTGGCCGGCAGGTCGAGGTAGACGCCGCCCGGGCGGCCCGAAACCGCGGCGCGGATCGCGCGGGCGATGCCGACGCCGATGTCCTCGGCGTGCAGCACGCGGAACGCCGCCTTGCACAGCGGCTTGGCGACCGCGAGCTGGTCCATCTCCTCGTAGTCGCCCTGCTGCAGGTCGACGATCTCGCGCTCCGAAGAGCCGCTGATCAGGATCATCGGGAAGCAGTTGGTCGTCGCGTTGGCGAGCGCGGTCAGGCCGTTCAGGAAACCGGGCGCGGACACCGTCAGGCAGATGCCGGGCTTGCCGGTCAGGAAGCCCGCGGCGGCGGCGGCGTTGCCGGCGTGCTGTTCATGCCGGAACGAGATGACGCGCAGCCCTTCGGCCTGCGCCATGCGGGTGAGGTCGGTGATCGGAATGCCCGGCAGGCCGTAGATGGTGTCCAGGCCGTTCAGCTTGAGCGCCTCGATGACGAGGTGGAAGCCGTCGATGGTTTCCTGCGGCTTGGCCTTGGGCGCGTCGGCTGCGGGCGCTGCGGCCGGCTTGGATTCGAGTACGGATGACATGTTTCTCCTTTACGTGGGTCGCGCCGCTCGCACGGATGCCGCGCAGCCCGGCCCGCCCGGAGGCGAGCCGGAGCGCGGGTTTTCGAGACGTGACTATGATCGTCCCCCTGTGTCGCGACGGTTGATCGCGATCAAGAATTGAAAAAACCGAGCCTGGGAAAACCCTGGATTTCCCGGCGAGCGACCACGGCTCTGTGGCCGAAAGAACGAGGCGAGACTTGTCCCTGTTGTCGTCCCACCCCGAGCGGAACGTCATCCACGTTCAGCTCAAGCAGAACCTGCTGCTCAAGACCCTGAGCGACCACGACCGCGCCGAGCTCGAGTCGCATCTGGTCGTGATGGACGGCAACAAGGGCGACTTCCTGCTGCACCAGGGCGTGCGCGAGATGGAGCAGTACTTCATCCTCGACGGCATCCTGAAGCGCGTCGTGTCGAACCCGGAGGGCAAGGAGATGATCCTGCGCTTCGCCGACGAGCGCGACACGGAGACGAGCTACGCCGCCTGGCGGCTCGGCACGCCGACGCCGTACGGCATCGTCTGCGTGACGAAGGCGCGCGTCGCCTGCATGCCGATGCCGGAATGGGTGGCCTTCCTCGACCGGCATCCGGACGTGAAGCAGTTCTTCGAATACAACGTGATGCGCGTCATGAGCGAGATCATGGCGCACACGATCACGCTGCATCTGCTGGACGCGCCGGGGCGCGTGCACCGGTTCCTGCGCAAGCATCCGGAGCTGGTCGACCGGATTCCGCAGAAGGAACTGGCGACGCACCTGAACCTGTCGCCGGAGACCTTGAGCCGCCTGCGCCAACGCGGAAAGATCTAGCCTATGGAGCACGAGAACGTCCCGCAGGGCGGGCCGTTCTCGTGCGGGTCTCTTCGTGCTTACCGGACGCTGGCGTTCGCCTGCTCGATCACGCGGCGGCGCATCGGGGCGAGGACGAGCTTCGCGAGGATGCCGGCAATGATGGCGATCGCGGCGGCGACGATGAAGACGCGGTCCCAGTTGCCGCCGGCGCCGAGGATGGAGCCGAGCGGCACGAACAGCGACGCGGTGCCCTTGGCGGTGTAGAGCGCACCGGCGTTGCCGGCCGCGTTCTTCACGCCGAAGGTGTCGGCGCACAGGGCAGGGAAGATCGAGAAGATCTCGCCCCAGCACAGGAAGGTCAGCGCCGCGAAGGTCATGAACAGCACCGGATCGTGGCCGAACTGCTTCAGGCCGAGCAGCGCCAGGCCTTCGCCGATGAAGACCAGCATCATCGTGTTCTCGCGGCCGATGCGGTCGGAGATGAAGCCGCACAGCGGTCGCGTCAGGCCGTTGGCGAGGTTGTCGATCGACAAGGTCATCGTCAGCAGCGGCAACGTGAAGCCGAGCAGCGTCATCGGCATCTTGTCGAGGTGGTAGTCCTTCGCGATCGGGCCGATCTGCGCCGTGGCGATCAGGCCGCCGGCGGCCACCGCGACGAAGATGGCGTAGGTGAGCCAGAACACCGGCGTACTCATCATCTGGGTCGGCGTGTAGTCGACCTTGGTCATCACGAGGCGCGTCGCCGCGACCACGCCCTTCGGCAAGGTCGGCTTCACCATGAACAGCGCGAGCACGAAGATCACCGCGCCTTGCAGGATGCCGAAGTGCAGGAAGGCGTACTCGTAGCCCTGCGCCTGGATCATGTTGGCGATCGGGATCACCGTCAGCGCGGCGCCGGCGCCGAAGCCGGCAGCCGTGAGGCCGGCGGCGAGGCCGCGGCGGTCCGGGAACCACTTCAGCGCGTTGCCGACGCAGGTGCCGTAGACGCAACCGGCGCCGAGGCCGGAGACGACCGCGCCGACGTACAGGTGCATCAGGTCGCTCGCGTACGAGTTGATGACCCAGCCGAGCGCCGCGAGGATCGCGCCGGCGGCGATGACCGGCCGGGGGCCGAAGCGGTCGACGAGCCAGCCTTCGACCGGCACGAGCCAGGTCTCGACGAGCACGAAGATCGAGAAGGCGGTCTGGATGCCGGTGAGGCCCCAGTTGTTCTTGGTCTGCATCGGCGCCACGAACAGGGTCCAGCCGTACTGGATGTTCGCGATCATCGCCATGCAGATCAGCCCGAGGACGAGCTGACCCCAGCGAAAGGCATTGCTGTGGCCGGTGGCTGTTTCGTTGGCGGAGGTGAGGGGGATGTGTCTCTGGATCGTGTCGGGCTGCATGGCGGAGGGGTTGGTTCGGAGGGGGAAGGCGGCCGGGCTCTTGCGGGCCGGCCGCGGGCGCGGAGGGCGGTTCTTCTAGTTGGATCGCGCCACGAGTTCGCGCCGCATCGGGCGCAAGACGAACCAGGCCATCAGCGCGGCGACCGCGTTGACGACGCTGGCAACGATGAACACCGCATGCCAGCTTCCGGTGGCAGCCACCAGGACGCTGGACAGCGGGACGAGCAACGAGGCCGTGCCCTTGGCGGTGTAGAGCATGCCGGCGTTGGACGCGGCGTACTTCGAACCGAAGGTGTCGGCGCAGGTCGACGGGAACAGGCTGTAGATCTCGCCCCAGGCGAAGAACACGAGGCCGGTCAGGATCACGAACAGCACCGGGTTCTGGCCGAACCGGTAGAGCGCCAGGATGCCGACCGCTTCGAGCGCGAACGCGATGAACATCGTCTGCTCGCGGCCGATCTTGTCGGAGACCCAGCCGAAGAACGGGCGCGTCAGGCCGTTGAGCACGCGGTCGATCGCGAGCGCGAAGGTCAGCGCCGGCAGTACCAGGCCCATGATGTCGACGGGCACGTCGCCGATCTTGAAGTCCTTCGCGATCGGGGCGAGCTGCGCGGTGGCCATCAGGCCGCCGGCGGCGACCATCACGAACATCGCGTACATGACCCAGAACACCGGCTGGCGGACGACTTCCATCGGCCGGTAGTCGCGGCGCGACTGCTGCACGGCGCCCGAGGTGCTGGCGGCCTGGGCGTGCTCCGGCGGGCGGCCGAGCGCCCAGGCGAGCAGGAACACGACGAGGCCCTGGCCGATGCCGAAATGGAGGAACGCCGCCTCGTAGCCGCTCGACTTGATGACCGCCGAGATCGGCACGATGGTCAGCGCCGAGCCGGCACCGAAGCCGGCCGCCGTGAGACCGGCGGCCAGGCCGCGGCGGTCCGGGAACCACTTCAGCGCGTTGCCGACGCAGGTGCCGTAGACGGCGCCGGCACCGATGCCGCCGACGGCGGCAGCGAAGTAGAGCAGCGCGAGCGAGTCGGCCATCGAGTTGAGCACCCAGCCGGCGCCGCACAGCACGCCGCCCACCAGCACCACCGGACGCGGGCCGAAGCGGTCGACCAGGTAGCCTTCGATCGGCACGAGCCAGGTCTCGGTCAGCACGAAGATCGTGAACGCGACCTGGATCGCGGCGCGGCTCCAGCCGTGCTTGTCGGCGATCGGGTTGACGAACAGCGTCCAGCCGTACTGCAGGTTCGCGATCATCGCCATGCAGACGATGCCGATCAGCAGCTGGCCCCAGCGGTAGCCGGCGCCGTGCTCGGCCGCGCCGCCCAGCGTGGCTGGGCGGCTCAGGGTTGCGGCCGCGGTGTGTGATTGGGTCATGAACAGTCTCCTCCTACGCTTGGCCCCCCGGACCGCATCGGTCCGGCTCCTCCACCGCTGCCCGACGCGCACGTCGGGCCGTGGTGCTCCACTCCTTCAGGGCTCCATGCGGGGATGCCATGTACATGTCGCCGGGCGGTTGTTCCGCCACCGGGCAGGTGCCTCGGCGCAGTCAGGGCATGGAGCAGCGCATGCACTGTCGGAGGCTTCGGCCGGATTTCTCTTGACCCGGGTCAACGCTCCGGGAAGCCCAGTGCTGATGAAAACCCGGATAGGGATCACCCGAGATCGACCCTGCAACGGCGCTCCTGTGCGACGGGCGGCCGATGCAGGCACGCCACATGCGAGCAAGGGATTGCTTGGAGGGCGTCGAGGGTTTACCCTAGAATCGAGCGCAGTAGATCAACTGGCACTCGAGAGGCAATCATGGCAAACCTGAATCATGCTGACGACCTGGGCTCCGTGCTGCGCGAGATCTTCCGCGCCACGCCGGCCTACATCTTCTACACCGCGCTGCGCGAAGCGTTCGCCGCTCGCCGCCGTGCCGACGCCACCGGCCGCGCTGCCGTCGCCGCGCGCTGAGCGTTGCGATGCAAGGAGGCGCGTCCCGCGCCTCGCCGAGTTTTCTAGGACGACCCCGGCAACCCCGGGGTCGTCGCGTTTTCGGGCGTCGAAGACGGTTCGGGCGGGCCGCGCCATGACGTCAGGACGGCGGCGGGATCGGGTGATTCCGCGGGCGGAGGCAGCTTGGCAATGCGGCCGATGCTGACGAAGCCGGCCAGCACCTCGTCGCCGGTGATGCCGAGCGCGCCCGTCAGCGCGGCGTCGTGGCAGCGGTCGCCGCTCAGCATGATCGCGCCGTAGCCGAGCGCATGCGCCGCGTTCAGCAGGTTGCCGAGCGCCGCGCCGGCCGCGAGCCACTGCTCCCGCATCGGTACGGCGCTGGTGCGCCGCGGGCAGACGACGAATGCCAGCAGCGCCGGCGGCACCGTCGCATGGCCGCGGGCGCGAGCGATGTCGTCATCGGACATGAGCGGATCGCGGCGGCGCTTCTCCGCCTCGAACAGGTCGGCCAGCGCCGGCCGCTGCGCTGCCGCGAACGCGATGACGCGCCACGGCGTCAGCCGCCCGTGGTCCGGCGCACGCAACGCCGCCGCGAGCATCGCGTCGATCTCGGCGGCGCTCGGCCCCGGTCCGGCCAGGCGCTTCGGCGCGACCGAGCGGCGCGAGATCAGCAGCGCGAGGCGCGCGTCGACCCCGGTGTCCATGGCGCCGCGCCGCCGCCGGTCACTTGCCGCCGACGGTTTCCGCCTTGCGCTGGTTCAGCAGCTCCTGCTGCACCTTGTTGAAGCGCGAATACTCCTGCTGCCAGGCCGACGGCTGCATCACCGGCATCACCTGCACCGCGGTGACCTTGTACTCGGGGCAGTTGGTCGCCCAGTCGGATGCATCCGTGGTGATCACGTTGGCGCCCGACTCGGGGAAGTGGAAGGTCGTGTAGACGACGCCAGGCTGCATGCGCTCGGTGACCACGGCGCGCAGCACCGTCTCGCCGGCGCGGCTCTGGATGCCGACCCAGTCGTCGGTCTTGATGCCGCGGTCTTCCGCGTCGGTCGGGTGGATCTCGAGCCGGTCCTCGCTGTGCCACAGGTTGTTGTCCGTGCGCCGCGTCTGGGCGCCGACGTTGTATTGCGACAGGATCCGGCCGGTGGTCAGCAACAGCGGGTACTTGCGCGTGACCTTCTCGTCGCTCGCGATGTACTGCGTGATGATGAAGCGGCCCTTGCCGCGCACGAACTGGTCGACGTGCATCGTCGGCGTACCGTCCGGCGCCTCGTCGTTGCACGGCCACTGCACGCTGCCGAGCTCCTCGATCTTCTTGAAGCTCACGCCATGGAAGGTCGGCGTCAACGCCGCGATCTCGTCCATGATCTCGCTCGGGTTCTTGTAGTTCATCGGGTAGCCGAGCGCGTTCGACAGCAGCTGCGTGACCTCCCAGTCGGCGTAGCCGCCCTTCGGCGGCATCACCTTGGTGACGCGCGAGATGCGCCGCTCGGCATTCGTGAACGTGCCGTCCTTCTCGAGGAACGACGAGCCCGGCAGGAACACGTGCGCGTACTTCGCGGTCTCGTTCAGGAACAGGTCCTGCACGACGATGCATTCCATCGCCATCAGCGCCGCGGCCACATGCTGCGTGTTGGGGTCGGACTGCACGATGTCTTCACCCTCGCAGTACATCCCCCTGAAGGTGCCCGACATCGCCGCATCGAACATGTTCGGGATGCGCAGCCCCGGCTCGGGCTGGAGTTCGACGCCCCAGGCGGCCTCGAACTGTCCGCGCACCGTCGAGTCGGAGACGTGGCGATAGCCCGGCAACTCGTGCGGGAACGAGCCCATGTCGCACGAGCCCTGCACGTTGTTCTGGCCGCGCAACGGATTGACGCCGACGCCTTCGCGGCCGACGTTGCCGGTGGCCATCGCGAGGTTGGCGATGCCCATCACCGTCGTCGAGCCCTGGCTGTGCTCGGTGACGCCGAGGCCGTAGTAGATCGCGCCGTTGCCGGCGTTGGCGAACAGCCGGGCGGCGGCGCGCAGCTCGAGTGCCGGCACGCCTGTGATGGCCTCCATCGCCTCCGGCGAATTGGCTTCGCGCGACACGAATTCGCGCCATTCGTTGAACGACTTGGCTTCGCAGCGCTCGGCGACGAACGGCTCGTCGACCAGCCCTTCGGTGACGATCACGTGCGCGAGTGCGGTGACGACCGCGACGTTGGTGCCGGGCTTGAGCTGCAGGTGATGCGACGCCTTGACGTGCGGACTCTTGATCAGGTCGATCTTGCGCGGGTCGATGACGATCAGCTTCGCACCCTCGCGCAGGCGCTTCTTCATGCGCGACGCGAACACCGGATGGCCGTCGGTCGGGTTGGCGCCCATCACCATGATCACGTCGGCCTTCTCGACCGACTTGAAGGTCTGCGTGCCGGCCGATTCGCCAATCGTCTGCTTCAGGCCGTAGCCGGTCGGCGAGTGGCAGACGCGCGCGCAGGTGTCGACGTTGTTGTTGCCGAACGCGGCGCGCACCAGCTTCTGCACGAGGTAGCCCTCTTCGTTCGTGCAGCGCGACGACACGATGCCGCCGATCGAGTCGCGGCCGTACTCGGCCTGGATGCGCTTGAACTCGCTCGCGGCGTAGTCGATCGCCTCGTCCCACGACACGACGGTCCACGGGTCGGTGATGTTCTTGCGGATCATCGGCGTCGTGATGCGGTCCTTGTGGGTCGCGTAGCCCCACGCGAAGCGGCCCTTCACGCACGAATGGCCGTCGTTGGCCTTGCCGTCCTTCCACGGCACCATGCGGACGACCTCGGTGCCCTTCATCTCGGCCTTGAAGCCGCAACCGACGCCGCAATAGGCGCAGGTCGTGATCGCGCTGTGCTCGGGCAGGCCGAGCCAGATCACGCTCTTCTCCTGCAGCGTGGCGGTCGGGCAGGCCTGCACGCAGGCGCCGCAGCTCACGCACTCCGACTGCATGAACGGCTCGTCCATGCCGGCCGACACGCGCGACTCGAACCCGCGGCCCGAGATCGTCAGCGCGAACGTGCCCTGCGTCTCCTCGCAGGCGCGCACGCAGCGATTGCAGACGATGCACTTGCTCGGGTCGTAGGTGAAGTACGGGTTCGATTCGTCCTTCGCCGAGTTCAGGTGGTTGGCGCCGTCATAGCCGTAGCGCACCTCGCGCAGGCCGGTGACGCCGGCCATGTCCTGCAGCTCGCAGTCGCCGTTGGCGGCGCAGGTCAGGCAGTCGAGCGGGTGATCGGAGATGTAGAGCTCCATCACGCCCTTGCGCAGCTCCTGCAGGCGCGGCGTCTGCGTCTTGACCTTGAGGCCCTGCTCGGCGACCGCGGTGCACGACGCCGGGAAGCCCTTGCGGCCTTCGATCTCGACGAGGCAGAGGCGGCACGAGCCGAACGGCTCGAGGCTGTCGGTCGCGCAGAGCTTCGGGATCTGCACGCCGGCATCGACCGCGGCGCGCATCAGCGACGTGCCCTTAGGCACCGTCACCTCCACGCCGTCGATCTCGAGCGTGACCTCCTCGCTGCTCTCGCGCAGCGGCGTGCCGTAGTCGGTTTCGTGGATCAGCATGCGGTTCTCCCTCAAGCTGCCGCGCGGTCAGGCGCGGCCAGTCCAAAGTCCTGCGGAAAGTGGTTCAGTGCCGACAGCACCGGATACGGCGTCATGCCGCCCATCGCGCACAGCGAGCCGTTCAACATCGTGTCGCACAGGTCGCGCAACAGCTTCACCTGCTGCGGACGGTTCCGGTTCGCGTTGATCTTGTCGATCACCTCGACGCCGCGCGTCGAGCCGATGCGGCACGGCGTGCACTTGCCGCACGATTCGATCGCGCAGAACTCCATCGCATAGCGTGCGAGCTGCGCCAGGTCGGCGGTGTCGTCGTGCACGACCATGCCGCCGTGGCCGACCACCGCGCCGACCGCGGCGTAGGCTTCGTAGTCGAGCGGTATGTCCCATTGCGATTCGGGCAGGTAGGTGCCGAGCGGGCCGCCGACCTGCACCGCCTTGATCGGCCGGCCGCTCGCGCTGCCGCCGCCGAAGTCGTAGAGCAGCTCGCGCAAGGTCAGGCCGAAGGCCTTCTCGACCAGCCCGCCATGCTTGATGTTGCCGGCGAGCTGGAACGGCAGCGTGCCGGCCGAGCGGCCCATGCCGTAATCCTTGTAGAACGCCGCGCCGCGCGCCAGGATGATGGGCACGCTGGCGAACGTGATCACGTTGTTGATCACCGTCGGCTTGCCGAACAGGCCGGAGATCGCCGGCAGCGGCGGCTTGGCGCGCACGATGCCGCGCTTGCCTTCGATGCTCTCGAGCATCGCGGTCTCTTCGCCGCAGACATAGGAGCCGGCGGCGCGCCGGATGTGCAACGTGAAGCCGCGGCCCGAATGCAGGATGTCCGGGCCGAGCCAGCCGGCCGCCTCGGCGCGCGCAACGGCCTCGAGCAGCACCTTGTAGGCGTGCGGATACTCGGAGCGCACGTAGATGTAGCCCTGCGTCGCACCCGTGGCGAGGCCCGCGATCGTCATGCCTTCGATCAGCATGTACGGATCGCCTTCCATCGTCATCCGGTCGGAGAACGTGCCGGAGTCGCCTTCGTCGGCGTTGCAGACGATGTATTTCTGCGGCGCCTGCGCGCCGGCCACCGTCTTCCACTTGATGCCGGCCGGGAAGGCCGCGCCGCCGCGCCCGCGCAGGCCCGAATCGAGCACGGTCTGCCAGATGTCGGCCGGCGCCATCGAGAGCGCCTTCTTCAGGCCGGCGAAGCCTTCGTGCGCCTGGTAGTCGTTGAGCGACAGCGGGTCGGTGATGCCCATGCGGGCGAAGGTCAGCCGCTCCTGCTTCGCGAGGTACGGGATCCGGTCGGTGAGGCCGTGGCCGAGCGCATGCTCGGCACCGCTCGGCAGGCCGGCATCGAGGAGGCCGGCCACGTCGTCCGGCGTCACCGGGCCATAGGCGACGCGGCCGTTCGGCGTCGCCACCTCGACCAGCGGCTCGAGCCAGAACATGCCGCGCGAGCCGTTGCGCACGATGTGCAGGTCGATGCCGCGCGTCCCGGCGGCATCCGCGAAGCGCTGCGCGACCTTGTCGGCGCCGACCGCCAGCGCGGCGGAGTCGCGCGGCACGTAGATCGTGACGGCGCTCATTCGGCGCTCCTCGCCTCGGCGATCAGCGCGTCGAGCTTGGCGGGCGTCATGCGCGCATGCACGTCGTCGCCGAGCATCACGGCCGGCGACGAAGCGCACATGCCGAGGCAGAACACCGGCTCGAGCGTCACGGCGCCATCGGCCGTCGTGCCGTGCAGCTCGCACTGCAGGTGGCGTTGCGCGTGGTCGAGCAAGGCGTCGGCGCCCATAGCCTTGCAGGCCTCGGCACGGCAGACCTGCAGCACCGTGCGGCCGGGCGGATGGTCGCGGAAGTGGTGGTAGTAGGTGACGACGCCGTGCACCTCGGCGCGCGACAGGTTGAGCGCCTCGGCGATCATCGGCACGGCGTCCGGCGGGACGTAGCCGAGGTCGTCCTGTACGTCGTGCAGGATCGGCAGCAGCGCGCCGGGTTCGTTCGCGTGTACCGCGAGGGCGTCGTGCACCGCAGCGAGCGGACGCGGCCGGGTAGAGGTAGCAGTCATGGCAGGTTCCCGCAGATCACACATTCGATCGCCGGAGCTTCAGGAGTTCCGGCAGGTTGAACCTTGCGGGCAGTACGGGCGTCTGCGCGACACGGCCGCAGACACCCGAACCCGCATCAATGAAATAGCTTCGAAACGGTCAGCAGCGTCATGTAGACGCCCCACGCGAGCGGCAGCCCGACGGCGAGCCAGGCCAGCACGACCGTCGCGCTCGACGTCGTGCCGCCGCTGCCGGACCCGACGACCGTCTCCGCCAGCGAACGTTCGTGCGCCAGGCGCTTTTCCTCCTCGAGCTCCGCCTCGGTCATGAACCACTTGTCGGCGACCGGCCGGATCAGCAGGTTGCAGATCAGCCCGATCACCAGCAGGCCGACCAGGATGTACATGGTCTGGTTGTAGACCTGGTTGCGCGGCAGCCCGAGACCGAGCTGGTATTCGCGCATGTAGTTGACGATCACCGGCCCGAGGATGCCGGCCGTCGACCAGGCGGTCAGCAGGCGGCCGTGGATCGCGCCGACGTTCTGCGTGCCGAACAGGTCGGCCAGATAGGCCGGAACCGTCGAGAAGCCGCCGCCATACATGGACAGGATGATGCAGACCGCGCCTATGAAAAGAAACAGGTTGCCGGCCGCCGCGCTGGCCGGGATGCTCCAGTAGAGCACGCCGCCCAGCAGGAAGAAAATGATGTAGGTCATCTTCCGGCTGATCTTGTCCGACAGGCTCGCCCAGGCGAAGCGACCGCCGATGTTGAACAGGCTGAGCAGCGCGGTGAAGCCGCCTGCCACCGCAGCGATCGCGCCGAGCTGGGTCTTGTCGAGCTCGGTGAACTTCTTCGGCACGTTGATGAGCTCGCCGCCGAACACCTCCTGCAGCATCGGGCTCGCCATGCCGATCACGCCGATGCCGGCGCTGACGTTCATCGTCAGCACTGTCCAGACCAGCCAGAACTGCGGTATGCCCCAGACCTTGCTGACGTGCACGTGGCGTGTCGTGATCATCGTGTTGGTGGCCTGCACCTTGGGCGTCCAGCCGGCCGGCTTCCAGCCGGTGGGCGGTATGCGGTAGCCGAGCGCGCCACCCATCATGAACACCGAGTAGATGACCGCCATCGTCACGAAGGTCGCCGCCACGCCCGGATCGGTGGGCGTCGCGTACGCCTTCATCAGCATCACCGCGAGCGGCGAGCCGATCATCGCGCCGCCGCCGAAGCCCATGATCGCCATGCCGGTGGCCATGCCGCGCCGGTCGGGGAACCACTTGATCAGGGTGCTGACCGGCGAGATGTAGCCGAGGCCGAGGCCGACGCCGCCGATCACGCCGGAGCCGACGATCATCAGCCAGTACTGGTGGACGTAGATGCCGAACGCCGAGATCAGCATGCCGCCGCACCAGCACGCCGCCGCGACGATGCCGGCGCGGCGCGGCCCGACGTGCTCGAGCCAGCCGCCCCAGAGCGCTGCGGACGAGCCGAGGATCACGAAGAACAGCGTGAACATCCAGCCGAGCGTCGCGATGTTCCAGTTGCAGCTCGTGGCCGTGAACTCGCCCAGGCCGGCGGCGATGCCGCCCCAGAGGCCGTCACCCTTCGGGCAGGCCGGCGCGCCCGGCAGCGCCTTCGACAGCGGCAGCCAGAACACCGAGAAACCGTAGGCCATACCGATGCACAGGTGGATGGCCAGCGCCGACGGCGGCACGAGCCAGCGGCTGTAGCCGGGCCCGGCGATCGTGCGCTCTTTGTCCAGCCAGCTTGTTCCTGCGCGGCCCGGCAGGTTGTCGGTCAAGACAGACGACATGGATACTCCAGAGGGGTGGTCGAACAGCGATCATGGAGCGGCGCGTTAAGAAATGCATCCGCGTTTGCTCGACCCACGCCCGCGGGACGCAATGTAGTCAGTGACCTCGCATGCGGCAATATGAGCGCTGCGAGCCAAGCCATGTGCCTTCGACCGCCTAAGTGAAACTACCAACCATGACCGCTACGCCCCCCGGCCCGACGCAACGCGTCACGATCAAGCCGCAATGGAGCATCCGCGTCGGCGACGACGGCGCGATGCTCGCGCCGCGCGTCGTCGAGCTGCTCGTCAAGATCGACGAGCAAGGCAGCCTGTCGAGCGTCTGCCAGGCGCAGGGGCTGTCGTACCGCCACGCCTGGGAGCTGATCCGCCAGGGCGAGGCGGTGTTCGGCGAGCCGCTGGTGCGCATGGAGCGTGGCAAGGGCTCGCAGCTCACCGCGCTCGGCGAGAAGCTCGTCTGGGCCGATCGGCGCATCAACGCGCGGCTGTCGCCGGTGCTGGACACGCTCGCGTCCGAGCTCGATGCCGAGATCGAGAAGGTGCTGTCGCCGGCGCGCACGATGCTGCGCATCCACGCCAACCACGGCTTCGCGGTCGAGACCTTGCGGCCGTGGCTGGAGCGCTCGGGCGTGCACAGCGAGTTCAAGTACTGCGGCAGCATCGAAGCGGTCGCCGCGCTGAACGGCGGCGCCTGCGACGTCGCCGGCTTCCCGGTGCCGATCGGCGAGTTCGAGCCGGCGGTCGTCGAGCACTACCGGCGCTGGTTCGCGCCCGGACAGCGCATCGTCAACGTCGCGACGCGCCGCCAGGGCCTGATGGTCGCGCCCGGCAACCCGCTGAAGATCTACGAGCTGAAGGACCTGGCGCGTCCCGGCGTGCGCTTCATCAATCGCCAGCCGGGCTCGGGTACGCGGCTGCTGCTCGACCTGCTGCTGCGCCGCGACGGCATCGAGCCCGGGCGCATCAACGGCTACGAGCAGTGCGAGCTGACCCATGCCGCGGTCGCCGCCTACGTCGCCAGCGGCATGGCCGATGCCGGCTACGGTGTCGAGACGCCGGCGCGCCAGTTCAAGCTCGACTTCCTGCCGAGCCAGGTCGAGCGCTACTTCTTCCTGTGCCACGAAGCGTCGCTCGCCAGCCCGCCGGTGATGGCGCTGGTGGACGTGCTGCGCAGTCCGGAGTACCGCGCCGAGGTGAACCGGTTGGCCGGCTACGAGGCCGACGAGTCGGGCCGCGTGATGACGCTGGACGAAGCGTTCGAGACGCTGCGCGGCTGAGCCGCCGGCGCCTACACGTTGCTCGTCGAGCGCACTTCCTCGATCGTCGTCGCGCCCGCGAGCACCTTGACGATGCCGTCCTGGCGCAAGGTGCGCATGCCTTCGCTCATCGCGGTCGCGCCGATCTGCTCGGCGCGGCCGCCGGTCTGGATCAGGCGGCGCAACTCGCGCGAGATCGTCATCAGCTCGTGCACGCCGACGCGTCCCTTGAAGCCGGACTCGTCGCAGACCTTGCAGCCCGGGCTGCGAAAGGCCATCAGGCGGCCGTCGCGCGAATGGCGCTGCTTCCAGTTGGCCAGCACCGCGTCGCGCGACTCGGGCGGCTCGCCGTGGCCGAAGGCGTGCATGTAGTCGGTCAGCAGTTCGTCGACCTCCTCGTCGCTCGCCGGCCGGCTCGTGCGGCATTCCATGCAGAGGCGCCGCACCAGGCGCTGTGCCAGCACCGCGAGCAGCGAGTCGCCGAAGTTGAACGGATCGAGACCCATGTCGAGCAGTCGCGTGACGGTCTCCGGCGCGCTGTTCGTGTGCAAGGTCGACAGCACCAGGTGGCCGGTCAGCGAAGCCTCGACCGCCATGCTCGCGGTTTCCTCGTCGCGGATTTCGCCGACCATGATGACGTCCGGATCGGCGCGCAGGAAGGCGCGCAGCGCGCGTGCGAAGGTCCACTCGATCTTCGGATTGACCTGCACCTGGCGCAGGCCCGGCTGGGTGATTTCGACCGGATCCTCGGCGGTCCAGATCTTGCGCTCGGGCACGTTGATGTGGCTGAGCGCCGAGTGCAGGGTCGTCGTCTTGCCGGAGCCGGTCGGGCCGACGCACAGCACGAGGCCATACGGCCGCTCGATCGCGTGCTTCAGGTTCGAGAGGTTCGCCGGCGTGATGCCGAGGTTGTCGATCGGGATCGGCTTGGCGGACGCCAGGATCCGCATCACGACGTCTTCGAGGCCGCTGTTGGTCGGGATGGTCGCGATCCGCAATTCGATCTTGTGGGCCGGCGAGAACTTCGCGAAGTTGATCTTGCCGTCCTGGGGCTTGCGCTTCTCGGAGATATCGAGGTCGCACATGATCTTGATGCGCGCGATCACCGCGGCGCGGTAGTTCGACGGCAGCTCGAGGTGGGTGCGCAACAGGCCGTCCTTGCGGAAGCGGATGCGGATCTTCTCGCGGCCCGGATAGCTCTCGACGTGGATGTCGGAGACGCCGTCCTTGTGCGCCTCGATGATCATGTTGTTGATCAGGCGCACGAGCGAGTTGTCGGACTGCTCGATCGGCTTGTCGTCGTCGCGGAGCTTCTCGAGGTCTTCCTTCTCGAGCGTCTCGACCAGCTTGTCGGTCGAAACCGGTATGTCGAAGTTGATCGGGACCGCCGGGTCGAGCATCATGCGCTGCGACGGCACCGCACCGAGCTGGTCGTAGATCTTGAACAGCAGCGCCTCCACCGACGCGCTCTGCGCGAGCACCGGCACGACCTTCATCTGCGTGATGAACTCGATCTCGTCGACCGCGGCGCGGCGCCGCGCCGGATCGTCCAGCGCGACGATCAGCCGGCCGTCGCGCATCAGGAGCGGCACCACCTGCAGCCGCAGCGCGACCGTGTAGGCCAGCCGCTTCAGCGCTTCGGGCTCGATCGGGAAGACGTCGACGTTGACGAGCGGATAGCCCATCTTGCGCGCCAGCGCCACCTGCAGGTCCTCGCGCGACACCACGCCCATCTTCACCAGCAGCTCGCCGAGCGGCACGCCGCGGTCGGCCTGCTGCTGCGCGAGCGCCTCCTGCAGCTGCGCTTCCGTGACCATGCCGAGCGACGACAGCGCCTCGCCGATCCGCACCATCGGCATCTTGGCCTGGCGCTCGATCGCGGCGAGCAATTGCTCCGGCGAGACGAGCTGCTTGGTCACGAGGATGTCACCGAGCTTCTGGCTGCGCAGCTCGTTCTGCGCATCGACCGCCTGCTCGACCTGCTGCGGCGTCGCGGCTTGCTGCTCGACCAGCACGTCGCCGATGCGCGGGCCGATCTCGTAGCCGGTGTAGGCGGCGCGCGGAATGAACATGCGCTCGACCCCGCCGTCGCTGCCGCGCGGCGGGAACAGGTAGAGGCCGTATTCGTCCTCGACGTGGCCGACGGTCTCGCCGCTGTATTCGTTGCCCTTGGCGAACTGGACGCGGCAGGTCGACGTGGCGCGGTGGCCGACGATGCCGGCGTGGGGGTCGGCCTCGGCCGGAAGATCAGGCAGTACCGGCGTCGTCAGGGTCAGCGACTTGAACTGGTCGAAGCGCAGCCCGAGCGTCGTCCGCGACGGCGGCATCTGCACGTAGGCGATCGACTGCTCGGGCACGAAGAAGGTCATGCGGCCGGCCATCCGCTTGTCGTTGCGGCCGATGATCGCGCAGGGCAGCGGCTCGTTCTGTTCGCTCGGCGGCGGATAGCTCGCATACGGCGGCATCGGCCAGCGGAAGGCCTCGCGCCGCGTCTTCGTCTCTGCCAGCGGCACCGAGGCCGTCTTGGCGGCGGCCGACATCGTCGCCAGCGCGCCGACCCGGCTGCGCGGCGCCTCGGGCGTCGGGTCCCATTCGAGGGGCGTCGACAGATCCGTCATCTCACGATCCTCATCGTTGTCCAGTCTTCCCTGCGGCGGTGCGGCGCGCGCACGATGCCGGCATGATCCGTCGATGGTGCCGATGCGGCGCCGGTCGGATGCGCGGAAATGAAGGGCGCGGCACGGCCTGATCGCCGCTTTGCGCCGCGACGCTGAACCGGGTGCGGCGTGGAATACGATAGGCGCGCGGCCTGTAAGAAGAGCAAGGCCCCGGCGACCGAGTTCGAGGCCGTCGCCGAAACACCTCACGTTCGCAGCTCAGGAGGCTCGCATGAACCAGCGTCTGATCATTTCCTCTGCCCTGGCCTCCGCGCTCGCGCTCGGCCTCGTCGATGCGGCGCAGGCGCAGCCCAAGGACAAGGAGAAGTGCTACGGCATCTCCAAGCCGGGGCAGAACGACTGCTCGAACGAGGCCGGCACGCACTCGTGCGCCGGCCAGTCCAAGGCCGACATGAGCCTGGACGACTGGAAATACGTCGCCAAGGGCAGCTGCCAGAAGCTCGGCGGCAAGACCGCCGACGAGCTGCCCAAGAAGTAGGCGCGCTCATGGAAGCCGACCGGGCCGATCGCGCCGGCGTCGGCATCGGCCTGCGCCAGCCGCACTATGCGGCCTGGTCGGCGGGCCCGCCCGCGCTTGGCTTCGTCGAGGTCCATTCGGAGAATTTCTATGCCGACGGCGGCGCGGCCCTCGGCGTGCTCGAGCGGGTGCGCGCCACGCATGCCGTGAGCCTGCACGGCGTCGGTCTGGCGCTCGGCTCGGCCGCGGGGCTGGACGATTGGCATCTCGACCGGCTCGCCCGCCTGGTCGACCGTATCGACCCGGTGCGCGTCTCCGACCATGCGTCGTTCGCGCGCGCGACGCTGCCGGCCTACGGGCGCATCGTGCATGCGAACGACCTGCTGCCGGTGGCGCACACGCCCGAGGCGCTCGCGATCATGGTGCGCAACGTCACCGAGGTGCAGGAGCGGCTGCGCCGGCCCATCCTGGTCGAGAACCTGTCGGCCTACCTCTCGTATGCCGATGCGCCGCTCGCCGAGAGCGAGTTCTTCGCGCAGCTCTGTCGCAAGGCCGGCTGCGCGATGTTGCTCGACCTGAACAACCTGATGGTGAACGCGCTGAACGCCGGTGCCGCCGACCCGCTCGCCGACTGCCGTGCGTTCGTCGACGCGCTGCCGCCTTCGATCGTCGGCGAGATCCACCTCGCGGGGCATGCGCATGTCGGCACCTTGGTGATCGACGACCACGGCAGCCGCGTCGCCGCCGACGTGTGGGCGCTCTACCGCCACGCCGTGCGGCGGCTCGGCGCGCGGCCGACCTTGATCGAATGGGACACGGACGTGCCGCCGCTCGCGGTGCTGCTCGACGAGGCGGACCACGCGGTCCGCGAACTGGCGGCGGCGTTGCCGACGCCGGCATGAGCGCCGAGGCGCTGCGCCAACGGGCGCTGGTGGAGGCGCTGCTGGCTCCTCGTTCCGATTCTGCGCTGCCGCCGGGCTTGGCCGAGCAAGGCGAGCGCGCACGCGCCGGTCTGTCGGCCTATCGCAGCAACGCCGGCGCGGTGGCCGAGCGCGCGCTTGCGGCCGTTTTCCCGACGCTCGCCGCCTTGCTCGGCGACGCCGACTTCGCGCACCTCGCGCGCGAGCATTGGCGCGCCGTGCCGCCCGAGCGCGGCGATCTCGGCCAATGGGGCGCGGCGCTGCCCGACTGGCTGGACGCGCACGCCGGCCTCGCCGCGTGGCCCTATCTCGCCGACTGCGCGCGGCTCGACCTCGCGCTGCACCGCTGCGAGCAAGCCGACGATGCGGCCCTCGATGCCGCGTCGCTCGCGCGGCTCGGGTCCGAAGATCCTTCCATGCTCGTGCTGCAGCTCCTGCCGGGCAGCGCGCTGCTGCGCTCGTCATGGCCGATCGCGGCGATCCACGCTGCGCATCGGCCGGATGCGGCCGCGGCCGCCTTCGACGATGCGCGTGCCGCCATCGCGGCGCGGCAGGGTCAGGCCGTGCTCGTCGCCCGTTCCGGCTGGCGTGGCGCGGTGCATCTGATCGATGCCGCCGATGCCGCGTTCGTCGCCGCGCTGCTCGATGGCGTGCCCCTCGCGGATGCGCTCGATCGTGCCGGTACCACGTTCGACTTCGCCGGCTGGTTCGCGCGCGCGCTGCGCAACGCATGGCTGCAAGGCGTGCGGCGCCGCGGCGACTGAGGCCCTGGTCGAGGCCGTCCAACCGGGGCGCAACCGCGGACGGCGACGGCTACACTGCATCGAGCACGCGGGACCAGCCCGACGCGGTTCGGTCGACGCTGCCCGCCCAACCTGAGAGCCCGCTGCCTTGAACCCGTCGCGCTTCGGATTCTTGCCACGTCTGGCCGCTATGGTCTGCGCAGCGGCCGCGGTCGCTGCGCATGCCGAGACCCCGGCGCTCACCGCCTTCGGCGCCGCGGGCGAGCCGCCCGCGCCGTGGAAGGTCGAAGGCCTGCCGAACCAGACCAAGCCGTACACCCGCTTCGCGGTCGTCGATCTGGAAGGCAAGCCGGCGTTGCGCATCGAGGCCGATCAGTCTTACGGCAACCTGGTGCATCCGCTGGCGGGCGCCAGCGCCAAAGGCCTGCAGCTCGCATGGCGCTGGCGCGTCGACGAGCCGATCGAGCAGGCCGACCTCCGCACCCGGGGCGGCGACGACACCGCCGTGAAGGTCTGCGTGTTCTTCGACATGCCGCTCGACCGCGTGCCCTTCGTCGAGCGCCAGGTGCTGCGTGCGGCGCGCGCCAAGGCCGGCGAGCCCCTGCCGACCGCGAGCGTCTGCTATGTCTGGGATCCGCATATCGCGGCCGGCACGGCGCTCGACAACGCCTTCACGCGCCGCATGCGCTACAAGGTGCTCGAGAGCGGCAGCGCGAGCCTGCGCCATTGGGTGGCCGAGAAGCGCGATATCAGCGCGGACTTCCTCGCGTTGTTCGGCGACGAGTCGCAGGACGTCCCGCCGATCGCCGCCATCGTGGTCGGCGCCGACGCCGACAACACGCACACCAAGAGCCTGGCCTACGTGGCCGACATCCGGCTCGAGCCCTGAGCCGATTGCAGTGGCGTCGCGTTACGCATCGCGAACAACGGTCGAGTTATCAGAATTGCGACCATACCGTTCGTTAAAATGGTGACAACAGGCAACGACGGTGTGCGCAGTACCCAGGGATCGTTCATAAAAGCAATGGCTGCCGGATTGGGCGACGTTTAGACTTTCGTTCCTGCTCACTTCGGCCTCGGCGTAGAGCGCGCCCGGTGCCATGCGTCAGTCTCCACCCATCGCGATGCGCAGCGCGGCCCTCGAATGGTCGTTGCTGTGCGCGGTCCTCGTGCTGTTGGCGGCACTCCTCTCGGTGTGGCGCTGGCGCGAGTTCGATGCCGCCGGCGATTTCGAGCGGCGCCGCCTGCAACTGCAGGCCCAGCGCATGGGCGAGCAGCTCAAGCTGACCCTGCGTGCGATCGACAAGGCGCTGGTCGGCGTGCGCGCCGACGTCGCGGCAGGCGATCCGGCCCGCCTGCCCGCGCGCCTGGACGCGCTCGACGCCGCGGCGGCAGCGATCGACGCGTTGCAGGTGGTCGATGCCGATGGCCGCGTGCTGGCGGCCGACAGCGGATCCCTCGATGTCTCCCTGTCGCACGCGACGCAGCCCTGTTTCACGCGCATGGCGGCGCAGCCGGATCCGGACGTGCTCTACCTCTGCGCACCGATCCGCGACGCCTCCGGCCGCTGGACCAGCGACGTGCTGCGCACGCTCGACGACGGTGGCGTCGGCCGGTTCCGCGGCGCGGTGGTCGCGACGCTGGACGCCGGGTTCCTCGATGCCATGCTGCAGTCGGGCCTCTACGCGCCGGACATGAAAGTGCTGCTGCTGCATGGGAGCGGCGTGGTGGCGGTGTCGAGCTGGCCGGAGGTGATCCCCATCGGCACCGACTACGGGCGCAAGCCCGACAGCCTCTTCATGCGCTACCGGGCCAGCGGGCGGGCGTCGGGCGTCGTCGAGGGTTCGAGCAAAGTGGGCCGCGAGGACGTGATGGTGGCGTTCTACACGGTGCTGACGGACGACCCGCGCCTCGACGGACCGCTCGTGCTGTCGATGTCGCGCAGCACCGACGCGGCCTATCGGCCGTGGATGATCGGCAATGCATGGACTCTGGCCGGCTGGCTCGCGGCGGTGCTGGCGACCGCCGTCTCGCTGCACCTGGCGCAACGCCGCCGGCGCGTCCAGACCCATGCCGCCGCGATGCAGGCGCGCCAGCGCATCGAGCAACTCGAGTTCGTGGAGCTCGTCGTCCAAGGGGCCGACCTGTCGCTGTGGGCATGGGACCTCCCGTCGCGTCGACTCGAGGTCGACGCGCGCTGGTGCGCGATGGTGGGCTGCCCCGCCGACGACCTCGACGATGCGGCACGCGATTGGCGCAACCGCGCGCATCCGGACGACCGCGCCGAGATGGCGGCGCTGCTCCGCAAGCACCTGCGCGGCGAGACGCCGTACGCCGATCACGAGATCCGGCTGCGCCATGACGATGGCCGCTGGATCTGGGTGCACGTGCGCGGCAAGGTCGTCGAGCGCGATGCCGAAGGCCGGCCGGTGCGCCTCGTCGGCACGCAGCAGGACATCACCGAGCGCAAGACGGCCGAGCACGAACTGCGCGAGCGGGCAACCCAGTTGCGCCATGTCGCCGACGCGATGCCGGGCACGGTCGCCCGCTTCGACATGGCGCGCCGCTTCATCTTCGCGAATGCGAACTTCGAGCGCTGGCTCGGCATCGCCCCGGATCGGCTGATCGGACGGACCACGACCGAGGTCTTCGGTTCGCGCACCCACGGCGAATGGGAACCCTACGTGCTGCGCGTGGAAGCCGGCGAGCGGGTCGCGTTCGAGACCTCGTTCGAGAGCCCCACGAGGGGCCGGCGCCATCTGCTCGCGACCCTGGTGCCCGACATCGGCACCGACGGCGCGGTCTGCGGACACTTCTCGGTCACCGTCGACATCACCGAGCAGCGCGCGGCCGAAGCGGAGCGGCGCGCCCTCGAGGATCATCTGCGGGATACGCAAAGGCTGGAGTCGCTGGGCACCCTGGCGGGCGGCATCGCGCACGACTTCAACAACGTGCTCGGCGCGATCATCGGCAACGCCGAGCTCGCGCGCACCGAAGTCGAGCCGGAGCACCTCGTGCAGCGCAGCCTGGTGCAGATCAGCCAGTCGGCGCAGCGTGCGCGCGGGCTGGTCCAGCAGATCCTGACGTTCAGCCGGCATGAGCAGCACGAGCACGCCGTGCAGCCGTTGCGGCCGCTCGTCGAGGAGACGGTGGCGATGCTGCGTGCCACCTTGCCGGCGCGCGTCGCCCTCGCGACCGAGTTCGACGATGCGCCGCTCTACGCGAATGCCGACGCCACGCAGATCCACCAGGTGCTGATGAACCTCGGCACGAATGCCTGGCATGCGCTGGCCGAGCAGGCCGGGCACATCGAGATCGGCCTGGCGCCGGTCGAACTGCCGGCCGGCGGCGCGGGTGCGGTCGCCGGGCTGTCGGCGGGGCACTATGCGCATCTGTGGATCAGCGACGACGGCAACGGCATGGATGCGGCGACCGCGGCGCGCATCTTCGATCCGTTCTTCACGACGAAGCCGGTCGGGCAGGGTACCGGACTCGGCCTGTCGGTGGTGCACGGCATCGTCAAGGCGCATCTCGGCGCGATCACCGTCGAAACCGCACCGGGCGCGGGCACCTGCATCGATGTCTACCTGCCGGCGGCAACCAAACCTTCGCAGCTCGGCGAACCGGCCGCCGCGGCCGAACGGCGCGTGCCGCGCGGCCACGGCCGCCACGTGATGTACGTCGACGACGACGAGACCATGGGACTGCTCGCCGAGCGGCTGCTCGAGCAGGCCGGCTATCGAGTGACGCGCTGCGGCAGCGCACGCCAGGCGCTGGCGGCATTCATCGCCGCGCCGCGCGATCTCGACGTGCTCGTCACCGACTACAACATGCCCGAGCTGTCGGGTCTGGCGCTGGCCGCCGAATTCGCGCGCATCCGGCCCGAGCTGCCGATCGTCATCAGCTCGGGCTACCTCGGCGACGAACTGTCGGCCGGCGCCGAGCGCGCCGGTATCCGCCACCTGGTCCGCAAGCAGAACACCTACGAGGAACTGGCCGACGTGGTTCGACGCGCGATCGACGAGGCCGAGCGACTCGCCGAGCGGGTCGCTTGAACGGCTTCAGTCGCGCGGCCTGAACGTCAGCTCGAACAGCGGCGGCAGGCCGTTGACATCCGGCGGCAGCGATCCCTTGATGTCGAGTGCGCGCAGCACGGCATCGTCGTAGGCCGGCACGCCGCTCGATTTGACGAGGCGTCGGCTCAGGATGCGGCCGTCCGGCGTCACGCGGACCTCGACCACGGCATCGGGGTTGCCCTGGATCGAGGCGGGATCGAACTTGATCTCCGGCCTCAGGTAGGCCGCGACGCGTCCGGCATAGTTGGCGGACGGGCCGGCGGTGCGCGCCGCGTTCCCGGTACTCGTCGGACCGCCGTTGCCCTCGACCTGATTCATCATCCGCTTCAGCTGCGCGTCGCGCGCAGCCTTCTGGGCGGCGAGGTCCTGCTGCTCGCGCTTCTTCTCCTGCAGTTCGCGTTGCTGCTTCTCCGCCGCTTCGCGCTTCTCCTGGTCGCGCTTGTCCTGATCCCGCTTGGCCTGCTCGCGCTGCTGCTGTTCCTGGCGATCGCGCTCGAGCTTCTGCTGGCGCTTCTGCTCTTCCTCGCGCGCCTGCTGTTCGCGCAGCTGTGCCTGCTCCTTCTTCGCCTTCTCGATCGCGATCTGCGGATCGGGCTGAACCGGCTCGGGCCGGGGCACGGATTTGGGCGGTTCCGGCGCAGGGGCCGGCGGCTTGACGACCGGCGCGGGCTCCGGCGCAGCCTGGCGCGGCGGCGCGGCGAACTGCGGCACGGCGGCCCAGAGCTCGGCCTCGACGCCTTGCACCTGGCGGCTGTGCCAGTTGACGCCGAACGCGAGCGCGAGGATCAAGAGCACATGCGCCAGCACCGCGAGCACGAAGCCCAGGCCCAGGCCGCGCGGCCGGCGCGGCATGAAAGGCTCGCGGGTCATGGCAGCGGTCGCCATCGCGAATCAGCTCCCGCTCGTCTTCACCGACAGGCCGACGCGTTGCACGCCGGCCTGCTGCAGCCGGCTCATGAGCTGCACGACGAGGTCGTAGCGGACGCCCTTGTCGGCCGAGATCACGACCGGCGTCTGCGGGTTGCCGTCCTGCACTTGCAGCGCACGCGCGGCCACGCTCTTCAGCGGCAGTGCTGCGCCGTCCTTGCCATCGATGCGCAGGCGCACCGTCTCGTCGGTCGCGACGACCAGCTCGACGACATGCTCCGGCCGCTGCTTGCCCTTGCCGACCGTCGGCAGGTCGACCATGCCGGTCGTGATGAGCGGTGCCGTGACCATGAAGATGATCAGCAGCACCAGCATGACGTCGATGAACGGGACCATGTTGATCTCGTTGATCGTGCGCCGGCGGGCCGAGCCGCCGCGATGGCTGACGGCGGGCATGTCAATGCGTGGCGGCCGGTGCGGCCGCGGCGGTGCCGGTGTTGCGGTGCAGGATGTTCGAGAACTCCTCGATGAAGGTCTCGAGCTGGATCGCGATGCGGTCGATGTCGCGCGCGAAGCGGTTGTAGGCGATCACCGCCGGGATCGCCGCGAACAGGCCGATCGCGGTCGCGACCAGCGCTTCGGCGATGCCCGGTGCGACCGTGGCCAAGGTCACCTGCGTCAGGTTCGACAGCCCGATGAACGCATGCATGATCCCCCACACGGTGCCGAACAGGCCGACATACGGCGACACCGAGCCGACCGAGGCGAGGAACGACAGGTTCGACTCGATCACGTCGAGCTCGCGCTGGAAGCTCGCGCGCATCGCGCGGCGCGCACCGTCGAGCAGCGCGCCGGCATCGGCGACGCGGCGCTCGCGCAGCTTCAGGAATTCGCGCATGCCGGACGCGAAGATGCGCTCCATCGGCGAGCCGTCGACGCGCCGTCCCGCGTCGGCGTACAGGTCGTTGAGGTTCTTGCCGGCCCAGAACTCGCGCTCGAAGGCGTCGTTGGCGTTGCGCACGCGGCGCAGGCCGAAGAGCTTGCCGAAGATCACGGTCCAGCTCGCCAGCGATGCGAGCAAGAGGCCCGCCATCACGATCTGGACGACGAGACTCGCCTGCGTGACGAGGGTGAAGATCGACAGGTCCTGATTCATCCGTGGGCGTGGGTAGGGCGGGCGTCGGCGAACGCCTGCAAAAGTGAAGTCGGAATGCGACGTGGGCGATAAGTTCCGGCGTCCACGCAGGCGATGCGCACCGTCGCGTCGGCGAGCAACTTGGCCGGTCCCGAAGGTTCGCGGCGCCAGGCCTCCTGGCCGAGTTCGAGCGTGGCGCGGCCGGCGCTGCGCGGCCGCACGGTCACGTCGATCGCATCGTCGAGGCGCGCCGGCGCGAGGTAACGCAGCGAGGCCGCGCTGACCATGAAGAGCAGTCCGCCGGCCGTGCGCAATTCTTCCTGCGCAAGGCCGAGCGCGCGCAGCCATTCGGTGCGCGCGCGCTCGAAGAACTTCAGGTAGTTCGCGTAGAAGACGATGCCGCCGGCATCGGTGTCTTCCCAATAGACGCGGACAGTGAAGCGGAACGGGGCGGTATCGGGATCGTGCATGAACACCAGGGCCGGCGCTGGTCCGGCCCGGGTCGCATTATCGCGGTCCGCGCGATGCCGCTCGCGCGACGAGGCGCGTCAGCGAGTGCCGTGGCGCCGCCGCCGTGCCGCGACGCCGAGCAACGCAAGGCCGCCGCCGAGCATGGCGACGCTCGCCGGCTCGGGCACGGGTGCGACCTCGCTGACGGTCAGCGTACCCGCCTGCTCGTTGCCGAACAGCACGGTCTGGTAGTAGCCGTAAGCGCTGAACGCGCCTTCGTCGAAATAGTAGAGGATACCCAGCGTCGGATTCGTCGGCGACGAGACGCCGAACTCCACGGTGTCGTTGGTCGCGCTCACACTGACCAGGAACTGCTGGGCGGTGCAGGTCACCGGGTCGCCCAACGACGATACCGCGGTGCAGCTCAGCAGCGAGCTGGCGGGAATGGTCAAGTCACTGGTCGGAAAGTCGGGCAGCTGCACCGAGAAGCTGCCGCTGAACTGTTCGCCGTTGGTGGCGAATGAACTGTAGGCGTTGAAGTCGTAGCGGACGTCGGCTTGCGCGGTCGGTGCGCTCAGCAATGCGCTGCATAGCAGCACCCCCGCGAGGATGTTTCGCATGTGGTCTCCCTGAGGTCACGTCATGTCATGTGACACGCGCTGGCGTGATCAAACAGCGCGCTGACGCGGCCTGCAGCCGCGTAAGGCGCAACATAGCAAGGGCCGGCCGGGTAACGGCGTCATAGTTACATTTACATACAAACTCGGCATTCCGCTGCTTATCGGGCACGCCGATTGCTCGAAGCCCCTACGTCGATGCGGCGAGCAGGCGCCCGATGCGTTCGACCGCTTCTTCCAGGTGCGCCATCGAGTTGGCATACGAGAAGCGCACGAAGTGCTCGGCGCTCGCATGGCCGAAGTCGCGGCCTGGCGTGATCGCGACGTGGGCGCGCTGCAGTACGTCGCCGGCGAAGTCCCAACTGCTCGCGGCGTGGCGGGTGCAGTCTGCCCAGGCGTAGAACGCGCCGTCGGGCAACACCGGCACGGGCAGCCCGATCGCCTCGAGCGCCGGCACGATGAAGTCGCGGCGGGCGCGGAACTCGGCGCGGCGCTGTTCGTAGATGGCGATCGATTCGCTGTCGAAGCAGGCCAGCGCGGCATGCTGCGCGACCGCGCTGGCGCAGATGTAGAGGTTCTGCGCGAGCTTCTCGATCGGCGCGACCAGCGTCTCCGGCACCACCAGCCAGCCGAGCCGCCAGCCGGTCATGTTGAAGTACTTCGAGAAGCTGTTGATCGAGACGACGTCGTCGCCGTGCATCAGCGCGCTGTGGCCGTAGCGCTCGTCGTACGACAGGCCCAGGTAGATCTCGTCGACCAGCGTGAAGCCGCCGCGCGCACGCACGACATCGACGATGCGGGACATCTCGTCGGCGGCGATCGACGTGCCGGTCGGATTCGACGGCGATGCCAGCAGCACGCCACGCGTGGCGGCGCTCCAGGCCGCCTCGACGCCGGTCGCGCTGAGCTGGTAGCGCATCTCGGGACCGGCCGGCAGCGGCATCGGCACGCCGTCGGCCGCGGCGACGAAATGGCGGTTGCAGGGATAGCTGGGGTCGGGCAGCAGCACTTCGTCGCCGCGCTCGACGAGTGCCAGGCAGGCGAGCTGCAATGCGGCCGACGCGCCGGCCGTCACCATGATGCGCCGGGGCGCGATGTCGAGGTCGTAGCGCTCGCCGTACCACTGCGCGATGCGCTGGCGCAGCGCCGGCAGGCCGGCCGCATCGGTGTATTGCGTGCGGCCGGCGCGCAGCGCCTGCTCGGCCGCGGCCTGCACCGCGGGCGGCGCGGTGAAGTCCGGCTCGCCGATGTTCAGGAAGATCATCGGCGATGCCGCGCATGCCGGGCTGCGCGCCAGCTCGGCGGCGGCCTTGGCGAACTCCATCACGTAGAAGGGCTCGATGCGATCGAGCCGCGAGGCCAGCTTCATCATCTTGCGGGCTCCGGCCGGTCAGCGCTTGCGCGCGGCCTGCACCTCGACCGGCCGCAGGTCGGCCGCGGCCTTGTCGAGCACGCCGTTCACGTACTTGTGGCCGTCGGTGCCGCCGTAGCTCTTGGCCAGCTCGACCGCTTCGTTGATCGCGACCTTGTACGGAATGTCGATGCAGTGCGTGAGCTCGTAGACGCCGATCATCAGCACGCCGTGCTCGACCGGCGACAGCTGCGTCGTCTTGCGATCGACGTGGCGCGCCAGCACCGCATCGATGTCGGCGGCTTCGGCAATGCAGCCGTGCAGCAGCGCATCGAAGTGCGCCGTGTCGCACTTGTCGAAGCCTTCCTGCTCGCGCACGTGCGCGTCGACCGCGCCGGCATCGCTGGCGGCGATCAGCCATTCGTAGAGGCCTTGCAGCGCGAACTCGCGCGCGCGCCGGCGTGCCGACGGCGGACGTTTGATGGCCGGGCGTTTCGGCTTGGCGGCGGTGGCCGGCCCGCTCGCGGTCGGTTCCTCGCTCACGACAGCGCTTCCATCAACTGCGCCATCTCGACGGCGACGCGCGCGGCGTCGCGGCCCTTGTCGGCGGCGCGCGCCCAGGCCTGCTCGGTGTTCTCGACCGTCAGCACCGCGTTCGCGATCGGGAGCATGTGGTCGAGGCCGACACGCGTGATGCCGGCGCCGCTTTCGTTGGCGACCAGCTCGAAGTGATACGTCTCGCCGCGGATGATGCAGCCGAGCGCGATCAGCGCGTCGTAGTCGTCGGTGTCGGCAAGCGCCTTGAGCGCCAGCGCGACTTCGAGCGCGCCCGGCACGCTGACGTGGCGGACATCGTCGTCGCCGACGCCGAGCGCCCGCAGCTCGGCCAGGCAGGCTTGCGCCAGCGCGTTCGTGATCTCCGCGTTGAAGCGCGCCTGCACGACGCCGATGCGCAGGTCGCGGCCGTCGAGCGCCGGCGCGGTGCCGAGGTCAGCGTGCTGCATGGATTTCCTTTTCCAGGTTCGGGCTCTCCTCGGCGGCGACGAAGCCGGTGATCTCGAGGCCGTAGCCGGTCATGCTCGGCATGCGGCGCGGGCTGCCGAGCAACTTCATGCGGTGGATGCCGAGGTCGCGCAGGATCTGCGCGCCGATGCCGTAGGTGCGCAGGTCGATCTGCGGGGTGCGCGCCAGCGCTTCGCGACTCGGGGTCAGCAGTTGCGGCAGCAGCGCACCGCTGTCCTCGCCGCAATTGAGCAGCAACGCCGCGCCGCAGGTTTGCGCCTGCAGCACTTCGAGCGCGCGCGGCAGCGGCCAGGAATGGCATTCGGTGCCGACGTCGAGCAGGTCGAGCACCGACAGCGGCTCGTGCACGCGCACCGGCACTTCGTCGTCCGCGGTCCAGCGGCCATGCGTCAACGCCAGGTGCAGTCCGCCGCTGCGATCGCGGTAGGCGGTGCAGTCGAAGCGGCCATGCGCCGTCTCGAGCGGGCGACTGCCGACCTGCTCGATCAGCGTTTCGTGGCGGCTGCGGTGTTCGATCAGCGCGGCGATGCTGCCGATCTTCAGGCCGTGCGACTTGCCGAACTCGACGAGGTCGGGCAGGCGCGCCATCGTGCCGTCGTCCTTCATCACCTCGCAGATCACCGCGGCCTGCGTCCGGCCGGCCATCGCCGCGAGGTCGCAGCCGGCTTCGGTGTGGCCGGCTCGCATCAGGACGCCGCCTTCCTGCGCACGCAGCGGAAAGACGTGGCCGGGCTGCACGAGGTCGCTCGGTTTGGCATCGCGCGCGACGGCGACCTGCACGGTGCGCGCGCGGTCGGCCGCGGAGATGCCGGTATCGATGCCGGTGGCGGCCTCGATCGAGACGGTGAACGCGGTGCCGTGCTTGGTCCCGTTGCGGGTCGTCATCGGCACGAGACCGAGGCGATCGCAGCGCTCGGCCGACAACGCGAGACAGATCAGCCCGCGACCGTAGCGCGCCATGAAGTTGATCGCCTGCGGCGTCACATGGTCGGCGGCCATCACGAGATCGCCTTCGTTCTCGCGGTCTTCTTCGTCGACCAGGATGACCATGCGGCCGGCGGCGAGCTCGGCGACGAGCTCGGGTATGGGAGACAGCGACATGCGCGGAATTGTAGGTGGAGGGGTCGGCCGTGGCCCCGGGCGGGCTCAGGGGTTGAGAGGCATTCGATTCGCACAACGCCGGAACGGCCCCCGAGCCGAGTCGCCTGCGCTGCGCAATTGCATGGGCGCTTCGCTCCGGCGACTCAGCGCGGCGCGGCGGCGCTGCCCAGCATGCGCTCGACGTAGCGCGCGATCAGGTCGATCTCGAGGTTGACGGCGCCGCCTTCGACGAGGAGGCCGAGCGTCGTGTGCAGAACAGTGTGCGGAATCAGGTTGATGCTGAGCTCGCAGCCCTCGGCGCGGTCCGTCACGCGGTTGACCGTGAGGCTCACGCCGTTCACGGTGATCGAGCCCTTGTACGCGATGAAGCGCGCCAGCGCCGCCGGCGCGAGGACGCGCAGTTCGTGCGACTCGCCGATCGGCGCGAAGTGCGTCACCTTGCCGATGCCGTCGACGTGCCCGGATACGAGGTGTCCGCCCAGCCGGTCGTTGGCGCGCAGGGCCTTCTCGAGGTTGATCGGACCGGTCTCGGCCAGACCTGCGGTCTTCGACAGGCTCTCGGCGGAGATGTCGACGGTGAAGCGCGACGCCGCCCGATCGAGCGTGGTGACCGTCATGCAGGCGCCGTTCAGCGCGATGCTGTCGCCCAGCTCGACGTCGTCGAGGTAGTTCGGCGGTGCCGCGATCTCGAGCACCTTGCCGTGACCGGTGCCGTTGCCGGCGCCCGTGTCGCGCGCTCGATCGATGCGGCCGACGCCGCTGATGATGCCGGTGAACATCGTGCGATTGTCGCAGGCGGCTCCGGCGCGTGCCGGTCGACGAGCGGACGACCTTTGCGGGCCCGTAAAGAATCTTGCGCGCCGCGGATGACAGGAGTAAACCGTGGGCCCGAATTTCGACAGGAGAAAGAGCGTGCGTGACTACCTTGCGTTGCCGGTCCAGACCCCGCGCGAGCCACGGCTCATACTGGCGAGCAGCGAAGCGCACGCCGACCTCGGCGATCCCGCCTCGGCCGTCTTCACCGACCTGCGCGTCGCGCCCAGCGTCGTCGTGCCTGCCGGCGAAGCGCTGCCGGACACGCGCCGCCTGATGCAGCTGGCCGGCGTGCGCATGGCGTTCGTCGTCGAAGGCAGCAGCAACGAGGTGGTCGGCTTTGTCACCGCGGCCGACCTGCAGGGCGAGCGCTCGATGGTCGCCGCGAGCCGGCGCATGGCGAGTCACCACGACCTGACGGCCGCCGACGTGATGACGCCGGTCGCGGACTGGGTGACGATCGATGCGTCGCGCCTCGCGAACGCGCGCGTCGGCGACATCGCCGCGACCTTCCGTGCCGCCAGCGAGCGCTACCTGATCGCCATGGAGACCGAGCCCGGCGGGCAGCGCGTCGTGCGCGGGCTGTTCTCGGCCAATCGGGTCGAGCGGGCGCTCGGCCACACGATCGCGGTCGAGCTGCGCTCCCGCAGCTTTGCCGACCTGGCTCAGGCGCTGGGCCACGGTTGATCGGTGCGCTCCGGCCGCGCCAGCAGGCGCAGGTCGGCGCCGATGCGCTCGATGCCGAGCCAGCGCAGGCGTGGCGCCGCTGCGAGTTGCTCGAGCGGGCCGAACAGCGCGAGCTCGCGCCCGCTGCCGATCAGCATCGGCGCCATGTAGACCAGGAACTCGTCGACCAGCCCTTCGCGCACGAACGAGCCGTTCAGCTTGTGGCCGGCCTCGACGTGGAGTTCGTTGATGCCGCGCTGCGCCAGGTCGGCGAGCATCGCCGGCAGGTCGACCTTGCCGGTCGCCCCGGGGACGTGCGCGATCTCTGCGCGGCGCGCGATCAGCGCTGCCTCGCGCTGGGGGGCGTCGGGCCGTGCGGCGTAGATCAGCACCGAACCGGGTTCGTCGAGGATGCGCGCGTCGGGCGGCGTCTCGAGGCGCGAGTCGACGATCGCGCGCAACGGCTGGCGCGGCGTCGGCACCAGCCGCACGTCCAGCCGCGGGTTGTCGTCGAGCACCGTGCCGACGCCGGTCAGCACGGCGCCGGCGCGGCGCCGCCAGGCGTGGCCGTCGGTGCGCGCCTCCGCTCCGGTGATCCACTGGCTCACGCCGTTGGGCAGCGCGGTGCGGCCGTCGAGCGAGACCGCGGCCTTCAGCCTCACCCACGGACGTCCGCGCTGCATGCGCGAGAAGAAGCCGATGTTGAGCTCGCGCGCTTCGTCGCCCAGCGGCCCGTGCTCGACCGCGATGCCGGCCGCACGCAGGCGCGCCGCGCCTTGCCCGGCGACCAGCGGGTTCGGGTCTTCGACGGCCATCACGACGCGCCCGATGCCGGCGGCGATCAGCGCGTCGCAGCACGGCGGCGTGCGGCCATGGTGCGAGCACGGCTCGAGCGTGACGTGGACGGTCGAGCCGCGCACATCGGCGCCCCGCGCCGCGGCGTCGCGCAGCGCCATGATCTCGGCGTGCGGTCCGCCGGCCTGCTGCGTGTGGCCGCGGCCGATCACCGAGCCGTCGGGCGCGACGATCACGCAGCCGACGCGGGGGTTCGGGTCGGACAGGCCGATCGCCTGCTGCGCGAGCGCCAGCGCCTCCTGCATCGGCGTCACCGGTGGCGGATGGTTCATGGGCGTGTCAGGGTTGCTGAAGCGCTGTGCTCAGGTCGACGAGCACGTCTTGCGCCGTGCCGTCGATGCGCACCGGCGCAGCGGCCGGACAGGTCGCCGTGCCGGGAACGACGAGGAAGTTCTGCTGCGCCAACGCATTGCCGACATGGGTGTAGCCGTAGGGATGTTCGAGGTTGGCATCGACCGCGCCGCTGCCGTCGAGATCGGCGCTGTAGCGACAGACATGCCGGTCGGCCGGACCGGAGCCGACGCTCCAGCCGCGCGGCACGAACTGGGCGCTGCCCGACCAACGACCACCGGCCGGTGGGCGGACGACGCAATGGTAGGCGACATGGCGGTCGCCGGTGTCGGCCCACGCGGGCAGGCCCAGCCAGTCGGGCGTGGCGTCGACCGGCACTGCTGCATACCGCAGGCCAGAGCCCACCGTGTAGCGCACCGTCTTCTTCGCCTCGCCATCGCATTGCGCCGACGATGGCGCCTCGCTCGCCGCGGTCAGGCTGACATCGGCCGGCAGCGGCGCGTCGTTGGCCGCCGCCGGGTTGGGCGCGGCCGCGGTCGTGTAGCGCACGCTGCCGCTCAGCAGCATCCCGACGCCGCTGTCGCAGCCGGCCAGATCGGCCGCAGCCAGGCGCTGGGTAGGCCGCGTCGCGGCGACGCCGCTGCAGCGAGCCAGCACGGCGCCCGAGACGTTGTCGAAGACGATCGCGACCGTGCCGCCCTCCACCGGCTTCAGCGCGCTGCGGCCGTCGCCGAGGTCACGGGCGGCGAGCGGTATGTCGACCGAGCGGCCGTAGGCGCCCACCGCCGTGGCCGCGACCGGTGCGATCGCCAGCGCGCCGCCGGCGGCCGGGTCGGCGGCCGCGATGAACGATGCCAGCGTGACCGAGCGCGCGGCACTGTCGCGAGCGGTCCAGCGCACCGTCACCACGACGGCCGTGGCCTGCGTGCGCGCGCCGGCGTCGACCTTGCGCTCGATCTCGTAGCTCGTCGCGCCGCTGCCGTCGCCGCTGGCCGTGCTGCGCGCATCGGCGATCGCGCCGTAGGCGGCGAGATCGACATAGGCACGCAGCCGTTCGAGATCATCCTGCGCGAGGCGCACCGCTTCGGCGCGCTGGCGTGCCAGTTCGGCATGGAGGCGCAGGTCGGTCTGGATGCGTGTCGCGGCGAGCATGCCGACCGACAGCACCATGAACGAGATCAGCGCCTCGACGAGTGCCGTGCCGCGGGCTTGCGTTGCGGGTCCGTGGCGATGCCGCATGGAACCGGCCTTCATCAGAAGTCGCGCCAACTGCCGGCGATGCGTGCGAAGCCGCCGCTCGCGTCGTGCAGCGCGGCCAGGATCGCGGCATCGCGGACGATGTCGGGCGTGCCGTTGCCTTGGTAGTCGCCGCTGCTGATCGCGGCGCCGCGCAGCAGTGCGCCGCGGCCGGAGGTGTCGTTCCAGGTCAGTGCGCCTGCGTACACGAGCCCGTGGATCACGACGTCGCCGGTCAGCTCGAGGCTGCCGCTCGCGACCAGGATGACCGGGCGGGACGGCGATCCGAGCGTCAGCGGTCCCGAAAGCCGTGCGTCGCCGTCGATCCACGTCAGGCGTTGCGCAGCATCGCCGCTGACGAGCGCATTGCAGGGCTGCTGGTCGCACCGGATGCGACGCACGCCGGGCTGAACTTGCCAGCGCTCGGGCGGCAGCCCGAAGGTGCCGGTGAACAGATCGGCCGGCGTGCGCGCCGCGAGCGCCGTGTCGGCCGGCGCGAGCGACGCCGCGATCGAGCCTCCGGCCGGCGCGGTGATGCGCAGCGCAGCGGCATCGATCGCGCCGCCGGCATCGATCGCGAGCGCGGTCGCCGGATCGGCGTTGTGCACGCCGAGCGCGGCAAGGCCCGCGCCGACGCTGCCGCGCACGGTCAGTGCAGCCGCGGGTGGCGTGCGCAGCCCGGGCAGCAGGCCGAGCAGCACTTCATGGCTGGCGCCGGCGTCGCTGGTGCCGGCCGGACCGCCGAGGCAAGGCGCCGCGAGGCGCGAGCATCCGGTCGCGATCGCCCGTACCGTGCCGGGCTTCGGTCCGGCCGCGAACTGCAGCGTGAAAGCGGGCGCCGTGACGTCGTCGGCCGGGCGCGTCAGGGTGGGCGCACCGTGATCGGGGCAACTGCAGGACCAGCCGTCATCGCCGCGTACGCAACTCGGTCGCAGCGCCGCGCCGGCTGCAGTCACCGGGACGAACGCGCCGTGTTGCGCCAGCAGATAGCGGTCACGGAACGACCCGGACTTCGGGTCGCCTGATGCCCGGCAGTCGCTGCCGATCGCCTCGTCGGCGTTCAATGCGGCGAGTGCCCACTCGAGGCCGGCTTCGGCGGCCTCGAAGGCCTGCGTCGCGCGGTACTGGTTGGCCGACGCGCGCTGCTCGAAGATCAGGTTGCGGTTCACGAACAGCACGCCGAGCACCATCGCGAAGAACAGCAGCAAGGTGACGACGAGTGCGGCCGCGCCGGACAGGCGCCGTGGCGCGCAGATGTGCGGCTTCATGCGGGGCAGCTCCCGACGGTGCCGTCATTGCGCAGGCGGACGCTGCCGCGCACGCTGCGCACGACGGTCGGATCGTTCGTCGCGCGGCCGGTGATCGCGAGTGCGACGCTGCGCACGCGTACACGCGGCGGGCAGGCTGCGGTGCCCGCCGCGCAGGGCTGCGCGCAGGCCAGCGTGGCCTCCTGCACTCGAGGCGTCAGCGTGAACGCCGTGACGGTGAGCGTGCCGGCATCGGTCAGCGCCTGCCAGTTGCCGCTGCCGAGTTGCAGCTCGATCGCGCCGTTGCGCAGACGCAGGCCGAACTGCTCGTTGCTGTCGAGGTAGTCGTTCTCGCTCGCGTCGCGCGAGTACTCGAACGTGGCGGCATCCGAAGCGGCGCCTTCCGGCGCCAACGCGGCATACGGGTTGGCGACGGTCCCGGCCGTCCCCGGCATCCAGACGCCGGACGCCGCATGTCCCCAGTAGCCGGCGCGCCGCAGGTCGCGCAACGCGAGGTCGGCGGTGCTGCGCAGATCCTGCAGCAGGCGCGCCTCGACGAGCAGCCGGCGATGGTCCTGCACCTGCGCGGCCAGCAGCGACCCGCCGGCCGCGGTGACGAACAGCGCGATCGCGGCGCCGACCAGCAACTCGACGATCGAGAGGCCGCGTTGCGCGGACGGACGGGCACGCATCACTGGTTCCAGCAGCGACGGTTGGCGTCGGCCGCGTTCGCGACGCTGTTGTCCGGGCCGGACGCCTGCGTCACCGTCGTGGCGTCGACCGTGAGCTTCAGGTAGCGGCAGTTGACGTCGCGCTGCTGCAGTCCGACCGCGCTGGCGAGCGCCACGTAGCCGTCGGCGCCGGGCGCACTGACTTCGAGCGCATACGTGCCTGCCGCCGATGTCGCGGCCATGCCGATCTGGCTCAGACTGCCGTACGACGCGCTGTTGGCGCGCCAGCGTTCCTCGGCGAGCTGCAACTGCATCATCGAGACCAGCGCGTCGCTGCGCCGTGCCTTCTGGATCTGCGACTCGAACGACGGATAGGCGATGCTCGACAGCACGCCGGCGATCGAGACGCCCGCGAGCAGCTCGACGAGCGTGAAGCCGGCTTGGCGGATGCGCAAGGTCTTCATGACGGTCTCTCCCTCGGTGTCGGATGGAATCAGCAGGCGCGGTAGCCGGGCACGGCGGCGAGCGGCGAGCACGAGCGCACGCGGCCCATCACGTTGACGACGTGGTGGATGGCTCGATCGCCGGTTCCGACAATGCGCAAGGTCGCGGTCGGCGAGCTCGTGCCGTGCAGCGGGTCGAACAGGATCGAGCCGGCGTTGGACTGCAGGGTCACATGGTCGGACGCCGCGAGCTGTACCGTCTTCAGCGCACGGGCGCCGCCGGTGCAGGCCGTCGCGCCGCCGGCGCTGCAAGGACACTGGCCTGCATTGCCGGTGTGCACGACATAGCAGCTGCCGCCGGTGATCGTCTGCACGGTGAGACGCACCGGCTCGCTACGCGCCACGGCGAGCGTGCGGGTGTACTGGATGTCGGTCGCGAGCTGCGCGGCCGCGCCATCGAGCCGGCGCGCGTCGATCACGTTCTGCAGCGACGGTGCCGCGGCACCCGCGACGATCGCCGCGACGGCCAGTGCGACGCAGGCTTCGATCGGCGTCGTGCCGCGTTGCGCTGTCGGTCTCGAGATCATCTGCACTCCACGTCATTCGGATGTGCGGACTTTAGGTTCGGCGCCGACGCCGCGCTTCGCCTCGACGGGGGAGGGCGCGGCACTCGCGCAGGTGGCTCCCCCCGGCTGGGGGCCGGGCAGACCCGATGCCCTCAGATCCCGCGAATCAGCTGCCGAAACTCGTCGACGTCTTCGAAGCTGCGGTAGACGCTCGCGAAGCGCACGTAGGCGACCTTGTCGATGCGCTTCAGCTCGCGCATGACGAGCTCGCCCAGGCGCGTCGACGCGACTTCGCGCGTGCCGCTGTTCAGGAGCTTGTCCTGGATGCGCTCGATCGCCGCGTCGATCTGCTCGACGCTGACCGGGCGCTTGCGCAGCGCCAAGGTCATCGAGGCGCGCAGTTTGGTGCCGTCGAATTCCTCGCGCGTGCCGTCGCGCTTGACGACCGACGGCAGCGCGATCTCGGCGCGCTCGTAGGTCGTGAAGCGCTTGTCGCAGGCCTGGCAGCGGCGCCGCCGGCGCACCACGTCGCCTTCATCGGACTCGCGGGTCTCGACGACCTGCGTCTCGGCATGGCTGCAGAACGGACAGCGCATCGCTCTACCGGATCGATGGCCGCCGCATCGCAGCCGGCTAGCGGTAGACCGGGAAGTCGCGCGTCAGCGCCGCGACCTTCCCGCGCACCGCGTCGATGTTGGCGCTGTCGTGCGGGCGGTCGAGCACGTCGGCGATCAGCTCGCCGGTGCGGCGCGCTTCGGCTTCCTCGAAACCGCGCGTCGTCATCGCAGGCGTGCCGAGGCGGATGCCGCTGGTCACCATCGGCTTCTGCGGGTCGTTCGGTATGCCGTTCTTGTTGCACGTCATGTGCGCGGCGCCGAGAACCGCTTCGGCTTCCTTGCCGGTCAGGCCCTTCGGACGCAGGTCGACGAGCATCACGTGGCTCTCGGTACGGCCGCTGACGATGCGCAGGCCGCGCGCGGTCAGCGTCTCGGCGAGCACGATCGCGTTCTTCGCGACCTGTTGCTGGTAGGCCTTGAATTCCGGCTGCAGCGCTTCCTTGAAAGCGACGGCCTTGGCGGCGATGACGTGCATCAGCGGGCCGCCCTGGATGCCCGGGAAGATCGCGCTGTTGATCTTCTTCGCGATGGCCTCGTCGTTCATCAGGACGATGCCGCCGCGCGGGCCGCGCAGGCTCTTGTGCGTGGTCGACGTGACGACGTCGGCATGCGGCACCGGGTTCGGGTAGACGCCGCCGGCGATCAGCCCGGCGTAGTGCGCCATGTCGACCATGAAGTAGGCGCCGACGTCCTTCGCGACCTTCGCGAAGCGCGCGAAGTCGATGCGCAGGCTGTAGGCCGAGGCGCCCGCGATGATGAGCTTGGGCTTGTGCTCGTGGGCCAGACGCTCCATCGCGTCGTAGTCGATCGCTTCCTCGGCCGTCAGGCCGTAGCTCACGACCCTGAACCACTTGCCGCTCATGTTGAGCGCCATGCCGTGGGTCAGGTGGCCGCCTTCGGCCAGGCTCATCCCCATGATGGTGTCGCCGGGCTGCAGCAGGCCGAAGAACACGGCCTGGTTGGCTTGCGAGCCCGAGTTCGCCTGCACGTTGGCGTAGCCGGCGCCGAACAGCTCGCGCAGCCGGTCGATCGCGAGCTGCTCGACGATGTCGACGTACTCGCAGCCGCCGTAATAGCGCTTGCCCGGATAGCCTTCGGCGTACTTGTTCGTGAGCTGCGTGCCCTGCGCGGCCATCACCGCCGGCGACGCGTAGTTCTCCGACGCGATCAGCTCGATGTGCTCTTCCTGGCGCTGGTTCTCCTGCTGGATCACCGCCCACAGGTCCGGGTCGGTCAGCGCGATCGTGGAACGGGTACGGTCGAACATGGCTGGCAGTCCTTCATCACGATAGGCCTCGCGCGCGCGCCTCGCGTCGGGAGGCGCGGCAGGGCTGCCCAGGCGAACGGCTGGTCCGGCGACGGCAGAGCGCCGACGTCGGCCGCGCTTCCCGGTGGTGATCCACCTCCGGCCCGGCACGGCTGATGCGGCAGGGCCGCATCGCCAGTCGCGCGGCGATCGGAGTGTAGCGGAGCGCTTTCGGTCAGCGCTGCAGCAGGGCGACCCGTTCCGGCGTGGTCGGATGGGCCTCGGCGTCCTTGGCCGGCGTCGCCGGTTCGGCAGGCGCCTGGACCGCCTGGTTCGTCACCGGCGGCGTGCTGCGGATCGGCACGTTCTTGCCGCTGGCGACGAGCCGCAGCGTGCTCTGCTCGCTCAGCACGCGGCCGGCGTAGCCGCTGTCCTCGCTCTGGTTGCCAGCGCCGACGTAGTAGCGCAGCCCGGCTTCCAGGCTCCCGGCGCGCCGGATGCACTCCTTCAGCACCTGCACGCCGACGCGCAGGTTGGTGACGGGGTCGAACGCCGCATGGTTGCCGCCGTAGGCCTCGTACTTGTCGTCGTGGACCTTGGTCATCACCTGCATCAGCCCCTGGGCGCCGACCGCGCTCTGCGCGAACGGATTGAAGCTCGATTCGACGGCCATGATCGCGAGGATCAGGGTCGGATCGAGGCCGGCGCGCGCGCCGACGTCCCATGCTTCCTTGACGAGCCGGCTCACCGGCTCGGGCGCGACGTGGTAGCGCCGTGCCAGCCATTGCGCGACGAGCGCCTGCTGGCGGTTCAGATCCTTCGGATCGGACGCCGTGGCGCGCGCGACGGCGTCGGGCTCGCTCAGTTGCTCCGCCAACGTCGGCACGACCGGTTCTTCGCGCGCTTCGTGGCGCGATTCCAGCCAGTTGAACGCCAGCGTCTCCACTTCTTCGCGCAGGTCGGCGCGACCTGCGCCGAACAGCAGCGCCGACACCACCACGAGACCGAACAGGGCCAAGGTGTTGTGGCTGACCTCGAGCATCCCGCAGCCCACGTCACGCACGAACACCGTCATCGATGACACCGCGCCGCGGCCGATGCCGCGCACACACGATATCCACTGGCTGAACGCCATCTTCTCTCCTTCCGATCGCACGCCAGGAGCGACGCGTCCGCAGGGCGGGGCGCACACTCGCGACGGCGATAATCCGCGGCTCGCAAGGTCGCCGGAAAGTTCAGCAATGGAACGTTCAGCATCGGCCTTGCGGCCCCCACGCGACCGATCCGGAGCGCGGGGTACTACTCCCCGGCTCGCCCGGGGAGGAGGCAATCTACAAGCCGCATCATAACCAGTCAAGCCTATCAAACCGGACGATCATTACAAATACGTATGAAATATCGGGACTTGCGCGGCTTCCTGGACGGGCTCGATCGTGCTGGAGAGCTGCGTCGCATCGCAGATCCAGTCTCTGCGCGGCTCGAAATGACAGCGGTCAGCGACTTCGTCCTGCGCCGCGGCGGGCCGGCCTTGTGGTTCGAACGGCCCGACGGTTACAACATTTCTGTGCTGACGAACCTGTTCGGCACCCCGCGGCGGGTCGCGATGGGGATGGGCGCGGACGACGTGGCCGACCTGCGCGACGTCGGCCGGCTGCTGGCGACGCTGAAGGAGCCCGACCCGCCGAAGGGCCTGAAGGACGCCGGCCGGCTGGTCCAGATGGCCAAGGCGCTGTGGGACATGAAGCCGGCCGGGGTGCGCCATCCGGCCTGCCAGGAGGAAATCCTGGATGGAGACGCGATCGACCTCGGGCGGTTGCCGATCCAGACCTGCTGGCCGGAGGATGCCGGGCCTCTGATCACCTGGGGGCTGGTCGTCACGCGCGGTCCGCAAGGCGGCCCGGCGGCGCGCGCGCGCCAGAACCTCGGCATCTACCGCCAGCAGGTGATCGGGCCGCGCCAGGTCATCATGCGCTGGCTCGCGCACCGCGGCGGCGCGCTCGACTTCCGCGAGTTCGCCGACGCCAAGCCCGGCCAGCCGTTCCCGATCGCGGTCGCGCTCGGGGCCGATCCGGCGACGATGCTCGGCGCGGTGACGCCGGTGCCGGACAGCCTGTCCGAATACCAGTTCGCCGGCCTGCTGCGCGGCAGCCGCACCGAGGTGGCGGACACGTCGGTCGGCGATGCCGGCATGCTGCTGCAAGTGCCGGCGACGGCCGAGATCGTGCTCGAGGGACACGTGCCGGTGGCGCCGGCCGGCTACGCGGGCCGCAGCGCCCATGGCGTCGAGACGAAGGAGATCGGCGGCTACCTGCATGCGCTCGAAGGCCCGTTCGGCGACCACACCGGCTACTACAACGAGCAGGACTGGTTCCCGGTGTTCGAGATCACGCGCCTGACGCACCGCCGCGACCCGATCTACCACTCGACCTACACCGGCAAGCCGCCCGACGAGCCCGCCGTGCTCGGCGTGGCGTTGAACGAGGTCTTCGTGCCCATCCTGCAGAAGCAGTTTCCGGAGATCGTCGACTTCTACCTGCCGCCCGAAGGCTGCAGCTACCGGATGGCGATCATCAGCATGAAGAAGCGCTACGCCGGGCATGCCAAGCGGCTGATGTTCGGGCTGTGGAGCTTCCTGCGCCAGTTCATGTACACGAAGTTCATCGTGGTCACCGACGACGACGTCGACATCCGCAACTGGACCGACGTCGTGTGGGCGATCACGACCCGCGTCGATCCGGTGCGCGACACCTTGCTGGTCGACCGCACGCCGATCGACTACCTCGACTTCGCCTCGCCGGTCAGCGGCCTCGGCGGCAAGATGGGACTCGACGCGACGAACAAGTGGCCGGGCGAGACGGCGCGCGAATGGGGTCGGCCGATCCGCATGGATACGGCGGTCGAGGACCGCGTGGCCGCCATCCTCCGAAGCCTGTCGACGCCGGATTGACATCGGTCGGATCGGGTCCGTGTGCATCGGTCGCAAACAGATGTCCTCGACGCCGAAATTCTGCTTGACCTCGCCGCTGCTATGTCTTAACTTGGAGATGCCTGCATGCAGGTACCCCAAGCGGCGCAGTCCCTGCGCCCAAGGAGCCCCGGACCTCATTCCTCCGGATCTCCAAACGATGGCGCCAGCCATCCGCCCCCTCCGGCTGAAAGGCAGGAGGGGTTTCGTTTTGTGGGGTCGTCAGAAGCGCAGGCGCGCGTCGGTCCAACGTCCGTCGGCGCGACTCGATGCGACCACGGCTTCGATGAACTTCATGCCGAGCGCACCGTCCTCGACGGTCGGCACCGTGCAGGCGAGCGGATCGGGTGCGCGGCCCTGCCAGCGCGCGTGGATCTGCTCGGCGACATCGCGGTAGAGCTGCGCAAAGCCTTCCAGATAGCCTTCCGGATGCCCGGCCGGGATGCGCGAGGCATGCGCCGCGGCCGCGCCGCTGCCGGGGCCGCCTCGCGTGAGGAGGCGCGGCGGCTCGCCCAGCGGCGCGTAGCGAAGATGGTTCGGCTCCTCCTGGCTGAACGCGAGACCGGCCTTGCTGCCGTAGATGCGCACTTTGAGCCCGTTCTCGTGACCCGGCGCGACCTGGCTCGCCCACAGCAGTCCGCGTGCGCCGTTCGTGTAGCGCAGCATCACGTGCGCGTTGTCGTCGAGGCGCCGGCCGCTCACGAAGGTGGACAGTTCGGCGCTGACGGCTTCGAGCTCGAGCCCCGAGATGTAGCGCGCGAGGTGCTCGGCGTGCGTGCCGATGTCGCCGAGCGATCCGCCCGCGCCGGCGCGGGCCGGATCGACGCGCCACGCGGCCTGCTTGTGGCCGCTGGCCTCGAGATCGGTCGACAGCCAGTCCTGCGGGTATTCGGCCTGCACGACGCGGATCTCGCCGAGCGCGCCTTCGGCCACCATCGCGCGGGCCTGGCGCACCATCGGATACCCGCTGTAGTTGTGGGTCAGCGCGAACAGGCGCCCGCTCCGGCGCACATGACGCACGAGTTCGAGCGCCTCCTCCAGCGTGGTCGTGAGCGGCTTGTCGCAGATGACGTCGATGCCGGCGTCGAGGAAGGCGTGCGCGATCGGCGCATGCAGGTGGTTCGGCGTGACGATCGCGACGACGTCGATGCCGTCGTCGCGGGCGGCTTCGGCGCGTGCCATCGCCGCGTAGTCGGCGTAGCTGCGGTCGGCGGCGATGTGCAGCTCGGCGGCGCTCGCATGGGCGCGTGCGGCATCGGCCGACAGCGCACCCGCGACGAGTTCAAAGGCATCGTCCAGGCGCGCCGCGATGCGATGCACCGCGCCGATGAACGCGCCCTGGCCGCCGCCGACCATGCCGAGGCGGATGCGGCGCGGCACGCTGGTTGCGGCCGGAGTCGCTGCCAGCGTCATGGTGCGGGCTTGTCGATGCCCAGCATGCGCCGGTTCGCTGCCTGGTCCGCGCCGCCGCCGGCAAAGTCGTCGAACGCGCGGTCGGCCACGCGAATGATGTGGTCGGCGATGAAGGTCGCTCCTTCGCGCGCGCCGTCCTCCGGATGCTTCAGGCAGCACTCCCATTCGAGCACCGCCCAGCCGGGAAAGTCGCAGGCGGCGAGCTTCGAGAAGATCGCGCCGAAATCGACCTGACCGTCGCCGAGCGAGCGGAAACGCCCGGCCCGATCGATCCACGCCTGAAAGCCGCCGTAGACCCCTTGCCTGCCGGTCGGATTGAACTCGGCATCCTTCACGTGGAAGATCTTGATGCGCTCGTGGTAGTGGTCGATGTACGCGAGGTAGTCGAGCTGCTGCAGCACGAAGTGGCTCGGGTCGTAGAGCAGGCAGGCGCGACGATGCCCGCCGACGCGCTCGAGGAACATCTCGTAGGTGACGCCGTCGTGCAGGTCCTCTCCCGGATGGATCTCGTAGCAGACGTCGACGCCGGCCGCATCGAACGCGTCGAGGATCGGCCGCCAGCGCTTCGCGAGCTCGTCGAACGCCGTCTCGATCAGCCCGGGCGGACGCGGCGGCCACGAATACAGATAGGGCCACGCCAGCGCGCCGGAGAACGTCGCATGCGCGGTCAGCCCGAGGTTGGCGGACGCGCGCGCCGCCAGGTGCATCTGCTCGACCGCCCATTGCTGGCGCCGCACCGGATCGCCGCGCACCTCGGGGGCGGCAAAGCCGTCGAAGCCGGCGTCATAGGCCGGGTGGACCGCGACGAGCTGGCCTTGCAGGTGGGTCGACAGCTCGGTGATCGCGAGGCCGTGCTGGGCGAGCGTCCCTTGCACCTCTTCGCAGTAGCCGCGGCTTTCGGCAGCCCGGCGCAGGTCGAACAGGCGCGTGTCCCAACTCGGGATCTGCACGCCGCGGTAACCCAGACCGGCGGCCCAGCGCCCGATCGCGTCGAGCGTATTGAACGGCGCCGCATCGCTGGCGAACTGCGCAAGAAAGATCGCCGGACCCTTGATCGTCTTCATCAGTCGTCTCCAGCCATGGCAGGCACGATGATGCCGCGACGCGAGACCCGGCGCCGGCGCGGCGCACGCCGCATCGGGCTACTTGCGCGCGGTCTTCGCGGCCGGCTTGGCAGCGCCCGATTGCAGGCCTTCGGACATGCCGATCAAGACGCCGCTGACGAGCGCCGCATAGCCGTCGAGCATCGCGCGCGCGCCGCGCATGCCGGCGGCGCGGCCCTCGCGCATCGCTTCCTGGCTTTTCGCCAGCAGATCCTCGACCGCCGAGCTCGCCTTCGCGCCGGTGTCCGTGCCCTTGAGCTTCATCGTCTCGAGCACGTGCGTCCACGGGCCCTGCATCGAGTCGCCGGCGCCGCTCGCCGCCTTGCGCACCGTCGTGAAGAACATGTCTTCCATCTTCTCGATGCCGTCGAGCGCGCTCTTCAGCTGCTTTTCCTGCAGTCCGGCGCCCTGGTCGACGAACTGCTGCAGCGCCTTGCGGTTCGCCTCGACGGCCTGCAGCAGCGCGCTGTCCATGCCGGCGAACGCCTTGCCGAGCATCTCCTCGACGTCGACCGGGCTCGCCTGGTTCTGCGCCGCGCCGAGCGAGGCCGCCTGCGTCACGCTCTTCAGCACCTTGCGGATGTTGTCGAGCGTGAGCTCGCGGCCCTGCAGCGCCTTCAGCGTCGCGTCGCCGACCGCCTTGCGCAGCGCTTCGCCCTGCTTGGCGGTGGCTTCGGAGAACATCTTGACGAGCGCGTCCTGGTCGATGCCTGACTTGATCATGGATGGAGCCTCCTCGTGGATCGTTGAACGGGCGCCGCAGCCGGCGCGTCACTGCATGTGCTGGCCGCCGTTGATCGCGATGTTCGCGCCGGTCAGGAACGCGGCTTCCTCGGACGCAAGGTAGATGATGAGCCCGGCGACCTCTTCCGGCTTGCCGAGCCGGCCGACCGGGATCTGCGGCAGGATCTTCGAGTTCAGGATGTCCTCGGGGATCGCCGTCACCATCTTCGTGCCGATGTAGCCCGGCGAGATCGTGTTCACCGTGACGCCCTTGCGCGCCACCTCGAGCGCGAGCGCCTTCGTGAAGCCGTGCACGCCGGCCTTCGCGGCCGAGTAGTTGGTCTGGCCGAACGCGCCCTTCGAGCCGTTCACCGACGACACGTTGATGACGCGCCCCCAGCCCCGCTCGACCATGCCGTCGGCGACCTGCTTGGTCATGTTGAACAGGCTGTCGAGGTTGGTGCGCATCACCGCGTCCCAGTTGACCTTGTCCATTTTCTTGAAGGTCATGTCGCGCGTGATGCCGGCGTTGTTGACGAGCACGTCGATCGGTCCCACCTTGCTCTGCACCTCGGCCACCGCCTTGCCGCACGAGTCGAAGTCGGACACGTCGCAGGCGACGGCATAGATGTCGTAGCCGTTCGACTTCATGCCGGCGACCCACTCGTTGTGCTTGGTGTTGCCGGGCGAGTAGGTCACGACGACCCGATAGCCGGCGTCTGCCATCTTGGTCGAGATCGTCTCGCCCAGGCCGCCCATGCCCCCCGTCACCAGCACCACCCGTTGCGCGCCCTTGTTTTCCGCCATCTCGGTCTCCTTGGTGTAGGCCGCTTCCTGCCGACCGCAGCCTGGAATCGCGCGGCACCCGCCGCGCGCGCAAGACGGATCATTCCATGGAACGGGTAGGGTGCACGCAGGGGTTTTACGAAGGGTGACTCAGCGCCTTGATGCACGGCTCGGCGCAGCCGGTGGCCGGATCGACGGGACGCGGGAAGCGATGCACGGGCCGGCGGTCGTGCGTACGATGCAACCAGTTGCAACATGACCGCCGAGGACGCGCGCGAGCATGGCGCCGGCGGTCGGCCGGGTCGTCAGCCCTGCGCCGGCGCGACGCGTCGCGCATGCTCGATCGCATCGCGTGCGCGCACCTCGGCCGACAGCGCCGCGTCGAGCGGCGAACGGCACAGGCCGGCATGCTGGTAGTTGATGTTCTCGTAGACCTCGGCGGCCGCCGGCGATGCGTCGAGCAGCGCCTGCAGCGGCGCGCCGGGCGTCACGTCGGCGAGCGCGCGCGCCAGGCGCTCGGCAACCAGGCGGTATTGCCCGGGGTTGACGCGCGCCGGGCTGCGCTCCAGATGCTCGAGCAGTTGCGCCAGGGTCAGCGCGGTCGTGAGGGTCGACGACCCGGTTTTCGGTTGGGTCAGGTTCATGGCAGTTCCCGAAAGGCGGCGCCGCGGGGCGCCTTGCCATGAATCTGCGGACGCTTGCGCCGGCTTCAAGCCGGCGGCCGCCGGGCCTCAGCGCTCGTGCGCCTTCCGCCGCCGCTCCACGAGCCGCATGATCATCGGCGTGAAGATGAGCTGCATCGCCAGCTCCATCTTGCCGCCCGGCACGACCAGCGTGTTGGCGCGCGACATGAACGAGTCGTGCAGCATCGACAAGAGGTACGGAAAGTCGATGCCGCGCGGGTTCGCGAAACGGATCACGACGAGGCTCTCGTCCGGCGTCGGGATCGTGCGGGCGATGAACGGGTCCGACGTGTCGACGACCGGCACGCGCTGGAAGTTGATGTGCGTGCGCGTGAACTGCGGGCAGATGAAGTGCACGTACTCGTGCATGCGGCGCAGGATCACGTCGGTGACCGCCTCGGTCGAGTAGCCGCGCGTGCTCTTGTCGCGATGGATCTTCTGGATCCACTCGAGGTTGATCACCGGCACGACGCCGATCAGCAGGTCGCAATAGCGCGCCACGTCGACCTGGCCCGACACGACGCCGCCGTGCAGGCCTTCGTAGAACAGCAGCTCGCTCGGGGCGAGCGTCTCCCAGGCGGTGAACGTGCCGGGGTCCTGCTTGTACGGCGCGGCTTCATCGTGATCGTGCAGGTACTTGCGGCTGCGTCCGGTGCCGGTTTCGCTGTACGAACGGAACAGGTCTTCCAGTTCGGCGAACAGGTTGGCCTCGTCGCCGAAGTGGCTGAAGGTGCGATTGCCGGCGGCCTCCTGCTCGACCATCGCGCGCTTCATCGCCTGGCGGTCGTAGCGATGGAAGCTGTCGCCTTCGATGATCGCGGCGCTGACGCCTTCGCGCCGGAAGATGTTCTGGAACGTGCGCGTCACCGACGTCGTGCCGGCGCCGGACGAGCCGGTGATCGAGATGATGGGATGCTTGGCCGACACGGCAGTCTCCGGGAGTGCTGGATTCAGTCGATCGTCGCGAACAGCCCGCGCGTGCCGAACAGCGGCGAGCGGTACGTGTCCTGCGGTTCGTCGTGGTGGTAACGCTCGATGCGTTCGACTTCTTCGGACGAGCCGAACACGAAGCCGATGCGTTGATGGATCTCGGCGGGCTGGACCGCCATCAGCCGCTGCCGGCCCGTGCTCGCGCCGCCGCCGGCCTGCTCGACCAGGAACGCGATCGGGTTGGCTTCGTAGAGCAGCCGCAAGCGCCCCGGCCGCGCCGGATCCTTGGTGTCGCGCGGATACAGGAACACCCCGCCGCGCATCAGGATGCGGTGCGTCTCGGCGACCAGCGACGCGATCCAGCGCATGTTGAAGTCGCTCTCGCGCGGCCCGGTCTGGCCGGCCAGGCATTCCTCGACGTAGCGCCGCACCGCCGGCTCCCAGAAGCGGCTGTTCGACGCGTTGATCGCGAACTCGCGCGTGCGCTTCGGGATCTGCAGATTCGGATGGCTCAGGATCCATTCGCCGAGCAGCGGCTCGAGCGTGAACGCGTGCGTGCCCGAGCCGAGCGTCAGCACGAACATCGTCGACGGGCCGTAGATCGCATAGCCGGCGCAGACCTGCTCGGTGCCGGGCTGCAGGAAGTCTTCGGCAGAGGCGTCCTCGCCCGCGTTCGGCGCGCGCAGGATCGAGAAGATGCTGCCGACCGACACGTTCACGTCGATGTTCGACGAGCCGTCGAGCGGATCGAACAGGAGCAGGTACTTGCCGCGCGGATATTGCGGCGGCAAGGTGTAGACCTCGTCCATCTCCTCCGACGCCATGCCGGCGACGTGGCCGCCCCATTCGTTGGCGGCGATGAAGATGTCGTTCGACAGCACGTCGAGCTGCTTCTGCTCCTCGCCCTGCACGTTCGCGCTGCCGGCGCTGCCGAGCACGCCCGCGGCGAGCGCGCCGAACGCGACCTTGCGCGAGATCGCCTTGCAGGCGAGCGACACGTCGGTGATCAGCGCGTTCAGCTCGCCGGTCGCGCCCGGCGCACGCCGCCGCTCCTCGATGAGGAATTGGGTCAGGTTGGCTTTTCCGCTGGTGGGCATGACGGTCTCCGCTTCAAGTGGGCGCATACGCTTCGGTGCCATTGGTCAGATCGGTCAGCAATGACAGCAGGTCGCCCGGTGCATCGATACGCGGTCCCGCGGGATCGATCGCGCCGTAGCCCCAGGCGGCCCAGACGGCCGGGCAGCCCGCGCGCTCCGCCGCGCCGAGATCGGCCGGGCCGTCGCCCACCATCAGCAGGCTGCGCCGCGGCACGTCCAGCCGGTGCGCGGCGGCGACCAGCATCGCCGGTGCGGGTTTGCGCATCGGCGGCGTGTCGGCGCCCTGCACGAACTCGAATCGGCCGAGGATCCCGGCCGCCTCGAGCACCGCGCGGCCGAGGTGCGACGGCTTGTTGCTGATCACCACGAGCGGCACGCGACCGTGCAAGGTGGCGAGCAACTCGGGCATGCCGGCATACGGGCCGCCATGCGCGACCGGTGCGGCGAGGGTATGGCGATCGAACGCGGCGCGCAGCCGCTCCGGCAGGCCCGGCCTCGCGATGCCGGCGGCCGCGAGCGCCTCGGCGATCAACCGGTCGGGCCCGTCGCCGATCCAGCCGCGTACGGCAGCGAGCGTCGGAGCCGTCAAGCCGGCTTCGACGAAGCCTGCGGCGAGCGCGGCATGGATGTCCGGCGCGCTGTCGATCAGCGTGCCGTCGAGGTCGAAGGCGATCGCCTCGATCGGATGGGAGCCGAGTTGCAGCATCGATGTCCTACACGATGGCATGGCGCGCTTCGGCGCGGCCGGCCTCGGCCTGACGGCGCAGCGCGCCGATCGCATCGCGATACGGCACGCCGGCGCCGAACACCGCCGAGCCGGCCACCAACGTATCCGCACCGGCGCTCGCCACGCGTGCCGCGTTGTCGGCCTTCACGCCGCCATCGACCTCGAGCCAGATGTCGCGGCCGGTCGCGGCGATGCGCTTCCTCACCGCTTCGATCTTCGGCAACGTCGATTCGATGAAGCGCTGGCCGCCGAAGCCGGGATTGACCGACATCAGCAGGATCAGGTCCACGCTGTCCATCACATGGTCGAGCCACGAGACCGGCGTCGCCGGGTTCAGCACCAGCCCGGCCTTGACGCCGAGCGAGCGGATCAGTTGCAGGCTGCGGTCGACATGGTCGCTCGCCTCGGGATGGAACGAGATGATGGAAGCCCCTGCCTGCGCGAACATCGGGATCAGCGCGTCGACCGGCTTGACCATCAGGTGCACGTCGATCGGCACCTTGGCGTACGGCCGGATCGCATCGCAGACCAGCGGCCCGATGGTCAGATTCGGTACATAGTGGTTGTCCATCACGTCGAAATGGATCAGATCGGCACCGGCGTCGACGACCGCCGCGACCTCCTCGCCCAACCGGGCGAAATCGGCCGACAGCAGGCTGGGCGCAATACGGAGGATGCCTGGCAAATTGTCTCGTCGGGTCACGCGCTGATCCTTTGCTGCAATTCGCGGGCCGGGCGGGCGGCGAGTTGCCGGCTCAGCTCCGCAACGCCCAGCCACGGATGGTCGGCCAGGCGCCGGCCGGGCTCGCCGGGCAGCGGTTGCGCCGGGTCGCCGAGGTGCGGCAGCACCAGCGTGGCGGCGCTGAAGTCGCTGCCTTCGGTCCAGTAGGTCGGCGTGATGACCGTCGGGATGCCGGCGGCCAGCGCCGACTTCAGGCCGTTGGCCGAGTCCTCGAAGGCGACCGCGTTCTCCGGTGCGATGCCGAGATTGGCGAGCGCGAGGCGGTAGATGTCCGGCGCCGGCTTTTTCGCCCGCACCTGGTCGCCGCAGGCGATCACGCTGAACATCGCGAGGCCGTCGTCACCGAGCGTCGCCTGCAGCAGCGCATCGATGTTGACCGCGGTCGTCGTGCTCGCGATCGCGAGCAGGCAGCCGGCCTCGCGCGCTTCCGCGAGCAGGCGCGCGATGCCCGGCCGCAGCGGCACGCTGCCGTCGGCGACGAACGAGCTGTAGAAGCGCGTCTTCTCGGCATGCAGGTCGGGTATCAGCGCACGCAGCCGCTTCGCATCGGCGGCCGACACGTCGAGGCCGCCGATGAAGCTCGCGATGCGCTCCTTGCCGCCGGTCACGCGCAGCAGCTCGCGGTACTCGACGCGCGGCCAGTTCCAGCCGAGCCGGTAGCGCTGGAACGCGAGGTTGAACGCGACGCGGTGCGCTTCCTCGGTGTCGGCCATCGTGCCGTCGACGTCGAAGATGAGGGCTTCGAGGGTCATCTGGGATGCCTCCGTCAGGACGCCGCGGCGAAGACGCGGCTGGCGAGGACGTCTTCGGCCTGCAAGGTGCAGAGCTGCTCGCGCGTCAGCGCCTGGTCGGCCGAGAACAGGCGCGTCGCATGGCGCAGCCGGATGCGGTCGAGCGCGTTGCGCACCGAGCGGCCGTTGGCGAAGTGCGGCTGCCCGCGGCGCAGATGCAGGTAGCGCTCGAACGCGCTCTCGGCGGTACCGTCGAAGCGGTAGTTCAGGTGCGCGAGCATCAGCTGGGCGATCTGCATCAACTCCGCCTCGCTGTAGTCGGGGAAATCGATGTGGTGCGCCACGCGCGAAGCCATGCCCGGGTTGCTCGCGAAGAAGGTGTCCATCCGGTCCTTGTAGCCGGCCAGGATCACCACCAGGTCGTCGCGCTGGTTCTCCATCACCTGCAGCAGGATCTCGATCGACTCCTGGCCGTAGTCGCGCTCGTTCTCGGGCTTGTACAGGTAGTACGCCTCGTCGATGAAGAGCACGCCGCCCATCGCCTTCTTCAGCACTTCCTTCGTCTTGGGCGCGGTGTGGCCGATGAACTGGCCGACGAGGTCGTCGCGCGTCACCGCGACGAGGTGGCCCTTGCGCACGTAGCCGAGCTGCTTCAGCACTTCGGCCATGCGCATCGCGACGGTCGTCTTGCCGGTGCCCGGGTTGCCGGTGAAGCACATGTGCAGCGACGGCGGCTGCGACTGCAAACCCTGCTCGGCGCGCAGTTTGTCGATCAGCAGCAAGGCGGCGATGTCGCGGATGCGGCCCTTGACCGGCGCCAGGCCGACCAGCTCCGCATCGAGCTGGTCGAGCACGGCCGCGACGCCGGAGGCCTCGAACAGCGAGCGGGGCGTGGTGGCGGTGTCCATCGCGCTGGTTCCTCGAGGTCTTAGTAGCGGGCGCCTTCGGGGCGCGCCTGCGCCGCGTAGCTCTCGGTCGTGTAGCGGATCATGCGGCCGTCGGTCTCGCCGCGCACGAGGCGGAAGCCGGGCTCCTCGTCGGGCCGGTTGACGATGAACGACAGCACCACCGATTCGGTGCCGTGGGTCGAGTCGAACGCCATGACGCGGATGTAATGCTGCGGGTAGGTCTTCCGGCAGGCGTTGATCTCCATCAGGATGCCGGCCGCGTCGCGCAGGTCGAACATCGGGTTGCCGTACATCTCCCAGAACGTGTTGCGCGGGTGCGGGTCGTCGGTGTACTCGATGCCGACCGCCCAGCCCTGGTCGAGGCAGTAGTCGAGCTGCTTCGTGATCTGGGCGTCGGTGAGTTCGGGGAGGAACGAGAAGGTGCCTTGAGTGATGCGCATGGGTTGCTCCGGGTTCGATGGTCAGGCGACGGCCGCGGTCGGCACGTAGTCCGACGTATCCGTCGGCGCATAGTTGAAGCTGATCTCGCCCCAGGTATCGAGCGCGGCCTTCAGCGGCGTGCACCACTTGGCCGCGTCGCGCAGGATCTGCGGGCCTTCCTCCTTGATGTCGCGGCCCTCGTTGCGTGCCAGCACCATCGCCTCGAGCGCGACGCGGTTGGCGGTCGCGCCGGCCTGGATGCCTTGCGGATGGCCGATCGTGCCGCCGCCGAACTGCAGCACCACGTCGTCGCCGAACAGGTCGATCAACTGGTGCATCTGGCCGGCGTGGATGCCGCCCGAAGCCACCGGCATCACCTTGCGCAAGGCGCCCCAGTCCTGGTCGAAGTAGATGCCGCGCGGCAGGTCGACCTTCGTGTGCGTGTCGCGGCAGACGTTGTAGTAGCCCTGCACCGTCATCGGATCGCCCTCGAGCTTGCCGACCGCCGTGCCGGCGTGGATGTGATCCACGCCGGCCATGCGCATCCATTTCGCGATCACGCGGAAGCTCACGCCGTGCGTCTTCTGCCGCGTGTAGGTGCCGTGGCCGGCGCGGTGCAGGTGCAGGATCATGTCGTGCTGCCGGCACCAGTGGCTGAGCGACTGGATCGCGGTGTAGCCGGCCACGAGGTCGACCATCACGATCACCGAGCCGAGCTGCTGCGCGAACTCGGCGCGGCGGTACATCTCCTCCATCGTCCCGGCGGTCACGTTGAGGTAGCTGCCCTTGACTTCGCCGGTCGCCGCGCTCGCCTTGTTGACCGCGTCCATGACGAACAGGAACCGGTCGCGCCAGTGCATGAACGGCTGCGAGTTGATGTTCTCGTCGTCCTTCATGAAGTCGAGCCCGCCCTTCAGGCCTTCGTAGACGACGCGGCCGTAGTTCCGGCCCGACAGGCCGAGCTTGGGCTTGGTCGTCGCGCCGAGCAGCGGCCGGCCGAACTTGTCGAGCCGCTCGCGCTCGACCACGATGCCGGTCGGCGGGCCGGCGAAGGTCTTCACGTAGGCGACCGGGAACTTCATGTCCTCCAGGCGCGCCGCCTTCAGCGGCTTGAACGAGAACACGTTGCCGATGATGGACGCGGCGACGTTGGTGATCGAGCCTTCCTCGAACAGGCTGAGGTCGTAGGCGACGTAGCAGAAGAACTGCCCCGGGTTGCCCGGCACCGGATCGACGCGGTAGGCCTTGGCGCGGTACATGTCGCAGGCGGTCAGGCGGTCGGTCCAGACCACGGTCCAGGTGGCGGTCGACGATTCGCCCGCGACCGCGGCCGCGGCCTCGACCGGATCGACGCCGTCCTGCGGCGTGATGCGGAAGAGCGCGAGGATGTCGATTTCCTTCGGCTCGTAGTCGGCGTCCCAGTAGCCCATCTGGGCGTACTTCAGGACGCCGGCGGCATAGCGCTTCTTCGTGTCCCTGATCTGCGTGGTGGAGGCGATCTGGCTGGCTTCGGTCGGGTGGCCCATGGCATCTCTCGGCTGCGTCGGATAGGTCCACTCTAGGTATCCGCGTAGATATGGAAAAGTTAAATCTTTTGACGTAGGCATGAGGATTCAATAATATGTCCGCATGCCTCTCTCACGCGCTGCCACGTTCCGCCAGCTCGCCGCCTTCCATGCCGTCGCTCGTCTCGGCAGCGTGTCGGCGGCCGCGAGCGAGCTGCACCTGACGCAACCCGCGGTGTCGATCCAGATCGGCATCCTCGAGGAATCGGCCGGCACGCCGCTCCTGCAGCGCGTCGGCCGCGGCGTGCGGCTCACCGAGGCGGGCGAGCTGCTCGCCGGCTATGCGAGCCGCATCCTCGAGCTGTGGCGCGAGGCCGGCGAGGAGATGGCGACCCTGCAGGGCGTCTTCTCCGGCACGCTGCGCGTCGGCGCGGTCACGACCGCCGAATACCTGCTGCCGCCGCTGCTCGTCACGTTCGCCAACCGCAACCCGAAGGTCAAGGTGAAGCTGCAGGTCGGCAACCGCGACGAGATCGTGCGGCTGCTCGCCGGCCAGGAGATCGATATCGCGATCATGGGCCGGCCGCCGGCCGAACTGCGCACGACGTCGAGCGCGTTCGCGCGTCATCCGATGGCGTTCCTCGCGTCGCCCAACGATCCGCTGATGCAGGAGAAGGAGGTCAGCCTGGAGGCGCTGGCGCAGGCGCGCCTCCTGGTGCGCGAGCGCGGCTCGGGCACGCGCACGACGGTCGAGCGCATCTTCAAGGACGCCGGCCTGCCGCTGCGCATCGGCTCGGAGATGTCGAGCAACGAGGCGATCAAGCACATGTGCGCCGCCGGCTTCGGCATCGCGTTCCTGTCGCTGCACACCTGCGTGCTCGAGCTGAAGGCGGGCGTCGTGCAGGTACTGCCGATGGCCGCCAATCCGATCGAGCGCGAGTGGTTCGCGATGCACCTCGCGTCGCGCCAGCTGCCGCAGGTCGCGGTGGCGTTCGAGGAGTTCCTGCGTGCCGAAGGCGAGGCCGAGGTGCAACGCCAGTTGGGCGCCGTCGACGTTGCCGTGCCCGTCGCCAAGACGGCGAAGACGAGGCGCGCCCGCACCTGACGCCTCGACCTGACGCCTTGATCCGACGACCTTGAAATCGCCGGCGGCCGGGCTCACCTGCGAGCTTTCCCGACCGGGGCCGGCCACATGGCCTTCATCGTCTTCGCCTGCGCGTCCGTCCTGATCGTGGCCTGGCTCATCGGCGAGCCGTGGTGGGTCGAGCGCCGTCGTGCACGTCTGCGCGCCCGGCCGTTCCCGGCCGAGTGGCGCGAGATCCTGCGCCGCCGCGTCCCCTACGTGCGCGGGCTGCCGGCCGACCTGCAACTGCAGCTCAAGCAGCACATCCTGGTCTTCCTCGCCGAGAAGCCGATCATCGGCTGCGGCGGCCTCGTCGTGACCGACGAGATGCGCGTGACGATCGCCGCGCAGGCCTGCCTGCTGCTGCTCAACCGGTCGGGCGGCTACTACCCGAAGCTGCGCCGGATCCTGCTGTATCCGGCGGCGTTCGTCGTCGACCGGCCGCACACCGACGGCAGCGGCGTGCTGCACGAGGCGCGCCGGGCCCTGTCGGGCGAGTCATGGTCGCAGGGCCAGGTGCTGCTGTCGTGGGAGGACACGCGAGATGGTGCCGACGTGCCCGACGACGGCCGCAACGTCGTGATCCACGAGTTCGCCCATCAGCTCGACCAGCAGGAAGGTGCCGCCAACGGCGCGCCCGGACTCCCCAGCCGGCAGCGGCGCGCGGCCTGGGCGCGGGTGATGAGCGCCGAGTACGCGCGCCTGCGCGACCGCATGGCGCGTGGGCTGCCGGGCCTGATCGATCCGTACGGCGCGACCGATCCGGCGGAGTTCTTCGCGGTCGTCTCCGAGCTGTTCTTCGAGCAGCCGCAGCGTCTCGCCGCCGAGCACCCGAGCCTCTACAACGAGCTCGGCCGCTTCTACCGCGTCAACCCGTTGAGCTGGTAGCGAGCGCCCGGCCCGCTTCGGCGATCGCCGCGCGCAGCCAGCGGTGTGCCGGCGCATGGTGCTCGCGCTCGTGCCAGAGCTGGTAGAAGCGCATCGTCGGGAAGGCGCCCGGCGCCTTCACCATCGCGAGCGGCAGGCTGCGCGTGTACGGCTCGGCGAAGTGGCGCGACGTCGTGAAGACCAGATCGCTCTCGGCGACGACGTGCGGCGCGAGGCCGAAGTAGGGCACGACGACGCGATCGTCGCGCCGCGTCTTGAGCGTCGCGAGATGCGTGTCGACGACGCCGAGCTGCGTCATCGAATACGGCGTCGGCACGACGTGGGCGGCCGCGAGATAGGCGGCTTCGGTCAGCGCGCCGTTCTCGAGCAGCGGATGGCCTCGCCGGATCAGGCAGACCATCTCGTCCTCGAGCAGCAGCGACAGGTGCAGATGCTCCGGCGGCCGCGGCCAGTTGCCGACGATCACGTCGATCTGGCCGAGCGCGAGCGCCTGCGCATAGTCGAACGCCGGCCCGAGCGCATGCACTTCGAGCCGGCAGCCCGGCGCCTCGGTGCGGATGCGGCGCGCGACGCTCGCGAGCATCGCCGGCGACATGTAGTCGGGTGACGCGACGCGGAAGGTGCGCTCGGCATCGCGCGGGTCGAAGCCGGCCGTCGGCACGACGAGGTGGTGCAGTCCCGCGAGCGCCGCCCGCGCCGGTGCGGCGATCTCCTGTGCGCGGGCGGTCGGCACCATCACGAGCTTCTCGCGCACGAGCAGCGGGTCGTTGAAGATCTCGCGCAGCCGCTTCAGCGCGGCACTCACGGCAGGCTGGGTCTCGCCGAGACGGTGCGCGGCACGCGACACGCTGCCGGTCTCGATCAGGGTGCACAGCACGCGCAGCAAATGGCCGTCGAGCGCATCGGCGCGGCGGTCGGGCGACGGCGGGGCCTGGTTCGGGGCCTGCTTCATGGGCCTGGCTCTTGCCTCTATGGGATTTCCTGATGGACTGTATCGCCGCGCCGGGCTGTTGTCGGCGCCGGCTTTGCGTTCGAATGCGCCACCCGAGTTCGCGACCCTTGCGATCCGACAGCCGAGGAGACCCGCCGCCATGTCCACCGCCGTCGCTCCGTCCGATCTCTCCGCCGCGTCGCCGCCCGGCGAGGTCGATCAGGCCTACCGCGCGATCACCTGGCGCCTGATCCCCTTCCTCTTCGTGCTCTGGGTGCTGGCCTGGATCGATCGGGTCAACATCGGCTTCGTCAAGCTCACGATGCTCGACGACCTGAAGTGGAGCGACACGGTGTACGGCCTGGGCGCCGGCATCTTCTTCCTCGGCTACTTCTTCTTCGAGGTGCCGTCGAACCTCCTGCTGCAGCGCATCGGTGCGCGCAAGACGATCACGCGCATCACGATGGGCTGGGGCATCGTCTGCGTGCTGATGATGTTCGTCAAGACGCCGGCGATGTTCTACTTCCTGCGCTTCCTGATGGGCGTGTTCGAAGCCGGCTTCTATCCCGGCATCATCCTGTACCTGACCTACTGGTACCCGAGCGGCCGGCGCGCCAAGGCGTTCGGCATGTTCATGTCGGCGTCGGGCGTCGCCGGCGTGATCGGCGGGCCGCTCGCCGGCCTCGTGATGAACGGGCTGAACGGCGTCAACGGCTGGGCCGGCTGGCAGTGGGTGTTCCTCGTCGAAGGCATACCGTCGGTCGTCGCCAGCGTCGTCACCTGGTTTTACCTGACCGACCGGCCGAGCCAGGCGCGCTGGCTGACGCCGCGCCAGCGCGAGCTCGTCGAGGCCGATCTGGCACGCGACCACGGCTCGCTCGGCCATCGCGAGGAGAGCCTGCTCGCGTCGCTGAAGAACGGCAAGCTCTGGCTGCTGATCCTGGTGTTCTTCTGCGTCATCGCGGCCAACTCGTCGCTGACCTTCTTCGGCCCGACGGTCGTCAAGGAAGCCGGCTACACCGACCCGGCGACGGTCGGCTGGATCATGGCGGTGTCGTACCTGTTCGGCGCGATCGGCATGGTCGTCAACGGCCTGCATTCCGACCATCGCGGGGAAGCGCGGCTGCACACCGGCTTCGCGGCGGCGCTCGGTGCGATCGGCCTGGTGCTCACGGCGCTCTTCATCAAGACCAATCCGACCCTGGCGCTGGTCGCGCAGACGCTCGCGATCATCGGCACGATGAGCGCGATCCCGGTGTTCTGGCAGTTGCCGGGGCGCTACCTGTGCGGCGCGGCGGCGGCCGGCGGCGTCGCGTTGATCAACTCGATCGCCAACCTCGCGGGCTTCGGCGCGCCGGCGATGCTCGGCTACATCAAGACGCAGACCGGCGGCCTCGCGCCCGGCCTGCTGATCGTCGCCGCCGTCGAGGTCTGCGCGACCCTGCTGATCCTGGCCTTCGTGCCGCGCTTCGCGAAGGTGCGGTCATGACGCTGACGATCGCACAGGTGGCGCAAATGGACCGCGCCGCGTTCGTCGCCGCGTTCGGCGGGCTCTTCGAGCATTCGCCGTGGGTCGCCGAAGCCGCCTGGGACGCGCGGCCGTTCGCGAGCGCCGATGCGCTGCATGGCGCGATGATCGCGGCGATCCGGCAAGTGCCGGTCGAGCGCCGGATCGCGTTCCTCAACGCGCATCCGGAGCTTGCCGGCAAGGAAGCCGAGGCCGGCACGATGACCGACCATTCGACCTTCGAGCAGCGCGGCCTCGATGCGCTGAGCCGCGACGAGGTCGTCGAGCTGCGCCGCTTGAACGCCGCCTACCGCGCGCGCCACGGCTTCCCGTTCATCATCGCCGTGCTCGATCACACGCGGGCGCAGATCGTCGAGCAGTTGCGGCTGCGCACCGATCGCGACAGCGCCGGCGAACTTGCCGAGGCGCTCGCGCAGATCACGCGCATCACGCGCCGCCGCCTGCGCAACCTGCTCGCCGACGAGCCGCCGGGCGCCGCACCCATCCCATCGTCGTCAACCCAACCTGCAACGGGCAGGCCACAGGAGGTCCGTCATGTCTGATCCATCCGTTCCGAAGCTCGCGCGCCGCCGGTTCGCGCTGTCGGGCCTGGCGCTGGGCGCGACCGCGCTCGCGGCACGCGGCGCACGGGCCGCCGACGCGCCCGCGTCGGCACCGAAGGCGATCATGCCGGTGTCGCTCGCCGGGGTGAGCCCGCGGCTGACGATCCACACCATAGACACCTACCACGGCTCGCCCGCAGCCGGCCTGCGCGTCGACTTCTCGATGCACGACGGCAAGGACTACAAGCTCGTGAAGACCTTGACGATCGGCCCGAACGGCCGCGCGATCGACGATCCGGTGCTCGTCGGCGACACCTACCGGCCCGGGCAGTACCAGTTCCTGCTGCACGTCGACGACTACTACGCGATGAAGAAGGCGCAATTGCCGACGCCGCCGTTCCTCGGCAAGGTGCCGGTGAACTTCCAGGTCGTCAATGCCAACGACCGCATCCACCTGCCCATTCAATTCGGCCCGTGGAGCTACAACTACTCGCGCGGCAGCTGAAGCATCCGACCGAGAACATCAACCGAAAGGAACACCATGGCAGGCGTCAGCACCCACGTGCTCAACATCACCACCGGCCGCCCGATCGGCGGCATGCACATCGAGCTCTACGACGTATCGACGAGCCCGCCGACCTTGCTGACCGACAACCGGTCGAATGCCGACGGCCGCACCGACAAGATGATGCTCACGCCCGACGCGACCAAGGTCGGCACCTACGAACTGCGCTTCCACGTCAACGAGGTGTTCAAGGCACCCGACGCGCTCTCCGAAGTCGCGACGGTGCGCTTCAGCATCTTCGACCCGGCGCAGCATTACCACGTGCCGATGCTCTGCTCGCCGTGGTTCTTCTCGACCTACCGCGGTAGCTGACAAGCCTCATGGGAAGCCGAACGGGTCGAGCTGGGATGCTCTTCGCTCGGTCTGAGCGTGGCGCAGCAGCCCGCCGGTCTCGGCCGGCAGCCGACCTACTTTCATTTGCTGGCCCAAATGAAAGTAGGCAAAGCAAAGGGCCTGAACACCAGCCCATCTGGCTGCTGCCCGTGGCAAGAGACCAGAGGCGGCTGATGGCGGACGGGCACGGATCGAACCCGCGCAGCGCTCTCGAACTCCCGCGGGATGAGCAGCGAGGCCCTGCATCGCGCAGCACTGATTTGTCAGCAGCCGCCTCTGATCTCTAGCCACACCCGCCACTCTGATGGCTGGTGTTGGGCCCTCTTCTTTGGTTACTTTCTTCTGGGCCAGCAGAAGAAAGGGACTCGGCTGCCGGCCGAGACCGGCGGGCTGCTGCAAGCAGCCACAAGGTAGCAACAAGCGCGAAAGCGCACCCCACGTTTCTCCCCAATCGCCGCACACCGACAGTGGCATGGGATGCTTTCAAGGAGACCAGATGATGTCGTCGAACGACGAGAAGTACATGCTCGACTCGATCCGCCTCGCGATGGGCAACATCCGCGAGCGGCGCACCTGGCCGTTCGGCGCCGTGCTGACGCGCGGCGGCGAGGTGATCGCCCGCGCCGTGAACCAGGTCGACGCGCTGTGCGATCCGAGCGCGCACGCCGAGATGCAGGCGGTGCGTGCCGCCGCGAAGGCGCTGGACTCGACCGACCTCAGCGGCACGACCGTCTATGCGAGCGGCTATCCGTGCCCGATGTGCCTGACCGCGATGTACCTCGCGGGGGTCGAGAAGGTCTACTACGCCTACTCGAACGAGGACGGCGCGCCGTACGACCTGTCGGCCGAGAAGGGCTACCGCGAGATCGCCCGCCCCGTCGCCGAGCGCGAGATGAAGCTCATCTCGCTCCCGGTGCGGGACGAAGGCGAGGACCTCTACGAGGCCTGGAAGAAGGCGACGGCCTGATCAGCCGGAGCGGCGGCGGCGCGCCACGACGCCGACGGCAGCGAGGCCAGCCAGCATCAGCGCGATGCTGCCCGGCTCCGGCACGGCCGCAATCGCGAAGTCGAAGCCGTAGGGGACCGGCCCGGTGCCGGTGTCCTGCACCCAGAACGCATAGCTGCCCGACGGCAGCGGCGGCGTGAAGCCGGTCGAGCCGTTCGCCGCGACGCCCATGTCGGGCAGGATGTTCTCGCCGATGTCGTTCTCGCCGTAGTGGTACCAGCCGAGCAGGCCTGCCGCGGTCGACCCGGTGGGCGACACCGTGACCTGCGTGCCGGACTGCACGCCGATGAACGAGAACGTGCCGCTGACGCTCGAGCCGGGCAGCAGCGTGATCGCGGTCAAGGACATGCCGGGCGCGAGCGTGATCGTGAAGTAGTCGCGATCGATCGTCGTGCCGGTCTTGCCGGTCGTGCCGAAGAACTGGTTCGAGCCGGCGCCGATCGCGACCACGGTCGGGGTCAGGCCCGAGTTCGACAGGTCGCCCGACACCGACTCGTCGTAGACCGTGACGGCGCCGGCACCCGATGCCAGGCCGGACAGCAGCAGCAGCGCCGCGAGCGGCGCCTTCGATGACATGCGCATGGGACGACTCCTCGTTTGGTGTTGGGTCCCGCGGGGGCTGCGCGGGCAGAGCTTGCGCTCCACGCGGTCGATTCCCTGACCGGCCGCACCGGTTCAACGAGTGGTCGTTCGTCGGGAAGCTCGTCAGGAAAAGTGCAGCCCGCCGATGCGCAGCCACGGCAGCAGGAGACCGCCGCTGTCGATGCGCTCGCGGCTCACCGCGCTGACGCCGAGCAGCATCTGCGCGACGTTCCCGCCGATCATCGTCTCGGCCAGCGCCGGCCCGACCGCGCCGCCGTCGATGCGGAAGCTGTTCTTGACGACGCTCGAGAAGTCGCCGTTGGCAGCAGGACGTCCCATCGACAGCCGCCCGACGAGCGCACCGCGTTCGACCCCCGCGAGCATGTCGGCCAGCGGCGTCGCGCCGGCCGCGATCTCCCAGCCCGACGCGGCGATCGGCACGTGCGCCAGCCCGGTCTTGCGGCTGCCGTAGAGCGTCGGCGTCAAGGTCATCAGCAGGCCGTCGCGCAGGATCTCGATCGGCGCGGCATTGAACGCGTCGGCCGACAGCGCGGCGACGCCGGGCGCATCGAAGCGGCTCTTCAATCGCAGCAGCGGCGACGCGATCGCGCTGCCGACCTTGTCGCGGTAGAGCGAGCTGCCGCCGATCAGCGCCTGGTCGGCGAGCTGCGACATGAGCCAGCCGAGCAGATCGGCGACCGCGCGCGGCGCGAGCACGACGTCGCCGGTGCCGCGGCTGCCGTACGGCACGGTGTCGATCTGCCGCTCGGTGTCGTGCAGCATCTCGCCGATGCCGAAGTGGCGGTGCGCCGGATGCGCGCGCAGGTCGTTGCTCGAGCCGCTCGCGAAGTTGAACGAACTCGACCGGCCGCCTTCGCGCGCGGTGCCGAAGACGCTGATGCCGTACGAGCCGAGCCGGCAGCGCAGGTCGCTGCCGCCGCTCGTCAGCGTGCGCGACGTGACATGGCTGTGCGCCACCAGGCTCTCGTCGAGCATCATCCGCGGCGTGGATTGCGCGCGGTAGGCGAGCAGTTGCTCGACCGCCGCGGCCACGACGTCGACGTCGGCGCTTTGCGGACCCTGCACGATGTCCGCGCGCTGGCCGGACGACACCGCGTACGCATCGTCCTGCGGCGCCACGCGCGCGCTGGCGTAGAGCGCCTCGATGGCCGGGCCGGCCTCGTCGAAGCGCCCGACCTCGGTCGACGCCATGCGGCCGTCGACGATGCCGGCGAGGCTCAGCTTCTCGGTCTCGGTGCTGCGCAGCAGCGCGGCCTCGTTGTGCGCGATGTTGATCTCTTCCTGCGCGCGGCGGCTCGCGCCGACCTGCGCATGCTCGAAGCCGATCGCGCGCATCTGCGCGAGGGCGCGCTCGGCGACGTCGTGAACCAGCGCGGTGGTATCGGCCATGTCACTCGCCTCCGAGGTGCGCACGCGCGCGGAGTGCCGGACCGCCCATCGAGACGATCATCGGCTGCTTCTTGCCGCAGTAGCCGGAGCAGGTCCATGCCATGTCGTCGGAGACCGCGTCGACCGTCTGCAGCACCTTGATCGCCGAGCCCGACAAGGTCGTGTCGCGGATCGCACGGCCCAGCTTGCCGTTCCTGATCTGGTAGCCGAGGCTGATGCCGAACATGAACTCGGTGGTCGAGTCGGCCTGGCCGTTCGACGTGCGCATCAGGAAGTAGCCGTCGTCGACGCCGGCGATCATCGCGTCGAGCCGGTCGCGGCCGGGCAGGATCGCGGTGTTGCGCATGCGGACCAGCGGCTCGTCGTCCGGCGCATAGGCACGCGCGCTGCCGCTCGCGGCGATGCCGAGCTGCGCCGCGGTCTCGCGGCTGCTCATGAAGCCGGTCAGCAGGCCGTCGCGGATCAGCACCACGTCCTCGGCCGGCGTGCCTTCGTCGTCGGCATAGACCGGCACCATCACCTCCGCGCCGGCGTAGGTGCGCGCGAGGTCGACCATGGTCACGAGGTCGCTCGCGACGCGTTGGCCGAGGAGCCCGCCCGTCACGGCGCCGCCGAGCACGAGGTCGGCTTCGCACGGATGGCCCATCGCTTCGTGCGCGAGCATGCCGGCCAGCTCGGGGGCGAGCACGACGGTGTGCGCGCCGCCGCGTGCGGCGACCGCATGGCGCTTGGCCTGCAGATGCTCGTGCTGCGCGTCGAGGCGCGGCTGCATCGCGGCGAGCGACCAGTCGAGGTCGCCCAGGCTGCCCTTGCCCGACAGCGATTCGGTCAGCTCCGCCGGCATGCCGCGGTCGTCGGTCGCGACGAAGGTCGTGTGCAGCGTTGCGCGCCGGATGGTGCTGCGCACGTCGCTGCCGGCGCTGGTCGTCACGCGCTTGTCATGGTCTTCCTCCTGCAGCAGGAACCGCATCGACTTCAGCGTCGGGTAGCGGGTACGGCACCACGCCTGCAGTTCGGCGAGGCGATCGATGCAATCCTTCTCGGAGGGCGTCGGCTGGCCGGCATGGCGCTGCTCGCCGCGGTAGGTGCCGCCCGGCAGCGTGCGCGCGGGCCGGGCGCCGAAGCGCGCCAGCGTGCGGGCATTGCGCGCCGCGCGCTCGACGAGGGCCGCGCGGCTGGCCGCATCGGTCGCCGGCGCAGAAGCGAAGCCCCAGTAGCCGCCCTCGAGCACGCGCACGCTGGCGCCGCCTTCGGCGCTGCGTGCGTTCGAGGTCAGGTTGCCGTCGATCATCTGCAGGCGGCGCTTGCGCAGCTCATGCAGCCTGCTCTCGACGTGGCCTTGTGCGTTGGAGGGAGTGGTCATGCGTATCCTGTCGGCCATGGAGAAAATGCCTGGGATGATGATAAGGATGGGGGGCCGCGGCAAGATCCCCGGGACGGTTCGAGCTGTGTGCAAACGTCTCGGCGGCCTGCCCGCACGATGACGATGACCGGCATCCGACGCCTGCGCGATGCGCCCGATCGCGACGCCGCCCTCGACCAGTACCGGCGGCGCGCCGACGTCTATGACGTCGAGCTCGCGGTGTTCGAGCCGCTGCGCCGCAAGGCGGTCGCGCTGCTCGGGCTGCAGCCCGGCGCGACGGTGATCGATGCCGGTTGCGGCACCGGCCTGAGCTTCGGCCTGCTGCACGCTGCGATCGGTCGCAAGGGCCGCATCGTCGGCATCGAGCAGAGCCCGGAGATGTGCGCGAAGGCGCGCGCCCGGGTCGCCGCCGAGCATTGGTCCAACGTCGGCCTGGTCGAGCAGCCGGTGGAGCTGGCGCGGCTCGAGGGCCGGCCCGCCGATGCCGCGCTGTTCCATTTCACGCACGACGTATTGCGGCGGCCCGAAGCGATCGCCAACGTGCTCGGCCATCTGCGGCCGGGCGCACGCGTCGTCGCGGTCGGGCTCAAGTGGGCGAGTCCGCTGATGTGGCCGGTCAACCTGTTCGTGCTGTCGGCCGCGCTGCGCTCGGTGACGTCGCTCGAGGGCCTCGCGGCGCCGTGGAGCCACCTGCATGCGCAGCTCGGCGCGATCGAGGTCGAGCCGGCGCTGTTCGGCGCGGCGTACATCGCCTGCGGCACGACGCCGCCTTAGCTTGGCCTTAGCTTGGCGCTCCTCAAGCGCCGCGGCGCTCGCTCGGTCGCACCGTCAGGTACATCGGCTGCGGTGCCGCGGCACCGCGGATCAGCTTGACGACGCAGTCGCGGTGCACGCGGCTCGCGTCGAGCGTCTGGTGCAGCCGGTCCACGCTGTCGATCACGCTGCCGTCGATGCCGACGACGATGTCGCCCTCGCGCAGGCCGGCGGTCGCCGCCGGACTCCCGCCTTCGATGGTCGCCACGCGCACGCCGTGCGACTGCTCGAGCGCATAGGCGCGCCGGATGCGCCGATCGATCTCGACGGTGGCGCCGCCGACGCCGAGGTAGCCGCGCCGCACGCGGCCGTGCTGCAGCAGTTGCGGTATCACCCAGGACGCGATGTCGATCGCGACCGCGAAGCAGATCGACTGCGCGCCGCGGATGATCGCGGTGTTGACGCCGATCACCTCGCCATGGGAGTTGAGCAGCGGTCCGCCCGAGTTGCCCGGGTTGAGCGCCGCGTCGGTCTGGATCACGTCGGGGATCAGCCGGCCGGTCGACGCGCGCATGCTGCGGCCGAGTGCGCTGACGATGCCGGCGGTGACGGTGTGCTCGAAACCGAGCGGGTTGCCGATCGCGATCGCGATCTCGCCGCGCCTGAGACCCGCCGAGGTGCCCAGCGACGCATGCGTCAGCGTGCCGCGCGACATGCCGTCGATGGCCAGCACCGCGAGATCGGTGTCGGGATCGTCGCCGACCCATTGCGCATCGAACTCGCGGCCGTCGCTCAGCGACACCTGGTAGCGCAGCGCGCCGGGCTTGACCTCGGCGGCACCGGCCCGTGCCACATGCGAGTTGGTCAACAGGTAGCCGTCCGGCGTGAACAAGAAGCCCGATCCGCCGCCGCCTTGGCCTTGATCCCCGCCGGATCGCACGCGCACCGCCGCAACCGCCGGTCCGACCCGCTCGACCACGTCGCTGACCCTTTGCGAATAGGCGTCGAGCAACACCGCATCGTTCGCACCCACGTCCGCCGTCTCCCAAAGCCTCGGACGTGGAGGCGCGGGCAGGCGTTTGCAAGAGGCGCGGCGGTCGGCCGGCGCGCAGTCAGAACGAGTACGAGACGCTCAGCAGGACGTTCGAGCGTCTGCGCTCGTAGGCCGACGGGTAGGGACCGCCGGTGCTCGATCCGGACCAGGCGAGCTGCACCGCCAGGCCGTCGTCGACGAGCCAGCGCACGCCGGCGCGCGCATCGGTGCGCAGCCGGCTCATGCCGTCCTCGAGATCGCCGTGCAGCGACCACAGCGCGCCGACATGGCCGATCGCGCGCACGGTGCTCGACAGCGGCCAGTTCGCTTCGAGCTCGAGATAGGCGGTCCGCACGTCGCTGCCGAAGTAGTCGGGCGACAGGTAGGCACGCGCGCTCCACAGGTCGCCGATCAGGCCGGCATAGGCCTCGGTGTAGTCGTAGCGCGCATCGCCTTCGTACGACGAATGCGTCGCGCCGAGCTCCCAGCGCAGATCCGTCGACCAGGGTCGGGTGTAGCCCGCGTAGGCCACGAGCGCGCCGTGGTAACGGCCGGGCTCGAAGATCACGCGCGTCAGCGACGCGCCGGCGTACCAGCCGCTCGGATGGTCGTAGCTCAGGCCGATGCGCGCATCGGGACGGTTGTCGCTCAACGTGACGCCGCGGTAGCGGTAGTCGGAGTCGACCGCGACGCTGCCGCTGAATTGCGCCGCTGCCGGGCCGCAGACCGCGGCCAGCGCGAGCCCCGCGACGGCGAGGGCGTGAGGAAGTCGGCGAGGCGGCAGGCCGGCCTCAGCGCCGGCTGAGCAGGGCTTCGTCCGCGCAAGCGCCGTGCGTCGCGCCGGCCTGCAACAAGGATGCGCAAGCATCGATGCCGCCGCCCGGCTGGCGCACCAAGGCCGCCGCCGAGGCACCCAGCTCGCGCAGCAAGGCGACGAGTCCGGCAACATGGGCGGAAGCATAAGACGAACCCGAGACGAACTCCCAGCGCCCGCCCGGAACGGTCGTCGGCACGTCGCGACCGGGCGCGAGCCAGGCGCCGGCCGGCAGCGGCGGGGCGGCGCCGACCGCGATCACGCCGCGGTGCGATGCCGGGAAGCCGCCGTCCGCACGCGTTGCATCGACCGCGCCGACGATGCCGATGCGGCGGGCCAGCGCCGCATCGAGCAGCTCCGCCAGCAGCCGGTCGTCCGGACCGCTGAGGCTGAGGTTGATGACGTCGGCACGCTCGTCGATGGCGCCCTGCAGCGCCTTCGCGAGCGACAGGCTGGTGCACAGCGTCTTGTCCGCCGAGGCTTCGCGGCAGGCGCGCAGCGCGAGCACGCGTGCGCCCGGCGCCACGCCGGCGATGCCGATGCCGTTGTCGGCGCGCGCCGCGATGATGCCGGCGACCGCCGTGCCGTGATGCTCGGGCGCTGCCGGCGAGCCGTCGACGTAGCTTTCGCTGCGCCCGATCTGGCCGGCCAGATCCGGGTGATGCGTGTCGACGCCGCTGTCGATCACCGCGACGCGCACGTTGCGTCCGGTCGCGGCCGCGTGCAGGTCCGCGAGATGCCATTCGGCCGCGGCCGGCTGGCTGGCGTAGAGCGGATCGTCGTGGCGCGCCGGCGCCGCGCCGGCCTGCGCCCGGTAGACATGCATGGGCTGCGCCCAGGCGATGCGCGTGTCGTGCTCGAGTTCGGCGGCGACGCGTTCGGGCGTGGCGGCGGCCGGCACGTCGAGCACGTAGCAGTCGACGCCGAGCAGCGGCATCGGCCAGTCGCCCACCAGCGTCAGGCCGTGCTCGCGCGCGATGCGCGTCGCCACGCTGCGGCGCGAGGCGCGGCCGAGGCCGTCGCCGTAACCGCCGGCATAGCCCGCGTCGGGACGGTAGTGCGCGGCCGGCAGATGCAGCATCACCAGCACCTGATGGGCCGCCGATCGTTCGTCGTCGGTCGCGCGCGCGACGCTGCCGATGCACAGCAGCGCCAGCAGCAGAACGATGCGCGGCAGCCGGCGCATCATGGGGTGGCGTCTAGCGATTCGGCGAGCGTCACGCCGGGTTGGCGGCGCAGCGTGGCGATCGTCGCGGCGCGACCGCCGGACGGCAGGCCGAGCAGGTAGCCGTGGGTCGAGGTCGGGCCGCCGACGATGCGCGCACCGATGGCCTGCAGCGCCGCACGGATCTGCGCCTCGGTCGCATCGGGCGAGAACATCACGATGGCATCGGCGGCGCGGCTCGCCGCCGGCGCGCCGAGCGCGCGGTAGACCTCGCCGCCGGGCGCCGGCCGGCTCTGCGGCCAGAGCAGCGCTCCGGCGAGCGCGGCCACCAGCACCGTCTCGGCGCCGAGCGCCCAACGCAGCCAGCGCCACGCGGCCGGCGGCCGGGCGCGCCGTTCATCGGCGGCGATCTGCGCATGCAGCGTCTGCCAGCCGCGATCGACATCGGGCAGCGGACCGGTCGGTGCCTCGGCCTGCAGCGCGCGCAGCTGCGTCTCGACGCCGAGCTCGGCGCGGCAGCGCTCGCAGCCGGCCAGATGCGACTCGACGAGCGCGAGGTCGTCGGCATCGAGCTGTCGCGTCGCATACCACGGCAGCAGTGCCTGCACCGTGGTGTGCACATCGGTTTCGAAGCGCACGATGCTCATCGCGCGACTCTTCCGCTCATCCTCACAGCCAATCCTCCAGCGAGCCCGCCAGCAGCAGCTTCAGGCGCCGCCGCGCGTGGAAGGCGCGCGTCTTCACGGTGTCGACCGGGCAGTCGACGATCTCGGAAATCTCCTGGTAGCCCATGTCGTGGAAGTAGGTCAGGGCGATCACGGCGCGGTGGGCGGCCGACAGGTCATCCAGCGCGCGCGCCAGCGCGGCGCGCGACTGGTCGCGTACGAGGTACTGCTCCGGGCTCGGGCCGGGCCCGGGGCGCTCGTCGGCGGCGCCGTCTTCCATCGGCTCGTCGTGATGCTTGAGCGCCTTCAACGCCTTGCGGTAGGCGATCGCGAAGATCCAGGTCGACACCTTGCTCGCGCCGTTGTAGCTGTCGGCGCGGCGCCAGACCACGAGCATGGTGTCGTTCAGCAACTCCTCGACCAGGCTGGGCCGGCGCGTCACCCGCTCGAGGAAACGCGACACCCGCGGGTGGTAGAGGCGAAACAGCGCCTCGAAGGCGCGCAGTTCGCCGCCGGCCGTCCGCCGGATCAGGCGTACCTCCTCGTCCTCGCTCGGCTGCGCGGCCGTCTTGCCGCGCTCGCGCGCCGGGCTGTGTGTGCGCAGCATGCAGTCCTTTCGTCCGATGCGGGTAGATTCCGGCGACCGCGTCCAGGGTTCAAGCGGCCGCTGCCTCGGCCGTTCCGATCGGATCAGCCCTGGATTTCGGGCTCGACCAGCGTGGCGAGCTGTGCCAGCGATTCCTGCCAGCCGAGATAGCACATCTCGACCGGTATCGCTTCGGGCAGGCCCTCCTGCAGGATCGCGAGCTCGGTGCCGCAAAGGACCTTCGTGAAGGTGATGGTCGCCTGCATCTCGCCCGGCAGGTTCGGGTCGTCGAAGCGGTCGCTGTAGCGGATGCGCTCGCCCGGCACGAGTTCGTGGTACTGGCCGCCGAACGAGTGCGATTGGCCGTTGCCGAAATTCGTGAACGCCATCCGGTAAGTGCCGCCGACCTTCGCGTCCATGTGCTCGACGGTGCAGGTGAAACCGTAGGGCGGCAGCCACTTGGCCATCGCGGCGGGTTCGAGGAAGGCGCGGTAGACGCGCTCGGGCGGTGCGCGCAGGACGCGGTGGAGGCGGACGGTGCCTGTGGCCATGATGGAACCCTTTCAGTGCAGGATGTCGAGGGCCCGGCGACGGTCTGCCGGGCGGCTGGGCGGACGGATGCACGGCATCGCGGTCTCTACGGTACGACGAACGGACGCCGCCCGGATCGACAGGAAAGGCGCGGGTCACCCGCCGACGGCCTTGTACGGCGGCTTCTCCTGCGGATCGGCATAGACGTTGACGAGCACCCGATCGACGTCCGGTACCGCCTGCATGTAGGCCTCGATCGCCCGCTCGTCGGCCGGCCTCGCGACGCAGCCTTCGACGAACACGAAGCGCCGCTGCACCGTGACCCACAGGCTGCTGCCGGCGAACGGATGGTCGGCCGCGACCCGTGCGCGGATCGCCGTCGCGATGTCGGCATCGTAGAGGTAGGCGTTCGGCTTGCTGCACTTCCCGGCCAGCCAGCACGTCGTGCCGCGCTCGGCGCGGCCATGCGCCTCGACGCGTCGTTCGGCCTCGGTGGTGCGCGGGCCGAGCGGCTCGGGGCAGTGCGCGACCGCCGACGTGATCCGGAAGAACGGATCGTCGAACCAGTTCCGGCGCTCCTCGTCGGCGAGCGACGGCAGCGCGACGAGTACGCCGAGCAGGCCGGCGGCGATCGGGCGCGGCATCGAGGCCATCCCTACGTTGCTTCGGGCGGGCGCGGCGCGTGTTCGGCCTGGGCGCGCCAGCGCAGCAGGCCGATCGCGTACGCCGTGTAGTAGCCGGCCAGCATGCCGAAGATCGCCAAGGTCAGCGGGCTGCTGCCGAACGCCTCGGCCGACGCGGGGCCGGTCGGGCCGTAGACTGCGGACAGCGTTCCCGCCTGCACGAGCCGGTAGACGATGCGCAACGTGAACAGCACCGACAGCCCGATGCCGACATGCGCGTGCGGCGTGTAGTAAAGGCCGGCGGGGGTGACCTCGAAGACGGTGCGCCGGAAGCTGAACACCGCGAGCCCGACGCCGATCGCGACGCCGCCGGCGAGGGTTGCCGCGCTGACCGGCCGCGCCAGGCTGGCGGCCAGCAGCAGCAAGAGCAACGCCGGGAAGAGCACGACGGTGAACCAGGGCCGCACCTTGCTCAGGCGCTGCCGTCCGACCAGCCGGCGAAACCGCCTGACCAGCCGCCAGACGACGAGCGCCGCGATGCCGACCCACATCAGCAGCGACGGATGGGCAGGTGCGATCATGCGGCAGGCTCCTTCGGAAGCCTGCGACTCTAGCGGATGGCAGGAGCCCGACGCACCGCCGACGGCACGCGATGCCGCTTCAGTAAGTCTCGAAGTGCAACCGTCCCTCGGTCTGCAGGGTCGGGCCGAGCTGGCTCCAGTCGAGCCCCGCGTCGGCCGAGACGTCGCGCAGCGCCAGCACCACGCCTTCTTCCATGCTCTTCAGGCCGCAGACGTACAGGTGCGTGCCGGCATCCTTCAGCAACGCGGCAAGGTCCGGCGCACGCTCGCGCATCAGGTCCTGCACGTAGCGCTTCGGCTGCCCCGGCGTGCGCGAGAACGCCAGGTTGATGTCGATGAAGTCTTTCGGCAGGCTCTGCAGCGGGCCGAAGTAGGGCAGCTCCTGCTGGGTGCGCGCGCCGAAGAACAGCATCAGCTTGCCGCCCTCGAACTTGCCGCTCTTGCGCAGGCGCCGGCGCCATTCGGTCATCGCGCGCATCGGCGCGCTGCCGGTGCCGGTGCAGACCATCACGATGTTCGACTTCGGATGGTTCGGCATCAG
>JAFEEF010000019.1 GCA_018241265.1 Pseudomonadota bacterium | reverse complement strand
GCCGCCGGGCGCCGCCGCCGCGCCGACCGACGCCGGCCCGCGCGCCGCGCCCCGCGGCTTCTGGATCGGGCTGGCCGCGGGCGCCGTGGCGCTCGCGGTCTTCTACGCGCTGCTGAGCTTCGCCCGCTTCGAGATCTTCAAGATGCTGCTGGCCAGCTTCTTCCCGCTGATGGTGCTGATCCTCGCGGTGCTCGGCTCGATCGTCTTCGGCCTGGCGACGCCGACCGAGGCGGCCGCCGTCGGGGCGGCCGGTGGCATGCTGCTGGCGGCCGCATACCGGCGGCTGAACCTCGAGGTGATCCGCGAATCGGTCTTCCTGACGGCCAAGACCTCGGCGATGGTGTGCTGGCTCTTCGTCGGCTCGGCGATCTTTTCCGCGGCGTTCGCGCTGCTCGGCGGGCAGGAGCTGGTCGAGCAGTGGGTGCTCGGCATGAACCTGACGAAGACGCAGTTCCTCGTGCTGAGCCAGGTCATCATCTTCGTGCTCGGCTGGCCGCTGGAATGGACCGAGATCATCGTGATCTTCATGCCGATCTTCGTGCCGCTGCTCGACAACTTCGGCGTCGACCCGCTGTTCTTCGGGCTGCTGGTGGCGCTGAACCTGCAGACGGCCTTCCTGAGCCCGCCGGTGGCGATGTCGGCGTTCTACCTGAAGGGCGTCGCGCCGAAGCACGTCACGCTGAACCAGATCTTCGCGGGGATGATCCCGTTCATGGGCATCCAGATCCTCGCGATCGTGCTGCTCTACGCCTGGCCCGGCATCGGGCTGTGGCTGCCGCAGGTGCTCTACGGCCGCTGAGCGGGCGGCCGGCGCGGCCGCCACAGCAGCCACACCAGCACGAAGCCCAGCGCCGACGACACCACCGCCATCACCGCGAGCCCGAGCATCAGCGGCGCGCCGGCGCTGGCGACGGTGTCCCACAGGCCGGCGAGCCAGCCCTGCTGCACGGCCTGCTCGACCTGGTGGCTGACGCCTTCGGCCGCGGCGTCGTCGTCCGGCCCGCCGAGCAGGCGCTGGCCGATGCGGTGCGCCAGCCAGTACAGCGGCGCGAACGTGAACGGGTTGGTCACCAGCGTCGCGCCGGCGGCCACCGCGACGTGCGCGCGCAGCCACACCGCGCAGGCCACCGCCGCGAGGAACTGCGCGAACGGCAGGATCAGCCCGAAGAAGAGGCCGATCGCGACCGCGCGGGCGACGCAGCCGCGCTCCATGTGCCACAGCCGCTCGTCGTGCAGGTGGCGCGCGACGGGCGCGAGCCAGCGCGAGCGCAGCATCTGCTCGCGGTCGGGCAGCCAGCGCATGGGCGTCGGTCTCGGGCGGGCGGGGCCGTCAGTGCTCGTCGCCGTGGCTGCCGGCCGGGTGCATCACGCGGTCGGCCAGCGCGATCGCCAGCGCCGAGAACAGGAAGGCGACGTGGATGATCGTCTGCCACATCAGCACTTTGTCGGTGTAGTTGCCGGCGTTGATGAAGGTCTTCAGCAGGTGGATCGAGCTGATGCCGATGATCGCGGTCGCGAGCTTGACCTTCAGCACCGAGGCGTTGACGTGGTTCAGCCACTCCGGCTGGTCGGGGTGGCCTTCGAGCCGCAGCCGCGACACGAAGGTCTCGTAGCCGCCGACGATGACCATGATCAGCAGGTTGGAAATCATCACCACGTCGATCAGCGCGAGCACGACCAGCATGATGACCGTCTCGTTCAGCGCGGTGACCGGCGCGTCGGACTTGTAGCCGATGCTCGTCACCAGCTTCTCGAGCGCCGCGGTGTTGCCGAACACCGCTTCGATCAGGTGCACCAGCTCGACCCAGAAATGGAAGACGTAGACGCACTGCGCCAGGATCAGGCCGAGGTACAGCGGCAGTTGCAGCCAGCGGCTCGCGAAGATCAGGTTCGGCAACGGACGGAGACGGACGTCGGTCGGGTCGGGCAACTGGGCCATGTCGATCGGTGGGGCGTTCGGTGGACAACAGGGGCCGCCGGAGGGCGGCGGCGAGCGGCGGATTCTAGGGGGCCGGCCCGCGACGCCCTGGTGACAACCCCAGGGTGGCGCCTCGCCGAGGGCGCCGGGCGGCTAGAGTAAGCCGTTCGTCAGCCGGGACGGCGACAGTCCCGCCGACAGCGGATGTCAAGCACCCACGGAGACAATGCGATGAGCGAGAACCACGAAACCAAGGTGTATGAACCCAGCGCCGCCGCGCGCGAGGGGGCCTACGTCTCCGGCATGGCCGCGTACGACAAGCTGGTCGCCGAGGCCGAGGCGGACTACGCCGGCTATTGGGCCCGCCTGGCCCGCGAGCTGATCACGTGGAAGACGCCGTTCACCAAGTCGCTCGATGACAGCAACGCCCCGTTCTTCAAGTGGTTCGAGGACGGCACGCTCAACGCCTCCTACAACTGCCTGGACCGCAACGTCGAGAAGGGCCTGGGTGATAAGACCGCGCTGATCTTCGAGGCCGACGGCGGCGAGGTCACCAAGATCTCCTACAAGGACCTGCTGGCCAAGACCTGCCAGATCGCCAACGGGCTGCGCAGCCTCGGCGTGAAGAAGGGCGACCGCGTCGTCATCTACATCTCGATGTCGATCGACGGCGTTGCCGCGATGCAGGCCTGTGCCCGCATCGGCGCGACGCACTCGGTCGTCTTCGGCGGTTTTTCGGCGCAGAGCCTGCGCGACCGCATCGAGGACACCGGCGCGGTGGCCGTCATCACCGCCGACCAGCAGGTGCGCGGCGGCAAGCACCTGCCGTTGAAGGCGATCGTCGACGAGGCGCTGGCGCTCGGCGGCTGCGATTCGGTGAAGAACGTGCTGGTCGTCAAGCGCACCGGCGCCGAGCTGCCGATGACCGCCGGCCGCGACCTCTGGATGGCCGACGTCGTCGCCGGCCAGCCCACCACCTGCGAGCCGGAATGGGTCGGCGCCGAGCACCCGCTCTTCCTGCTCTACACCTCCGGCTCGACCGGCAAGCCGAAGGGCGTGCAGCACTCCACCGGCGGCTACCTGCTGATGGCGGCGCTCACGACCAAGTGGACCTTCGACCTGAAGGACAACGACGTCTTCTGGTGCACGGCCGACATCGGCTGGGTCACCGGCCACAGCTACATCACCTACGGCCCGCTGGCGCTGGGCGGCACCGAGATCGTCTTCGAGGGCGTGCCGACCTACCCCGACGCCGGCCGCTTCTGGAAGATGATCCAGGACCACAAGGTCACCATCTTCTACACGGCGCCGACGGCGATCCGCTCGCTGATCAAGGCGGCCGAGGGCAACGAGGCCGTACACCCCAAGCGCTACGACCTGACCAGCCTGCGCCTGCTTGGCTCGGTCGGCGAGCCCATCAACCCGGCCGCCTGGGAGTGGTACCACGCGAACATCGGCGGCGGCCGCTGCCCGATCGTCGACACCTTCTGGCAGACCGAGACCGGCGGCCACATGATCACGCCGCTGCCGGGTGCGACGCCGCTGGTGCCGGGCTCGTGCACGCTGCCGTTCCCGGGCATCACCGCCGCCATCGTCGACGAGACCGGCAACGACGTGCCGAACGGGCAGGGCGGCATCCTCGTCGTCAAGAAGCCGTGGCCGAGCATGATCCGCACGATCTGGGGCGACCCGGAGCGCTTCAAGAAGAGCTACTACCCGGCCGAGCTGAAGGGCTACTACCTCGCCGGCGACGGCGCGATCCGCGACGCCAAGACCGGCTACTTCACGATCACCGGCCGCATCGACGACGTGCTGAACGTCTCGGGCCACCGCATGGGCACGATGGAGATCGAGTCGGCGCTGGTGAGCTGCACCGAGCTGGTGGCCGAGGCTGCGGTGGTCGGCCGTCCCGACGACACGACCGGCGAGGCGATCTGCGCCTTCGTGGTGCTCAAGCGCCCGCGCCCGACCGGCGAAGAGGCCAAGAAGATCGCCAACGAGCTGCGCAACTGGGTCGGCCGCGAGATCGGCCCGATCGCCAAGCCGAAGGACATCCGCTTCGGCGACAACCTGCCGAAGACGCGCAGCGGCAAGATCATGCGGCGGCTGTTGCGGTCGGTCGCCAAGGGCGAGGCGATCACGCAGGACATCTCGACGCTGGAGAATCCCGCCATCCTGGATCAGTTGTCCCAGAACAACTGATCCGGAATCGCCCGCGAATGCGGGCGTGGCGCGCAGCGCCTGGCGGGATTCGGGGCCTGCTCATATCGCGCACGATGTGAGCGGGCACCGGAGCCCGGCGATCCTCGAGCAGCCGGCGCAGAACAACTGACCGGGGTGGGCCGGGCTAGCGGCCGGCAACGCGCCGCACCCGCGCGAACGCCTTGCGGTCGCTGACCGCCCGCTCCAGGCGGCGCGCGATGTTGCCGCAGACGAGGTCGCACAGCGCATACACCGACTCGTCGGCGATGCGGTAGTAGACGCTGGTGCCGCGGCCTTCGCGCGTCACCAGCCCGTGGTGCATCAGCACCGCGAGGTGGCGCGAGACGTTGGCCGACGTGCACCCGCACTCCTTCGCCAGCTCGCCGACGTTGCGCTCGCCCTGGCGCAGCTGGTTGAGGATTCCGAGGCGCGTGGGCTCGGCCAGGGCCTGGAAATAGCCCGCGACCTGCTGCAGCGCTTCCGGCGACAAGCCTTCCATCCGAACACACCGTGATGCGATGCCCGCATGATGCCCCATCGCGCGCTCCCGTGCTTCATGATCGCTTGCAATTTGCTTATTTAACTACATAATTACAAAAGAACGAATGCCGGATGCGCCTCATGGACAGTGGATCGGACAAGCAGCACGCACCCGCGCGGCCGGCTGCGCGGGTCGCCCGGTGGGCCGCCGCGGCAGCCGCCGCAGCGGTCATCGTCGGGGCGGCGCTGGCGCAGTCGCCGCGATCACCGCAATCGCCCGACGGCGCTCCTGCCGCGGCGGCCGCCCTCGCGACGGCAGCGGTGAGCGGCGGCTCGGCCGCTGAGGCGCAGGCCTACGACGGCGTGGTGGAAGCGGCGCGCCAGACGACGGTCGCCGCGCAGGTTCCGGGCGTCGTCGTGACGCTCGCGGTGCAGGCGGGCGATGCCGTCCGCGCCGGCCAGGTGCTGGCGCGCCTCGATGCGCGCGCCGCCGACCAGACCGCCGCCGCCGGCGATGCGCAGGTGCGCGCCGCGCGCGCGCTGCAGGAGGCGGCGACGAAGGAGGTCGAGCGCCAGCGGCGCCTGTTCGAGCGCCACTACATCAGCCAGGCCGCGCTCGATCGCGCCGAGGCGCAACACCGCGCCGCCGAGGCGCAGGTCGCGGCGCAGATCGCCGGCGCGGGCGCTGCGCATGCGCAGTCGACCTACTACACGATCACGGCGCCGTATGACGGCATCGTCGCATCGGTCCCGGCGGTAGCGGGCGACATGGCGCTGCCCGGCAAGCCGCTGCTGGTGGTCTACGACCCGCATGTGCTGCGCGTGTCGGCCGCGCTGCCGCAGAGCGCCGCGGCGCGGCTTCCGGCCGGGGCGAAGGCCGACGTGCGCGTCGAGCTTCCGGAACTGCCCGAAGTACGACGCTGGATCGAGCCGGCGGCCCGCGAACTCCTGCCGACCGTCGATCCGGCCACGCACACGCGCACGCTTCGGCTCGGGCTGCCGGCCGGCCTCGCCGGTGTCGCGCCCGGCCTGTTCGCACGCGTCTGGCTGTCCGGCGTCGCCGCACCGGCCGAGGGCCCGCGGCTCTACGTGCCTGCGCGCTCGGTCGTGCGGCGCGCCGAGCTGAGCGCGGTCTACGTGGTCGGTGCCGACGGCCGGCCGGCGCTGCGCCAGGTGCGAACCGGGCCGGTGGCCGGCGACCGCATCGAAGTGCTCGCGGGCCTCGCGGCCGGCGAGCGGGTTGCCCTGGATCCGCAGGCCGCGGCCGCGCGGCGCTGATCACGCCATGGACGACTCCGCCTCGCACGCCAGGCTCGGCCCGGCCGGGCGCATCGCCCGCGCGTTCCAGTCGGCGCAGCTCACGCCGCTGCTCGCGCTGGTGGCGCTGCTGCTGGGCATCTACGCGGTGCTCGTGACGCCGCGCGAAGAAGAGCCGCAGATCAACGTCACGATGGCCAACGTGATCGTGCCGTTCCCCGGCGCGTCGGCCGCCGACGTCGAGCAGATGGTGGCCACGCCCGCCGAGCAGGTGCTCGCGCAGATCGCCGGCGTCGAGCACGTGATGTCGGTGTCGCAGCCGGGCATGGCGATGGTCACGGTGCAGTTCGAGGTCGGCGTGCCGCGCACCGAGGCGCTGGTGCGCCTCCACGACGCGGTGGACTCGAACGCCGACTGGCTGCCGGCCGGCCTCGGCGTCGGCCAGCCGCTGGTCAAGCCCAAGGGCATCGCCGACGTGCCCATCGTCACGCTGACGCTCTATGCGAAGGACGGCAGCGGCGCCGCCGGGCTGGAACGCGTGGCTCACGCCATCGAGGCCGAGATCAAGCGCGTGCCCGGCACGCGCGAAGTCCGCACGATCGGCGGACCCGGCCGCGCCGTGCAGGTCGAGCTCGATCCGGCGCGCCTCGCGGGCGCGGGCCTGACGGTGGCCGACCTGCGCCACGCGCTGCGCGGCGCCAACGCCGGCCTGCCCGCCGGCGACCTGCTCGAGGGCAACCGCGCGATCGCGATCGAGGCGGGGCCGTTCCTGCAGGACGCGCGCGACGCGGGCGAGCTCGTCGTCGGCGTGCACGACGGCCGCCCGGTACGCCTCGACGACGTGGCCGACGTGCACGACGGCCCGCCGCCGCCAGAACGCTACGTGTGGTACGGCCAGGCCGGCGCGCACGCCGCGGAGTATCCGGCGGTGACCATCGCGGTGACCAAGAAGCCGGGCGAGAACGCGATCACGGTGGCCGATGCGGTGATGCAGCGCGTGGACGTGCTGCGCAACACGTTGATCCCGGCCGACGTGCAGGTGGCCGAGACGCGCAACTACGGCGCCACCGCGAACGACAAGGCGATCAAGCTGATCGAGAAGCTGCTGTTCGCCACCGCGTCGGTGGTGGCGCTGGTGTTCATCGCGCTCGGCCGGCGCGAGGCGGCGATCGTTGGCTCGGCGGTGCTGCTGACGCTCACCGTCACGCTCTTCGCGTCGTGGGCCTGGGGCTACACGCTGAACCGGGTGTCGCTGTTCGCGCTGATCTTCTCGATCGGCATCCTCGTCGACGACGCGATCGTCGTGGTCGAGAACATCCACCGCCACCTCGCGCTGGAGCCGCAGCGCCCGATCGCCTCGCTGATCCCGGGCGCGGTCGACGAGGTCGGCGGGCCGACCATCCTGGCCACCTTCACGGTGATCGCGGCGCTGCTGCCGATGGCCTTCGTCGGCGGCCTGATGGGCCCGTACATGAGCCCGATCCCGGTCAACGCGAGCATGGGGATGCTGCTGTCGCTCGCGATCGCGTTCATCGTCACGCCGTGGCTGGCGCGCCTGTGGCTGCGCCATGCGCCCGCTGCGCAAGATGCCGGGCGCGGCCTGCCGGCGCGCTTGCAGCGCTTCTTCGAGCGCATCTTCCGTCCGCTGCTCGACGCGCAGCGCGGCGGCCGCCGGCGCGCGCTGGTGTGGGCGGGCGTGGCGGCGCTGATCGCCGTCTCGCTCGCGCTGCCGGCGCTCGGCCTGGTCGTGCTGAAGATGCTGCCGTTCGACAACAAGAGCGAGTTCCAGGTCATCGTCGACATGCCCGCCGGCACGCCGCTCGAGGCCACCGCCGCGGTGCTGCACGAGCTCGGCGCCTACGTGGCGCGCCAGCCCGAGGTGACCGACTACCAGGCCTATGCCGGCACCGCCGCGCCGATCAACTTCAACGGCCTCGTGCGCCAGTACGACCTGCGCGCGGGCGGCAACGTCGGCGACCTGCAGGTCAACCTCGTCGACCGGCATCGGCGCGACGACCAGAGCCACGCGATCGCGACGCGCATGCGCCCGGAGCTGCAGGCGATCGGCCGGCGCCACGGCGCGAACGTGAAGGTCGTCGAGGTGCCGCCCGGCCCGCCGGTGCTCGCGCCCATCGTCGCCGAGGTCTACGGCCCCGACGCCGAAGGGCGGCGCGCCGTGGCCCGGGCGGTGCGCGCGGTCTTCGAGGCCACGCCCGGCGTCGTCGACGTCGACGACAGCAGCATCGCCGCCGCGCCGCGCAAGCTGCTGCTGGTGGACCGCCGCAAGGCCGCGCTGCTCGGCGTGCCGCAGGCCGCGATCGTGACGACCCTGCGCGCCGGCCTGGCCGGCGAGGCCGAGACCTACCTGCACGACCGGAGCAAGTACCCGGCGGCGGCGACGCTGCGCCTGCCGGCCGAGCGTCAGGGCGACCTCGACGGGCTGCTGCAGCTCGCGGTGCGCGGCGGCGCGGGCCAGCTCGTGCCGATCCGCGAGCTGGTGACGGTGAGCGACACGCTGCGCGAGCAGCCCGCGTATCACAAGGACCTGCTGCCGGTGAACTACGTCGTCGGCGACATGGCCGGCCGGCTCGACAGCCCGCTCTACGGCATGTTCGAAATGCGCAGCCGCCTCGCACGGATCGCGACGCCCGGCGGCGGGCTCCTGGGCGAACACTTCATCCGCCAGCCCGCCGATGCCTGGCGCGGCTACGCGATCAAGTGGGACGGCGAGTGGCAGATCACCTACGAGACCTTCCGCGACATGGGCGCCGCCTACGCGGTCGGGCTGATCCTGATCTACCTGCTCGTGGTCGCGCAGTTCGGCTCGTACCTGACGCCGCTGATCATCATGGCGCCGATCCCGCTGACCATCGTCGGCGTGATGCCGGGCCATGCGCTGCTCGGCGCGCAGTTCACCGCGACCAGCATGATCGGGATGATCGCGCTCGCCGGCATCATCGTGCGCAACTCCATCCTGTTGGTGGACTTCATCCGCCTCGAGGCGGCGCGCGGCGCGCGCATCGAGGACGCGGTCGTGCGCGCGGCCGCGACGCGCGCGCAGCCCATCGTGCTGACCGGCCTGGCGGCGATGCTGGGCGCGCTCTTCATCCTCGACGACCCGATCTTCAACGGGCTCGCGATCTCGCTGATCTTCGGCATCTTCGTCTCCACCGTGCTGACGCTGGTGGTGATCCCGCTCCTGTACTACGTGGCCTACCGCCACCGCCCGGCCGGCGCTGTGGCCGAACCTCCCGCACTTGCTGCACCTTTCGAAGGAACCCGCTCATGACCTCCTGGCAACTCACCCGCGTGATCGCGGGCACGTTCATCCTGCTGTCGCTCGCGTTCGGCATCCCGGGCAGCCCGTTCTACGCAAGCTCGTGGTGGCTCGCATTCACCGCCTTCGTCGGCGTCAACCTGCTGCAGAGCGGGCTGACGCGCTGGTGCCTGATGGAGACCCTGCTGCGCAAGCTCGGCCTGCGCAAGGGCGACTGAATGAGAAGTGCAGGCGCGCTGCCGCTGCTGGCCGGCCTGGTGATGGCGGCCGCGGCACCGGAGGTCTCCGCGCTCGGCCTGCTGGACGCCTGGCAGGCGGCGCGGCAGGCCGACCCGGAGTACCGGGCCGCGATGGCCGCGCACGACGCCGGCGGCGCGCGGCGCGACCAGGCCGCGGCGCTGTGGCGGCCGACGCTGCAGTTGGCGGCTGGCGCCGGCGTGGCCGACACCCGCACCTCCACGCGCGGCGCGCAGTTCACCGCGCCGGGCTTCGGCACCTCCGACGGCGTCGATTTCGACACGTCGGTGAACCACGGCGGCAGCACGCGCATCGCCCTCGAGGCGCGCCAGCCGCTGCTGAGCCGCGCGCGCGACGCGCAGCAGCGCCAGCTGCAGCTCGCCGCCGACGCGGCCGACCTGCAGTGGCTGTCGGCCGGCCAGGCGCTGATGCTGCGCACCGCCGAGCGCTACTTCGACGTCGTGACGGCACGCGAGTCGCTCTCGGTGATGCAGCGCCAGCAGACGCAGGTGGAGCAGTCGGCCGCCGAGGCCAAGGACCGCTTCCGCATCGGCGATGCGCCGGTGACCGATACCCACGAGGCGGCAGCCCGCCGCGAGGCGGTGCGGGCCGAGGTGCTGGCGGCGGAGACCCGTCTCGAGGTGGCCCGCCACGCGCTCGCCGACCTCACCGGCCTGACCGCGCCCGAGCCGGAGCAGCTGGCCGACGGCGCGGCCGACGCGCCGCTCGCGCCGCTGGCCGACTGGCTGGCCGATGCGCGCGCAGGCAACCTGCTGCTGCGCCTGCAGGCCGCCGGCGTCGCATCGGCGCGCCAGGAGGCGGCCAGGTACGCGCGCCTGGCATCGCCGACGCTGGACCTCGTGGCCCAGGTCGGACGCGACCGCGTCGAGGGCCATGGCGACTTCGGGTCCGCCGCCGACACGCGGAACAACGCGTCCATCGGCGTGCAGTTCACGGTTCCGCTCTACACCGGCGGCATGCGCGACGCGCGCGAGCGCGAGACGCTCGGCTTGGCCGCGCAGGCCGCCGCCGAGGCCGACCGCGCCGGCCAGCAGGTCGCCGAGCAGACGCACGCCGCCTGGCTCGCGCTGTCCGCCGGTGCCGGCCGCGTGAGCGCGCTGCGCGCGTCGGTGAAGGCCGCCGAGGCGCGCCTCGATGCGACCCGGCTCGGACGCGAAGTCGGCGACCGCACCACGCTCGACCTGCTGGCCGCCGAGAACGATGCCGCCTCGGCCGAGCTTGCGCTGCTGCAGGCGCGCGTGCAGCGCGTGCTCGACCGGCTGCGCCTGGCGGCGCTGGCCGGCCGCCTCGACGAGGCCGCGCTGCGGCAGGCCGACGCGATGCTGAGGCCGGCCGGCGCGGTTCATTCCCGCCCCTGAAACCGCCACGGAAGGAGACAAGCACCATGGCCCACATCGTCATCCTCGGCGCCGGCACCGGCGGCATGCCGGCCGCCTACGAGCTGCGCGCAGCGCTGCCGCGCGAGCATCGCATCACCGTCGTCAACGCCGTCGAGTACTTCCAGTTCGTGCCGTCCAACCCGTGGCTCGCGGTCGGCTGGCGCGACCGCGAAGCGATCACCTTCCCGATCCGCCCGTACCTCGAGAAGAAGGACATCGCCTTCGTCGCGCAGCGCGTCATGCGCATCGATGCCGAAGGCAACCGCCTCGAGCTGGCCGACGGCACCGCGCTCGGCTACGACCATCTCGTCATCACCACCGGCCCCAAGCTCGCGTTCGACGAGGTGCCGGGCGCGGGGCCCGAAGGGCACACGCAGTCGATCTGCCACGTCGACCATGCCGAGCAGGCGTACGCGCGCTACCGCGCCTTCCTCGACGACCCGGGGCCGGCGATCATCGGCGCGATGCCGGGCGCCTCGTGCTTCGGCCCGGCCTACGAGTTCGCGTTCATCTTCAACACCGACCTGCGCCGCAGGAAGCTACGCCACAAGGTACCGATCACCTACGTGACCAGCGAGCCCTACATCGGCCACCTCGGCCTCGGCGGCGTCGGCGACTCGAAGTCGATGCTCGAGAGCGAGCTGCGCAGCGCCGACATCAAGTGGATCTGCAACGCGAAGGTGACGAAGGTCGAAGCCGGCACGATGCACGTGACCGAGCTCGACGACCACGGCCAGGTGCGGAAGGACCATCGGCTGCCGTTCAGCTACAGCATGATGCTGCCCGCCTTCAAGGGCGTCGATCCGGTGGCCGCGGTCGAAGGCCTGTGCAACCCGCGCGGCTTCGTGCTGATCGACGAGCACCAGCGCAGCCGGAAGCATCGCAACATCTGGTCGGCCGGCGTGTGCGTCGCGATCCCGCCGGTGGAGGCCACGCCGGTGGCCACCGGCGCGCCGAAGACCGGCTACATGATCGAGACCATGGTCGGCGCGATCGTGCACAACATCGCCGCCGAGCTGGCCGGGCAGCCGGCCGAGGCCAAGGGCACGTGGAACGCGATCTGCCTCGCGGACATGGGCGACACCGGCGCGGCCTTCGTCGCGCTGCCGCAGATCCCGCCGCGCAACGTCAACTGGTTCAGGAAGGGCAAGTGGGTGCACCTGGCGAAGGTGGCGTTCGAGAAGTACTTCCTCTACAAGATGAAGAGCGGCAGCTCGGAGCCGGTGTACGAGAAGCACGTGCTGAAGATGATGGGGATCGAGCGGCTGGAGTCGAGGGGAACTACATCGCCCTGAACAGATGCACGTAGGCGCGGCTCACCGGCAGCTCCCTGTCGTGCCCGTGCATCCGCACGTAGAGCCGGCTCAGCTCGTCGCGCCGCGTGCCGGCGACGCGGCGCAGGTTCACGATCGTCGAGCGATGGATCTGCCAGTAGCGCTCGGGGTCGAGGCGCTGCGCCAGCTCGGCGATCGTCGTGCGGATCAGGTGCTCGCCGGCCGCGGTGCGCACGACGGTGTACTTGTCGTCGGCGTGGAAGAAGAGCACGTCGTCGACGTCGATCTGGTGCGTGAGATCTCCCTGGCCGGCGCGCAGATAGCGCAGCGGCGGCGCGGCGGGCAACGCAGGCCGCAGCCGCTCGATCAGCGTCGCCAGCCGCGCATCGTCGTCCGCGGGTGCGGCCGCCAGGGCGCGCTGCACCCGCTCGATCGTCCTCGCGAGACGGTCCGCCCGCACCGGCTTCAGCACGTAGTCGATCGCCTCCTGCTCGAATGCCTGCACCGCGTACTCGTCGTAGGCGGTGACGAACACGACGCGCGTCGGGCCTTCGATGCCCTGCGCGACCTCCAGGCCGGTCAGGCCGGGCATCTTGATGTCGAGGAAGGCCACGTCGGGCCGCTCGGCGGCGATCATCGCCGCCGCTTCCGGACCGTGGCGCGCGGGCGGCAGGATCGCGAGCCCGGGCCAGAGCCGCTGCAGCTGCTCGCGCAGGTAGGCCGCGAGATGCGGCTCGTCGTCGGCGATCAGCGCGTTCGTCATGGCCGCGCGTCGTCGCCGATCGGCATCGCCAGCCGTGCGCGCACGCCGTGCGGCGCGATGCCTTCGATCGTCAGCGCGGCGGCGCTGCCGTACAGCTCGGCGAGGCGCTCGCGTATGTTGGCCAATGCGGTGCCGGTGCCGCGAGATGCCGCCGCCTGCGCCGGCTCGAGGCCGAGGCCGTCGTCCTCGACCTGCAGCACGAGGCTCGCGCCGTCGCGCGCGGCGCGCAGCGTCAGGCGTCCGCCGTCGATCTTCGGCTCCAGGCCGTGCTGGATCGCGTTCTCGACAAGCGGCTGCAGCACCAGCGGCGGCAGGCGCTGGGCGCGCAGCGCGTCGGGCACGTCGATGCGGTAGGCGAGGCGATCCTCCATGCGCACCTGCAGCACGCGCAGATAGGCCTCGACCAGATCGAGCTCGTCGCCGAGCGTGTGGCGCTCGCGGCGCAGGCCGCCGAGCGATGCGCGCAGGTAGTCGACGAACGACTCGAGCATCTGCTTGGCGCGCGGCGTGTCGGCTTCCATCAGGCCGGCCACGTTGGCCAGCGTGTTGAACAGGAAATGCGGCTCGATCTGGGCCTGCAGCAGCGCGAGGCGTGCGACGGCCGCAGCACGTTCGGCCTCGATCTGGCGCTGCTTGATCGCGAAGAACTGGTAGCAGGCGAAGCCGACCAGGGTCGACAGCAAGGAGCCGGCGACGAGCTCGTCGGCATTGCTCACGGCCCACCAGGGCACCATGTGCAGCCCGGTGACCCAGCTCGCGAGCGGACAGCCGATCTCGATGCCGGCGACGACGCAAGCGGCGACGAGCGCGCCGCGCTGCCATCCGCTCGAGCGGCGCATGGCCGGCGCGCCGGCCATGCGCCCGGCGAGCGCGAAGCTGTAGCGGATCAGGTAGCCGATCGTCAAGCTCACGATCAGCGTGGCCAGATACCAGTCGAACCACAGGCCCCAATGCCGCCAGTCGTCGCCCTCGTGGCTCGACAGCGCGAAGCCGAACAGCGTGAAGACGACCGCCACGCTCATGCTGAACAGCACCGTCCAGACATGCTGCAGCCAAGCCGGGCCGATACGCGGATGGGCCGGATCGAACCAGGAGCGCCACGACAGGCGCAGCAACTCCGCATCGAGGGGTCGGGAGGTCATGCCGGCCAGTGTACGAAGCGCGCGCACGCCGGCGTCCGCGGACCGACGAATCGACAGCCGATGCGATGGATCGACAGCCACCGGCGCCTGCCTACAATCCCGCCACCCCGAAGGGACCGACTCATGCGCTTTCCCGCTTCCTGCTTCAAGGCCTACGACATCCGTGGCGTCGTCGGCCGCGACCTCGACGAGACGTTCGCCGAGCATCTCGGCCGCGCCTTCGGCACGGAGGCGCGGGCGGCCGGCGAGCGCGCGGTCGCGGTCGGACGCGATGGGCGGCTGTCCGGGCCCGGGCTGGCGGCGGCGCTGATGCGCGGCCTGGCGTCGACCGGCCTCGACGTCGTCGATCTCGGCGCGGTGACGACGCCCATCGTCTACTACGTCGCCGCGACGCGCCGCGCGCACGGCTGCAACAGCGGCATCCAGGTGACCGGCAGCCACAACCCGAAGGACTACAACGGCTTCAAGATGGTCCTCGCCGGCCAGGCGATCCATGGCGAGCAGATCCAGGGCCTGCACCGCCGCATGGAGGCGGGCGGCTACGTGCAGGGCCGCGGCCGCGTCGGCAAGATGGACGTCGTGCCCGAATACGCCGCGCGCATCGCCGCCGACTGCAAGCTCGCCCGGCCGATGAAGCTCGTCGTCGATTCCGGCAACGGCATCCCGGGCGCGTCGGCGCCGGGCATCCTGCGGTCGCTAGGCTGCGACGTGACGGAGCTCTATTCGGAGGTCGACGGCGACTTCCCCAACCACCATCCCGATCCGAGCAAGCCGGAGAACCTCGCCGAGCTGATCGCGACGGTGAAGGCGACCGGCGCCGAGCTCGGCCTCGCGTTCGACGGCGACGGCGATCGGCTCGGCGTCGTCACGAAGGACGGCCAGATCATCTATCCGGATCGCCAGCTGATGCTGTTCGCCGCCGACATCCTCAGCCGACACCCGGGCGCGCCGGTGATCTACGACGTCAAGTGCACGCAGCGCCTCGCGCCGGCGATCCGCGCCGCCGGCGGCACGCCGCTGATGTGGAAGACCGGCCATTCGCTCGTCAAGGCCAAGCTGCGCGAGACCGGCGCGCCGATCGCCGGCGAGATGAGCGGCCACATCTTCTTCGTCGAGCGCTGGTACGGCTTCGACGACGCGACCTACACGGCGGCGCGGCTGCTCGAGATCCTGTCGCGCAGCCAGGATCCGAGCCGCGTGCTGAACGAGCTGCCGACGAGCTATTCGACGCCCGAGCTCAACGTCGCCTGCGCCGAAGGCGAGCCGCGCCGCGTCGTCGAGCAACTGCTGGCGAAGCAGCCGTTCCCGACCGCGCAGGAGATCGTCACGATCGACGGGCTGCGCGCCGAATATGCCGACGGCTTCGGGCTGATCCGCTCGTCGAACACGACGCCGGTGCTGGTGCTGCGCTTCGAAGGCCACACGCCGGCGGCGCTCGAGCGCATCCAGGCCGACTTCATGGCGGCGCTGCGTGCCGTCAAGCCGGACGCGCAGTTCGCGGCCGCGGCGCATTGAGGTCATGGAGCCCCTCGTCCGCGGAGTACCGCGGCCGATCCCCCGAGGGGATGCGGGCCGGCTTGGGAGCGGCCCAGCGCTCGGCCCGCCAGACATTCGCACGACGTGCGCGTCCTGATCGTGAAACTCTCGTCGCTCGGCGACGTGGTGCATGCGATGCCGGTCGTGCACGACATCCGCGCGGCCCATCCCGATGCGGCGATCGACTGGGTGGTCGAGCCGGGCTTTGCGCCGCTGGTGCGGCGCGTCGACGGCATCGGCGACGTCATCGAGTGCGCGCTCCGGCGCTGGAGCAAGGGCTGGTGGACGAGCGGCGTGCGGCGTGAATGGCGCGCGTTCCGGAGCCGGCTGCGGCAGACGAGCTACGACGCGATCATCGACCTGCAAGGCCTCACCAAGTCGGCGCTGATCACGCGCATGGCGCGCGGCCGGCGCTACGGCCTCGCGAACCGCACCGACGGCGCGAGCCACGAACCGCCAGCGCGCTGGCTGGTCGACGAGGCGATCCGCATCGAGCCGCGCACCCATGCGCTCGACCGTTCGCGCGAGCTCGTCGCGCGGGCGCTCGGCCATGCGCTGCCGGGGCCTCCGGTGTTCGGTTTGCGCGCACTGTCGATACGCCACGGCGGACCGCCGGTCGTCGCGTTCGTGCACGGCACGTCGCGTGACGACAAGCTCTGGCCCGAGGCCGACTGGATCGCGCTCGGTCGACGCGTCATCGGCGCGGGATGGCGCGTCGCGCTGCCGCAAGGCGGCGGGGCCGAACTCGCGCGTGCCGAACGCCTGGCCGCGGTGCTCGGCGATGCGGCCGAGGTCTGGCCGACGCTGCCGCTCGATGCGATCGTCGATCGGCTCGGTGCCTGCGACGGCGTGATCGGCGTCGACAGCGGCCTGAGCCACATCGCGGTCGCGCTCGACCTGCCGCACGTGCAGCTCTACAACTTCCCGACCTCGTGGCGCACCGGGCCGCAGCCGCAGCACGGCCATCGGTATCAGGTATCGGTCGAGGGCGATCCGATGCCGACGCTCGATGCGGTGTGGGCGGCCTGGAATACGGTGCTGCAGGCGCGGCAGACGCCGGTGGTGCGGTCATGAAGCAGTGGCGGCAACACGCCGCGCGCGGCGCCTACTCGTGGCTGCTCGCGCTGCTGAAGCCTGTCTACGTGCTGCGCCTGTGGTGGCGCGGGCGGCGCGAGCCGCTCTATCGGCATGCGATCGCCGAGCGCCTGGGTGCCTATCGCGGCTCGCCGTCGCACGGCTGGGTCTGGGTGCACGCGGTCTCGCTCGGCGAGACGCGTGCCGCCGCGGCGCTCGTCGACGCGTTGCGCCGCCGCGTGCCCGGCATGAAGCTGCTGCTGACGCATGGCACCGCGACCGGCCGCGAAGCCGGCGCCGGGTTGCTCCAGCCGGGCGATCGGCAGGCCTGGCTGCCTTACGACACGCCGCGCGTCGTGCGGCGCTTCTTCCGCCAGTTCCGCCCGGCCGTCGGCGTGCTGATGGAGACCGAGGTCTGGCCGAACCTGCTGCTCGGGGCGCGCGCCAGCCGCGTGCCGATGGTGCTCGCGAACGCGCGCCTCAGCGCGAGGAGCCGCCGCCGCGGCGAGCGCTTCGATCTCGTGCTGCGACCGGCCGCGAGCAGCATCGCGCTGGTGCTCGCGCAGACCGAGGACGATGCGCGCCGCGTGCGCGAGTCCGGTGCGAGCGACGTGATGGTCGTCGGCAACCTCAAGTTCGACATGACGCCGGATCCGGCGCTGCTCGCGCGCGGCCACGCGTGGCACGCGATGCTCGGCCGCGACGTGGTGCTGGCCGCCGTGTTCCGCGAGGGCGAAGAGGCGATGCTGCTCGATGCGTGGCTGGGGCTGCCGGCACCGCGTCCGCTGCTCGTCGTCGTGCCGCGCCATCCGCAGCGCTTCGATGAAGTCGCAGCACTGATCCGCGATGCCGGCCTGACCCTGGCGCGCCGCAGCAGTTGGGAAGACGCGCCGTCCGACGAGGCGCTGCGGGCCGATGCCTGGCTCGGCGATTCGATGCGCGAGATGCCGCTCTACTACGCGACCGCGCAGGTCGCGCTCCTCGGCGGCAGCTATGCGCCGCTCGGCGGGCAGAACCTGATCGAGGCGGCGGCCTGCGGCTGCCCGGTCGTGATGGGACCGCACACCTTCAACTTCGCCGATGCCGCACGGCTGTCGCTCGAAGCCGGCGCGGCCGTGCGCGTGACGGACATGGCCGACGGCGTGCGCGTGGCGATCGGCCTGCTGACGTCGGATCGCCGCGCATCGATGGCCGATGCGGCGCGCCGTTTTGCGGAGCAGCATGGCGGCGCCGCCGAGCGCATGGCCGAGCGCATCGTCGGCGTGCTGGACCGCCGCGGATAGGGTCAGAACCTGCGCGCAAGTTGCTCGGCTTGTCAGGCCGAGCAGGTTCTGAGCGAGTCGCCTGCGCTGCGCAATTCCATAGGCGCCTCGCTCCGGCGACTCAGCGCACGCCGAGCAGCCGCGCCGGCAGGAACAGGATGCCGCGGATCAGCGCGAACACCGCCGAGATCGCGACGCCTGCCAGCCGGAACGGCAATGCGATCAGCCAGATCAGCGGTGCGAACAGCACCAGCAGCAACGCGATCGGCCAGCACAGCACGAACAGGATGCACCAGCCGACGACGAGCAGCGCGAACTTCATGGCATCACTCCAGCGGTTTGCTCATGTTGAGGTTGGTGACGATGTAGCCGAGCTTTTCGTACAGCGTGCGCGCCGCATGGTTGTCGGCGAACACGTGCAGCTTGATCTCGGTGAGGCCGAGGCGCCGCGCCTCGGCCTCGGCCGCGCGCATCGTCGCTTCGCCATAGCCGCGGCCGCGCGCGGCGGTGTCGATGCGGATGTCGTAGACGAAGGCGGCTCGCTGCCGTCCGGGAATCTCGCCGAGCCACAGCGTGCCGACCTCCCGCGTTCCGTCGCGCACGGTGTAGAGATGGTGGCCCGGCGTCGCCAGGCCTTGCGGCAGGAAGTTGCGGAACTCGTCATCGGCGCGCTGCGGCGCCTCGTCTTCCGACCAATTGCCGGCGCGCACCTTGCCGGCGGCATATTCGGGCACGCTGCACGCGACGAACGCGTCGAACTCGGCCTCGGTCATCGCCGTCAGCTGCACCATCGGGCCGATCATCGCACGCCCGTCACGGCGCGAGCAGCCGGTTGATGGCATCGAGGTCGCTCGACGTGAGCTGACCGGCGGCCTGGCGCAACTGCAGGTTGCCGACCAGCACGTCGTAGCGCGCCTTCGCCAGATCGCGTTGCGTCGTGTAGAGCTGGGTCTGCGCGTTCAGCACGTCGATGTTGACGCGCACGCCCACCTTGTAGCCGACCTGCGTGGCCTCGAGCGCGAGCTGGCTCGACGACTCGGCCGCCTCCAGCGCCTTCACCTGCGCGAGGCCCGACCGCAGCGTGAAGTACGCCTGTCTCGTCGTCTGCGAGACGCTGCGGCGCGTCGCGTCGAGATCCTCGCGCGCCTTCTCCTCGAGCTTGAGCTTTTCCCGGATCGCGTTCTGCACCGAGAAGCCCGAGAACAGCGGCACGTTGACCTGCAGGCCGATGCTGCGCGACGTCGTCGTGCCGACCAGCCCCTGCTGGCTGCCGTACTGGCTGTTGTAGTTGGCGGTCGCGTCCAGGGTCGGGTAGTGGCCGGCGCGCGCCTTCTCGGTCTCGAGCTGCGCGGTGTCGTACGCGATCTGCGCCTGCATCACCTTGGGATGCGTGGCTTCGGCGCGCCCGACCCAGTCGTCCACCGTGCCGGGTACCGCGGGCAGCGCGACCGGGACCGCGAGCTGCTTGGGTGCGACGTCCTTGCGACCGACGAGCTGGTCGAGCGCGATCCGCTTGGTCAGCAGGTCGTTGTCGGCGACCACTTCCTGCGAGGTCGCGAGGTCGTAGCGCGCCTGGGCCTCGCGGGTGTCGGTGATGGTCGCGGTGCCGACCTCGAAGTTGCGCTTGGCCGACGCGAGCTGCTCGGCGATCGCCGTCTTGTTGGCACGCGTCGTCGCCAGCGTGTCCTGCGCATTGAGCACGTCGAAGTAGGCCTGCGTGATGCGCAGGATGAGGTCCTGCTCGGCGATGCGCAGGTCGGCGCCGGCCGATTCGATCGACCGCTCGGCCTGCTTGATCGACGCGCGGTTCGCCGGGTTGTAGATCGGCTGCTTGCCCTGCAGCGTGACCGATGTGGCTTTGCCGCCTTCGGTACCGAAGCCCGGATAACGGGCGTCGGCATAGCCGGCGCTGGCGTCCAGGCTGGCGCTGGGGCGCATCAGCGCATAGGTCTGCTCCGCTCGATAGCCGACCGACTCGGCCTGGGCGCGCACCGACAGGTAGGCGGCGTCGTAGGCGTGCGCGGCGTCGTAGAGCTCCTTCAGGCTCTGCGCCGATGCGGCCGGCGCGGCTGCCGCCAGCACGACGGCCGCGGCCGCGAGCGACAGGACGTGCAACGGCGAGCCGGTCGGGCAGGGCAGGCGCAGGGCGGGCAGGCACGGGCGCGCAGCAGGCATGGTTCTTCCTTCGGTCATTCGCTCTGTTGTCGGCAACGCGCCGCCGGCGCGTAGCACCAGTTCGGAGGTTAGATGCGGCGCGTCAGTAGCGCGGCAGGTTCGGGTCGACCTCCGCCGACCACGCATCGATGCCGCCGGCGAGGTTATAGACCGCCTCGCAGCCGTGGCGCTCGAGGAATGCGACGACCTGCGAACTTCGCACCCCGTGATGACAAATACAGACGACAGGCTGCGCCGGGTCGATCTCGGCCAGGCGCGCCGGGATCTGCTGCATCGGCACGTCCAAGGTCGGCCAGCCGTCGATCCGGATGGCCGCGAGCGCCACTTCCCACGGCTCGCGCACGTCCAGCAGCAACGGGGCGCCCGGCAGCGCCAGCACCTGGCGCGGCGTCAACTCACGCATGGCTCAGAGGCCGAGAGGCATACGCCCCTGGCGAAGATCGAGCAGGCCTGAGCCGAGTCGCCTGCGCTGCGCAATTTCATAGGCGACTTCGCTCCGGCGACTCAGAAGCGGAAGCGCGTCGGTTCCGGGAAGCCGTCGAGGCGCTGCGCCACGGTGTCGAACAGCGCCGCCGTCTCGTAGCCGTGGTCGGCGGTGCGCGTCACGACCGTGGCGCGCATCACCGGCTGCTGGCCGACGATCGCGGCCAGGCGCCCGCCGACCTTGAGTTGCTGCAGGAGCGTCATCGGCACCTCGGCGACCGACCCCGACAGCAGGATCACGTCGAGCGGGGCGTCGGCCTGCAGGCCCTCGGCGCCGTCGCCCTCGATCACCTTGGCGTTCATGACGCCGGCGCGGCGCAGGTTCTCGGCCGCCATGCGCGCGAGCTCGGGACGGATCTCGAAGGTCGTGACCTGCTGCGCCCGGTGCGCCAGCAGCGCGGCCATGTAGCCCGAGCCGGCGCCGATCTCCAGCACCCGCTCGTGCTTGCGCACGCCGAGCTCCTGCAGCAGCCGCGCCTCGACCTTGGGTGCGAGCATGCACTGGCCGCCCGGCAGCGGCACCTCGGTGTCGACGAAAGCCATCGCCTTGTAGGCGAGCGGCACGAAGTCCTCGCGCTTGACGACCGCGAGCAGCTCCAGCACGGCCAGGTCGAGCACGTCCCATGGGCGGATCTGCTGCTCGATCATGTTGAAGCGGGCGAGTTCGATGTTCATCGGCGAGATCCTGGTGGCGGCGTTCCGGCGCGGGGCAAGCGGCGGATTTTAGAGGCCGCGGCGCGCGGTGCTCGGCCGCGCCGCGGGTGTAAAGAAGACGGAGCGATCGAGGCGCCTGCCAGAATCGCGCCCGCCGATGCGACTTCCCACCGATTTCCTGCGCGGCGCGCGCGTCGTCTGGCTCGCGCTGCTGCTGTCCGCGTGCGCCGGCGTGCTGGGCCCGCGCACCATCGTCCTTTCCGAGGACGAGCTGCAGGCGCTGATCGCGCGGCACTTCCCCTTCAGCAACCGCATGCTCGACGTGCTGCAGGTCGACGTCGACCTGCCGCGCATCAGCATCCGCCAGGACACCGAGCGCATCGCGGTGCTGCTGCGCGTGCGCACGCGCGGGTCGTTTCCCAAGACGCCGTACGTCGGCACGCTCGCGCTGACCTGCGGCGTGCGCTTCGAGCCCGGCGACAACAGCGTGCGGCTCGCGGACGTGCGCGTCGAGCGCTTCGAGATCGAAGGCGCGTCGGCCGACGTGCAGCGGCTGCTCGGGCCGATCGGCCGGATGGTGACGGAGCAGGCGCTCGAAGGGCGCGCGATCTACGCCTTGCGGGCCAAGGACCTGGCGGCGGTCGAAGGCCACGGCTACCGGCCCGGCGGCGTGCGCGTCACGCACGCGGGCGTCGAGATCACGCTCGTGCCGTTATGAACAGGCCCTAAGATCGCCGGCTTTGCGCGACGCACCAGTCCGACCTCACCACGGAGCCCCCTTTGGACCTCATCCTCATCGTCAAGGCCGCGATCATGGGCATCGTCGAAGGCCTGACCGAGTTCCTGCCGGTCTCGAGCACCGGCCATCTGATCCTCGCCGGTTCGCTGATGGGCTTCTCCGAGGAGACGGTGAAATCGGCCAAGCTGTTCGACATCGTGATCCAGGCCGGCGCGATCATCGCCGTGGTGATCGTCTACTGGCAGCGCGTGCGCGACACGCTCGCCGGCCTCGGCAACGACCGGCGCCAGCAGCGCTTCGCGATCAACGTGCTGATCGGCTTCCTGCCCGCGGCGCTGCTCGGCGTCGCGTTCAATTCGGCGATCAAGGCGCACCTCTTCACGCCGGCGGTCGTTGCGACCACCTTCATCCTCGGCGGCATCATCATCCTGTGGGTCGAGCGGCGTGCCGCGCCGGTGGTGCGCATCCGCTCGGTCGACGAGCTCGCGCCGGTCGATGCGCTGAAGGTCGGCCTGGCGCAGAGCCTCGCGCTCGTGCCGGGCACGAGCCGCTCGGGCGCGACCATCATCGGCGGCATGCTGTTCGGCCTGTCGCGCCAGGCCGCGACCGACTTCAGCTTCTTCCTCGCGATCCCGACCCTGATCGGTGCCAGCGTCTACAGCTTGTGGAAGGCGCGCCACGACCTGTCGGGCGCCGACCTGCCGCTGCTCGTCGTCGGCACGCTGGTGTCGTTCGTCGTCGCGTGGATCGTCGTGCGCTGGCTGCTGCGCTACATCGCCACCCACACCTTCGTGCCGTTCGCGTGGTACCGGATCGCGTTCGGGCTGGTCGTGCTCCTGACGTGGTGGCAGGGCTGGGTGCACTGGGCCGATTGAGGATCGTCTTCAGCGCCTGACGAACACCAGATCCCACACGCCGTGGCCGAGCCTGAGGCCGCGGTGCTCGAACTTCGTCAGCGGCCGATAGGCCGGCCGCTCGGCATAGCCGGCGGCGCTGTTGGCGAGCGCCGGCTCGGCCGACAGCACCTCGAGCATCTGCTCGGCATAAGGCTGCCAGTCGGTCGCGCAATGCAGGTAGCCGCCGCTTGACAGGCGGCTGACGAGCAGCCGCACGAAGTCGGGCCGGATCAGGCGCCGCTTGTGATGCCGCTTCTTGTGCCACGGGTCGGGAAAGAAGACGTGCACGCCGGCCAGCGACGCCGGTGCGAGCATCTGCTCGAAGACCTCGACGGCATCGTGCTGCACGATGCGTACGTTCGTCAGCTTCGCTGCGCCGATGCGCTTCAGCAGTGCACCGACCCCGGGCGTGTGCACCTCGATGCCGAGGAAGTCGCGGCCGGGCATCGCGGCGGCGATCTCCGCGGTCGCATCGCCCATGCCGAAGCCGATCTCGACGACGAGCGGCGCGCGGCGGCCATAGACCGCATCGACATCGAGCGACTGCGCCGCAAAGGGCAGCACGTAGACCGGACCGAGCTCGTCGAGCGCGCGTTGCTGCCCCGAGCCGATGCGTCCGGCACGCGTGACGAAGCTGCGGATCGCACGCGGATGCGCGGCGGACGGAACGTCCGTGTCGGACTCGGAAGGCAAGGCCATGCGGGCATTGTGCCCGGCGCCGGATGCCTTTCTGCACCGCAGCAAGCTTGCTGCTAGAGTCGTCCGCGCCGCGTCGACCCTGCCGTTCAGCTTGCACGGTACGCGCAGCGCGCCGACGGCGCGCCTCCTTTCCCGCCTGCTACGTTGGGAACCCCCATGACCACCCATCTGCAAATAAGGCGCTCGCGATCAAGGGCGTGGCCGACGTGATCCAGGTGCCGACCGATCGCGGCGGCTCGGGCCTGGCGGTGATCGCCGATGGCTACTGGCCGGCGAAGCAGGGCCGCGATGCGCTCGTCGTCAACTGGAAGACCGGCACGCGACCTTCGAGCTGCTGGGCGACCAGGCGACGGTCTGGGCCGGCTCGCAGTTCCAGACGCTCGATCAGGTCGCGATCGCGCAGGTGCTGGGCTTGAAGCCGGAGCAGGTCACGCTGAACACGATGCCGGCCGGGGGCGGCTTCGGCCGGCGTGCGGTGCCGACCTCGGACTACCTGCGCGAAGGCGCCGCGGTCGCGAAGGCCTGGGGCGACCGCCAGGGGGCCAAGGCCTCGCCGTTGAAGATCATGTGGAGCCGCGAGGACGACATCAAGGGCGGCTACTACCGCCCGGCGCATGTGCACCGCGTCGACGTCGGGCTCGATGCGGGCGGCAAGGTCGTCGCGTGGGACCATGCGATCGTCGGCCAGTCGATCCTGAAGGGCTCGCCGTTCGAGGCGTTCATGGTCAAGAACGGCATCGACGGCACGCTGACCGAAGGCGTCGCCGAGAACGACTATGGCGTGCCGATGCGGCTGCGCGTGACCCATCCCGACGTCGCGGTGCCGGTCTTGTGGTGGCGTTCGGTCGGCCACACGCACACGGCGTTCGTGATGGAGACGATGGTCGACGAAGTGGCGCGCACGGCCGGCCAGGATCCGGTGGCGTGGCGGCTCGCGCACTTCGACCGGAAGAAGCACGCGCGCCACATCGCGGCGCTGCAGCTCGCGGTCGACAAGTCGGGCTACGGCACGAAGACCTTGCCGAATGGGCGGGCCTGGGGCGTCGCGGTGCACGAGTCGTTCGGCTCGGTGGTGGCCTACGTGGTCGACGTGTCGATGGTCGACGGCCGGCCGCAGGTCCATGCGGCGACTGCGGGCGTGCATGCGAACCAGGTCGTCAATCCGATCGCCGCCGAGGCGCAGGTGCAGGGCGGCGCGGTGTTCGGTTTGTCGATGACGCGGCCCGGATTTGCGATCACGCTGAAGGACGGCGTCGTGCAGCAGAGCCAGTTCACCGACTACCCGCCGCCGCGCATGACGGACGTGCCGCCGGTCGCGGTGCACTTCGTGCCGAGCACCGATGCGCCGACCGGCCTCGGCGAGCCCGGCGTGCCGGCGATGGCGCCGGCGATCGCCAATGCGGTCGCGCAGCTCGCCGGCAAGCGGCTGCGCAAGCTGCCGTTCGAGACGGTGTCGGCTTGATGGCGGAGGCGGCGCGCGATCGGGCACAGGCTGCGCTGGCGCGCGGCCTGGCGCTCGAAGACACGGGGGATTTCGCCGCCGCCTTCGATTGCTTTCGCGAGGCGACCGAGCTTGATCCGTCGTGCGGCCGCGCGTGGCGACTGGCCGGCAACCTGCTGCGGCGCTCGGGGCGGCTCGGGCCGGCGAGCGAGTGCTTCGAGCGGGCGATCGCCGGCGGCGACGATCCGGCGCTGAATGCGTTCTTTCTCAGCGCGGTCGGTGTCGGCGAGGTGGTCGCGGCGCCGCCCGGCGGCTTCGTCGCGCAGTTGTTCGACCAGTATGCGGATCGCTTCGATGCGCACCTGCGGCAGGAGCTGAACTACCGTGCGCCGCAGCGGCTCTTCGAGGCTGTTGCTCGGCCGGGTGCGGCTCGCCATGCGCGCGTGCTCGACCTCGGCTGCGGTACCGGGCTGGCGGGGCTGGCGTTCAAGCCGATCGCCGATGCGATCGTCGGGGTCGACGTGTCGAGTCGGATGCTTGCGCACGCCGAGCGGACCGGCGCGTACGAAGCGCTCGTGCACGACTCGATCGAGCACTACCTGGCATCGACCGAGCCGGCCGCGTTCGACCTCGTGATCTGCTGCGACGCGTTCAACTACGTCGGCGCGCTCGACGCCGCGTTCGCCGGCGTGCGCCGCGCGCTGCGGCCGGGCGGCGGGTTCGCGTTCACGGTCGAACTGACGGCGGCGCGTGCGGGCATCGACCTGCTGGCGAGCTTGCGCTATGCGCATGCGCGGCCTTACGTCGAAGGCGTCGCCGAACGGCATGGTTATCTGACGCAGGCGCTGGTCGAAGTCACGCTGCGCGAAGAGGACGGCGAGCCGGTGGAGGGGCTGGCGGTGTGTCTGCAGCGGCCGTGATCCGCCGACCGTCGTGCGCGGGGTGCTGCGCGTCAGCGGTTAGGCTATGCGCCTGGCGTGCCGTCCGCCATCCATCCACCTGCCCGGAGTCCCCATGCCGCTGCCGCATCCGAAGTCCGTCCTCGCCTCCGTGTCCACCGGCCTCGTCGGCCTCGCGCTGGCGCTCGTGGCCCAGGCGCCCGCGTGGGCGCAGGTCAAGATCGGCGTGATCACGTCCGCCACCGGTCCGGTCGCCACCGTCGGCATCTCGCAGAAGAACGCGGTCGCGCTGCTGCCGAAGAAGGTCGGCGACGCGACGATCGACTACGTCTACTTCGACGATGCCTCCGACCCGACGCAGTCGGTCGCGCTGACGAAGAAGCTGCTCGACGAGCAGCATGTCGACGCGATCATCGGCCCGTCGGGTTCGCCGCATTCGCTCGCGATGGTGCAGTTCGTCGCCGATGCGCAGACGCCGATGCTCGCGCCGGTCGGCACCGTCTCGGTGGTGCTGCCGATGGACGACAAGAAGAAGTGGGTCTTCAAGACCACGCAGAACGACAACCTGATCTGCGATGCGCTGGTCGGGCACATGAAGAAGGTCGGCGTGAAGACCGCGGCCTTCATCGGCTTCTCCGACGCCTACGGCGAAAGCTGGCACCAGGAGTTCACCGCCCAGGCCGCGGCGGCGGGCATCAAGGTCGTCGCCGACGAGCGCTATGCGCGCAGCGATGCGAGCGTGACCGCGCAGTCGCTGAAGATCCTGTCCGCCGCGCCCGATGCGGTGCTCGTGGCCGGCGTCGGCACTGCCGCGGTGCTGCCGCAGGCGACGCTCTACGACCAGGGCTACAAGGGCCGCATCTACCAGACCCACGGCGCGGCCACGCCCGACTTCTTCCGCATCGGCGGCAGCAAGGTCGAAGGCACGGTGCTCGCGGCGAGCCTGATGCTGGTGCTGCCCGAGATTCCCGACAGCAACCCGTCGAAGAAGATCGCGCAAGGCTTCATCGACGGCTACGTCAAGCTGTATGGCCAGCCGCCGGCGACGTTCGGCGCCAACGTCTACGACGCCGGGCTGCTGCTGGAGCGTGCGATCCCGCAGGCGCTGAAGAAGGGCAAGCCGGGCACGGTGGCGTTCCGTGCAGGCCTGCGCGATGCGCTCGAAGGCACGCGCGATCTCGTCGCGACGCAGGGCGTCTACAACATGTCGCCGCAGGACCACTCCGGGTTCGACGACCGCGGGCGCGTGCTGATCGTCGTCAAGGACGGGGCCTGGAAGCTGCTCAAGGATTGAGGACGGCTACGCGGCCGTGATCACCGGCTCGAGCGATGCGCGCAACCGCGCGTGCTTCTCCTTGCCGACCGCCAGCCGCTCGTCGAGCCCGGACTGCACGTCGCCGATGTGGGCGGTCATCAGCTTGACGGCACGTGCGCTGTCGCCATCGGCCAGCGCGGCGACGATGGCGGCATGGTCGTCGCACGAGCGGCCTGCATCAGGGCTCGACTGGTAGAGCGACGAAGCCAGTGTGGTGCGCGCGGTCAGGTCGCGCATCACGCCGGCGAGCAAGCGGTGTCCCAGGCATTCGGCCAGGCAGGCATGGAAGTCTGCCAGCAGGAAGCTGCGCGTTGCGGGATCGCCCGAGGCGATCGCGCGGCGCTCGTCGGCCACGTGGCGGCGCAGGCGCCGGATCACGCTCTGCAGCGGCTTGCCGGCTTCGCGCAGCAGACCGGTTTCGATGACGCGGCGCGCGGCGTAGGCCTCGCGCGCCTCGTCGAACGACGGCTGCACGACGAACCAGCCGCGCCGCGGCTTGACCTCGACGAAGCCGCGCGTGTGGAGCTGCATCAGCGCCTCGCGCACCAGCGTGCGGCTCACGCCGAACAGCTCGGCGAGATCCTGTTCGCCGAGGCGCCCGCCCGGCGCGAGCCGCCCGGCCAGGATCGCGTCGACGACGCGTTGCGCGATGGGACTCTGAGCCGGCATCGAAGCGAGGCCGGAACGTGTTGGATGCGTGCGGTCAGGCCTTGGCGGGCACGATCGCCGGCCGCGGCATCACGATCGACAGCACGAGGTAGACGCCGCCGCCGATCGCCACGCCGAAGAACCAGCCGTAGACGCCCCACCACGACGGCAGCAGGTTGCCGAAGTTGGGCAGGATGCTCGAGAAGAGGGCGCCGATCGCGGCGGCAATCACCGCGGCGAGGTTCCAGCCGCCCGAGTAGCGGTAGGCGCCGTGCTCCTGGTAGAGCGCCTCGACGTTCACCTTGCCCTTGGCGACCAGGTAATAGTCGACCAGGATCACGCCGAGCAGCGGCCCCATGGTCGCGCCGATCGCGCCGACGAACGAAGCGGCGTTGCCTTCCCATGGCGCGAACGGATAGAGCACGAGCGCGATCGCCGCCGCGATGTAGCCGCCCTTCTTGAAGTCGATGAGGCGCGGGAAGACGTTCGCGAAGTCGAATGCCGGCGACACGAAGTTGGCGACGACGTTGATGCCCAAGGTCGCCACCGCGAAGGTCAGCGCCGCGACCAGCGCGAGGAACCAGTTGTCGAACTTGGCGGAGATCTGCTCGGGGTGCAGCAGCACTTCGCCGTAGACCTTGTAGGCGGCGATCGTCGTCACGCCGGCGACCAGCGAGAACAGGATCAGGTTGATCGGCAGGCCCCACAGGTTGCCCCGCTTGACGACGCCTTCGTTCGGCGCATAGCGCGCGAAGTCGCAGAAGTTGAGGTAGAGCGCCGCGAAGTACGTGACCCAGGTCGCGGCCACCGCCGCCAGCGCCCAGAACGTGCCCGGCTCGCCGGCCACGCCGGCGTCCTTGGTCTTCTCGAGCAGCACCGCCTGCGGTATGCCATGGTCGAACGAGAAGCCGCCGGCCTTCACGCACAGCCCGATCGCCAGCACCAGCATCGCGACCCACACCGCCGGGCCGGCCCAGTCCTGGAACTTGCGCACCGTCTCCATGCCGTTCTGGATGATCAGCAGCTGCAGCGCCCAGACGACGATGAAGCAGATCACCTCGAGCCCCGAATGCCCGAGGAAGTGCACGTTCTGGTGGAACTGCAGCATGGAAGGCGAGCGCGTCAACAGCGCCACGATCGCGCCCGAGGCCGCGGCCGTCTGCGCGCCGTACCAGAAGCAGGCGACGACGGCGCGCACCAGCGCCGGCAGGTTCGCGCCCCAGACGCCGAACGACGCGCGCGCCAGCACCGGGTAGGGCACGCCGGTGCGCACGCCGGCATAGCCGACGAGGTTCATCAGCGCGAAGATCACCAGGGAGCCGATGCCGATCGCGACGATGAAGTTGACGAAGCTGCCGCACAGCAGGAACAGGCTCGCCGCGAGGTAGTAGCCCCACAGGCTGTGCACGTCCGAGGTCCAGACGTTGAAGATGCTGAAGGCACCCCAGTTGCGCTCGCGCGCCGGTGCGAGGTCTTCGTTGTAGAGATCGGGCGAGGCGTTGCGGACTTCCATGGTCTCTCCGTCGTTGGACGCAATCTTGTATGCAACAAAGTAGGCAACCGGAGCGCGGTGCGCGATCGGGGTTTGCCCGCGCTCGTCAGCCGCTACGATCGCCGGCGATCCCATCCCGCAGGAGTCCGAGCCATGTCCGAGCGCTTCCGCATCGCCGTCATCCCGGGCGACGGCATCGGCAAGGAGGTGATGCCGGAAGGGCTGCGCGTGCTCGAGGCGGCGGCGCGGCGCTTCGGTCTGACGCTGGAGTTCACGCCGATCGAATGGGCGAGCTGCGACTACTACGCCCAGCACGGCCAGATGATGCCGGGCGACTGGAAGGCTAGGCTCGAAGGGCACGACGCGCTCTATTTCGGCGCGGTAGGCTGGCCCGCGACGGTGCCCGACCACGTCTCGCTGTGGGGCTCGCTGATCAAGTTCCGGCGCGAATTCGACCAGTACGTGAACCTCCGGCCGGTGCGCCTGTTCGACGGCGTGCCGTGCCCGCTGGTCGACGTCGGGGGCAGGCCGCGCAAGGCCGGCGACATCGATTTCTACATCGTGCGCGAGAACACCGAGGGCGAATACAGCGCCATCGGCGGACGCATGTTCGAAGGCACCGAGCGCGAGTTCGTCGTGCAGCAGGCGGTCTTCACGCGCCACGGCACCGAGCGGGTGATGAAGTTCGCGTTCGAGCTCGCGCAGTCGCGTGCGCGCAAGAAGCTCGATGTCGCGACGAAGTCGAACGGCATCTCGATCAGCATGCCGTGGTGGGACGAGCGCGCCGACGAGATGGCGCGCCGCTATCCGGGCATCGCGGTCGAGAAGCACCACATCGACATCCTGTCGGCGCGCTTCGTGCTGCAGCCGGACCGCTTCGATGTCGTCGTCGCGACCAACCTGTTCGGCGACATCCTGTCCGACCTCGGGCCGGCCTGCACCGGCACGATCGGCCTGGCGCCATCGGCCAATCTGAACCCGGACCGGCGCCACCCGTCGCTGTTCGAGCCGGTGCATGGCTCGGCGCCCGACATCTACGGCAAGAACATCGCCAATCCGGTCGCGATGATCTGGTCGGGCGCGATGATGCTGGACTTCCTCGGCCGCGGTCAGGGGGCGGCGCGCGCGGCGCACGATGCGATCGTCGAGGCGATCGAGACGGTGCTGATCGAAGGGCCGCGCACGCCCGATCTCGGCGGCAGCGCGTCGACGACCGAGATGGGGCAGGCGATCGCGGCGAGGCTCGAGCCGACGTGAAACGCATTGAACCCTGGATGCGACGCGCTTGAACGACCGCGCGGCGCCGTGGCGGTCCAATGACAGCATGAACACCCGACTGCCTACCCTGTTCCTGTCGCACGGTTCGCCGATGACGGCGCTCGAAGGCCGCGAGGCCGGCGCGTGGTGGCGCACGCTCGGGCCGGCGATCGACGCCGCCTACGGCCGCCCGAAGGCGATCGTCATGGTCTCGGCGCACAGCCTGACGCGCGAGCCGGTGCTGCTGGCCGCACCTCGTCACGAAGCGGTCTACGACTTCGGCGGCTTCGACCCGAAGCTCCACACGCTGCGCTACGACGCGCCCGGCGCGCCGGCGCTGGCCGAGCGCGTCGGCGCGTTGCTGTCGGCCGCGGGGCTCCCATGGCACCGCACCGAAGGAGGCGGACTCGACCACGGCATCTGGGTGCCGCTGCGCTCGATGTGGCCGGACGCCGACGTGCCGGTGCTGCCGCTCGCGTGGCCGCCGAACTGGTCGCCGGCACAGCTCTATCGCCTGGGCGAGGCGCTCGCGCCACTGGCCGATGAGCGCGTGCTCGTGATCGGCAGCGGGAGCATCACGCACAACCTGCGGCGCGTGTTCTCCGGCGGCCGCATGGGGCGCGAGGACGCGCCGGCGACGCCCGAGAGCACGGCGTTTCGCGACTGGTTCGTCGCGAAGACGGCCGCGGCCGACTGGCCGGCGTTGTTCGACTATCGGGCGCAGGCACCGCATGCCGCGCTGATGCACCCGACCGACGAGCACCTGCTGCCGTTCTATGTGGCGGCGGGTGCCGGCGGGGGCGTGCCGGGCGAACGCTTGCACGCCAGCCTGACGTTCGGCGACCTCGGGATGGACGGCTATGCGTTCGGCATGGGAGTCGAGCGCCTCGGGTGAGATCGGTTCGACGTACCCCGCAAGCCCGGGTCGATCCGGGCCTGCGCCGCGCGCCGCGGCGGTGCATACTTTCCTGCCGGATCCGCCGGCCTGCCCGCGCATGAACGCACGCGACCACTCCAGTTCCGTCCTCTACCTGCTCGAACGCTCCGACGTGGGCATCGTGCACCTCGACTGCGACCTGCGCGTGGTGTCGATGAACACCTTCGCGCACCGCGTGCTGCCGGTCGACGAGATGGAGCCGTTCAATCGGGTCGTGCTGGCGTTCCACCCGGAGCGCTCGCGTTCCAAGGTCAAGTTCATGATCGACCAGGCGGCCGAGTGTCCGGTCACGAACCCGCCGCCGATGACGATGATCATCAACATTCCGGAGCGGGTGCTGCTGATCAAGGTCAGCCGCATGACCGACGGCGGCGGCGAGGGCGTCGGCTACACGCTGGTGTTCTACGACATCACCGAGAGCGTCGTCACGGAAGACGCCGCGCCGCGTCCCGACGCGAAGCGCCAGCTCAGCAAGATCCCGGCGGTGCAGCACAACCGCATCGTGCTGGTCGATGCCGACACGGTGTCGAGCATCCGCTCCGAAGGCCACTACACCTGGATCAAGTCGGCGCAGGGCAGCTACTTCTGCAACCTGAACATCGGCGACCTCGAACTGCGGCTCGACCCCGAGCTGTTCCTGCGCGTACACCGCAGCCACATCGCCAACCTGCGCTATGCGACGCAGATCGTGCGCGACGACGGCCGCGTGTCGCTCGGCATGACGGGCGAGGAGGCGCCGATCCCGGTGGCTCGCGCACAAGTCCAGAAGCTGATGCAGCGGCTCGGGATTCCGCAGTAGCGGCTCCGGGTTCTCGCCGTTCGTGCGCGTTGCGCGCAGCCGGTGCACGGCTGCGCTCCGTTCGTGCGCCCCCAATGGTCGGCGCGCGGATTCGCCCTTAGCGTGTGCATCGTGCCATCGCCGGCAGGCGTGGCCGTACACCTCGAGGAGACGCCCCGCGATGATTCCCGCCGCGTTCGACTACCACGCGCCGACCAGCGTGCCAGATGCCATCAAGCTGCTCGCCGAGCTCGGCGGCGATGCGAAGATCCTCGCCGGCGGCCACTCGCTGCTGCCGATGATGAAGCTGCGCTTCGCGCAGCCGGCGCACCTGATCGACATCAACCGCATTCCCGGCCTGCGCGGCATCCGCGAGGACGGCGGGCAGATCGTGATCGGCGCGATGACGGTCGAGAACGAGCTGATCGCGTCGGCGCTCTTGCAGCAGAAGCTGCCGCTGCTGCCCGAGGCGGCGCGCCAGATCGCCGACCCGCAGGTGCGCAACCGCGGCACGATAGGCGGCGACATCGCGCACGGCGATCCGGGCAACGACCATCCGGCGCTCGCGCTGGCACTGGACGCGACCCTGGTGCTCGAAGGCCCGAACGGCCGGCGCAGCGTCGCGGCCGATCGCTTCTTCCACGGCACCTACATGACGGAGCTGGCGGAAGACGAGTTGCTGACCGAGATCCGCATCGCGCCTTTCGCTTCCGATACCGGCTGGGCCTACGAGAAGCTGAAGCGCAAGACCGGCGACTGGGCGACCGCCGGTGCCGCGGTCGTGATGCGCATGGCGGCCGGCAAGGTCGCGTCGGTGCGCATCGCATTGACCAACCTCGCGCCGACGGCGATCCGCGCAACCGGCGCCGAGCAGGCGCTGATCGGCAAGGCGCTCGACGCCGCGGCGATCGAGGACGCGGCGGCGCTGGCGCGTGCGGTCTGCGATCCGGCCGAGGACCTGCGCGGCGACGTCGCCTACAAGACGGCGATGGGCGGCGAGATGGTCAAGCGCGCGCTGCGCAAGGCGGCCTCGCGCTGCGCCTGATCGAGAACACGAACACGGAGATCACGATGCCGAAGAAAGTCGTCAACCTCGAAGTCAACGGCCGCGCCGTCGAGAAGCTCGTCGAGCCGCGCACCCTGCTGATCCATTTCCTGCGCGAGGAGATGCAGCTCACCGGCGCGCACATCGGCTGCGAGACCAGCCATTGCGGCGCCTGCACCGTCGACGTCGACGGCCGCTCGGTGAAGAGCTGCACGCACCTCGCGGTGCAGTGCGAAGGCAGCGACGTTCGCACCGTCGAAGGCCTGGCGCAGGGCGGCGTGCTGCATGCGGTGCAGGAAGGCTTCTACAAGATGCACGGCCTGCAGTGCGGCTTCTGCACGCCCGGCATGCTGATGCGCGCCTACCGCTTCCTGCAGGACCACCCGGATCCGACCGAGGCCGAGATCCGCGCCGGCATGGCCGGCAACCTGTGCCGCTGCACCGGCTACCAGAACATCGTGAAGGCGGTGCAGTACGCCGCCGCCAAGCTGCGCGAGGCGCAGCCCGCCACCGCCTGATCGACCAGGAGACGCCACCCCATGAACGCCCCCATCGATCAAGCCCTGCTCGAGCGCACCGCGGCCCTCGCCGGCATGGGCGAATCGCGCCTGCGCAAGGAAGACGCCCGCTTCATCCAGGGCAAGGGCAACTATGTCGACGACATCAAGCTGCCCGGCATGCTGCACATGGACATCGTGCGCGCGCCGCTCGCGCATGCGCGCATCAAGTCGATCGACAAGAGCGCCGCGCTCGCGATCCCCGGCGTGCACGCGGTGCTGACCGCCGACGACCTGAAGCCGCTGAAGCTGCACTGGATGCCGACCCTCGCCGGCGACGTGCAGGCGGTGCTCGCGGACGAGAAGGTGCACTTCCAGATGCAGGAGGTCGCGGTCGTGATCGCGGACGACCGCTACATCGCCGCCGATGCCGTCGAGGCCGTCGTCGTCGACTATGAAGAACTGCCGCCGGTCACCGATCCGTACGAGGCGCTGAAGCCCGACGCGCCGGTGCTGCGCGAGGACCTCGCCGGCAAGACCGAGGGCGCGCACGGCAAGCGCGAGCATCCGAACCACATCTTCACCTGGGACGCAGGCGACAAGGACGCGACCGATGCGGCCTTCGCGAAGGCCGAGGTCACGGTCTCGCAGCACATGCTCTATCCGCGCGTGCATCCGTGCCCGCTCGAGACCTGCGGCTGCGTCGCGTCGTTCGATCCGGTGCGCGGCGAGCTGACGACGTTCCTGACGTCGCAGGCGCCGCACGTCGTGCGCACGGTGGTGTCGCTGCTGTCGGGCATCCCCGAGTCGAAGGTGCGCATCGTGTCGCCCGACATCGGCGGCGGCTTCGGCAACAAGGTGCCGGTCTATCCGGGCTATGTCTGCGCGATCGTCGCGTCCATCGTGCTCGGCAAGCCGGTGAAGTGGGTCGAGGACCGCGTCGAGAACATCTCGTCGACCGGCTTCGCCCGCGACTACCACATGACCGGCGAGCTGGCCGCGACGGCCGACGGCCGCATCACCGGCCTGCGCGTCGGCGTGGTCGCCGACCATGGCGCGTTCGATGCCTGTGCCGACCCGAGCAAGTACCCGGCCGGCATGTTCCACATCTGCAGCGGCTCGTACGACATCCCGGCGGCGCACTGCAGCGTGAAGGGCGTCTACACCAACAAGGCGCCGGGCGGCGTCGCCTACCGCTGCTCGTTCCGCGTCACCGAGGCGGTCTACGTCATCGAGCGCATGGTCGACGTGCTGGCGCAGAAGCTCGGCATGGACAAGGCCGAGATCCGCGCCAGGAACTTCATCCGCAAGGAGCAGTTCCCGTACCGCTCGCCGTTCGGCTTCGAGTACGACTCGGGCGACTACCGCACGGCGCTCGACAAGGTGCTGGATGCCGTCGACTACAAGGCGCTGCGCGCCGAGCAGGCCCGCAAGCGCGCCGATCCGAACAGCCCGACCTTGATGGGCATCGGCCTCGTGACCTTCACGGAGGTCGTCGGCGCGGGCCCGTCGAAGATGTGCGACATCCTCGGCGTCGGCATGTTCGACTCGTGCGAGATCCGCATCCACCCGACCGGCAGCGCGATCGCGCGCATGGGCACGATCACGCAGGGCCAGGGCCACCAGACGACCTATGCGCAGATCATCGCGACCGAGCTCGGCATCCCCTCCGAGGTGATCCAGGTCGAGGAGGGCGACACGTCGACCGCGCCGTACGGTCTCGGCACCTACGGCTCGCGCTCGACGCCGGTGGCCGGCGCGGCGATCGCGCTGGCGGCGCGCAAGATCCACGCGAAGGCGAAGAAGATCGCATCGCACCTGCTCGAAGTCGCCGAAGGCGACCTCGAATGGGAGATCGATCGCTTCAAGGTGCGCGGCGACGACGCGAAGTTCAAGACGATGAAGGACATCGCCTGGGCGTCGTACAACGCGCCGCCGCCCGGCCTCGAGCCCGGGCTGGAGGCGGTGCACTACTACGACCCGCCGAACTTCACCTACCCGTTCGGGATCTACCTGTGCGTGGTCGACATCGATCGCGCCACCGGCGAGACGAAGGTACGGCGCTTCTATGCGCTCGACGACTGCGGCACGCGCATCAACCCGATGATCATCGAAGGCCAGATCCACGGCGGGCTCACCGAAGGCTACGCGGTCGCGATGGGCCAGCAGATGCCGTTCGACAAGCAGGGCAACCTGCTCGGCAACACGCTGATGGACTACTTCCTGCCGACCTTCGTCGAGACGCCGCACTGGGAGACCGACCACACGGTGACGCCGAGCCCGCACCATCCGATCGGCGCCAAGGGCGTGGCCGAATCGCCCCACGTCGGCTCGATACCGACCTTCACGTCGGCGGTCGTCGACGCGTTCGCGCACCTCGGCGTCACCCACATGACGATGCCGCACAACGCCTACCGCGTGTGGCAGCAACTGCAAGCGAGCGGAGTGGCCCTGTAAGTGGAAGTCAAACTCGACAAGCGCTATCCGCTCGACGCGAGCATCGAGCAGGCCTGGGCCGTGCTCTCCGACATCCGCGCGGTGGCCGGCTGCATGCCCGGCGCGGCGATCACCGACGAGATCGATCCGCAGCACTACAAGGGCACCGTGAAGGCCAAGGTCGGCCCGGCGACGATGAGCTTCAACGGCGACATCGAGGTGCTCGGGCTCGATGCGGCGGGGCGCCGCCTGGAGATGCTCGGCAAGGGCAGCGACCGCGGCGGATCGAGTGCCTCGATGCAGCTCGCAGCGTCGGTGGAGGCGGGCGAGGCGCCGGGAACGTCGATGCTGATCGGCAGCGCCACCGTGATCGTCAGCGGCAAGCTCGCGCAGTTCGGCTCGCGGCTGCTGGTGCCGGTGTCGGACATGATGCTCGGACAGTTCGCCGACAACTTCCGCGCGGCGGCACAGGCGGTGGCGCCGCCCGAACCGGCGTTGGCCGCGAGTCCGCAGGCCGACGTCGGCGCATCCGCACGACCACCGCAACCGCAACCGCAACCGATGGTGGCCGCTGCGGCGCCGCGGCCGGTCCAGGAACTGAACGCGCTCGCGGTCGTCTGGGCGCTGATCAAGGGCTGGTTCGGTGGCCTCTTCGGCAAGCGGGCCTGACGAGCGGTGAGCACGCGATGACCGAGCAAGGCTTGCGCGAGGCGCTGCACCAGGCCGGCTACATCGCCGACCCGGATCTCGCGACCACGCTGTGGCTCGCGCAGTCGCTCGAGCGGCCGCTGCTGATCGAAGGCGATGCCGGCGTCGGCAAGACCGCGGTGGCCGCGGCGCTGGCGCGCGCGCAGTCGCGCCGCCTGGTGCGCTTGCAGTGCTACGAAGGCCTCGACCTGCAGCAGGCGGCCTACGAATGGAACTACGGCCGCCAGCTGCTCGCGATCCGGCTGCACGAGAGCCGTCCGGCCGCCAACGACGTCGCGGTCGAGCGCCGCGCGCTGGCCGACACCGACCTCTTCGCGCGCGACTACCTGCTCGAGCGGCCGCTGCTGACCGCGATCGCGAGCGCCGACCCGTGCGTGCTGCTGATCGACGAGATCGACCGCGCCGACGAAGCCTTCGAGGCCTTCCTGCTCGAGGTGCTGGCCGACTGGCAGATCACCGTGCCGGAGCTCGGCACCCTGCAGGCGCGCCATGTGCCGTGGGTCGTGCTGACGAGCAACGGCACGCGCGAGCTGTCGGATGCGCTGCGCCGGCGCTGCCTCTACCACTACCTCGACTATCCGACCCTGGCGCGCGAGATCGCGATCGTGCGCCACACCTTGCCGCAGGCCGAGCTGCATCTGGTCGACGAGGCGGTCGGCTTCGTGCAGCGGCTGCGCAAGGAAGACCTGCTGAAGGCGCCCGGCATCGCCGAGACGCTCGACTGGATCAAGGCCTTGCATCGGCTCGGCCATCGGCGCCTGCCGGACGATGCGGAAGACATCGCGAAGACGCTGGCCTGCCTGCTGAAGACCCGAGCCGACCGCTTCCAGATCGACGCGGTGCGCATCGCGCAGCTCGTCGAAGGCCCGCGATCGACGGGTGTCGTGGCGTCGCGCGCATGAGCATGCCTATCACGGAGACGCCCGGCATCCTCGACGCGATCGCCGGCTTCGCGACGCATCTGCGCGACCACGGGCTTGCGGTCGGCATTCCCGAGCAGCAGGCGATGGTGCAGGCGGCGGCCGCGCTCGGCAGCCTCGACGCGCGGCCATTGAAGAGCGCGTGGCGCGCGATCGCCTGCCACGGCGCGAGCGACTGGCGCAAGTACCCCGATCTCTACCAGCGCTATTGGCAGGCCGATCGCCTGCAGGGCTCGACGCGCACCAGCGGGATGACGCGTCCGCGGCGCGACCTGCGGCAGATCGTGCAGACGCTGCAGTCGGAAGGCGGCGATGCGACGTCACCGCAGCGGCCCGGCGGCGACACGCTGGCGGGCGATGCGCCTTCCGGCGTCTCCGAGCAGCAAGCCGACACGCGCGCGCAGGGCGGCGCGAGCCGCACCGAGGCGCTCGAGAACCGCGACTTCGCGCTCTGGCTGCCGCAGGATCTGGCGCGCCTCGAACGCATCGTCGATGCGATCGCGCGCCGCTTGCGCAAGCGGCTGATGCGGCGCTGGCAGGCGCATGCGCGCGGGCGGCGCCTCGATGTCCGGCATACCTTGCGCGCCAGCCTGCGCACCGGCGGCGAGCCCGTCGCGCCGGCGTGGCGGCGCGCGCGCCGCGAGCGCCCGCGCGTCTTCGTGCTGGTCGACGTGAGCCGCTCGATGGAGACGCATGCGCAGTTCTTCCTGCGCGTCGCGCGCGCCTTCGTCGGCGTGCTCGACGCGCGCGTGTTCGTGTTCCACACGCGGCTCGCCGAAGTCACGCCGCTGCTGCAGCGCGACTCGGCTCGGGTTCAGGAGAAGGTCAATGCGGTGACCGCGGGCTTCGCCGGCGGCACCCGCATCGCGACCAGCATCGGCGACTTCGTCGACGTGCACGCGCGCGCGGGGCTGAACCGCGGCGCGCGCGTGCTGATCCTGTCGGACGGCTACGACAGCGATCCGCCCGACGAGCTCGCGGCGCAGCTCGCGCGGCTGCGCGGCAAGGGCGTGCGCCTGTCGTGGCTGCATCCGACCGCGATGCCGCCGGCTTCACAGGCGCTGGTCGCCTGCGCCGGCCTGATCGAACGCTACGCGCCGCTGCACGACCTGGCCAGCCTCGAACGTGCCGGCGCCCTGTTGACCTAGGAGTTCCATGATGACCAACCACGATGTCTTCGGCGCGGCCCAGCGCATGCAGGCCGCGGGTACGCCCTATGCCTTCGTCAGTGTCGTGCGTGCGCTGCCGCCGGCATCGGCGCGGCCGGGCGACAAGGCGCTCGTCACCGGCGACGGCCGCTTCGAGGGCTGGGTCGGCGGCGGCTGCGCGCAGCCGGCGGTGCTGCGCACGGTGCGGCAGGCGCTGGCCGACGGACGTGCCCGGATGATCCGCATCGCGCCGGCCGAGGAGGGCAGCGAGCGCGACCTCGGCGACGTACTCGAGTTCGGCATGGCCTGCCATTCGGGCGGCACGCTCGAGCTGTTCGTCGATCCGGTGCTGCCGATGGAGCGGCTGGTCGTGATCGGCGATTCGCCGGTGGCGCAGGCGCTCGCCGGTCTCGCGCCGCGCGTCGGCTTCGCGGTCAGCGTGGTGGCGCATGGCGCCGATGCCGGGCTGTTTCCCGATGCGCGCGCCGTGCATGCGAACGATGACGCTGCCGCGCTCGCCGGTGCCATCGAGCCCGGCGCATTCGTCGTCGTCGCGACCCAGGGACGACGCGATCTGCAGGGGCTGTCGGCCGCCTTGTCGCTGCGGGCACGCCAGGTGTCGTTCATCGCCAGCGCGCGCAAGGCGGCGGTGCTGCGCGAGTCGCTGAAGGCCGCCGGCCACGATGCCGCCGCGGTGGCCGCGATCGTCGCGCCGGCCGGCTATCCGATCGCGGCGCTGACGCCGGAGGAGATCGCGCTGTCGGTGCTGGCGTCGGTGGTCGCGGCGAGACGCCAGGCGGTCGTCGACGAGGCCGTGGTGACGTCCGCGCCTGCGCCATCGTCGTGCTGCGCGTCGGCCGAGCCTGCCAAGCCGGTCGCGAAAGCGCATTCGTGCTGCCATGGGTGACGGTGCATGGGTGACGGTGAACTGAACGAGGCGCTGCGATGGGTTGTTTGCTGAAGGCGGGCGGCGGTCTCTACAGCCGCCTCGCGGTGGGCGCGGTGCTGCTCGCGGCCGGTGCCGGCATGCGCATGGGACGGCGGCCGAAGTCGCTGCTGCAGTTGGGCGGCGTGCCGTTGATCCGGCGCCAGCTCATCGCGCTGTCGGGCGCGGGTGTCGACGAGGTGGTCGTCGTGCTCGGCCACCATGCCGACGCGATCGAGCCGCTGGTGGCGGATTTCCCGGTCACGCTGGTGCGCAATCCCGATCCCGACGCGGGACAGGCCGGCTCGCTGCGCATCGGCCTCGCGGCGCTGACGAGCCGCGTCGACGCGGTGCTGGTCGCGCTGGCCGATCAGCCGCTCGTCGACGCGCATGACGTCAATGCGCTGATCGGCGCCTACAAGCGGCGCGGCACGCACGAGCTCGTCGTGCCGCAGGTCGCCGGCGAGCCCGGCCATCCGCTGATCTTCAGCGCCGACCTGCGGCAGCAGATCCTCGCCGGCGAGGCCAGCGTCGGCTGCCGGCAATGGCGCGCGGCGCATCCCGAGCAGGTCATGGCGTACGAGACGGACAACCGGCACTACGTCGTCGATCTGGACAGCGAAGAGGACCTGACGCGCTTCGAGCAGCGCTACGGACACCGGCTCCGCTGGCCTGCGGAAGCTGCCTGATCTGCGCCGGTTCGCAAAGCTGATCGCGCGCCCCCCGCGAAGCGGTGGGCATCCCCGATTCGAGGAATGGCTGCCTGCCAGGGCCCGCCTGAACATGGGTGCATGAAGCGCCTCGTCACCCGGTTGGAACGCCCGCTCGGCCTGCTCGATTACTGGACGGTGTTCTGCGCCGCGCTGCTCGCGACCGTCGTTCTCTATGCAGTCGCGACCGCCGCCTGACCCGGCCGGGCGCTTCCTCAATCGGGAGGATGTCCGTTGCGGCGCACGCCGTTGGCGTCGGCACAATCTGCTGGCCATGAGCAAGCGCATCGACCCGAGCGAAATATCGACCATCGTCGCACGCACGCCGGGACTGGCGGTGCTGTGTCTCGGCATCGTGCTGGCTTTTGCGCTGCTGGCGCTGCTGCTCAGCCTGCCGGCGGTTCGATGAGGCCGTAGGCCGGCACCGACCGCCGTTTCCGTCGTTGTCCGACCGGACGCGGCGCACGTGTCGTCGACAGTCTTTTCCTGCGCTCGAGCAGCAGAAGGAGTCGATATGAACGTCAAGCAGATCGCGGCGATTGCGCTGAGTCTGGCCGCAGCCACGTCCTGGGTCGCGGCGCAGCCCGCCACGGGCAAGGGCGCACCGGTCGCACGGCAGACCGCGAACGGCATCGATTACATGAGCGGCGGCGCCGGACAGGAAGATCGCGATGCGATGGCCGCGCAGCAGGGCGGCTACACGCTCAAGGTCGTGATGAGCGGTCGCGGCGGCGAGTACGTCGTGACGGAAAACCTGCGGCTCGCGTCGGCCAAGGGCGACGTGCTGTCGGTGGCCAACGCCGGGCCGATCGTGATGGTCAAGCTGCCGGCCGGCAGCTACACGCTCGAGACCACCTGGCACGGCAAGACCGAGCGCCGCAGCGTGAACATCGGCGGCGGCAGTCTGCAGACGGTCAACTGGAGCTTCGCGGGCTGACGCGACGGGAGCGGACGTCGTCCTGCGGCAGAATCCGGGCATGAGCCATGCCCAGCCGATCACCGCCGAGTTGCGCCAGTGGATCATCGAACAGGCGTCGGCCGGGCAATCGCCCGAGGCGGTGCTGAAGTCGATGTGCGCCAGCGGCTGGAACGAGGATGTGGCGTTGACGGCGCTCGAAGAGACCCTGACGAGACACCTCGACGAGGGCGGTCCGAAGGGATTGAAGCTGCCGCCCGGCGTACCGGTGCCGGAGCCCGATCTCGACGACATGCGGCCGCATCTGCATGCCGTGGACCGTGACGTCACGGTGCTGCTGACGATGCGCTCGCCGCGCATCGTCGTGTTCGGCGGCCTGATCGCCGACGACGAATGCGACGAGATGATCGAACTGGCGCGGGCTCGGCTGGCACGCTCCGAAACGGTCGAGACCGCCACCGGCGGCAGCGAGGTCAATTCGGCCCGCACCAGCGAAGGCATGTTCTTCGACCGCGGCGAGCATGCGGTGTGCAAACGGATCGAAGCGCGCATCGCCGCGCTGCTGAACTGGCCGGTCGAGAACGGCGAAGGGTTGCAGGTGCTGCGCTATCGCCCCGGCGCGGAGTACAAGCCCCACTACGACTATTTCGATCCCGAACAGTCCGGCACGCCCAGCATCCTGCGGCGCGGCGGCCAGCGCGTGGCGTCGCTGGTGTGCTATCTGAACACGCCGGAGCGCGGCGGCTCGACGGTGTTTCCGGACGTCGGGCTGGAAGTCGCGCCGATCAAGGGCAACGCCGTCTTCTTCAGCTACGACCGGCCGCATCCGATCACGCGGTCTCTGCATGGCGGAACGCCGGTGCTCGCGGGCGAGAAGTGGGTGACGACGAAGTGGCTGCGCGAGGGCCGCTTCGTCTAGCGGCCCGGTACGAAGCAGGCGGTAACCAGGCTTACCGCGGCATGCAGCGTGTGACTTTGTGCCGCTTTCGTGTCAACGCGTCGCCGATCGGCGACGTTGGACCGGGCGAGCAGTTCGCGCTCGTCGTTCGTCCACCCCGGAGCCCATCCTCATGAAGAAGATCGTCGCCCTCGTTCTCGCATCCGCGTTCGGCCTGGTCGCCCATGCCCAGTCGCCCGCGCCGGCCGCAGCACCCGCTGCCGCTGAAGCGCCGGCCAAGGTCCACGCGGCCAAGAAGAGCCACAAGAAGCATCACTCGAAGAAGAAGGCCGCCGCCAAGCCGGCCGCCTGACGACAAAAAGCCCGGCTCGCCGGGCTTTTTGCTGGAGGGCTGCGGCGCTGCGCCTTCAGGCGCGGAGCCGGTCGGTCGCGTCCGGCGCGAACGGGCGGTTGCGCTCGATGCGCCGCCATTTCCGCTGCTCCCAGGTTTGCGGTCCCTGCAGCGGCCAGCGCTCGATGATCGGCGCCAATTCGCCGTGCGGCACGCGCGAGTAGGAAGGGGCGCTGCGCAGCCAGCGTCCGCGGCGCAGGCGCAGAGGCAGCGGTGCGCGCGCCTCCGGCACCCAATAGACGCAACCCCGCTCGGCCCAGAATGCCTGACGCTCGAAATTGACGCGGCCGGCAAAGCCGGTATCTGCATCGAAGAGCAGCCAGTCCGGTCCGATCTCGACCAGCGTGCGCACCAGGTCGCCCGGGGACTCGCCGGAGCCGTGGTGCACCAGCACGACCCGTTCTATGTCGTCCGCGTGCAGCCGATCGGCCTCGTTCTCGTTGCAGTAGACGACGATGTCGCGGCCCTGCCAGGCCGTACGCCAGGAATCCTTCATCTCTCACACCTCCAGCGGGCTGCGCAGCGTAGTGGGCGCCGCGGCGCGAGCCGGTGAGCAAGCGCATCAAGCTGCAACCGGCGTACGCGGATGCAGGCGCCGCCGGGTGCGAGTCAGGACAGGTTGTCGATCGGCACCGGCTCGATGTCGCCGGCCGGCCGGAAGGCGAACACGCGTCCGTAGAAGTACAACTCCGCCTCGAACACGCGCCGTATCGTTTCGGCACGCCGAAAGCCGTGCTGCTCGCCGGCGAACAGCAGGTAGGCCACCGGCAGGCTCTTGGCTCGCACCGCGGCATACATCGCCTCGGCCTGGCCGGGCGGCACCGCCTTGTCCTCGGCGCCCTGGAACAGGATCATCGCGCTCGACAGCCGCTCGGCGTGATGGACCGGCGAGCGTGCGACGTAGAGGTCGCGCCGCTCCGGATAGGGGCCGATCAGGCGGTCGAGGTAGCGCGACTCGAACTTGTGCGTGTCGTGCGCTAGCGCCTCGAGGTCGCCGATGCCGTAGTGGCTGGCGCCGGCCTTGAAGAAGTCGCGGAAGGTCAGGGCCGCCAGCGTCGTGTAGCCACCGGCGCTGGCGCCGCGGATGGCGACCTGCGCCGGGTCCACCGCGCCGCGCTCGACGAGATGACGCGCAGCGGCGATGGAGTCGTCGACGTCGACTTCGCCCCAGCGGCCATCGAGGCGTTGCCGGTAGGCGCGGCCGTAGCCGTGGCTGCCGCCGTAGTTGACGTCGACGACGGCGAAGCCGCGGCTGGTCCAGAACTGGATGCCCCACTTCAGGCCGGCGCTGGTCGCGCTGGTCGGTCCGCCATGGCCGATGACGAGCAACGGCGGCCGCGCGCCGGTCGCGCCCTGGAAGCGCGGGTTGCGCGGCGCGTAGTAGAAGGCATGCGACTCGAGCCCGCCGGCGCCGCGGAACGCGATGGCCTCGGCGGCCGACACGCAGGCGGGGTCGACCGCATGGCGGCTGGAGCGGCGCAACACGTCGTGCGCGCCGGTCGCCAAGTCGAGGCGCACGATCGCTTCGGCTTCGGTCGCCGACGCGCCGTTGAAGACGATGAAGTCGGCGCCGACGCGCAGCTCGCCGATCGAGCGGTACGGCGTCGCCATGCGGGTCGCGTCGTTGCCGTCGATGACCAGCAGGAACGAGTCGCCGTCGGCCTCCGGCGCGCAGACGATGCGGCCCTGCGCGTCGAAGCCGTAGCGCGACATGCCGAAGATCCATTGCGGCGTACCGAACTCGGCCGCCATCGGGTGCACGGCCTCGACGGTGCCGCCGCGCAGGCGGTACAGGTTCCACCAGCCGCTGCGGTCGGAGACGAAGTGCAAGTCGCCGGACGGTGACCAGAGCGGCTGGAAGATCGATTCCTCGGTGCCGCCGGCAACGGCGGTCGGTGCCGCCAGCGTGCCGTCGGCCTGTACGTCGGCGAGCCACAAGGTCGTGCCGTCCCACGGCATCGCCGGATGGTCCCAGCTCAGCCACGCCAGCCGTTTGCCGTCGGGGCTCGGCTGCGGGTTGGAATAGAAGTCGTGACCTTCGGCGAGCACGCGCTCGTCGCCGGTCGCGAGGTCGACCGCGACCAGCGTGTTGATCGCTTCGCGGCCGGGCTGACGGTGGTCTTCGCGCACCGCGATCAGGCGCCCGCGCATGCGGTCGTGGACCGCGTCGGCATAGCGCAGGTCCGTGCCGTGCGTCAGTGCGTGCGGCTGGCCGTCCGGTCCGCTGAGGTAGAGGCGCTGGTCGTCGTAGTGGCAGAAGCAGAGCGTCTCGCCGTCGACCAGCGCATAGGCGCCGCCGCCGTACTCGTGCACCAGCGTGCGGGCGTTGAACGGCGCCGGATTCAGATCTTGCTGGCGGCCGTCCGGCCGATGCCGCACGACCACGCTGCGGCCCTGCTCCTGCGGCCGGCCTTCGCTCCAGTAGATGTCGCGGCCGTCGGGCCCGCCGATCGCGATCTGGCCGAGCCGGATCGTGCCGCAGGCGATCAGCTCGGCGGTGATCGGCGACTCCCAACTCCCGTACGGAGCGGTGGTCGGTACGGCGGCACTCGGATCGGACATGGAACGGCTGCGGCAGTGTAGGCGGCCGATTGTGGGCCACGCCTGCCGGCCATTCGATGCCGGACCCTTCGGGGCGAGCGGTCAGCCGCCGCGGATCTCGGTCGCGGCGCGTTCGAGGATCTCGGCGATGCGGCGCTGCTCGTCGGCGTCCGCGCCGGACTTTTCGATCATCGCGGACTTCAGGTTGCGTCGTGCCTGCCGGACTTCGGGTGCCTCGTGATCCGGGCGGCCGCGATGACCGCGATGGCCACGGGAGAGCGGCGCGTCGAAGTCGGCCGTGTCGTCGTCGGCGCCGCCGCCTGCCATCGCGCGGCGCAGGTCGTCCATGCGCTGCCCGATCCAGGCCATCTGGCCGAGCAGCGCGTCGATCGCGGCGCGGTTCTGCTCGACGTGCGTCAGGCCGGCTTCGGTGATGCTGTAGAGCTTCTTGCTGCCCTGCGCTTCGACGCTCGCATGGCCGATCTCCTCGAGGTAGGTGAGCGCCGGATAGACCATGCCCGGGCTCGGGCTGTAGTAGCCGTTGGAGCGCTCGTCCAGCGCCTTGATCAGCTCGTAGCCGTGGCTGGGCTTTTCGGCGAGCAACGCGAGCAGCAGCAGCTGCAGGTCGGCCGAGCCGAGCTTGCGGCCGCGGCCGACGCCATGGCGCAGCGGGTCGCCGCCGAAGCCGTGCTCGGGGCTGAAGCCGAAGCCGTGGTGGTGCCGGAAATGGCCGCGGCCGGCGTGGTGGTGACGGTGGATGTGCTGGCGGAAATGTTCGAAGAACGGATGCATGGAGAACTTTCGTGGGAGTGATCGATAGATGTATCGTACGATATGTTTATAGAGTACGCAAGTACCATCCGTGCGTCTGCGGTCTCGATGGCGAGGCCGGGCCGCCCCGGGCGGGGCCGCGCGACGCGGCGTTGCGCCAGAATGCCGCCGCACGCGGTCGCACGGCGCGACCGGTACGGCATCAGACACACGGAGACATGCCTTGACCACCAGAAGACTCATCAGCTCCGGCTCGTCGTTCGAGTCGCAGATCGGCTATTCGCGCGCTGTCGTGGCGGGCGACTGGGTGTTCGTGTCCGGTACCACCGGCTTCGACTACGCGACGATGTCGATCTCGGACGATGTCCAGGTGCAGGCCGAACAATGCCTGAAGAACATCGAGGCGGTGCTGCGCGAGGCGGGTGCGAGCCTCGCCGACGTCGTTCGGGTCAACTACGTGCTGCCGATCCTCGCGGACTTCGAGCCCTGCTGGCCGGTGCTGCGTCGCTACTTCGGTGAAATCCGGCCGGCGGCGATGATGATCTCGGCGGGCCTGGCCGATCCGCGCATGAAGATCGAGATCGAGGTGACGGCGCTGAAGCGCTGATCCCCGCTGCGCTCACCCGGCGCGCGCCGCCGCCTTGACGAGATCGGCAGCCTTCTCGGCGATCGCGATCACCGGCGCATTCGTGTTGCCGCTGACGATGCGCGGCATGATCGACGCATCGACGACGCGCAGCCGCTCGACGCCATGCACGCGCAGCTCGGCATCGACGACGTCGAGCGGGCCGGACCCCATGCGGCAGCTGCCCACGGGGTGGTAGATCGTATCGGCGCGGTTGCGGACGAACGCCTCGATGTCGGCATCGCTTTGCGCCGAGGCCGATGCCGGCAGCTCGCGGCCGCGAAAGCCCGCGAGGGCCGGCTGCTCGAGGATCCTCCGCATCGCCTTGAAGCCGCGCACGAGGCGGTCGACGTCGTCGCGTTCGGCGAGGAAGTTCGGATCGATCAGCGGCGCCGCATGCGGATCGGCGCTCGCGAGCGTCACGCTGCCGCGGCTCGCCGGGCGCAGCAGGCACACATGGCACGAGTAGCCGTGGCCCAGCACCGTCTTGCGGCCGTGGTCGATCAGCTTGCCGATGACGAAATGGAGCTGCAGGTCGGGACTGGTCTCCTCCGGCCGGCTGCGGATGAAGCCGCCGGCTTCGGCGAAGTTGGTCGTCAGCATGCCGCGCCGGTGACGCCGCCATTCGAAGATGCCGGCGATCTGACGCCCGAGCGCACCGAACGAGACGCCGAACAGGTCGCGGAGGCCGGGCGTGTCGACGACCATCGTGACGTCGACGTGGTCGTGCAGGTTGGCGCCCACGCCGGGCAAATCGTGCACCGGTGCGATGCCGTGGCGCTGCAGCGCGGCGCCGGCGCCGATGCCCGACAGCATCAGCAACTGCGGCGACTGCAGGGCGCCGGCCGACAGCAGCACTTCGCGGCGAGCCCGCAGGCGCTGCGACGTCCCGTCCACCTCGACATCGACCCCGACCGCACGCCGGCCTTCGAGCACGATGCGGGTCGTCGTCGCACCGGTCAGCACCTGCAGGTTGGGCCGGCCGAGGTTCGGCGTCAGATAGGCCTTGGCCGCGCTGCAGCGCTCGCCGTTGCGGTGCGTGACCTGATAGAGGCCGACGCCTTCCTGCGTCGCCGCGTTGAAGTCGGCATTGCGCGCATGGCCGGCCTGCACCGCCGCCTCGACGAAGATCGGGCCGAAGCGGTTCGGGCTGGTCAGATCCTTGACGTTGAGCGGGCCCCCGGTCGCATGCCAGGCATCGGCGCCGCGCTCGTTGTGCTCGGCGCGCTTGAAGTAGGGCAGCAACTCGTCGTGGCTCCAGCCCGGGTTGCCGAGCGCCGCCCAGTGGTCGTAGTCGGCGCGCGCGCCGCGCACGTAGATCATCGCGTTGATCGAGCTCGAGCCGCCCAACACCTTGCCGCGCGGCTGGTAGCCGCGCCGACAGTTCAGTCCGGGCTGCGGCACCGTCTGCAGCGCGTAGTTGTTCAGCGTGGT
>JAFEEF010000018.1 GCA_018241265.1 Pseudomonadota bacterium | reverse complement strand
CCAGTTGTCCTCGCTCATGTTGCCGAGCGAGGCGCCGATGCCGCCCTGCGCCGCCACCGTGTGCGAGCGCGTCGGGAACACCTTCGACAGCACCGCGACGTTGAGTCCGGCGAGCGCGAGCTGCAGCGATGCGCGCATGCCCGAGCCGCCCGCGCCGACGATCACGACGTCGAACTTGCGTCGTGCCAGCGCCGCGGTGGTCGGCGTGTAGTGAGGGGTCGCCGCTTCCATCAGAGTCTCCAGATCACTTGCACCGCCCAGCCTGCGCAACCCACCAGCCAGACGATCACGAACACTTGCAGCGCGAGCCGCGCGCCGACCGACTTGACGTAGTCCATCAGGATGTCGCGCATCCCGACCCAGGCATGCACCGCCAGCGACACGATCACGACGAAGGTCAGCACCTTCATCCACTGGTGCGAGAAGATGCCGGCCCACTTGTCGTAGCCGAGCTCGCCGGGCATCACGAGTTGCACGATCAGCGCGATCGTGAAGAGCGCCATCAAGGTTGCCGTGACGCGCTGCGACAGCCAGTCGCGCAGGCCGTAGTGCGCGCCGACGACGAGGCGCTTGGAGCCGTAGTCCTGTGCCATGTCGTGCGCCCTCAGAAGAACAGCCGGTAGCCGAGCACCAGGGTCAGCAGGATGCTGAGCGACAGGGTCGCGACCGCCGACTGGCGGCCGAACTCCTTGCTGACCGCATGCGTCGCATCCATCCACAGGTGACGCAGGCCGGCAATGAAGTGGTGCAGGTAGGCCCAGATCAAGCCGAGCACGACGACCTTGACGAGCCAGGCCGGGATGACGCCGATGCCGGCGGCGAAGGCGCTCTTGAACACGCCGAACGAGATTTCGGAGGTCAGGCTGTTGTCGAACATCCAGATGATGAACGGCAGCAGGATGAAGATCAGCAGGCCGCTCACGCGATGCAGGATGGACACCCATCCGGCGAGCGGCAGGCGGTAGCTGAGCGCATCGGCGTACCGCATCGCTCCGGGTCTGGGTCTGGCTGTTTGCGTCATGTGACCTCATCGATGAAACCGCGCTGAAACTTCATAAGTTTATTGCAATGCAACAGGGCGCATCGGCTCATGGCTCAACTGAGCTCGTTGCGGTAGTAGTGCGCGGCCGTGTTGTAGAGGCCGCGCCGCAGCTCGACCGGCCGATCGCCATAGGTGTAGGAACGCCGTTCGACGCTCAGCAGCGGCGTGCCGGGCGGAAGCTCGAGCAGACCGGCGGCGGTGTCGTCGGCCGCGACCGCGCGGATCTTCTCCTCGGCGCGGATCATGCGGACGTGGAACTCCGACTCGAACAAGCGGTACATCGGCCCGCGGTAGCTGCCCAGCCGCTCGGCGGTCAGCCCCTTGAAGAGCGCGGCGGGCAGCCAGATGTCGTCGAGCACCACCGGCAGGTCGCGGAAGTACAGCACGCGCCGGATCCGGATCGCGTTGTCGCTGGTCCGCAGCGCCAGCGCCCGGGCGACGTCCGCCGGCGCGCGCTGGCGCCGGCAGTCGATGAAGCGGCGGCGCGTGCTGCCCGTCTCCGCCGCATCGTCCGGCGTCAGGCGCAGGAAGCGGAACTGGGTGCGCTCCTCGGCATGCGTCGCGACGAACGTGCCCTTGCCTTGGCGGCGCACCACGAGGTTGTCGGTCGCGAGCTCGTCGATCGCCTTGCGAACGGTGCCCTGGCTCACCTTGAAGCGCACGGCCAGTTCCGCCTCGCTCGGAATCGCTTCGCCGGGACGCCATTCGCCGCGCTGCAGGCTTTGCGTCATCAGCGTCTTGATCTGCTGATAGAGCGGGCTGAACGCGGGGCTGTCGGCCGCCGCCGTCGGAGTCGTAGGCATGGAGCCGACGATCTTATATATGACACAAGAGCCCGGTCAACCCGCCCGGTTGCATGCCGGCGCGCAGCGGTCTGGCCTACACTGCCGGCCTGCCGAGCGTGGCCGCACGATCCGTCCGCATGCCGTTCGGCGCGTGCGCCCATCGACGCTTTTCGATACCAGCCCCACGGAGCCCCCCATGAGCAAGACCCCCGTTCGAGTCGCCGTCACCGGCGCTGCCGGCCAGATCGGCTATGCCCTGCTGTTCCGCATCGCGTCGGGCGAGATGCTCGGCAAGGACCAGCCGGTGATCCTGCAGCTGCTCGAGATCCCGGACGAGAAGGCGCAGAAGGCGCTCAAGGGCGTGATGATGGAGCTCGAGGACTGCGCGTTCCCGCTGCTCGCCGGCATGCAAGCGCACGGCGACCCGAACACCGCGTTCAAGGATGCGGACCATGCGCTGCTCGTCGGTGCGCGGCCGCGCGGCCCCGGCATGGAGCGCAAGGACCTGCTGTCGGCCAACGCGCAGATCTTCACCGCGCAAGGCAAGGCACTCGACAAGGTCGCGAGCCGCAACGTCAAGGTGCTGGTGGTGGGCAATCCGGCCAACACCAACGCCTACATCGCGATGAAGAGCGCGCCCAGCCTGCCGCGCAAGAACTTCACCGCGATGCTGCGCCTCGATCACAACCGGGCACTGAGCCAGATCGCCGCGAAGACCGGCAAGCCGGTGGCGAGCATCGAGAAGCTCACGGTCTGGGGCAACCATTCGCCGACGATGTATGCCGACTACCGCTTCGCGACCATCGACGGCCGGCCGGTCAAGGCGATGATCGACGACGACGCCTGGAACAAGGACGTGTTCCTGCCGACCGTCGGCAAGCGCGGCGCCGCGATCATCGAGGCACGCGGCCTGTCGTCGGCCGCATCGGCCGCCAACGCCGCGATCGACCACATGCGCGACTGGGCGCTCGGCAGCAACGGCAAGTGGGTCACGATGGGCATCGCATCCGATGGCCAGTACGGCATCCCGAAGGACGTGATGTTCGGCTTCCCGGTGACGACGCAGGCCGGCGAATGGAAGCTCATCGAAGGCCTGGACATCGACGCCTTCAGCCGGGAGCGCATCAACCTGACGCTGAAGGAGCTGCTCGAGGAGCAGGAAGGCGTCAAGCATCTGCTGTGATGAGGCCCCCAGTCTCCGCTGCGCTCCGCCGTCCCCCGAGGGAACCTTGCAGCGGACCGGCAAAGCCGGTTCCGCGCAAGACCTTGGCTTGGTATGGGTGCACGGCGGAGGATGGACAGGCCGGGAGCAATCGTGGCCTCTGACTGGAATCCAGAACTCTATCGACGCTACGAGGACCAGCGCACCCGCCCCGCGCGCGAGCTGCTCGCGCGCGTACCGCTCGAACGGGCGGGCGTGGTCTACGACCTCGGCTGCGGCCCGGGCAATTCGACCGAGCTGCTGGTCGAGCGCTTCGAGGGTGCCGAGGTCGTGGGCACCGACAACTCGGAGGCGATGCTGACGAGCGCGCGCGTACGGCTGCCCTCGGTACGCTTCGAACGGAGCGACATCGCAAGCTGGCAGCCCGCGCGCGCGCCCGACCTGATCTACGCGAACGCCGCGCTGCAATGGGTCGGCGATCACGGCGCGCTGTTCCCGCGCCTGTTCGCGATGCTGGCGCCGGGCGGCGTGCTCGCGGTGCAGATGCCCGACAACCGCGAGGAGTCCACGCACCGGCTGATGCGCGAGGTCTCGGCCGAAGCCCCGTGGTCGACCCACGTCGCCGACGCCGTGCGGCTGCGCACGCCGATCCTCGCGCTGAACGACTACTACGACCTGCTGGCCGGCGACGCGGCCGACATCGACGTCTGGCGTACCGCCTACCAGCATCCCATGGACACGCCCGAGGCGATCGTCGAATGGGTGCGCGGCACCGGGCTGCGTCCGTTCGTCGATGCGCTGCCGCCCGACGAGCGCGCCGGCTACCTTGCCGAATACACGCGCCGCATCGACATCGCCTATCCGAAGCGGGCCGACGGCCGGCGCCTGCTCGCCTTCCCGCGCCTCTTCATCATTGCGCGCCGTCGCACTTGAGCCGATGCCGCTGATCCACCCGCGCGATGCGTTGATCGCCGAAGGCGATGCGGCGCCGGCACTGCCGGTCTGCGACCACTACGCCGGCGTCGAAGCGCGCATGCGCAAGAGCCTCGCGCTGCAGGCCGAGCTCGGCCCGGTGTTCGACCTCACGCTCGACTGCGAGGACGGCGCGCCGGTCGGCGGCGAGGCCGAGCATGCGCATCGGGTGGCGGAACTGGTGCTGTCCGATGCGAACCGCCACGGCCGCGTCGGCGCGCGCGTCCATCCGGTCGACCATCCGGCGTTCGCGCAGGACATCGCCACGCTGGTCGGCCGCGCCGGCGCGCGCCTCGCCTACCTGATGGTGCCGAAGCCGCGCGGCCTCGCCGACGTCGAGCGCGCCTGCGCCGAGATCGACCACGCGCTGCGCGTGCACGACGTCGCGCGGCCGCTGCCGGTGCATGTGCTGATCGAAACGCATGGCGCGCTGCGCGAGGTCGACGGCATCGCCGCGCATCCGCGCATCGAGTCGCTGTCGTTCGGACTGATGGACTTCGTATCGGCGCATCGCGGCGCGATCCCTGCGGCCGGCATGAGCGTGGCCGGGCAGTTCACCCATCCTCTCGTCGTGCGCGCCAAGCTCGAGATCGCCGCCGCGTGCCACGGCCATGCCAAGGTGCCGTCGCACTGCGTCGTCACCGAGTTCGACGATCTCGAGGCGCTGAAGGCCGCCGCGCTGCGCGCCGCGCGCGAGTTCGGCTACACCCGCATGTGGAGCATCCATCCGAACCAGATCCGCACCATCGTCGACGCCTTCGCGCCCGACCGCGACGAGATCGAGCGGGCGATCGAGATCCTCGTGGCCGCGCAGGAAGCCGACTGGGCGCCGATCCGCCACGACTCGACCCTGCAGGATCGCGCGAGCTACCGCTACTACTGGCAGACGCTCGAACGCGCGCGGCGCACCGGGCGGACGCTGCCCGGCGACATCGAGGCGCGCTTCTTCACGGCGGCGTAGGCACCTCGCTCCGGCGACTCGGAGGCCGAGAGGCATGGAGTTCTCACACGACCGCGCCGGCCTCCGAGCCCAGTCGCCTGCGCTGTGCAATTTCATGGGCACCTCGCTCCGGCGACTCAGGCGACAATGGCGGCCCCTCTGCCATGCTCATCGATCTGCCATGACCCGATTCCGTCCGGCGCTCGTCGTCGCCGCACTCGCGCTCGCCGTCGGCGCCGCCCAGGCCCAGACCAAGTCCGCTGCCGCCGCCGCGTCGGCGCCGAGCAAGAAGGCGCCCGCCAAGGGTGCCGTTGCCAGCAAGTCGCGCAAGCCCGCGACCAAGCCGGAACCCAAGCCCGTCGAGATCGCCGTGCCCGACGCCACGCAGCAGCAGATCGCCGCTGCCGAGAAGGTGTTCTACGGCAAGTACGCCTGCGAGTTCGACCAGACGATCGACATCGCCGCGAACCCGAAGCACTTCGGCTACGTCGACCTGAAGCTCGCGAAGTCGGACTGGCTGATGAAGCCGGTCGTCTCGACGACCGGCGCGATCCGGCTCGAGGACGTGCAGGGCGAGACGCTGATGGTCCAGATCATGAACAAGTCGATGCTGCTCAACGTCAAGACCGGGCACCGCCTGGTCGACGACTGCATCAGCCCGAAGCAGCGCGAGTTCATCGAGGCGCAGCGTGCCTTGAAGGCGACCGACGCCGCGTCGGCCGCCGCCGCTGCGGGCGCGCCCTTGATCCTCGCCACGGCTCCGGCTCCGGCGCCGGCTGCCTCGGCAGCGTCGACCGCCAAGTAGCCGCCGCGGCGGCCATGCCGCCTCGTTGAAGTATGCATCGATAAGTATGTACAATCGACGCATACTTCTACGGAGGCGCGCATGGAAGCTGCAGTCGGCGAACGCGGGCAGATCACGCTGCCCAAGGCGGTGCGCGACGCGCTCGGCCTGACCAAGGGCAGCGTGCTCAAGGTCGAGCTCGACGGCAGCCGCATCGTCCTGCGAAAGAGCGTCGACGACGCGATCTCGCGCGCCCGCGGCCGCTTCCAGCTCGACGCCGACTATGCGAGCGCCGACGAGGCGGTCCATGCCGCGCGCGGCCGCGCGCCGGCGTCCGCCGCCAAGAAGCGCTGACCGGGCGACTCGATGATCGCGGTCGACTCGCCCATCCTGATCGAGCTGCTGAGCGGCGGCCATCAGGCCGACGCCGCCGAGGCGGCGCTGCGCGAGGCGCTCGCGCTCGGTCCGGTCGTCGTCTGCGACGTCGTCGCCGCCGAGGTCTGCAACGCGCTGCGCGACGGCGACCGGGCGATGCAGGTGCTCGAGGAGATGGGCATCCACTACCGGCCCGTCGAGGCCAAGGCCGCGATCCGCGCCGGCGAGATGCAGCGCCGCCACCGCACGCGCGGCGACCGGCCGGCGCGCGCCGTGTCCGACTTCATCGTCGGCGCGCACGCCCTCCTTCAATGCAACGCGCTGATCACGCGCGACGCCGATTTCTTCCGCGACTACTTCAAGGGGCTGAAGGTCATCGTGCCCCAGACCTGATTCCCGCCTGATCGACCGCCCAGGAGCTCTCATGCTGAATGCCTACCGTCTCCATGTCGCCGAACGCGCCGCGCTCGGCATCCCGCCGCTGCCGCTCAGCGCGCAGCAGACCGCCGACCTGATCGAGCTGCTGAAGACGCCGCCCGCGGGCGAGGAAGCCGCGCTCGTCGAGCTGATCACCTACCGCGTGCCGGCCGGCGTCGACGCCGCCGCCAAGGTCAAGGCGAGCTGGCTTGCCGCCGTCGCCCACGGCAGCGAGACCTGCACGTTGATCGATCGCCGGCGCGCCACCGAGCTGCTCGGCACGATGCTCGGCGGCTACAACATCGGCCCGCTGATCGAGCTGCTGGACGACGAAGCCGTCGCCGCGGCAGCCGCCGACGCGCTGAAGAAGACGCTGCTGATGTTCGACCAGTTCCACGACGTCAAGGCGAAGGCCGACGCCGGCAACGCACATGCACGCGCGGTGCTGCAGAGCTGGGCCGATGCCGAGTGGTTCACGTCGCGGCCGGAAGTGCCGGCGTCGATCACCGTCAGCGTCTTCAAGGTCGGCGGCGAGACCAACACCGACGACCTGTCGCCCGCGCCCGATGCGTGGAGCCGTCCCGACATCCCGCTGCATGCGCTCGCGATGCTGAAGAACCCGCGCCCCGGCATCGTGCCGGAGGAAGACGGCAAGCGCGGCCCGATCGCCTTCGTCGAGAACCTGCGCGCCCAAGGGCACACCGTCGCTTACGTGGGCGACGTGGTCGGTACCGGCTCGTCGCGCAAGTCGGCGACGAACTCGGTCCTGTGGTGGACCGGCGAGGACATTCCGTACGTGCCGAACAAGCGCTACGGCGGCGTCTGCCTCGGCAACAAGATCGCGCCGATCTTCTACAACACGATGGAAGACGCCGGCGCGCTGCCGATCGAGCTGGACGTCAGCCGGATGGCGATGGGCGACGTGATCGAGCTGCGTCCCTACGAAGGCAAGGCGCTGAAGGACGGCCGGGTCGTCGCCGAGTTCAAGGTCAAGAGCGACGTGCTGTTCGACGAGGTGCGCGCCGGCGGCCGCATCCCGCTGATCATCGGCCGCGGCCTCACGGGCAAGGCGCGCGAAGCGCTCGGCCTCGCGCCGTCGAGCTTGTTCCGCCTGCCGCAGTCGCCGGCCGACAGCGGCCGTGGCTACACGCTGGCGCAGAAGATCGTCGGCCGCGCCTGCGGCCTGCCCGAAGGCCAGGGCGTGCGCCCCGACACCTACTGCGAGCCGCGCATGGCGAGCGTCGGCTCGCAGGACACGACCGGCCCGATGACGCGCGACGAGCTGAAAGACCTCGCCTGCCTCGGCTTCTCGGCCGACCTCGTGATGCAGAGCTTCTGCCACACGGCGGCCTATCCGAAGCCGGTCGACGTGAAGACGCACCACGAGCTGCCCGCCTTCATCAGCACGCGCGGCGGCATCAGCCTGCGCCCCGGCGACGGCGTGATCCATTCGTGGCTCAACCGCATGCTGCTGCCCGACACCGTCGGCACCGGCGGCGACAGCCACACGCGCTTCCCGATCGGCATCAGCTTCCCGGCCGGCTCGGGCCTCGTCGCCTTCGCCGCGGCCACCGGCGTGATGCCGCTGGACATGCCCGAGAGCGTGCTGGTGCGCTTCAAGGGCACGATGGAAGAAGCGACCAAGCGCGGCGTGACCTTGCGCGACCTCGTCAACGCGATCCCGCTCTATGCGATCAAGCAAGGGCTCTTGACGGTCGAGAAGAAAGGCAAGAAGAACATCTACTCCGGCCGCATCCTCGAGATCGAAGGCCTGCCCGACTTGAAGGTGGAACAGGCGTTCGAGCTGTCCGACGCATCGGCCGAGCGCAGCGCCGCCGCCTGCACGGTGCACCTGAACAAGGAGCCGATCATCGAATACATCAACAGCAACGTCGCGTTGATGAAGTGGATGATCGCCAGCGGCTACGCCGATGCGCGCAGCCTGGAACGCCGGATCGCCGCGCAGGAGGCCTGGCTCGCGAACCCGCAGCTTCTGAAGGCCGACGCCGATGCGGAGTACGCCGCCGTGATCGAGATCGACCTCGCCGAGATCACCGAGCCCATCGTCGCCTGCCCGAACGATCCGGACGACGTGAAGACGCTGTCGGAAGTCGCCGGCGCGAAGATCGACGAAGTCTTCATCGGCTCGTGCATGACCAACATCGGCCACTTTCGCGCCGCGAGCAAGCTGCTCGAAGGCAAGCGCGACATCCCGGTCAAGCTGTGGGTCGCGCCGCCGACCAAGATGGACCAGAAGCAGCTCACCGAGGAAGGCCATTACGGCGTGCTCGGCGGCGCCGGCGCACGCATGGAGATGCCCGGCTGCAGCCTGTGCATGGGCAACCAGGCGCAGGTGAAGGAAGGCGCGACGGTGTTCTCGACGTCGACGCGCAACTTCCCGAACCGGCTCGGCAAGAACGCCAACGTCTACCTCGGCTCGGCGGAGCTGGCAGCCGTGTGCTCCAAGCTCGGCCGCATCCCCACGCGCGACGAGTACCTGGCCGAGACCGGCGTGCTGACGGCGGCGAGCGACCAGGTCTATCGCTACCTCAACTTCGACCGCATCGCCGAGTACCGGCCCGAAGCGGCCGCGGCGTAGATCGCGGCTCCGCTCGGCCCGCGAGCCGTTAGAATCCGCACCTGAACGCCGCGATATCGGGAGAGACCGGCCGCAGCACGCTGCGGCCGGCGCCGAAGGAGCAACCGCCCCGGAATCTCTCAGGCAGAAGGACCGATACCGCGTTCAGACTCTGAAGAGCCGCCCGGCACCATCGTCGCCGGTCGCACCGAAGGAGCAAGCAGCCGCACCCACGGCGGCTGCGAATCTCTCAGGTTCCGCACAGAGGGGGTGTCTCGCACGAGGGCTCGTGCGGGTCCAGACCTTCCTCGACGGTGCGGAGCAGAGAGTCATGAACACGATCGCAGTCATCGGCGGCGGCATCACCGGCGTCACCACGGCCTATGCGCTGGCGCGGCGCGGGCATCGCGTCACCCTTTTCGAGCGGCATCGCTATGCCGCGATGGAGACGTCGTTCGCGAATGGCGGGCAGCTGTCGGCGTCGAACGCCGAGACGTGGACGCATCCGTCCACCTTGCTCAAGGGCCTGAAGTGGATGCTGAAGAGCGACGCGCCGCTGCTCGTCAATCCGAAGCCGGCCTGGCACAAGCTGTCGTGGTTCGCGGCGTTCGTCGCCAGCATCCCGAAGTACGAGCGCAACACCATCGAGACGACGCGTCTGGCGATCGCCGCGCGCCGCCACCTGTTCGCCTGGGCCGAGGCCGAGGGCATCGATTTCGACCATCGCCGCGAGGGCATCCTGCACATCTACCGCGATCGATCCGGCTTCGAGCATGCCGGCCGCGTCAGCCGCATGCTGGCGCAAGGCGGGCTCGAGCGGCGCGCGGTCACGCCCGACGAGATGCGGGCGATCGAGCCCACCCTGGCCGGCGACTACTACGGCGGCTACTACACCGAGAGCGACTCCACCGGCGACATCCACAAGTACACGCGCGGCCTCGCCGCGGCGGCGGAACGCCTCGGCGTCGACATCCGCTACGGCCAGGACGTCACCGCAGTGCAGGCCGACGACACGCGCGCCAGCGTGACGACCGGCCGCGCCGGCGATGCGACGACCTCGACCTTCGATGCCCTCGTCGTCTGCGCCGGCGTCGCGAGCCGCGACCTCGCGGCGCAACTCGGCGATCGGGTCAACGTCTATCCGGTCAAGGGCTACTCGATCACCGTCAACCTGCGCGACGCCGCGAGCCGCGCGTCGGCACCCACGGTGAGCCTGCTGGACGACGAGACCAAGCTGGTCTCGAGCCGCCTCGGCGCCGATCGTTTCCGCGTCGCGGGCACCGCGGAGTTCAACGGTGCCGACCGCGACATCCGCGCCGATCGCATCCGCCCGCTGGTCGACTGGGTGCAGCGCTGCTTCCCCGGCGTCGCGACCGACAGCGTCGTGCCGTGGGCGGGACTGCGCCCGATGATGCCGGACATGATGCCGCGGGTCGGCCGCGGACGCCGGCCGCGCGTCTACTACAACACCGGCCACGGCCATCTGGGCTGGACGCTGTCGGCCGCCACGGCGGAGATCGTCGCCGACGTCGTCGACGGCAGCGTCCCGAGGCCGGTGGTGACGACGGGCACCTGGACGCCCGTACGCGCCTAGGCGGCCCGCGTCCCTGCGGTTTCAGTCCGCCTCGATCCGCAAGCCGGTGATGAAGCGCTCGCGTCGTGCGAGCGCTTGCAGTGCGCGTTTCCCGAGACGAGTGGCGACGAGGTTCAGCAGCCCCTCGCAGAAGACCAGATAGGCGCCCATGCTGTTGCTGAAGAAGCTGCTGCCGTGGGGAACGAAGAACGCATGGCGCGCCGGCGGCACCAGCGGCGATGCCCGCGTGTCGGTGATCGCGATCACGGTCAGCCCGGCGGCGGCGGCGGCTTGCGCGACCTGGGCGACGCTGCGGGTGTAAGGCTCCACGCTCGCGACGACGACGACGTCTCCGCGCTGCAACTGGGCGAGGCCCTCGGCTGCACCCAGTCCGTGCGGATCGAGCAGGCCGACGTCGGCACGGATCATCCCGAGCCCATAGACCAGGAAGCCCGCCAGCGTGCTGAACTGGCGCAGCCCGTGGATACGCACGCGCGGCGCCTCGCCCAGCAGCTTCGCCGCGCCTCGCAGGTCGACCGCGGAAAGCTGGGCGAGGAAGCCCTCCACGTTGTTGATCGATTCGCGCGCGAGCTGCACCACGGTCTGCACTTCGGCCGCTGGGGCTTCGGCACGGCCGGGCGCCCGAGCCGAGGCGCCAGCCACGAGACGTTCCGCCTGCTGGCTGTAGAAGTGGCGATGGCGTTCGGCGAGGCCGTCGCGGAAGACGTTCTGGAAGTCGACGAAACCGGCGTAGCCGAGCCGCGTAGCCAGACGGGTCAAGGTCGAGGCATTGACCCCGAGGCCTGCGGCCAGTTCGGTGATCGTGCGCACGGCCACCTCCTCCGGCCGCTCGACCAGCTTGGCCAGTACGCCGTGCGCCTTGCCGCCCAGGCTCACGCCGCCGTCGCCGCGGCCGATGCGCACCGCCAGTTCGCGCAACGCTTCGACGCTGCGCGGCGCGGCCATCGCTGCGGTCGCTTCAGCCGGCACCTGTGCGTCGCGCTCCTTCCTGGACGTGACCATCGGTGAAAACGTAGCGGGCCGGACCGCGCGGGTGTTCATGGACCCGCCAGTCTATGTGCGACGCCTCGATCACGATATCGGCGGTGGCGAGCGTGTTCTCGTCGTCGCCGTCCGCCGGGTCCAGCCGCAGGATGGGGAACTGCGCATTTCCGGTGTCGGCCAGGATCGCGAGCGGGTCCACGGGGACGCCCTGCGCGCGGGCTTCGTCGAGCAGCGCGTCGCCGCGTACCTGGCGATGCCCGGACGAGCCGGTGATCCGTTGCGGCAGGTCGCGCGTCGGCGGATGGATCGCGTGATTGGCGTGCAGCGACGGCGCCGTCACGGTCCGGACCGAGCAAGCGAGCGCGCTGAATTCGATGCTCAGCAGGTCGGCGCTGTCGCGATGCCCGAGCGTCAGGTGGAAGCCGCCGGCGCGCGGCTGCTCGCGCAGCAGAGACACCGCGGCATCGAGCGTCGTCGCGGCGAGCACCGCGCGCGTCAGCACCATGCGCGGTACGCCGGCCGCGACGTGCAGCACGCGCAGATTGTTGACGGCCATCGCCAGACCCCCGTCGGTCACTGCGAAGGTATGGCCGGGCAACGACCCGGGATAGACGAAGGACACGAAGCGCGGACCGCCCTCGATGCCGCAGGCCGCCAGCGCGCAGCGGCCCGCGAAGCCGGGATCCCCGTCTTCGTTGTGGACCATGCGCCGGCGCGCGCGGCCGGGAAGCTGGACCGTGGTGCAACCGTCCGGCGCCATCGCCCACAGGTCGCCGCGGCAGTTCCAGAGAAAGACGTCCTCGATCGGCAGGTGCAGGCCCTCCGCCAGACCCTGGAGCTCCGACCAGATGCCGGGGAAGCGCTCGCGGACGAGCGCCGCCATGGCCGCCGCGGCCGTGCTGCCGCGCCACGCCATCACCGTGGCCCAGGCCCGGGTGTGCAGCAGATGCTCGTGCACCGCCGCGGCGCCGAACCGGCCGAGCGCGCGCCCGGCCTCGTGCGGCGTCCCTGCGATGTCGATCAGCGATAGATGGGCCATGTCATTCGACGTGCTGAAGGAACTCGCGCAGCCGCTGGTTCGGCGGGTTGTCCAGCAGTTCGGCCGGCGGCCCGTCGACGGCGATGTGCCCGTGCTCCATGAAGATCATGCGCGTGCCGACCTTGCGCGCAAAGGCCATCTCGTGCGTGACGACGACCATGGTCATGCCCTCCTCGGCCACCGCCTGCATCACGCGCAGGACTTCCTGGCGCAGCTCCGGGTCGAGTGCCGAGGTCGGCTCGTCGAACAGCATGAGCTTGGGTCGCACCGCCAGCGCGCGCGCGATCGCCACCCGCTGCTGCTGGCCGCCGGAGAGTTCGTTCGGATAGTGGCCGGCGCGCTCGGCCAGCCCCACCTTGGCCAACAGGTCGCGCGCCTGCGCCTCGGCCACGGCGCGCGGCGTCCGGCGGACCTGCCGCGGACCGAAGGCCACGTTCTCCAGCGCCGTCATCTGCGGGAACAGGTTGAACTGCTGGAACACCATGCCCGCTTCCTGGCGGATCTCGCGCACCTGAGCCTTGCTGCCGCGCACGCTCGAGCCGTCGACCAGCAGGTCGCCGCCGTCGATCTGCTCCAGCGCGTTGATGCAGCGCAGGAGCGTCGACTTGCCCGAGCCCGATGGGCCGATGAGGACGACCACCTCGCCCTGCCCGATCTCGAGATCGACCTCGTCGAGCACGACCGTCTTGCCGAAGCGCTTGGTGACGCCCGAGAACTCGACCATCTTCATAGGATCCTCATCCGGTTCTCGACCGTGCGCAGCGAGAAGGTGAGCACGCCGATCAGCACCAGGTAGATCACCGCCACCGCGGACCAGATCTCCACGGCGCGGAAGTTCGCCGCCATGATCTCCTGACCCTGGCGCGTCAGTTCGCCCACGCCGATGACGATGAACAGCGACGTGTCCTTCAGGCTGACGATGAACTGGTTGCCCAGCGGCGGCGTCATGCGGCGAAACGCCACCGGTCCGATCACGAAGGCCAGCACCCGCCAGACCGGCATGCCGAGCGCGAGCCCGGCCTCGCGCAGGCCGCGCGGCACCGACAGGAAGCTGCCGCGCACGATCTCGGAGATGTAGGCCCCGGAGTTGACGACGATCGACGTGACGGCCGCCGTCATCGCATCGACGCGAACCCCGAGCAGCACCGGCAGCGCGAAGTAGATGAACATCACCTGCACGACGATCGGCGTGCCGCGCACGAATTCGACGTACACGAGCGCGACGCCGCTCACGAGCCGATTGCCGTAGGCGCGCATCAGGCCGAACAGCAGACCGACCAGCACGCCGCCGGCGAGGCCGGCCACGGCGATGAACACGGTGAGCTTGGCGCCCTGCAGCAGCGCCGGCATCGCGTGCACGATGACCGACCAGTCGAAGTCCATGATGGAACTCTCCGCGGCGGCGCGATCAGGGCTTGGTCGGTTCGACGCCGAACCACTTCTTGTAGATCGCGTTGTAGCGCCCGTCCGCCTTGATCTTCGCCAGCGCGCCGTTGACCTGCGCGACGAGCGGGCTGCCCTTGGCGAAGCCGATGCCGTACTGGTGCGCCATCATCTGCGTGCCGACCGCCTTGACCTTGCCTTTGCCGGCGGTGGCGATGAAGTACAGCACGTTGGGCGTGTCGTGCATCGCGGCGTCGACGCGGCCGGTCTGCAGCTCGAGGTAGGCGTTGTCGATGTTCGGGAACTGCCTCAGCTCGGTGCCGGCGAAGTTCGCCTTCGCATAGTCGGCGGCCGACGTGCCGGTCTTCACCGCGAGCGACTTGCCCTTCAGATCGGCGGCGCCCTTGATCGGGCTGTCGGCGGGCACCATCAGCATGAAGCCGCTGTCGTAGTAGCCGTCGGAGAAGTCGATGACCTTCTTGCGCTCGTCCTTGATCGTGATGCCGGCCAGCGCGACGTCGACGTTCCTGGTCTGCAGCGCCGGCAGGATGCCGTTGAAGTCCATCGGCTGGAGCTTGTAGTCGAGCTTCAGCTCCTTGGCGACGGCGTCCCAGAGATCGATGTCGAAGCCGACGTACTTGTCGCCCTGCTTGAACTCGAAGGGCACGAAGGCGGTATCGCACGCCACGAGGAGCGTCTCGGCCCGCGCGGCCTGCCCGATCAGCGAGAGCGTACCCACGGCGGCCAGGGCGAGTCTGGCGAGTAGCTGGTTCATGAGGGTTCCTTCCTAGGAGCACCAGGTTGTTGCAACGATCTTTGCGTGTCACTACGCAGTGCAACTATAGTTGCGTCGATGCCGTTTCCGCAAGCATCTTTTGCATCGAAGTAACATTCGATTCATCGCGGCATTCGTCGCTTCCGGGAGCGCGCATGAGTGCGAGAGACCTGATCCTCGAGCGGTTCGCATCGCTCAGCCCGACCATGCAGCGGGCCGCGCGCTTCGTGGTCGACCATCCCAACGACGTCGTCATCGCGTCCATGCGCACGCTGGCCGAGCGCGCCGGCGCCCAGCCCGCCACCTTCGTGCGCCTCGCGCAGCAACTCGGCTACGCCGGCTGGCCCGAGCTGAAGAACGCGTTCGCGGACGACCTCGGGCTGATCTCCGGCCGGTACGCGCAGCGTGCCAAGGGGCTGACCGAGCGCGGACACGACGCGTCGCTGGTCGGCGAGATGTTCGGCGCGCAGCATCGCAACCTCGACGCCACGCAGGCGCAATGCGCGCCGGCCCTGCGCGACGCGGCGAAGATCCTCAAGCGCGCCAAGGTGATCCACGTCGCGGGCTTTCGGGCCAGCTTCCCCGTGGCCTGCACCTTGCACTACGGCCTGCGCCTGTTTCGCAGCAGCGTGGCGCTGATCGACGGCCATGCCGGCTCGCTGGAGCTCCAGCTCCGCGCCGTGGCCAAGCCGGATGCCGTCGTCGTCATCAGCTTCGCGCCATATTCGCGCGAGGCGTTGCAGGTGCTCGAATCAGCCCAAGGCGCGGGAGCACGCGTCGTCGCCTGCACCGACAGCAGCGCCTCGCCGCTCGCGTTGCGCGCCGACGCGGCGGTGGTCTTCTCGGTCGACAGCCCGTCGTTCTTTCCGTCGATCGCCGCCGGCGTGGCAGCGGTGGAACTGCTGCTCGAGATCCTCGTCGCGGAGGCCGGCGCCGGCGTGGCCGTAGCGATAGAACGGGCCGAGCAGCAGCTCTACGAATCGGGCGCCTACCTGCTCCCTCCCGCCCGGCGCCCGTCGGCGAAGTCCTGACGCCAGGATTGCAACGTTTGTTTCTGTATGAATTGACAACGGACACTCGGTTCCTATACTGCCGACATCCGCAACGACTGTTGCACGACCGCGGCCGTACGCCGCCGCGACCGGCCCAGGATCCCCCGTGAGCTACGAAACCCTCCTCTATTCCCTGATCGACGGCATCGCCGAGATCCGGCTGAATCGTCCGCATCGCCTGAACGCGGTGACCCGGCAGCTCTACGACGAGCTGAACGACGCGCTGGCCCGCGCCGAAGCCGACCGCGACGCCCGCGTCGTGCTGCTCAGCGGCGAAGGCCGCGCCTTCTGCGTGGGCGCCGATCTCAAGGAGCACAAGGCCGGACGGACGGCGTTCGAGCGGCGCCAGTACCTGCAAGGCGAACAGATCGTCTGCAAGCGACTGATGACGCTGAAGCGGCCGGTGGTCGCCGCGGTGAACGGCTACGCGCTCGGCGCAGGCGCCGAGCTCGCGATCGCTTCGGACTTCCTGCTGATGGCCGAGAGCGCAGAGATCGGCCTGCCGGAGATCAGCATCGGCAACTTCCTCGGCGGCGGCGTCACCGTGCTGTTGCCGCGCCTCGTAGGGCTGGCCAAGGCGCGCGAGCTGGTGTTTCTCGGCGAGCGCATCCGGGGCGAGGAAGCCGTGCGCATCGGCCTGGCCAATCGCTCGTTTCCCGACGAAGGCTTCATCGATGCGGCGCGGGCGTTCGCCAGGCGCATCGCCGGCAAGGCGCCGTTCTCGATGCAACTCGCCAAGGAGCAGTTGAACTTCGCGGCCGAGAGCACGCTGGATGCCGCCATGCGCGCCGAACTGGAAGGGATGGTCTTCGTCGGCACCACGCGCGACTGGCAGGAAGGCGTCGACGCGTTCGCCGAGAAGCGCACGCCGGTGTTCAGGGGCGAGTGAAGATGAACGAACTGAACCCGATCTTCTACCCGGCCTCGATCGCGATCGTCGGCGCCTCGAAGGATCCCGCGAAGCGCGGCTTCCGCTCGATCCAGAAGCTGCTCGAAGACGGCTTCGAAGGCGAGATCTATCCGGTCAACCCGAAGGAGACGGAGATCCTCGGCAAGGCGTCGTACCCGACCCTCGCTGCCATCCCGGGACCGGTGGACCTCGCGCTGGTCTGCACGCCGGCCAAGACGCTGCCCGAGGTCATCGCCCAGTGCGGCGCCAAGGGCGTCAAGGGAGCCGTCGTGCTCGCCGGCGGCTTCGCCGAGGCCGGGGCGGAAGGCGTCGAACTCCAGGCGCGCATGGTCGAAGCGGCGCGCCGGCACGGCGTGCGCATCGTCGGACCGAACACGTCGGGCATCTTCAATACCCATGCGCACAGCAACATCGTCGGCTTCTCGCACCTCAAGGCCGGCGGGATCGGACTGCTCTCCCAGTCCGGCAACATGGCGCTGTCGCTCGTCACGGAAGCGCAGGCCAATGGCCGGCTCGGGCTGTCGACCTACGTGGGCATCGGCAACGAGTCCGACATACGCTTCCACGAGTACCTGGAATACATGCGCGACGACGCGAACACCAAGGTGGTGATCGCCTATGTCGAAGGCATGAAGGACGGCCGCCGGTTCCTCGAATCGCTGCGCGGCGTCGCGCGCGAGAAGCCGGTCGTCATCTACAAGTCGGGCCGCACCAGCGCCGGCCGCAGTTCGGCGCAGTCGCATACCGGTGCGCTGGCCGGCGACTATGCAGTCAGCGAAGGCGTGCTGCGTCAGGCCGGCGCGATCCTCGCGCGCAAGTCCGACGAGATCCTGTCGCTGGCCGAAGCGCTCTCGCTGCTGGAGCCGATGTCGTCGCGTCGCGTCGCGGTGCTCGCCGACGGCGGCGGCCACGCGACGATCGCGGCCGATGCGCTGACCGAGCACGGCCTCGCATTGGCGACGCTGGCCGACCGGACGAAGCAGCAGTTGGCGGCGATCCTGCCGGCGTCGGCCGCGGTGGCCAATCCGGTCGACGTGGCCGGCGGCACCGACGCCGATCCCGCCGTGTTCGCCGATTGCGCCCGCCTGCTGCTGGCCGATCCGGGCGTGGACGCGCTGCTGGTCACCGGTCTGTTCGGCGGCTACGGCGTGCGCTTCTCGGCCACGCTGACCGGGATCGAGATGGAGACGTCCAGGCGCATCGCGGCGCTGCACGGCGAGTCCGGCAAGCCGGTGCTGGTGCACAGCCTGTACGGCAGCCTGTATGCCGACCTGCGGCCCCAGCCGCTGGCGCTCATCCGCGAGCTCGGCATCCCGGTCTACGACTCGCTCGAACGGGCGGTGCGCTGCCTGCAGGGACTGGCCGAATTCGGCGAGGCGCGCCGCCGGCCGCAATCGCTTTCCGATGCGCGGCCGATCCGCACGCACCGGTTCGACGAAGTGCTCGAGGCCTGCCGCCGCGAAGGCCGCGACGTGGTCCTCGAACATGAAGCGCGCCAGGCGCTGGAGAGCGCCGGTATCGACCTGCGGGCGCCCGTCATCGTGGCCGACACGGAGGATGCGGCGGTCCGGGCCTACGACGCGCTGGGACGCGTGCCGGTGGCCATGAAGATCGTCTCGCGCGACATCATCCACAAGACCGATGCCGGCGGCGTGAAGCTCGGCCTCGGCGACGCCGCCGGCGTGCGCGCGGCGTACGCCGAGATCCTGGAGAACGGCCGGCGCTATGCCCGCGAGCACATCGGGCGCGCCCCGGATGTCGCCGGCGTGCTGGTCACGCCGATGGCACCCAAAGGCGGCGTCGAGGTCATCATCGGCGTGGTGCGCGACCCGAGCTACGGTCCGGTGCTCATGTTCGGCCTGGGCGGCGTGTTGGTCGAGGTGCTCAAGGACGTGGTCTTCCGCTCGTTGCCGCTGACCGAGGCGGATGCACGTTCGATGCTCGCGGAGATCCGTGCCAGCAGGATCCTCGACGGCGTTCGGGGCGCATCGCCGGTGGACAAGGATGCGCTGGTCGAGGTGATGCTCGGCGTCTCGGCGCTCTGCGACGCCTACCCGGAGATTGCCGAGCTCGACCTGAATCCGGTGCTCGCCTACCCGCAGGGCGTTCGCATCCTCGATGCGCGCATCCTGCTCGAAGGCTCCCCGTCGAGCGACGCAGCCGCAACCGGAGCGGCCCATGCCTAATCCTCCTCGGCTCGTCGATGCCTCCCTGGACGTGCAGGACCGCGTCGCGACCTTGACCTTCGACCGCGACGACGTGCGCAACGAGCTCACCGGCACGCAGCTGGTCGACGACATCGAGCGCACCATCGACTGGATCAATCGCGAGGAGTCGGTTGCCGCGCTGATCGTCACCGGCGCGGGCCGGGCCTTCTCGTCCGGCGGCAACGTCAAGCACATGCTCGAGCGCGAGGGCAGCTTCGGCGGCGATGCGTACGAGGTGCAGAAGCGCTACCGCGAAGGCATACAGCGCATTCCGCTGGCGATGCACCGGCTCGACGTGCCATCGATCGCCGCGATCAACGGGCCGGCCATCGGCGCCGGCTTCGACCTGGCCTGCATGTGCGACATCCGCCTGGCATCGGTCGACGCGACGATGGCCGAAAGCTTCGTCAACGTCGGCATCATCCCGGGCGACGGCGGCGCCTGGTTCTTGCAGCGGCTCATCGGCTACCAGCGCGCCGCGGAGCTGACCTTCTCCGGGCGCGTCCTGAAGGCCGACGAGGCGCACGCGCTCGGCATCGTGCTCGAAGTCGTCGCGGCCGGTGCACTGCGGGAGCGCGCCCAAGAGATGGCGCGCAGCTTCGCCGACAAGCCGCCCCAGGCGCTGCGCCTGTCCAAACGGCTGCTGAAGTCGGCCCAGCGCATGGAGCTCGGCGACTTCCTGGACCACTGCGCGGTGTTCCAGGGGATGTGCCACAACACGATGGACCACCTCGAGGCCGTCGCCGCGATGCTGGACAAGCGCCGGCCGAGCTTCAGCGGGCGCTGACCCGTTGCGCCGGCGCGCCCTCAAGGCTTCACGAACTTCAGCACGAACTCGTCCTTGGGCTGCGGCGGATCGGGCGTGTTGCGGTCGCGCGGGTCGTTCGGGTTGCGCAGGAACATGCCTTCCTCGGCGAGCCTGAAGCCGGCCGCCTCGACCTCCCGGCGCAGGAACGACTCCTCGATGCGGTGCAAGGTACCCGACTCGGAGATGCCGGTGCCGGGCCGGCCCGCATGGTCGGCGATCACGAACACGCCGCCGGGCTTGAGCGCGCGGTAGATCGCGCGGTCCATCTGCGCCCGGTCGACGCCGAGATGCCCCATGTCGTGGTAGTTGAACATCAGCGTCACGAGGTCCAGCCTGGCGTCGGCGACCGCCGCCGGCACCGGGCTTTCGAACGGCTGACTGACCGGGATCATCGGCGCCGCGGCCACACCGGCGGCGCGCAGCTTGGCATCGCGCTCGGCCACCGGCCCCGCGGGGTTGCGAGCCGGCGCCGCCGCCGCGATGCCGGGCCGGCTTTCGCCCTCCGGCTGCGCGGGCGGCGTGGCCGGACGGCTCGGATCGCGCGGCGGCGGCCGCTGGCCGTAGACCGTCCCGGTCGGACCGATCGCACGCGCCAGCAGCTCGGTCGTGTAGCCGCCGCCGGCGCTGACGTCGAGCGCCGTGATGCCGGGGCGGATGCCGATGAAGGCGAGCATCTGCTCGGGCTTGCGACGCTGGTCGTTGGTGCGATCGGCGGCGCTGCGGTCGGGGCTGGCGACGATCTCGGCGATGCGCTGCGTCGAGATCGCACCCGGCGCGGCGCCCGGCGTGCCGGACGCGCACGCCGCGAGCGCCAGCACGGCCACCGCCGAGGCGCCGCGTCGCAGGCTCATCCATCGCCTTGACGCGGACGCCGGCTTCATGGCGTCAACCGCCCCAGCAGCGCACCGATGAACGCATGGCCTTGCGGACTGCCGAGCCCCGTCACGAGGTCGTAGCCGGCGACCGCCGTGAACTTGCCGCTCTTGCCGCCGACGGTGTCGTGGAAGACGTTCGGGTAGTTGGCCTGGATGCCGAGCCCGTACACCATCGGGTTCAGGAAGCCGATGCGCGGCAGCCCTTGCGCCGCGCCGGCTTCGTTGGCCAGCGCGATGAAGCCGGCCCAGATCGGCGACGCGAAGCTCGTGCCGCCGTTGCCGCCGCTGCAGCGGCCGCCCGCGCAGATGTAGTTCACCGTGTCGGCATCGCCGGCGATGTCGGGCACGTTGCGCAGCTGGGTCGAGCCGCCGTTCGACGCATTGATGAACGGCCGCTGGTACTTCGGGATCGTGATCGACGTGTCGAGCGACGGACCGCCTGCGCTGCCCGACCAGCCGGTCTCGCCGGTCCATGCGCCGCCCGGGCCGGCGGTCTGCAGGTCGGTGCCGCCGACGCCGGTGATGTAGGCGCTTTCCTCCGGCCATGGGCCGCTCCGTGCGAGCGACGAGTAGTCGCCGCTCGCCGTCAGGAGCGTCTGCCCTTGCGCCGCCATCTCGAGGAAGATCGGCTCGTCGGTCTCCTTCTGCTCGCGCCAGCCCCACGACGTGCTGAGCTGCGCGCTGGTGTTGTCGCTGGCCATGCGGTTGAGCACGCTCTCGGCCGACTTCGCGACATAGACCTGCATCTGCGCCAGGCCCGGCGCCATCGCGATCGCGTACTCGATGTCGAGCGCCTGTTCGCCGTCGGGGCAGCGGCCGGTGCAGGTCGCGGCACTGCCGTCGGTCGAGATCGGCACCACCTGGGTCGTCAACGGCGGGCCGAAGGTCGTGAAGTAGGTCTGGATGTTGTCGGGGTTGTACGGCCCGAGCTCCATCAGCCCGACCGACTGGCCCGCGCCGGTCAGCGCGCCGCTGCCGTAGTAGGCGGCACGGATGTCGCTGCCGAGGTACCAGCCGCCGGGCGCCGATCCGTTCACCGGGCTCGCCGCCGTGGCGCCGTCGGCGCGCTGCACGAAGCGATTCGTCGGCGGGCTCGCATCGTCGAGGCCGATCACGTGCAGCACGGCGACGTCGAGGTCCAGCGTCGGCTCGCGATCGGGCGCGATGAAGAGACGGTTTTCGGTCGGATGGCGATAGAGACCGAAGCGCACGTGCAGCAGGCGCTCGAGCGTCGCGACGCTCGCCTTGCCTTCGATCAGGTAGCGGTTCGCGGCGGTGCCGGTGACGACGAGGCCGTGCTCCGCAAAGAAGCTCAGCGCCTTCGCATAGTCGGCCTCGGTCGGGCCGTAGCGCTCGGTGAACTCGGCCACCGACAGGTAGTGGCGGTACTGCGGGCTGGCGGGATCGTAGAGATCGCGCACCAGCGCCTCGAGCCGGTCGAGGTGCCGCATCGGCAGCGCGATCGCGATCTGCAGTTCGCGTGCCGCGTCCGGCGTGCCGGCCGCCGACGCGGCGCGGCTCGAGACCTCCTGCGGTACGTGCGTGGTCGGCAAGGATGCCGCCTGCGCGATGCCGGCGCTCAGCGCGCCGGTGGCGAGGGCCAGCGCGAGGGTGGCGCGGCGAGGGATGCCGGCGCGGGTCGTGGGTCTCCGGTGCATTGGTCTTCCTTTGCGGAGGATCTGTCGCCGGCGTCCGGGATGAACGCCGTACGTGGCGCGGGACGATACCTCAGCAGAGTCGACGTGTCCCAGCCCGCCGTCGAGGGGCTTCTCGAGGGTCCACCTCGACCGCGCACACCAAAAGCAAACGGCCCGCATCGCGGGCCGTTTGCTCGTGGCGGGGGACCGCTCAGGCGACTGCGTTCAGCACCGTGCCGGCCGAGCCGCCGGTGGAAGACGTCACCGGCTGGGTCGACACCGGCAGCCCCACCGGGCCGCCTTGCTGACCGCCATCCTCGCCATGACGGTAGCGGATCACGTTCGCGCCGAAGTCGCCGAGCGCGACCTGCGCCGCATTCACGTCGCCGGCCTGCAGCGCCTGGCCGAGCTGGTTGATCGCGGTGTTCGGGTTGTTCAGCACGCTCGCCGGCATGTTCTGCGTCAGCGACGAATAGGCCTGCTGCGCGCCGTCCATGTCGCCCGAGGCGAGGTCGGAACGAAGCTGGTGAAACGCCTTGCGGTCGGCGATCTTGTTGCCGGTCGCCGGGGCGGCCGAGGAGGGAGGGACGGCAGAGTTGATCGAGAGGGACATGGGGCACTCCTTCAAAAGGTCGGTCGGGTAGGCCCACCGGGTTGCAGCTTCTGCAGCGCCATGAGCCTCGACCTGGATTTCGGAATGCCCGCCCGGTGCTTGACCCCCTCGACAAACCTTTACCTCATGCAACATTGTTCACGGCGGAGCCGTTCTGGTGCGTGCCACGGCGCAGCCTTTCGTGCTGCGCGGTTCAGCGCGCGGTCTCAATCCCGCTCCGGCGCCATCTCCGTCGCGTAGTCGACCAGCGCGCCGAGGATCTCGCTGCCGCGCTCGTCGCCGGCCTCCTCGGCGGACTCCTGCAGCGCATCGATGCGGTCGAAGTAGGCCTGCAGCGTGAGCGCGCCGCCGGCGCCGTCGTGCAGCCGGTGCGCGCAGTGCTCCTGCCACTGCGCGCGCTCGGCGTCGCTCAGCGTCGCGGGGAAGTTGCGCGCCCGGTAGCGGAACAGCAATTCCCCGAGCCGCGCGTCGGCGAAATCCGGACGGCGGCTCGCCAGCTCGCCCGGCGCCAGGGTGCGCAGCCGCTGCAGCGTGCGCCGGTCGGCATCGCTGACGAACGCGCCGTACAGATCCTCGTCGACGTCGAGCGGCGTCTCGCGCGGCGGCCGCGCGAAGACGTCCGGCCAGATGCCGTCGAGCAGCCGTCCGCGCGCGGCGGCGATCGCCGCGTGGCGGCGGCCCAGATCGACGTCGATGCCCCATTTGGCGGCGGTCGGACCGTCCAGCGTCTTCAGGTTGCCGATCACGACCGGCGCCTTGTTGAGGTGGATGGTCTTGATCGGCAGCCGCGCGATCCCTTCCGGCAGCTCGTCGGCGCGCGTGAACAGGCGCAGCCGGATCGCCTCGGCATCGAGGTCGAACAGCTCGCTCGGATCGCTCGCCAGATCCCAGACGATCAGCTCGTTGCGGTTGGTCGGATGCGACGCCAGCGGCCACACGAGCGCGATGCAGCCGCGCTCGGCCGGGTACATGCCCGAGACGTGCAGCAGCGGCTGGCCGGCCGCCTGCGCGGTCGCGATCTCCCGCGTCACCGCCTCCTTGCCGCGCAGCCGCAGGCAGAAGTCCCAGAGGCGCGGCTGGCGGCTGCGGATCAGCCGCGCCAGCGCGATCGTCGCACGCACGTCCGACAGCGCGTCGTGCGCCTGGCCATGCGCGAGGCCGTTGGCACGCGTCAGGTCCTCGAGGCGGAACGACGGCCGCCCCTCGCCATTGACCGGCCATTCGATGCCGCCGGGTCGCAACGCATAGGCGCAACGCACGACGTCGAGCAGGTCCCAGCGGCCGCAACCTTCCTGCCATTCGCGCGCATACGGGTCCATCAGGCAGCGCCAGAACAGGTGCCGCGTGACCTCGTCGTCGAAGCGGATCGAGTTGTAGCCGAGGCCGATCGTGCCCGGCCGCGCGAGCTGCGCTTCGATGTCGGCGGCGAACAGGTACTCGGGCACGCCTTGCGCGAGGCAGGTCTGCGGCAGGATGCCGGTCAGGAGGCACGCCTCGGGCTCGGGCAGGTAGTCGGGCGCGGGCTGGCAATAGCGCACCAGCGGCGCCTCGATCTCGTCGAGCTCGGCATTGGTGCGCACGCCGGCGAACTGCGACGGCCGGTCGCGCCGCGGCACGCGGCCGAAGGTTTCGTAGTCGTGCCAGTAAAAGCTCAGGTCGGGCATGAAGCCGAATCTAGCAAACGCGCCACGGTCGCCGTCCGGACGCGACGGGAGATTCCGCTATGCTGCCCCGCTCTGCCCCACTACCACCAGCCCGACGATGACCCGTGTCTACAACTTCAGCGCCGGCCCGGCCGCCCTGCCCGAGCCGGTCCTGCGCCAGGCCGCCGACGAGATGCTCGACTGGCACGGCTCGGGCATGTCGGTGATGGAGATGAGCCACCGCGGGCCGGAGTTCATCTCCATCCACGCCGAGGCCGAGGCACTGCTCCGCAAGCTGCTCGCGGTGCCGGCCAACTACAAGGTGCTCTTCATGCAGGGCGGCGCGATCGGCGAGAACGCGATCGTGCCGATGAACATGCTGCGCGGCCGCGCCAGCGCCGACTACGTCAACACCGGCGAGTGGTCGAAGAAGTCGATCAAGGAGGCGCAGAAGTACGCCAAGGTCAACGTCGCGGCGAGCTCGGAGGACACCAAGTTCACGGCCATCCCGCCGCGCGAGAGCTGGAAGCTCGACCCGCAGGCGGCCTACGTGCACATCTGCTCCAACGAGACGATAGGCGGCGTCGAGTACCACTGGACGCCGGACGTCGGCGACGTGCCGCTGATCGCCGATGTGTCGTCCGACATCCTGTCGCGTCCGATGGACGTGGCGCGCTACGGCCTGATCTACGGCGGCGCGCAGAAGAACATCGGCCCGGCCGGACTCACGATCGTCATCGTGCGCGACGACCTGCTGGGCGGCGCGCTGCCGATCACGCCGTCGGCCTTCAACTATGCCGAGCAGGCCGCCAACGACTCGATGCTCAACACGCCGCCGACCTATGCGATCTACATCGCCGGGCTGGTGTTCAAGTGGATCGAGGCGCAAGGCGGCCTCGACGCGATCGCCGAACACAACCGCACGAAGGCGGCGCTGCTCTACGACTACCTCGACAGCACCGCCTTCTATGCGAGCCCGGTCGCGAAGGACGCGCGCTCGCTGATGAACGTGCCGTTCCGGCTCCACGACGAAGCGCTCGATGCGGCCTTCCTGAAAGGCGCGCAGGCGCTCGGCATGCTGCAGTTGAAAGGCCACCGCTCGGTCGGCGGCATGCGTGCGTCGATCTACAACGCGATGCCGATCGAAGGCGTGCGCGCGCTCGTCGCCTACATGAAGGACTTCGAGGCCAAGCATGGCTGACGCGCCGTTCCGCGTGCGCGTGCTGAACCGCATCGCGCCGGCGGGTCTCGCGCGGCTGCCGGCGGAACGCTACGCGGTCGCCGAGGACATCGCCGAGCCCGATGCATTGCTGGTGCGCTCGGCCGATCTGCACGGCAAGGCCATCCCGGCCAGCGTGAAGGCGATCGCGCGTGCCGGCGCGGGCACCAACAACATCCCGGTGGCGGACATGAGCGCGCGCGGCGTGCCGGTGTTCGCGGCCCCCGGCGCCAACGCCAACGCGGTGAAGGAGCTCGTCCTGGTCGCGATGCTGATGGCGGCGCGCAACGTCGCACCCGCGCTCGCGTTCGTCGATGGCCTCGCCGCGGGACCGGGCATGAGCGCAGCGGTCGAGGACGGCAAGAAGGCTTACGCCGGCTACGAGCTGGCAGGCCGAACGCTCGGCATCGTCGGCCTCGGCAAGGTCGGCTGCCTGGTCGCCGATGCCGCGATCAAGCTCGGCATGGGCGTGCTCGGCCACGATCCGCACATCACCATCGACGCCGCCTGGAGCCTGCCGGCGCAGGTGCGGCGCGCCGGCGGCGTCGCCGAGGTGCTGCGCGAGAGCGACTTCGTGACCTTGCACGTGCCGCTGATGGACGCGACGCGTCATCTGGTCCACGCCGGCAACATCGGGCTGCTGCGGCCGGGCGCGGTGCTGCTGAACTTCTCGCGCGAAGGCGTCGTCGACGATGCGGCGGTGCTCGAAGCGCTGGCCGCGAAGCGTCTCGCCTGCTATGCCTGCGACTTTCCGAGCCCGGCGCTGCACCGCCGGCCCGGCGTCATCGCGCTGCCGCACCTCGGCGCATCGACCGCCGAGGCGGAGACGCAATGCGCGATGATGGTCGCCGACCAGCTGCGCGACTTCCTCGAGCACGGCAACATCGCCAATGCGGTGAACTTCCCGGCCGTCGCGATGGCGCGCGAATCGGCCTGGCGCATCGCGATCGCGAACGCGAACGTGCCCAACATGGTCGGCCAGATCTCGACCGCGATGGCGCTGGCCGGCCTCAACATCCACAACATGGTCAACAAGTCGCGCGGCGACATGGCCTACACGCTGGTCGACGTCGACAGCCCGGTGGCCGATGGGGTGCTCGCAGCGATCGCCGCGATCGAAGGCGTGCTGTCGGTGCGGTACCTCCCGGACCTGCCCGGCGGCAAGCCGAATTGATCGATACGCGCATCCTCCGTCGCCGCCCCCCGGCGACTTGCATCGTCTTTGCAGGAGCCTCCGGGGTCGCGCTGGATACGGTCGCCCACGACACGCCCGATGACACCGTTTTCTGGTACAAGCCCAGCCGTCGGGAGCATGCGACGGGCAGGGTATAGAAGACCGGTGAACCGCAACGAACGGAGTTCGCACACTCACGGCGGCAGGCTGCGCATCATCCCGCTGGGCCTCGCGATGGCGCTCTGGCTGGTCGTCGTCGCGGGCGGCGGATGGTGGACCTTGGGCGATCGCCTGCGCGCCTTGCGGGAGCAGACGCTCATCACCGCCGGCGTGCGCCTGGCGAGCATCAAGGACACGCTCGGCATCAGCTTTCGCCAGCTCGCCGCGCTGCCGCTCAGCCTGGCGCATCGGCCCGACGTGGCCGCCTACGCCGCGGCGGCGCGGACCGGCTCGGACGCACGCGGCACGCCTGTGCAGGCCCTGCTCGACATGACGAGCGCCGACTTCGGCCTGCCGCTGACGGCGCTGATCAACCGCGACGGCGAGCTCGTCGCAACCAACCTCGTCCCCCCGCGTCCGGCCAGCCAGCCGCCGCCCAACCTCGCGACGCGCGACTACTTCGTGCGTGCGATGGCACAGGGCACGGCGATGCAGTTCCTGCTCGGCCCGGTGACGCGTCAGCCCGGGCTCTACTTCGCCAACCGCATCGATCGCGACGGCCATGCCGCCGGCGTCGCGGTGGTCAAGCAGGAGACCGACACGCTGAACCACCTGCTGATCGATGCCGACGGCAGCCTGATCTTCGTCACCGATGCGAACGGCGTCGTCGTCCTCGGCAACCGCGGCGACATGCTGATGCGCCTCGTGCCGGGCGCGACGCCGCGTCCCGATACCGACTGGACCGGCATCTACCAGCGTCTGCCCGAAGCGCTGCCGTGGCACACATCGCGACTCAGCGAAGGCGGGCGCTCGTTCGCGCTCATGGAGGTCGACGGGTTGCAGCACGTCAGCGTGTCGTCCCGGCTCGACGACTTGCCGTTCACCGCATGGGTGCTGGAGCCGCTCGACGACGAGCCCGGCATCGTGCGCGGCTTGATGACCTCCGCCGCGTTGATCTGGATCGCGGGCAGCTTGCTGATCTGGCTCGTATGGCGGCGCGGCGAGTTGCTGCGGACGGCGTTGCGCGCGCGCCGCGAGATCTTCGAGCTGGCGCAGGCGCTGCCGCTGACGGTGTTCCGCTACCACGTGCCGGCGCGCGGCCGGCCTCGCTTCGCGTTCCTCGGGCCGGGCGCGGAAGAGCTGTTCCAGGTCGACCAGCGCGAGATCGAGCGCGACCCCACCTTGCCATGGCGCCTGGCCGGCGGCACCGACCGGCCGCCGTCCAAGCCGCAGGAGTTCCTGCTGAAACATGGCGACGAAGCAGCCTGGCTGCTCGCCGACAGCGCGCCGAACGAAGAGGACGACGGCGGCGTCACCTACAACGGCTACTGGCTCGACATCACGGCGCGGCGCGCGGCGCAGGCGCGCTTCCTGGCGGTGTTCGAGCATGCGTCGACGAGCTACCTGTTCTTCGATCCGAAGCACGGCATCACGCATTGCAACCCGGCGACGCTGGCGCTCTTTCGGGCCAAGGGCGAAGCGGACCTGATCGGCCGCATCCCGTGGTTCCCCGGGCTCTCGGCCGAGCAGCAAGCCGACGGCCGGCCGAGCCGCGAGCACGCGCTCGACGGCCTGCATGAGCATTCCCGCCACCGCGAACGCGTGCGCACCTTCGAATGGCGCTTCCGCGCGCTCGACGGCCACGAGTTCGACGCCGAGGTCAGCGTCATCGCGCTCGAATGGCAGGGCACGCCGCAGTTCTGTGCCGTGATCCAGGACGTCACCGAGCGCAAGCAGGTGGCCGCCGCGATGCAGCAGGCGCGCGACGCCGCCGAGGCGGCGAGTCAGACCAAGTCGAGCTTCCTCGCCAACATGTCGCACGAGCTGCGCACGCCGATGAACGCGATCATCGGCATGACGCACCTGGCGCTCGAGGACGGGCTGCCCGACAAGCAGCGCGACTACGTCGAGAAGGCCCACGACTCGGCGCGCAACCTGCTGCAGATCCTCAACGACATCCTCGACGTGTCGAAGATCGAGGCCGGCCAGATGGAGCTCGAGAAGGTCGACTTCGAGCTCGAGGCGGTGATCGGCGAGATGGCCGACGTGCTCGGCCTGAAGGCCGACGAGAAGGGCCTGGAACTGCTGTTCAGCGCCGGGGCGGATCTGCCGGAGCGGCTCGTCGGCGACCCGACGCGGCTGCGCCAGGTGCTCGTCAACCTCGGCAGCAACGCGATCAAGTTCACCGACCGCGGCGAGGTCACGGTCGGGATGGACATCGATGCGCACGATGCCGACGCCATCGTGCTGCACGGCTGGGTGCGCGACACCGGCATGGGCATGAGCGCCGAGGTGCAGCAGCGCCTGTTCGAGCCGTTCAGCCAGGCCGACAGCTCGACGACGCGGCGCTTCGGCGGCACCGGGCTCGGCCTCGTGATCAGCCGCCAGCTCGTCGAGCGCATGGGCGGCCGGCTCTGGGTCGAGAGCGCGCCGGGCCACGGCTCGACCTTCCATTTCACCGTGCGCTTCGGCCGCTCGACGCCGCGCGCGCCGGCACGCGCCTGGCTCGCGAGCGAGCTGCGCGGACGGCGCGCGCTGCTCGTCGACGACAACGCCGCCGCGCTCGACGTGCTGACGCACATGCTCGAAGCGATGGGCATCGAGGTCGACCGGGCGACCAGCGGCCCGGAGGCGCTGTCCCGCGTCGAACGTGCACCGCGCGCCTACACCTGGCTGCTGATCGACTGGAAGATGCCGACGATGGACGGCGTCGAGTGCGCCCGCACGATCATGGAGCGCCATCCCGAGATCGAGCCTTGCATCCTGCTCGTCACCGCGTTCTCGCGCGACGACGCGATGCGTGCCTGCAGCGGGCTGCCGCTGGCCGGCGTCCTCAACAAGCCGATCACGCCATCGAGCCTCTACGACTGCCTGGTGCAGGCGCGCCGGCCGCATGGCGCGCCGCCGCTGCCGCCGCGCCGCACGCGCACGACGACGACCGGGATCGCCGCGCCGGCGATCGCCGAGCGGCTGGCCGGCGCGCGCGTCCTCGTCGTCGAAGACCATCCGCTCAACCGCGAGCTCGCCTGCGAACTGCTGCGCCGCGCCGGCATGCAGGTCGAGGTCGCGGCCGACGGCCAGGAAGCGCTCGATGCGCTGGAGCAGGCCGGTCCGTTCGACGCGGTGCTGATGGACTGCCAGATGCCGGTGATGGACGGCTATACCGCCACCGAGCGGCTGCGCGCCGACCCGCGCTGGAAAGCGCTGCCGGTGATCGCGATGACCGCCAGCGCGCTCGTCGAGGACCGCGAGCGGGCACTTGCCGCCGGCATGAACGCCCACATCACGAAGCCGCTGAACGTCGAGCTGATGCTGCGCACGCTGGCCGAATGGATAGGCCCGCGCACCGGCAACGCCGCCACCGCGGCGGTCTCGAGTGTCCCCGAGGCGCTCGGGCCGACCCTGGACGTCGATGCCGGCCTTGCCTACTGCATGGGCAACGACGAGCTCTACCGGCGCCTGCTGGCCGGCTTTCGGGAGACCAAGGCCGATTTCCCGGCGTCGATGCGCGACGCATTCGCCAGCGGCGCGATGGCGCTCGCCACGCGTCGCGCCCATGACCTGAAGGGCCTCGCCGGCACGATAGGCGCGCGGCCGCTGGAGGCGGCGGCGCAGACCCTGCACCGGCTGCTCGCGCGCGGCGAGACCGCGGCGGCGGCTCCGCAGCTCGAGATCACGATCGCCGAACTGGCACGCGTTTCGCAACGCATCGAAGAAGCGTTGTCCAGGCGCTGACGTCCACGGTCATGGCCCGTCACACGCACGGCCGGCGCTGCTGACACAATCGATGCTTCCCTCGAACCCCCGTCAACAAGAGGAACCGCCATGCCCGCCAAATCGCCCGCCCATGCGTACGCGAAGACGTTGAAGACCTTCAAGACGGCATCCGGCAAGGAAGGCCAGTTCTATTCGCTGCCCGCGCTCGCGAAGACGTATCCGAACGTGAGCCGGCTGCCGGTGTCGATCCGCATCGTGCTCGAGAGCGTGCTGCGCAACTGCGACGGCAAGAAGGTCACCGCCGAGCACGTCGCCGAGCTCGCCGACTGGAAGCCGAACGCCGAGCGCGTCAACGAGATCCCGTTCGTCGTCGCGCGCGTCGTGCTGCAGGACTTCACCGGCGTGCCGCTGCTCGCCGACCTCGCGGCGATGCGCAACGTCGCCGAGACGATGGGCAAGAACCCGAAGACGATCGAGCCGCTGGTGCCGGTGGACCTCGTGGTCGACCACTCGGTGATGGTCGACCACTACGGCACGAAGAAGTCGCTCGACCTCAACATGAAGCTCGAGTTCCAGCGCAACCAGGAGCGCTACCAGTTCATGAAGTGGGGCATGCAGGCGTTCGACACCTTCGGCGTCGTGCCGCCCGGCTTCGGCATCGTGCACCAGGTGAACCTCGAGTACCTGGCGCGCGGCGTGCACCGCGACAAGAACAAGGTCTACTATCCCGACAGCCTGGTCGGCACCGACAGCCACACGACGATGATCAATGGCATCGGCGTGGTCGGCTGGGGGGTCGGCGGCATCGAGGCCGAGGCCGGCATGCTCGGCCAGCCGGTCTACTTCCTGACGCCGGACGTCGTCGGCTTCGAGTTCAAGGGCAAGTTGCGCGAAGGCGTCACCGCGACCGACCTCGTGCTCACCGTCACCGAGATCCTGCGCAAGGAGAAGGTGGTCGGCAAGTTCGTCGAGTTCTTCGGCGAAGGCACCTCCCACCTCGCGCTGCCCGACCGCGCGACGATAGGCAACATGGCGCCGGAGTACGGCGCGACGATGGGCTTCTTCCCGGTCGACGAGAAGACGATCGAGTACTTCAAGGGCACCGGCCGCACCAGGGCCGAGATCGAGGCCTTCGAGGCCTACTTCAAGGCGCAGAAGATGTTCGGCGCGCCGCGCGCCGGCGAGGTCGACTACACCCGGGTCGTGACGCTCGACCTCGGCACCGTCGCGCCCAGCCTGGCCGGCCCGAAGCGACCGCAGGACCGCATCGAGCTCGGCAACGTGAAGACCCAGTTCACCGAGCTGTTCTCGAAGCCGCCGGCCGAGAACGGCTTCAACCTGCCGGCCGAATCGCTGCGCACGCGCTACACGGCCGGCGCGCAGCAGGCGGCCGCCGCAGCGCCGACGCACGATCATCCGGCCGCGCCGCCAGGGGCGCCGCGCGACGTCGTCGAGATGAACGCCAACAAGCCGACGATCGAATCGGCGAACCCGCAGCAAGCTTCCGGCAAGGCCGTGACGCTGGGCCACGGCGACGTGCTGATCGCAGCGATCACGTCGTGCACCAACACCTCCAACCCGAGCGTGCTGCTGGCCGCCGGCCTCCTGGCCAAGAAGGCGGTCGAGGCCGGCCTCAAGGTCCAGCCGCACATCAAGACGTCGCTGGCGCCCGGCTCGCGCATCGTCACCGAATACCTCGAGAAGGCGGGCCTCCTGCCCTACCTCGAGAAGCTCGGCTTCGCGGTCGCGGCCTACGGCTGCACCACCTGCATCGGCAACGCCGGCGACCTGCGCCCCGAGTTCAACGAGACGATCACGAAGAGCGACCTCGTCTGCGCCGCGGTGCTGTCGGGCAACCGCAACTTCGAGGCACGCATCCATCCGAACATCAAGGCGAACTTCCTCGCCAGCCCGCCGCTCGTCGTCGCCTATGCGATCGCCGGCACGGTTTTGCGCGACCTGATGACCGAGCCGGTCGGCAAGGGCAAGGGCGGCCGCGACGTCTACCTCGGCGACATCTGGCCGACCAGCGACGAGATCTACAAGCTGATGAAGTTCGCGATGAACGGCAAGGCGTTCAAGGAGAACTACGACAAGGTCGCGACCAAGCCCGGCAAGCTGTGGAACGACATCAAGGGCGTGAAGGGCCAGGTCTACGACTGGCCGACCTCGACCTACATCGCCGAGCCGCCGTTCTTCGACAAGTTCGCGATGGAGCCGCCGCCGATCGATGCCGGGGTGCAGGGCGCACGCGCGATGGCACTCTTCGGCGACTCGATCACGACCGACCACATCTCGCCGGCCGGCTCGATCAAGGAGTCGTCGCCGGCGGGCCTGTGGCTCAAGGAGCACGGCGTCACGAAGGCCGACTTCAACTCCTACGGCTCGCGCCGCGGCAACCACGACGTGATGATGCGCGGCACCTTCGCGAACGTGCGCATCAAGAACCTGATGATCCCGCCCGGCGCCGACGGCTCGCGCGAGGAAGGCGGCGTGACCTTGTTCCAGCCGGGCGGCGAGAAGATGCCGATCTACGACGCCGCGATGAAGTACATCGCCGAAGGCACGCCAACCGTCGTCTTCGGCGGCGAGGAGTACGGCACCGGCTCGAGCCGCGACTGGGCCGCCAAGGGCACGCAGCTGCTCGGCATCAAGGCCGTGGTCGCGAAGAGCTTCGAGCGCATCCACCGCAGCAACCTCGTCGGCATGGGCGTGCTGCCGCTGCAGTTCAAGCCGGGCGACTCATGGGAGTCGCTGGGGATCAAGGGCGACGAGACCTTCGACATCGAGGTCGGCACCGAGATCAAGCCGCAGCAGGACGCGACGCTCGTGATCACCGGCAAGGACGGCGCCGCGCGCCGGGTGCCGCTGATCCTGCGCATCGACACGCCGATCGAGGTGGACTACTACAAGCACGGCGGGATCCTGCCGTTCGTGCTGAGGCAGTTGCTGGCGGCTTGACGGCTCGCGGGAATCCGCATCGGCGCGCCGAGGGTGGCGCGCCTTTGCGCGGCGCGCGGTTCACGATCAGCCGGCAGCGTGCTCCCACGCCGCCGCGTCGAACCCGACCGTGATGCGCCCGCCACCCCAATCGACCACCGGCCGCTTGATCACGCTGGCCTGGTCGAGCATCAGCCGACGCGCGCTCGCCGCATCGACGACCGCGGCACGCGTCTCGTCGGGGAGCTTGCGCCACGTCGTGCCGCTGCGGTTCACGAGGGCCTGCCAGCCGACGGCCGCGATCCAGCGATCGAGTTCGTCCGCGGGCACGCCCTGCTTCTTGAAGTCGTGGAAGGTGTAGTCGACACCCTGCGTCGCGAGGTGCGCGCGCGCCTTCTTGACGGTATCGCAGTTGACGATGCCGTAGACGGTGACGCTCATTCGCGGTCCGGCCCGTGGTCGCAGATCGGATCGGGCGACAGGCTGGCCTGCGAGACCTTGCCGTCGTCGTCGCCGATCGAGGCCTGGAACCAGGTGCAGTCGGCGCCGGCATAGCGCCAGTTCCAGACGACGAGGTGCTGGCGCGGAATGCGCAGGTACTCGGTCGGCGGACCGAGGCGCAGGCGCACGTCCTCCTTCGACATGCCGGGCTTGATCTCGGCGAAGTCCGCCTCGGTGAGGACCTGGCGCGAGCGGACCAGGCGTCCCGCGGCATCGAAGTCGAGCATGTAGGTCACCCGGCCGAGCGGCGTGGTGGCGTATTCGAAGCGCGTGCCGCCGTCGCGGAAATGGTAGGTGCCGGTCGGCGGCCCGTAGGCGTGCTGCGCCTCGTCCATCGTCATGCCCGGCGCGGCAGCGCCCGGGCCGGTCGTCGCGCAGCCGGCCAGGCCTGCGGCGACGGCTATCAAGGCCAGCGCCAGCTTCGCCGGCGGGGAGAGCTTCATCGCGGTCGTCTCCATATGCAGTCCTTTCATTGTCGTGCCACACGGGCACGGCGCCTGATCTCTACAATTTTCTTCACATCCTTCAGCCCATCGCCGCATGCACGCCCAGACCGCCCTGCCCGACTTCGTCGAACCCTTGCCCCATGGCGTGTACGTCGTCGACACCGGTTTTCATCGCCCGCGCTTCGACGCGAGCTTCCTGATCGTCGACCGCGGCCGCGCTGCCTTCATCGACACCGGCACGAATCGATCGGTTCCGCGGCTGCTCGCGGCGCTCGACGCCCTGGGCCTGCACCGCGACGCGGTCGACTACGTGATTCCCACCCACGTGCACCTCGACCACGCCGGCGGCGTCGCGCTGCTGATGGAGCACCTGCCCGGCGCGCGCGTCGTCGTGCATCCGCGCGGCGCGCGCCACATGATCGATCCGTCGCGCCTGATGGCGGGTGCCACCGCGGTGTACGGCGCCGAAGAAATGGAGCGCTCGTACGGCGACGTGCGCGGCGTGCCGGCCGAGCGCGTGCTGTCGTCCGCCGACGGCATGACGCTCGCGCTCGGCGGTCGCGAGCTGGCCTTTCTCGACACGCCCGGGCATGCGCGCCATCACCATGCGATCTGGGACGCCGCCAGCCAAGGCGTCTACACCGGCGACACCTTCGGCCTGTCGTACCGCGAGCTCGACACCGAGGCCGGCCCGTGGATCATGCCGACCAGCACGCCGGTGCAGTTCGATCCGGTCGCGATGCGGCGCTCGATCGAGAAGATCCTGGCGCTGCAGCCGACCTGGCTCTACCTGACGCACTACAGCCGCGTCGGCGAGCCCGAGCGGCTGGCAGCCTTGCTGCTCGGGCAACTCGACCGGATGGTCGCGCTCGCCCGTTCGGTCGATCAGGCCTGTCCGCCCGGCGCCGAGCGCCATGCCGCGCTGATGCAGGGCCTGGAGGCGATCCACTGGAAGAGCCTGCAGGCGCACGGCTCGCCGCTGTCGCGCACCGAAGTCGACGAGCTGCTCGCGCTCGACCTCGAGCTCAACGCGCAGGGCATCGGCGTCTGGCTCGACCGCCAGCGCGCCTGACGTTCAAGCCGCGTCGTCGTCGCCGGCTTCTGCGTCGGCGAGCAATCCCATGCACTCCTCGATCAGCGCATGCAGCCGCACGACGGTCGCATCGCCGAGGCGCCGGTTGAAGGCGAGCTGAGCGCGCTTCCATTCGCGCTGCGCCTCGACGCGCTTGGCGCGGCCGGCATCGGTCGCCTCGACGCAGCGGCTGCGGCCGTCGGCACCCGGGCCGACGGTGATCCAGCCCTGCGCGACCAGCGGCTGCAGGTTGCGCGTCATCGTCGACGCCTCCATGCCGAGCTCGCGCGCGAGGTCGCCCGGCCGGATCGGCCCGAGGCGCACGATGTTCGACAGCAGTGAATACTGCGTGGTCTTCAGTCCCGCGCCGGTGACGATGTGGTCGAAGTGCTGGCCGACCCGCCGCGTCAGCTGTCGCAGCTTGAAGTGGGTGCAGCCGCGCGGCACCGTGTCGTCGACGGTGACGGAGGACGCTGCAGTGCGATGCGACTTCATGCCATAATTGTAGCTGCAACAATTGCAGGCACAAGGTTCGAGGACGACCGATGGCGGATGCGGAAGTAGCGGAAGCGAAAGACCCGGCCAAGGTGCTGGCGGCCTGGCAGGCGCAGGAAGAGCAGCTCCGCCAGACCATGCGCCAGCCGGGCGTGGCGCGGCCCGAGCAGGTGGCCGGCAAGACCGGCCTGCAGTTCTTCGAGGCCATCTTCTCGGGCGAGATACCCTACCCGCCGATCGGCGAGACGCTGGACTTCATCCCGGTCGAGATGAGCCCGGGCCGCGCGGTGTTCCAGGGCCGGCCGCAGTTCAGGCACTACAACCCGCTCGGCACGGTGCACGGCGGCTGGTTCGCGACCCTGCTCGATTCGTGCGTCGCCTGTGCGGTCCACACGATGCTGCCGGTCGGCAAGATCTACACCACCGCCGAGCTGAAGATCAACATCGTGCGCCCGCTGACGGTCAAGGTGACCATGGTGCGCGCCGAGGGGCAGGTGATCCACATGGGCAAGCGGATGGGCACGGCCGACGGTCGCATCGTCGGGCCGGACGGCAAGCTGTACGCTCACGCGTCCACCACCTGCTTCATCTTCGACACGCCATGAGACTGCTTCATACCATGCTTCGCGTAGGCGACCTGCAGCGCTCGATCGACTTCTACACGAAGGTGATGGGGATGCAATTGCTGCGCACCACCGAGCGCCCCGAGCAGAAGTATTCGCTGGCCTTCGTCGGCTACGGCACGAACCCGGAGCATGCCGAGCTCGAGCTGACCTACAACCACGGCGTCGATGCCTACGACCTCGGCAGCGCCTACGGCCACATCGCGATCGCGGTGCCCGATGCGTATGCGGCGTGCGAACGCATCCGCGCCAACGGCGGCGCGGTGACGCGCGAGGCCGGTCCGGTCAAGGGCGGCTCGACCGTGATCGCCTTCGTGACCGATCCCGACGGCTACAAGATCGAGCTGATCGAGCGCAAGGGCGAATAGCTCCGGCGCGCCCCTTGTCCACCCACCACCATCACCACGAGCCTCGCGGCCCGGCGAGACGATGTTTGCATCAGCCCTTTCGAACTCCCTGCGTCGCCGCGGCCTGCACTATGCCTGGGTGATCGCCGCGGTCACCTTCTTCGCGATGTTGACGACGGCGGCCGCGCTCGGCCTGCCGGGCGCGATGCTGAAACCGATGACGAAGGAGTTCGGCTGGTCGACCGACGAGCTGTCGTCGGTGTTCGCGGTGCGCTTCGCGCTGTTCGGCCTGCTCGGGCCGTTCGCCGCGATCTTCATCGCGCGCTTCGGACTGCGCCGCATCATGGTGACGGCCGCCAGCTTCATCGCCGCGGCGATGGTGCTCGCGACCGGCGTCACGCAGCTCTGGCAGCTCTTCGTGCTGTGGGGCCTGGTGCTCGGCTGCGGCACCGGCCTCACGGCGCTGGTGCTCGGCGCGATGGTCGCGAGCCGCTGGTTCACCGAGCGGCGAGGGCTCGTCGTCGGCATGTTCGCGGCGAGCACCGCGACCGGCCAGCTCATCTTCCGGCCGGTCGCGGCCTGGATGATCGAGCACCTGGGCTGGCGCTATGCGGTGATCCCGATCTTCGTCGCCTGCGCGATCGTCGCGCTGCTCGCGACCTTCTTCATGCGCGACCATCCGCGCGACGTCGGCCTGCGCTCGTACGGCGAGCCCGAGAACACGCCGCCCGAGCCGGTGGCGCCGCCCGCGCGGCTCGACATCCTCGGCCCGTTCAAGGTGCTGATCGAAGCATCGCGCAACCGCACGTTCTGGCTGCTCGCCGGCACGTTCTTCATCTGCGGCCTGTCGACCAACGGCCTGGTGCAGACGCACTTCATCTCGCTGTGCGGCGACAACGGCCTGTCTCCCGTGCCGGCCGCATCGGTGCTGTCGATGATGGGTGCGTTCGACCTGGTCGGCACGACCTTGTCGGGCTACCTCTCCGACCGCTACGACAACCGCAAGCTGCTCTTCTGGTACTACGGGCTGCGCGGGCTGTCGCTGTTCTGGCTGCCGTTCTCGACCTTCACGCTGTACGGCCTGTCGGTCTTCGCGATGTTCTACGGGCTCGACTGGATCGCGACCGTACCGCCGACCGTCAAGCTGGCCGCGCAGGAGTTCGGCAAGGAGCGCGCCGGCATGATCTTCGGCTGGGTGTTCGCCGCGCATCAGCTCGGCGCTGCCACCGCGGCCTACGGCGCCGGGCTGACGCGCACGCTGCTGTTGACCTACAACCCGGCGCTGTTCACGGCCGGCGCGGCCTGCCTGGTCGCCTCGCTGATGGCGATCGCGATCGCGCGGCCGGTGCGGCCTCCGCCGCAGCCGGTGCCGGCGTGATGGACGACGGGTTCCGTTCGATGCCCTTCCGACGAACGGCCGATCTCGGCGCAGACCGCAAACGGACGTCCACAGACTTGTTGAAGCCGACTCTCGAGGCGGCATGATGTACTGCTCGCTTGATGGTGGGCCGTGCGCGGCCCGACAAGGAGAGCACCGTGGACAAGCTTGCGGATCATGGCGGTCCGATCATCTCCAGCGTGGTCGTGATGCCGATCTTTTGGGGCAGCGTCTGGTCGTCGGGTGATCCTCAGAACAGAGCCGCCGCGTTGATCGACGATTTGCGGCATCTCATGCAAGGCCCGTACATGGTGGGCCTCAGCCAGTATCGGGACATTCAAGCCGGAACGATCCATGACGCGCTGTTCGACACGACCTCCACGCCGCCCGCGACGTTCAGCCTCAGCGACCTGGCGTCGTATGTGTCCGGCCTGATCGCCGGCGGTCGCGTCCCCGACTTCAGGCTGAACTCGCAACTGCTCTATCTCGTCGTCACGGATGGCGGAACGCTTACCGACAACACCTCCGCCGGCGGATTTCATTTCTGGTCCAGCATCGACAGGCAAACGTTCCACTTCGCCTGGATCAGCAATGCCGATTCATATATTGCGAGCCACGAGATCATCGAGGCCTGCACGGATCCGGAAGCCAACGGCTACACCCAGCCGGAGAATGGAATCGAGGTCGCCGACATCTGCGAGGACAACAGCGATGCCGCGGGCGATGCCGACGGCGTGGTCGCGGCATCCTACTGGTCCAACAGAGACAGCCGCTGCATCCTGCCGCGGCGAGTCGCCGGCATCGACGTCCAAATGGATGACTGCGGCGTCGGGCCCGCGATGGGCGAGGTGTCCGAGCTGAGGCTGTCGCTGTCCGCTGACCCTGCATGGATCGAGCCGAAGCTGCCACCCATGCTGATGCCGACTTGCAAGTGGACGTTCGACCCGGAATTCGTAACGCCACTGACAGCGACCGACGGCACGGTGCTGGTGGTTCGTTGGGCCGAGCCGGTAGACATCTACTCAACGCGAATCACGGTCACCGTCACGGACCTCGAAGGCTTGCAGATCACCGGCTCCAGGATGATCACGCCGCGTACGCCCACGCAAGCGGCCATTGCCAGAAAGAGCTGCGAAATTCGGCGCTGGCTGGCCTCCGTCAACCGGATACCGCCCTTTTTCGTCCACAAGCTCGGACCCGACCCGGCGAGCCTGCCGACTCGACGCGAGATCGAGAGGCTGGCGCGGGCTACGGAACGCTTGTCCGCCGGCGTCGAGGCGCTGGCCGAATTGCGCCGCCGTCTCGATGCCTGACGCTCGGCGATCAGGCCGCCCGCAGCGCGCTGGCCGCCGTGGCGAGTTGCGTGATGCGGTCCCAGTCCTGCGCCGCCACGGCACCGGCGGGCGTCAGCCATGAGCCGCCGCAGACCTTGACGTTCGGCAACGCCAGGAACTGCGGTGCGGTCTCGACCGTGATGCCGCCGGTCGGGCAGAACACGACGTCGCCGAACGGGCCGGCGAGCGCCTTCAGCATCGCGATGCCGCCCGCCTGCACGGCCGGGAAGAACTTCAGGAAGCGGTAGCCGTCGGCATTGGCCTGCATCACTTCGCCGGCCGTTGCCGTGCCGGGCAGCAGCGGCAGGCCGGCATCGCGGCAGGCCTGGCCGATGGCCGACGTGTAGCCGGGGCTGACCGCGAAGCGGCAGCCGATCTTCGCGGCCGCCTGCACGTCGGCCTTCGAGCGCACCGTGCCGGCGCCGACGATCGCATCGGGCACGCCCGCGATGATCGCTTCCATGCATTGCAGCGCGGCCGGCGTGCGCAAGGTCACCTCGAGCACGCGCACGCCGCCGGCGACCAGCGCGCGCGCCATCGGCACCGCATCGTCGACGCGGTCGATGACGATGACCGGGATCACCGGGCCGTAGGAAACGAGGTCGAGGGTGTTCATCGTGCGGGTCTCCATGTCCGTGTTCACAGCCAGGTGCAGGCGCCTTCCTCGGCGCTCGTGACGTTGCGGCGCATGCCGGCGAAGAGCTCGCGGCCCAGGCCGTGCGCCGTCGCATGGGCCTGCGCGGCAGGCAGGACCGCGGACTCGCGCCCTTCCCACTCGGCCGGATCCACCAGCGCATCCAGCGTACCCGCCACCGCATCGAGCCGCACCACGTCGCCGTCGCGCACCTTGCCGAGCGGACCGCCGGACAGCACCTCCGGACTCACGTGGATCGCCGCCGGCACCTTGCCGGATGCGCCGCTCATGCGGCCGTCGGTGACGAGCGCGACCTTGTAGCCGCGGCCCTGCAGCACCGACAGCGGCGGCGTCAGCTTGTGCAGCTCGGGCATCCCGCAAGCGGCCGGCCCCTGGAAGCGCACGACGGCGACGAAGTCGCGTTCGAGCTTGCCGCCCTTGAAGGCGGCGAGGAGCTGCTCCTGGGTATCGAACAGCAGCGCGGGCGCCTCGATCACGTGGCAGTTCGCCGGCACCGCAGACACCTTGATGACGGCGCGCCCGAGGTTGCCGGTCAGGAGCTTCAGCCCGCCCTCCTCGCTGAACGGCGCGGCCGCACCGCGGACGACGGACTCGTCGACGCTCGCGGCCGGCAGCGCCGACCATTGCAGCCGGCCACCGATCTGCTCCGGCACCCGGCCGTAGTCGGCCATGCCGCCGGCCGAGACCGTCGCCACGTCCGCATGCATCGCGCCGGCATCGAGCAGCTCGCGAATGACGAAGCCCGGGCCGCCCGCCGCCTGGAACTGGTTCACGTCGGCGCTGCCGTTCGGATAGACCCGCGCCAGCAGCGGCGTGCTGCGCGACAGGTCGGAGAAATCGGTCCAGTCGATCAGGATGCCGGCGGCGCGCGCGACCGCGACCCAATGGATCAGGTGGTTGGTCGAGCCGCCGGTGGCGAGCAGCGCGACCATCGCATTGACGATCACGCGCTCGTCGACGAGCCGGCCGATCGGCGTGAAACGCTGGCCGCCGCGCACCATCGCGAGCACATGGCCGACCGATGCGCGCGTCAGCGCGTCGCGCAGCTCGGCATGCGGATGCACGAAGGCAGCGCCCGGCACATGCAGGCCCATCGCCTCGAGCAGCATCTGGTTGCTGTTGGCGGTGCCGTAGAACGTGCAGGTACCGGCGCCGTGGTAGGCCTCGGACTCGGCCTTCAGCAGCTCGTCGCGGCCGACCTGGCCTTGCGCGTACTGCTCGCGCACCTTGGACTTCGCGGTGTTCGACAGGCCGCTCGCCATCGGCCCGGCCGGCACGAAGACGCACGGCAGGTGACCGAAGTGCAGCGCACCGATCAGGAGGCCGGGCACGATCTTGTCGCACACGCCGAGCAGCAGCGCCGCATCGAACACGTCGTGCGTCAGCGCGATCGCGGTCGACATCGCGATCGTGTCGCGCGAGAACAGGCTCAGCTCCATGCCGGGCAGGCCTTGCGTCACGCCGTCGCACATCGCCGGCACGCCGCCCGCGACCTGCGCGGTCGCACCCAGCCGGCGGGCTTCGTCGCGCAGCAGCGCCGGGAAGGTCTCGTACGGCTGATGCGCCGACAGCATGTCGTTGTACGCCGTCACGATGCCGATGTTGGGCGCGCGCTCGGCGACGATGCGCAGCTTGTCGCTGCCGGGCAGCGCAGCGAACGCATGCGCGACGTTGGCGCAGCCCATGCGATCGGCGCCGCGCGGGCGATCGATCAGCGCATCGACGCGCGAGAGGTAGGCCGAGCGCGTCGCGGCACTGCGTGCACGGATGCGCTGGGTGACTTCGACGAGGGCTTGCTTCATGGTCGGCAGCGGCTGTAACGGCAGGGTCGATTGTCTAGTAACCTAGTTACATGCGAGGAACAACTTGGCGAACAGTTGACGAACAACTTGACCAACAACTTGGGGAACAACTTCACGAAGAGCCTGGCCCGGGTACGGTGATCGCGGCCTCGACCCATCCTACTCGCGTGCCGGCCGCCGCATGTAACGGTAGAGTGTGGCCATGGCCGATGTCCTCCCGAGCCTGCAGAGCGCGTCCACCACCGAGCCGTCGCCCTATGCGGCCATCGCCGTGCGCGACCCGGCGGTGCTGTTCGAAGAGATGCTCGCGGCCTGGGGCGGCCACGACGACGTCTGGGTGTTCGGTTACGCGTCGCTGATCTGGCGGCCCGAGTTCGCCGCCGTCGAGCAGCGCCCGGCCATCGTGCATGGCTGGCATCGCGCGCTCGAGATGCGCTCGCGCGTGAACCGCGGCACGCCCGAATGCCCCGGCCTGGTGTTCGCGCTGGTGCGCGGCGGCTCCTGCCGCGGCATCGCCTACCGCATCGACTCGGCGCATGCGCTGCCCGAGCTCAAGCGCCTGTGGGCACGCGAGATGCCGACCGGCGTCTACGACGCCAAGTGGCTGCGCTGCGGCACCGCGCCAGGGCGCATCCGCGCGCTCGCGTTCACGCTCGCCAACGACAGCCCGGCCTACACCGGCACGATAGGCGACGACGAGATGGTGGCCGTGCTGCGCACCGCGCATGGCCGCTACGGCACGACGCTCGACTACCTCGTCGACACGGCCCGCGGCCTGCGCGACCACGCCATCCACGACCGCGAGATCGAGCGGCTGATGGCGCTGGTGCAGCGCCATGCGCTCTGTTGAGATCATCCCGGGCCCGAGGCCGCGCCGGCGCTCGCGAAGAAACACGCGGTCCCGGAACCGTTCGCCCTGTCGAAGGGCTGGTGCCCGGGAGGGTTCCGCTTCTCGTGAGCGGGCGGCAGCGTCAGCCTGGCGTACGGACGTCCCGCTGCCGGAGCTGTGCGAGGTCGGCCTGCGTATCGATATCGAGCAGCACGCCGGCGTCGTCGATCTCCAGGCCGTGCGCCGGGTAGCGCGCGACGATGCGGCGCGCACCTTCGTCGCCGCTCAGCAGCGCCAGTTCGGAATACAGCTCGGCGGCGAATGCGACCGGATGGCCGCGCCGGCCGCGGTGCTGTGCGTAGACGACCGGGTGCTGGTCGAGCTGGCGTGCCACCGCGGAGATCGTGGCGGCCTGCACGGCCGGCATGTCGCCGGGCAGCACGACCCAGCCGCTCGCATCCGGACGCGCACTGACGCCGGCGGCGATCGAATAGCCCATGCCGAGCCCCTGCTGTCCGGCCGTGCCGACCTCGGGCAGCAGCACGACGTCGCGCGCCGCGACGCTGCGCCGCGCCGTCTCCGCTACCGCTGACGTGGTCACGACGATCACCGGCAGGCCGCTGGCCAGCGCATGCACGATGGTCTCGCCGAGCACGGTCGTGCCGCCCAGCGGCTGCACGAGCTTGTGCTCGGCGGCCTCGAAGCGCGAGCCCTTGCCGGCCGCCAGCACCACCACGACAGGCCCTGAAGCCATTCGGTCGTTCCCCTGATCTCGTTATCGCGCATCACGGCGCAGCAATACGCGTGCCGGAGCGTTCTTCGTTGCAGGCCAAGAATGGGAGCTGACCTTCGATTCAGGTAGTGGGAGCATTACCTAAGGCCTTCCCCGTAAGCAACGCTGGGGATGCGAGCCATTCCTATACTCCGTCGACGCACTCACCGAACCACGCTGCATGAACGACGACATCGCCCACGACATCGCCCAGTTGCGCAAGAGCTATGAGCGTGCCGAGCTCGACGAATCGGCCTCGGCCGCCGATCCGTTGCAGCAGTTTTCGCAATGGCTCGAACAGGCGCTCGCAGCCCGGTTGCCCGAGCCGAATGCGATGACCCTGGCGACCGTCGGCGAAGACGGCCGGCCGTCGACCCGTGTCGTGCTGATCAAGGGCTACGACGCACGCGGCATCGTCTGGTACACCAACTACGAGAGCCGCAAGGGACGCGAACTCGCAGTGCATCCGCATGCCGCGCTGCAGTTCCATTGGGTCGAGCTCGAACGGGTCGTGCGCATCGAAGGCTCGGTCACGAAGGTCGATGCCGCCGACTCCGACGCCTACTTCGACAGCCGTCCGCTCGATTCGCGCATCGGTGCCTGGGCTTCGCCGCAGAGCCGCGTGATCGCGTCGCGTACCGAGCTGGTGACGGCCGCCGCCAAGTACGCGGCGCAGTTCATGCTGAAACCGCCGCGCCCGCCGCACTGGGGCGGCTATCGGCTCGCGCCGGACCGCTGGGAGTTCTGGCAAGGGCGCAAGTCGCGCCTGCACGACCGGCTGCGCTACCGGCGCATAGGCGACGCGTGGATACGCGAGCGCCTCGCGCCTTGAGCGGTCAACTGCGCAACTTGCCGGCGAACGTCTTGCGAAACTTCTCGACCTTGGGCGCCACGACCATCGCGCAGTAGCCCTGGTTCGGATGGTTCGCGAAGTAGTGCTGGTGGTAGTCCTCGGCGCGCCACCAGTTGCGCTCGGGCTCGAGCTGCGTGACGGCACGGCCCTTGTGCAGCCCGTCGACCTCGGCGAACACGTCGCGCGCGACGCGCTCCTGCTCGGCATCGTGGAAGTAGATGCCCGAGCGGTACTGCGTGCCGACGTCGTTGCCCTGCCGGTTCAAGGTCGTCGGGTCGTGGATCACGAAGAAGATCTCGAGGATCTCGCGCAGCGAGATCACGGCCGGATCGAAGGTCACTCGCACGACCTCGGCATGGCCCGTGTCGCCGCCGCAGACCTGCTCGTAGCTCGGGTCGGTCGCATCGCCGTTCGAATAGCCGGAGACGACGCTGTCGACGCCCTGCACTCTCTCGTAGACCGCTTCGAGGCACCAGAAGCAACCGCCGGCGAGCGTGATGGTCTGCAAGGTCGAGGATGAGGTCATGGCGAGCTCCGGGCTGGCGGCGCGGACGGCGCCGTATGATCGAACGAGATTCAACAGAGGACGACGTATGGCCAAGACCGCCGCGTTTCAATGGGACGATCCCTTCCGCTTCGACGAGCAACTGAGCGACGACGAGCGCGCCGTGCGCGATGCCGCGCACGACTACTGCCAGTCGCGGCTGCAGCCGCGCGTCTTGATGGCGGCGCGCCACGAGACCTTCGACCGCGCGATCATGACCGAAATGGGCGAGCTCGGCCTGCTCGGCTCGACGATCGACGGCTACGGCTGCCCGGGCGTCAACCATGTGAGCTATGGCCTCGTCGCGCGCGAGGTCGAGCGCGTCGACAGCGGCTACCGCAGCGCGATGAGCGTGCAGAGCTCGCTCGTGATGCATCCGATCCATGCCTACGGCGACGAGGCGCAGCGCCAGAAGTACCTGCCGAAGCTCGCGACCGGCGAATGGGTCGGCTGCTTCGGCCTGACCGAGCCGAACCACGGCAGTGATCCGGCCAGCATGCTGACGCGTGCGAAGCCGACCGACGGCGGCTGGCTGCTCAAGGGCAGCAAGATGTGGATCACCAACTCGCCGATCGCCGACGTGTTCGTCGTCTGGGCCAAGGAGGTCGATCCCGACGGCCAGGTCGGCGGGCAGGAAGCGATCCGCGGCTACGTGCTCGAGAAGGGCATGAAGGGCCTGACCGCGCCGAAGATCGAAGGCAAGATGAGCCTGCGCGCGTCGATCACCGGCGAGATCGTGATGGACGACGTGTTAGTGCCGGCCGCCAACAAGCTGCCGAACATCGCCGGGCTGAAGGGCCCGTTCGGCTGCCTCAACAAGGCGCGCTACGGCATCGCCTGGGGCGCGCTCGGCGCGGCCGAGTTCTGCTGGCATGCGGCGCGCCAGTACACGCTCGATCGCCGGCAGTTCGGCCGGCCGCTGGCGCAGAACCAGCTGATCCAGAAGAAACTCGCCGACATGCAGACCGAGATCACGCTCGGCCTGCAAGGGTGCCTGCGCGTCGGGCGGCTGCTGGACGACGGCAAGGCCGCGCCCGAGATGGTCTCGCTGATCAAGCGCAACAGCTGCGGCAAGGCGCTCGACGTCGCGCGCATGGCGCGCGACATGCACGGCGGCAACGGCATCCACGACGAATACCACGTGATCCGCCACATGATCAACCTCGAGACGGTGAACACCTACGAGGGCACGCACGACATCCATGCGCTGATCCTCGGGCGCGCGCAGACGGGGCTGCAGGCGTTCTTCTGATTCGGCGCGGGGCTATTTCATCGTCACGGCGAGCCGGGCGCGCGGCGTCCAAGCGGTCTCGCCTTCCGGGCGCACGTCGGGCGCGGCGAGGAACAGCCGGTCGCTGGCGATCCCCTTGGCGACGAGCGCCTCGCGCACCGCGACGCCGCGCTGCAGCGCCAGCGCGCGCATCCGGTCGCCATCCACCGGCATCTGCTGCTCGAGCAGGCGCTGCATGTCCTCGGCCGGGATGCCCTTGGCAAAGCCGAGGAAGTTGCGCGGCTTGTCGGGCAGGTCGGTCTCCTTGTAGATCGACTTCAGCAGGCGCTCGCGCTCGTCCGGCGCCAGGGTCGCGGCGACCTCGCCGGCCGGCGCGCTGGTGTCCTCCGATACCCGCGCGGCCAGGCGCTTCTTCTCGGCGCCGAGACGCGCTTCGAGCGCGGCATGCTGGAACGCGGCGCGCTCGGACGCCGGATCGACCGCGCCGGTGATCGTCATGCGCAGTGCCGGCCGGTCGGCGAGCGCGCGCGCCACCTTGTCGATCGCTTCCTGGCCGCTCGCCGCGATGCGCGCGGTGCCGGGCTCGAACGCGACCAGGCTCAGGTCGGGGCCGCCGCCACCGCCGCCCGACAGCAGCGCGAACGGCGCGGTGATCACCTTCGTCAGCAGGTTCACGATCACCTTGACGATGAGCCTGCCGATGCTGAACTGCGGATCTTTCAGGCTGCCGCTGACCGGCAGGTCGAGGTCGATGACGCCGTTGCGGTCGGTCAGCAGCGCGACGGCGAGGCGCACCGGCAGCTTGATCGCATCGGGCGAATCGATCTGCTCGCCGAACGTCAGCTGGTTGACGATCACCTGGTTGGTCGCCGCCAGGCGGCCGTCGGCATCGATCTTGTAGGCCACGTCCATCGTCAGCTTGCCGCGCTCGATCGCGTAGCCGGCGTACTTGCCGGCATAGGGCGACAGCGGCGCGAGCTCGAGGTCGCTCGCCTTGGCGCGGATGTCCATCACCGGCGGATTGGTCGACGGGTCGAGCGCACCGCTGATCGCGAGGATCGCCGTGCCGGCCGCCTTGCCGTGCAGCTCGATCGTGGCCATCTGGTCGGCATCGGAGCGGAATGTGCCGAGCGTGCCGGTCAGTTCGGTGAGCTGCGCGCTGTAGTTCGGGCGGATGTAGTGGTCGCTGAAGTCGACGCGGCCGTTGGACAGGTGCGTCGCCCCTATCGCGAGCTTGAACGGCAGGCGCGACGGCGGGGCCGAGGCCGCATCGCTCGGCGCGGAGGCGGCCGCAGCGGGCGGCGCGCTCGCCGCCTCGTCGGCCGGCCGCGCGCCGACGTCCTGCAGGTTGAAGCGCCCTTGCTCGGTGACGACGAGCCGGCTGTAGAAGTCGTCGACGTTCACCGCCTCGATGTCGACCTGCGGCTCGGCGGGCGGCTTCAGCGCGACCTTGAGCTGCTTCAGGCCGAGCGTCTGCCAGCTCAGCAGTTCGTCGCCGCCTGCCGGCGTCGCGATGCGCACGTCGGCGAGCAGCGCATCGCCGGCGGCCTGCAGCTCGACGCCATGCGCACCCTCGCGCAGCGCAATGCGGCCCACATAGCCGGCGTCGGCATGGCGCAGCTCGATCGGCAACGCATGCGCGAAGTAGGGCTCGGCGGCATGGATCGGCAAGCGGTCGATGCGCAGGGTGCCTTCGACTAGCAGCGGCGCGAGACCGAAGCGGCCCGCCCATGCGATCGCGCCGTCGGGCGCATCGCGTCCGCCCGAGCCGCCGCGCGCGGTCAATTGCAGCGCCGCCGGTGCGATCGTGCGCGCGCCGTCGAGCGCGAGGTCGTGCAGCGCGAGGTCGAGCTTCGTCAGCTGCAGCCGTACCTTGCGGCCCGGCGACGCGTCGACCAGCCGGGCGTCGCCGCCGCTCAGCGCGAGCGACTTCAGCACGACCTGCCAGGGGCGGGACGCAGCCGATGCGGCAGGTGCCGCCGGCACCGCGGACGGGACGACCCATTGCTCGACGTTGGTCGTGCCCTTCTCGTCGCGTGCCAGGCGCACCGCCGGTCGGACGAGCTTCACGCTGCCGAGCGTCAACCGGCGCGCCTCGAGGTCGAGCAGCGCATCGCCGATCGCGGCCTGCTGCCACGCGAGCGCCGGATCGCGCCGATCGCGCGCGCCGGCCTCGTCGAGGCGCAGCGCGTCGATGCGAGCCGACTGCACGGCGACCTGCAGGCGCGGCGCCGCCGCATCGGACGACCAATCGAGCGTGCCGTCGAACGCCAGCTTGCCGCTGAGCTTCGGCGTGATCGCGATGGCGGCATAAGGCGCCAGGCCCTCGAGCACGCCGTCGGCCAGCGCGATCTTCAACTTGGCGGCGCTCACGCCGACATCGCCGTCGACTTTCAATGTGCCGAGCGCCGGCGCCGCATCGCCTTGCGAGCGCAGGGTCGCCGCCAGCGTCAGCGGCATCGGCGCGGTCATCGGCCAGTGCACCGAGCGCAGGTCCAGCGCGATCCCGTCGAGCTGCAGTTGCGCCGCCGGATGCACGGCGGCATCGCTCCACAGCACGCGCGCGCCGTCGAGCGCGATGCGATCGATGCCGATTTGCCAGGCGTCGGCAGCGGCCGGTGCGGGAACGGTACCGCTTGCGGCACTCGCCGCCGGCGCGGCCGCCGGTGGCCCATCGCCGGCACCGTTGCCGGCGAGCGCCGCCAGGCTGATGCGCCCGTCGGCATCGCGCGCTGCATGCAGCTCGGCACCGTCGAGCTGCAGCGCGCCGAAGTCGAGGCGTCGCACGAGCGGCTGCACGTCGCGCAATTCGAGTTGCAGGCGTTGCCAGGCGAGCAGCGGCGCACCGGCCGCATCGGTCGTGGCGACGTCGCGCATGCCCAGCGTGCCCCGGATCGCCAAGCTGGCCGTGCCCTTGGGATCGACCATGAAGTGCAGCGCGAGGTCGCTCGCGACCTGGCCGCTCGTGATGCGGAACGGCAGCGTGGCCGGCAGGTAGCCGGCATACGGCGCGAGGTCGAGGTCGGTGATACCGAGCTTCAGGTCGCTCAGGCGATCGGGCGCGAACGGCGTGGTCTGGGCACCGCTGTCGAAGTGCGCGCCGTTGAGCGTGAAGGCCAGCCGCGGCTGCACCTTGACCGCGACTTCGGCCGGCAGATTCGAGACGAACGGCAGGTCGAGCCGCAGATCGGCAAGCTCGTGCACGCGCTGCGCCGGCCGATCGTCGAAGCGCAGCCTCGCATCGTGCAGTTGCACGTTGTAGAGCGCATAGCGCGCCGGTTCGCGCGCGGCCGGCGCGCTCGCGGGCTGCGCAGCGAAGCGCGCGATCAGGTCATCGACATCGTAGTGGCCGGCCTCGGTGCGCGTGACGCGGGCACGCAGCCCGTCGACGTCGAGCGCTTCGATGACCGGCGCCCGCCGCACGATCGAGCTGGTCGACGCATTGACGTGAATGCGGCCGATCTGCAGCAGCGGCGCGGCGCTGGCTGCGCTCGCCGGTGCCGATGCCGCGGCCTGCGGCGCGCCGGCGACGCTGACGTCGCGGATCGTCAGATCGAGGCTCCACGGCAGGAAGCGGACCTCGCCGATCGTGACCTTGCGCCCGAGCGCTTCGGTGAGCCGCGATTCGCCCTGCCAGCGCAGCAGCGGCGGCAGCGCCGCCCACGCGAGCGCGCACAGCGCCAGCCAGGCCACCACGCCCCATGCCAAGCGTCTCGCCCATCGCCTCATCGGTTTCGCGGCTCCCCTCGTTCTTCAGCCGCCGCAACGATAGCGCCGGTTCGTGTCATGGCGCGCGGCCGTTCGCGCCGACGTGCGTTTTTTCCTCCGGCTGTGGAGCGTCGGGCGACGATCTCACGGCTCGCCGTCCCAATAGTCGACGTGGCTGCCGCTGCGCGCGATCGCGATGAAGTCGCGCCCGCCGCCGACGCGCGCCGACGCCATGTACTTGCCCGAGTCCGGGTATTCGACGACCTCGGGCGTCTCGCGCGTGCTGATCGACAGGTACTTGAGCGGCGCGGCCGAGGTGTTGACGATTTGATGAGGGTAGTCCGGGCCGTTCGGGATGAAGATCACGTCGCCCGCGGTGATCGGCAGCAGCTCGCCGGCGACGCGCAAGGTGCCCGAGCCTTCGAGGACCACGAAGGCCTCTTCCTGCGCATGGTGGTAGTGGTAGGGACAGCCGCGCTTGCCGGGCTCGAGGATGTCGACGCTGATGCCGAGCTTGGACGCCGCGGTGCCCGGCGCGAGGCGGGCGCACAGCGTGTCGTAGAGCGGCGCGCGTTCCTCGCGCAGCTTCGGCACCTGTTCGTGGTTGCGGATCAGGCGGGCCTGCAGCGCGGCCGCACGGTCGTTGCTCATCGTGTCGCTCCCTGGCTGTCGCAGAGGCCGGATGATGCACCCGCCGCGTCCGGCACAATCCGCGCGCCCTCTACGGTCCATCTCCATCTGCGTGAACAGCCTGTTCGTCCTGCTCGGCATCGAAAGCTGGAAGCCGGTCCTCGCGGCATTGCTGATGCCGCCGGTGCCGTTGCTGCTGCTCGTGCTGGTCGGCGCCCGCCTCATGCTGCCGCGGCGCGGTTGGGGGTGGCTCGCGATCGCCACCGGCGTCGTGCTGCTCTGGCTGATGTCCTGCACCGGCAGCGCCGATCTGCTGACGCGCACCCTGTTGCACCCGCCGCCCGCGCTAGGCACCGACCGGATCGCCGCGCTGAAGGCGGACGCCGCGGCGCACCGGCCGATCGCCATCCTGGCGCTCGGCGGCGGCGTGGAGCGCTATGCGCCCGAATACGGCACCGCGGACCTCAGCGCCTATTCGCTCGAGCGGCTGCGCTATGCCGTCTGGCTCGCGCGCCGCACGGGCCTGCCGGCGGGCTACAGCGGCGGACTGGGCTGGGCGCAGCAGGACGCCACGCCGGAAGCGCGCGTTGCCGCGCAGATCGCCGCGCAGGAATACGGGTTGCCGCTGCGCTGGGTCGAGGAAGACTCGCGCGACACGCGCGAGAACGCCGGCTACAGCGTCGCGCTGCTGAAGCGCGACGGCATCCATCGCATCGTGCTCGTCACGCACGGCTGGCACATGCCGCGCGCCCGGCGCGCGTTCGAGGAGGCCGCCGCCGCCGAGCATGCGGACATCACGATCGAGCCGGCGCCGATCGCCGTCGCCCCGCACACCGAGCGGCCGGTGCTGCGCTGGATCCCTTCGACCTATGGCTTCGTCGACGTGCGCAACGTCGTGCATGAACTGCTCGGCCGCTGGTTCGGCGCCTGACCCGGACCAAGAAAAAACGAAGGGCGCCGCGACCTCGAGATCGCAGCGCCCTTGCCGGTGTTGGCGACGGCGCCGACACGCCACTGTCGGACTGATTGGTGAGGGTGGGCTTATCGCTTCACCGCCGTCTGAAGCGACTATAAGAGCGGCGCCCTGCGCAGCCATCCCTCGGTCGTGGGGCTGCCGATGCAGCGTGAAATCAGGCCGTGACCAAAGCCACGCCGACCGTCGGCCGATGAGGTTCAGCCGAACTTGATGCCCTGCGCCAGCGGCAGCTCGGTCGAGTAGTTGATCGTGTTCGTGGTCCGCCGCATGTACTGCTTCCACGAGTCCGAGCCGCTCTCCCGATCGCCGCCGGTTTCCTTCTCGCCGCCGAACGCGCCGCCGATCTCCGCGCCGCTCGGGCCGATGTTCACGTTGGCCATGCCGCAGTCCGAACCGGCCGCCGAAATGAACTGCTCGATCTCGAGCAGGTTGGTCGAGAAGATGCACGACGACAAGCCCTGCGGCACGTCGTTGTGCGTCTCGATCGCGGCATCGAGGTCGTCGTAGGTCATGAGATACAGCAGCGGCGCGAAGGTCTCGCGGCGCACCACTTCGGTCTGCGCCGGCATCTCGACGATCGCCGGCTGCACGTAGTAGGCGCCCGGATGGCGATCGGCCAGCACGCGCTCGCCGCCCACCAGGGTGCGACCGCCCTGCACGCGCGCATCGGTCAGCGCCTGCTGCATCGCACCATAGGCCGCCTCGTCGATCAGCGGGCCGACCAAGGTGCCGGCTTCGAGCGGATTGCCGATCGGCAGGCTCTGGTAGGCGGGCAGCAGCCGATCTACCAGCGCGTCGCGCACCGAGCGGTGCACGATCAGGCGCCGCAAGGTCGTGCAGCGCTGGCCCGCGGTGCCGACTGCGCTGAACAGGATCGCGCGCACCGCCATCTCGAGGTCGGCATGCGGCGTGACCACCATCGCGTTGTTGCCGCCGAGTTCGAGGATGCGCTTCCCGAAGCGGCGCGCCACCGCCGGTCCGACGATGCGGCCCATGCGGGTCGAGCCGGTGGCGGAGACCAGCGGTATGTCGTCGCTCGCCACCAGCGCCTCGGCCTGCGGCGCACGGCCGATCACGATCTGCGCGAGTCCGGCCGGTGCCCGCTCGCCGAAGCGGGCGATGGCGCGCTCGAGCGCGCGGAACGTCGCGAGGCCCGACAGCGGCGCCTTCTCGGACGGCTTGAAGATCACCGGATCGCCGCACACCAGCGCGAGCGCCGCGTTCCACGCGAACACCGCGCTCGGGAAGTTGAAGGCGGTGATCACCGCGACCGGTCCGAGCGGATGGTATTGCTCCATGATGCGGTGGCCGGGACGCTCGGAGACGATGGTCTTGCCGTAGAGCTGGCGCGACAGGCCGAGCGCGAACTCGCAGATGTCGACGCCTTCCTGCACCTCGCCGAGGCCTTCCTGCACGATCTTGCCGGCCTCGATCGAGACGACATGGCCGATGTCGGCCTTGGCGGCACGCAGCTCTTCGCCCCACAGCCGCACCAGCTCGCCGCGCACCGGCGCCGGCACGACGCGCCAGGCGCGGAATGCCTGCTGCGCGCGCGCGATCGCATCGGCGACTTCGGCGAGCGGCGTCTCGTGCAGCTCGGCGAGTGTTGCGCCGTCGACCGGCGAGCGCACCTGCAGCGTGCCGCCGCTGACCTCGCTGCGTTCGATGCCGCAACGCTCGAACACCGCAGACAACTCCTGATTGCTCATGACCTCTTTCCTTTCGAAAGACCGTGATGGCGTGCGTGCCCTCGTGAGGCCGCACCCCAAGTGAAAACGGGGCCGGTGCTCGCGCAACCAACCCCGTGGCGACCGCATCCTTCGCGATGGCGAAGGATCTGTAACCGCAGCCACGATCGGCAAGCCGACCGTGCTCCAAAAATGGTATCACGCAAGCCCGCGACGTCAGCGTGGTCGACCGAGGAGCCGGCGAGGCGGCGTGTCGTGCGATGCACGACGAAGGCGTGTTGTCCTACAGGGGGCGGCATGCACGGGATCGAAACTGCTTCTTGCCATGTGCACCGCATTGTTTCGGACACTTTCAAGAGGTATGGGATGAACGTGACCCGACTGAACCTGACGCGCGGGCTGGAATGGCGGCAGCGGTTCGCCGTGTCGCTCATCAAGCTCGTACCTCAACTCAATCCCGACGCCGCGGACGAGCTGTCGGATTCGCAGTTTCTCGAGAGCGCCGGCGGCACCGAGCCGGACGAGGCCGCCTTCGACTACGCGGCGTCGCATGGCTGGTGCCCGTCGGACCGCCCGGCCCCGCCGCGCCGCACCGGCTCAGGGGGCTGACCGCATCTCCGAGCGCGCGCTCGCTGACCGACGCAGCGTCCGCCGCCGCGCGACATGCGCCGCGGCGGCATGTCTTTTGACACATCCGGCAGCGGTTCGCTGCACAACACTGTCGCCCCCCGCCGCCCTGCGCATCTCCGCCCGTCTGGTTCGTGCCGTATTGCGCGGTCGCCACGGATAATGTTGCGGCACCGCCGCGCCCTGCCCTGACCTCTCCAATCATCGCAAGCCCATGACTCCAGACAGCAACGTCATCGCCGACCTGCTCGGCCGCGATCGCGACGCCATCCTGCGCGACTGGCTCGACGAAGCCCGCAACTCCTCCGTACCGCGCTCCGGCGACATTGCTTCTGCCTACGCGCGCGAAGCAGCCGATCTGCTCGACGCGGTGCGCACCGGGCTGCAAGGCGGCGGCTCGACGACGAACCTCGCACAGCCGGTCTGGCAGCGCCTGACGGAGATCCTGCAAACCGTGTCGCGCGACGGCGCCGCACGCGGCGCCACCGCGGCCGAGACCAGCAGCTTCGTACTCGCCTTCAAGCGGCCGCTGTTCGCGCGCCTGCAGAAACAGCTCGCCGACGACACGCAGGCCTTGATCGGCGCGATCTGGGCGGTCTCGACGCTCGTCGACGTGATGGCCGAAACGACGCTGACGACCTACCAGCGGACCCGCGAAGACATCATCAATCGCCAGCAGCAGGAGCTGCTCGAACTGTCGACGCCGGTCGTCAAGCTGTGGGACGGCATCCTCGCGGTGCCGATGATCGGCACGCTCGACAGCAGCCGCACGCAGCTCGTGATGGAAACCCTGCTGCAGCGCATCGTCGAGACCGGCTCCGAGCTCGCGATCATCGACATCACCGGCGTGCCGACCGTCGACACCTTGGTCGCCCAGCATCTGCTGAAGACCGTGACCGCGATCCGCTTGATGGGCGCCGACTGCATCGTCAGCGGCGTGCGGCCGCAGATCGCGCAGACCATCGTGCACCTGGGCATCGACCTGCAGGGCGTCACGACCAAGGCGACGCTCGCCGATGCACTGTCGCTCGCGATGAAGCGCGCCGGCTACACCGTCACGCGAGCCAAGGCGGCGTGAGCCGGCGCGACGTGACGACCGAGCAGCGCATCCCCATCCTGCAGATCGGCAAGTGCCTGCTGGTCACGATCCAGGTCGATCTCGAAGACCATACCGCGCTCGCGCTGCAGGACGACCTGACGGCCAGGATCGAGGAGGTCGGCGCGCATGGCGTCCTGATCGAGATCTCGGCGTTGCAGATCGTCGACTCGTTCATCGGCCGCACGATCGCCGGCATCTCGGGCATCGCCCGCGTGCTCGGCGCGGCGACGGTCGTCGTCGGCATGCAGCCGGCGGTCGCGATCACGCTGGTCGAGCTCGGCCTGTCGCTCGAAGGCGTGCGCACCGCGCTGAACGTCGAGCGCGGCATGGCGATATTGAGCGAGGCAGCGGCCGCCGAATCGGGAGACGCGGTTTGACGCAGCCGCAGGAAGGCTCCCTGCCGCTGCGCAGCGAGACCGACATCGTGCTCGGCCGCCAAGCCGTGCGCAAGCTGACGCAGGAGCTGAAGTTCTCGCTCGTCGACCAGACCAAGATGATCACCGCGGCGAGCGAGCTGTCGCGCAACACCGTGGTCTACGGCGGCGGCGGAGAGATGCGCTGGCAGATCGTCGCCCAAGGCGTGCGTACCGGCCTGCGCTTGCAGTTCGAGGATCACGGCCCGGGCATCCCCGACATCGAGCGTGCGCTGACCGACGGCTGGACGTCCGGCAAGGGCATGGGCATCGGCCTGTCGGGCAGCAAGCGGCTCGTCAACGAGTTCGACATCCGCTCCGCGGTGGGCGTGGGCACCTGCGTGACGATCACGCGCTGGAAGTAGGGGCCGCGTGATTCCGCACGCGAACTTCGCGGTCCACGAGCCCAGTCAGGTCGGAGCGGCTCGCCGCCACGCGGCCCGGCTGGCCGATGCGCTCGGCTTCGACGATGTCGCGGCGGGTCGGGTCGCGCTCGTCGTCACCGAACTCGGCAACAACCTCGTGCGCCATGCGCAGCGCGGCCGCCTGCTCGTCGGCGCGCGCACCGAGCGCGACGTCCCATGCATCGAAGTGCTGTCGCTCGATCACGGTCCCGGCATGGCCGACGTCGAAGCCTGCCTCGCCGACGGCTATACGTCCGGATCGACCCCGGGCACCGGCCTCGGCGCGGCGCGCCGCCTGGCGAGCGACTTCCACTACTACTCGAAGGTCGACCAGGGCACCGTGATCCTTGCGCGCATGCGTGCCGGCACGGCCGGCCGGCGTGCCGCCGACGGCGCGTTCTCGCACGGCGGCGTATGCCTGGCGGCGCCGGGCGAAGTGGTGTCCGGCGATGGCTGGGCGTATGCCGAGCATGCGCACGGCGCCTGCTTGATGATGGCCGACGGCCTGGGCCATGGACCGGACGCCGCCATCGCCTCGGACGGCGCGACCGGGCTGCTGCCGCTGCACGCCGCACTCGCGCCCGGCGAACTGCTGCGCAAGGTGCATGGCGCGCTGTCCGGCACGCGCGGCGCCGCCGTCGCGATCTACGCACTCGACGCCGCCGGCGCCGGCGTCACGACCTGCGGCGCCGGCAACATCGCGGGCCGGCTGATCTCGGGCAACAGCGACCGTACCTTGCTGACCCAGCACGGCACGGCCGGCGTGCAGATCCGCCAGCCGCAGGAGCAGCGCAGCGACTGGCCTCCGCATGCGCTGCTGATCGTCCATACCGACGGCCTGCGCACGCGCTGGAACCTGAGCGCCGCGGCCGACCTCGTGCAGTGCGACGTCACCGTGGTGGCGGCCTGGCTGATCCGCGACCATTGCCGCGGCCGCGACGATGCGACCGTCGTCGTCGTGCGCCGCAACGCCTCGCACCTTCCGTCATGAGCGACCAGGCGCCTGCGACCAACCTCGATGCCGCCGCGCCGAGCGAGACGCTCGCGGCGCGCGACGCCGAACTGCAGGCGTTGCGCGAGGAGCTCGAGGAGACCAACCGCGGCGTGCTCGCGCTGTATGCCGAACTCGACCTGCAGGCGCAGCAGCTCCAGCGCGCGACCGAGCTGAAGGGGCGCTTCCTCGCCTACATGAGCCACGAGTTCCGCACGCCGATCGCGTCGATCCGCAGCTTGTCGCGGCTGCTCATCGACCGCGTCGACGGGCCGCTGACGAACGAGCAGGAACGCCAGGTCGCGTTCATCCAGTCGACCGCCACCGAGTTCGCCGAGATGGTCGACGACCTGCTCGATCTCGCGAAGGTCGAGGCCGGCCGCATCGACGTGTCGCCCGGCTGGTTCGAGATGGTCGACCTGTTCTCGGCGCTGCGCGGCATGTTCAAGCCGGTGCTGACGAACCCCGACGTCGCGCTGATCTTCGAGGCGCCGCAGGACGTGCCGCCGCTCTTCAACGACGACAAGAAGCTGTCGCAGATCCTGCGCAACTTCATCTCGAACGCGCTGAAGTTCACCGCCAAGGGCGAGGTGCGGGTGAGCGCCGTGCAGAACGACGACGGCACGATCACCTTCGCCGTCACCGATACCGGCATCGGCATCGACCCTCAGTTCCACGACGCCATCTTCCGCGACTTCACGCAGATCGATTCGCCGATCCAGAAGCGCCTGCGCGGCACCGGCCTCGGCCTGTCGCTCAGCCGCCACCTGGCCGAACTGCTGGGCGGGCGCGTCAGCCTGCAGAGCGAGCTCGGCGTGGGCTCCACGTTTGCGGTCACACTACCGGCTCGGCTGCAGAACGCAGCCCCACGTCCCCGCGATGGAGAGCCCGCGTGAGCGACCGCAGCTCGGATTTCCGCCCGATCGACCGTTCGCGGCATGAGCTGCTGATCGTCGACGACGATCCGACCAGCCGCTACGTGACTGCGCGGTTGCTGCGCTCGGCGGGCTTTCGCACGCGCGAGGCCGCGACCGGCGCCGAAGGCCTGCGCATGGCCGACGCGGATATCTCTGCCGTGGTCCTCGACGTCCATCTGCCCGACATCGACGGCTTCGAGATCTGCCGGCGCTGGCGCTCGCAGCCCGAGACGGTGCGGCTGCCGGTGCTGCACGTGAGCGCCGCCTACGTCACCGACGAAGACAAGGTGCGCGGCCTGGATTCGGGCGCCGACGCCTACCTGACCCATCCGGTCGAGCCGGCGGTGCTGATCGCCACCGTGCAGGCGCTGGTGCGCACGCACGTGGCCGAAGAGGCGATGCGGCGCAGCGAAGCGAAGTTCCGGGCCATCTATACCGAAGCGCCCGGCGGCATCTGCCTGCTCGATACGGAGGGCCGCTTCGTCGAGGTCAACCCGGCGATGCTCGGCCTGCTGAAGCGCACGAGCGAGGAAGTCGTCGGCGCACCGATCAGGGATTTCGTGCCGCCCGGCTGGACCGCGCGCGCCGACCTGTTCGCGCGCCGCCAGCGACCGGAAGAAACACGCACCGAGTTTCCGCTCGTCGATGCCGAGGGGCACGAGATCGCGTTCGAATGGAGCATCTCGTCGCTCGCCGAGCCCGGCATCAGCATGGTGCAGGCGACCGACATCTCGCAGCGCGTCGCGCTCGAGCAGCAGCGCCGCGAGGCCCTCGATCGCGAAAAGGGCGCGCGCTGGGCCGCCGAGCACCTGAACCACATGAAGGACGAGTTCATCGCGGTGCTGTCGCACGAACTGCGCAGCCCGCTGAACGCGATCGCGGCCTGGACCTACGTGTTGCAGAAGCGCAGCACCGACGCCGAGGCGCAGCGCGGCCTGGCAGCGATCGATCGCAACACCAAGGCGCAGGCGCGGCTGATCTCGGATCTGCTCGACATGTCGCGCATCAACCTCGGCAAGCTCGAACTGGCCGTCGAGTCGGTGCAGGTGTCGGACGCCGTCGATGCCGCCATCGGCGCATTGCGGCCGGCCATCGAGGACCGGCGCGTGCAGGTCCGGCTCGACATCGAGGCCGGCCTGCCGCGCATTCAGGCCGATGCCGGACGCTTGCAGCAGATCGTCTGGAACCTGCTCAGCAACGCCGTCAAGTTCTCCGAGCCGGATGGCGTCGTCGAGATCCGCCTGCGCGCGGAGCGCGATGGCATCAGCCTCGCCGTGACGGACCGCGGCCGCGGCATCGCGCCCGAGTTCGCGCCGCACCTGTTCGACAAGTTCTCGCAGGCCGACACCGCCAGCAACCGCCAGCATGGCGGACTCGGGCTCGGGCTGTCGATCGCGCGCCACCTCGTCGAAGCGCACGGCGGCACGATCAGCGCGACGAGCGCAGGCCTGGAGCGCGGCTCGACGTTCGAGGTGCGGCTGCCGCTCGAGGCACCCGAAGCCGCGGAGCGGCGTCGCGCCGCCGACGCGCCGCCGGCCGCCAGCGCGCTGGCCGGCACGTCGGTGCTGGTGGTCGACGACGACCCCGAAGCCTGCGCGCTGCTCGACGTGATCCTCGCCGGCCTGGGCGCGCAGGTATGGCAGGCCTATTCCGCCGACGAGGCCTATGCGACGCTCAAGACGCGCACGCCCGACGTGCTGGTCTGCGACGTCGGCATGCCGGGGCGCGACGGCTATGCACTGATCGGCGAGATCCGCCAGGGCGAGCCGCCCGGCGCCCGCCTTCCCGCGATCGCACTGACCTCGTTCGCGCGCGACGAAGACCGCGACCGCGCGCTCGCCGCCGGCTTCGACCGGCATAGCCCGAAGCCCATCCATCCGCCCGAGCTCGCAGCGCAGATCCAGGAGCTGCTGCGCCCGCCGCCCGCCGCATGATGGCTGCCGCCGCAACGTCGACCATGACCGCCGACGAAGTGAAGGTGCTCGTCGTCGACGACGTCGCCGACGAGCTCGAGCCGCTCGCCACGGCGCTGCGGCTCGACGGCTACACCGTCTGGACCGCACCCGACGGCCAGCGTGCGCTCGACATCGTCGCGGGCCAGCTGCCGCATTGCGTGATCCTCGACGTCAACATGCCGGGCTTCGACGGCCGGCAGCTTTCGCGTCGCCTGCGCGACGAGCATGGCGACGACATCGTGCTGATCGCGGTGACCGGCCGCGACCGCGCCGATCCGCGCGTCACCGAAGTCTTCGGCACGGTCGACCACTACCTGATGAAACCGATCGACCAGGCGGCGCTGCGCAAGGTGCTGCCGCGCCTGGGCTGACGACACGGCCTCAACGCGCGATCGCCGCGCCGCAGTGGCGCAGGAATTCCAGCGTGGCGCGGCCGAGGTGGCGGTCGCGGTGCACCACCGTCGCGAGGCTGCGCGTCGCGGCCGGCAGGCGCGTCTGCAACTCGACGAGGCGGCCGTCGTCCAGGTCCTGCGCGACCGCATGGCGCGACAGGCAGCCGAGCGCGCCGCCCGCCGCGACGACGCGCTTGATCGCCTCGGTGCTGCCGAGCTCGTAGCCGACCTGCACGCGCCCGAGGTGCCGCAGCAGCCAGCCGTCGGTGACTTGCCGCGTGCCCGAGCCGTGCTCGCGCAGCGCCCAGGTGGCGTTGGCGAGCCGGCGCGCGGTCGCGGGCTTGCGCGCCAGCGGATGGTCGGGCGCCGCGACGACGATCAGCGCGTCGTCGAGCCAAGGGCTCGTCACGACGTCGGGATGCGTCTCCGGCCCTTCGACGAAGCCGACGTCGGCATCGAACGCCGCGACCGCGGCGATCACGTCGTGCGTGTTGGCGATCTGCATGCGCACCGGCGAGGCCGGATGCTTGCGGGTCCAGCTCGCGATGCGCTCGGGCAGCAGGTACTCGCCGATCGTGAAGCTCGCGGCGACGCGCAACGGCGCCGCATGGCGACCGCTGAACAGCGCCTCGAGCTCGGCCGCCTGCTCGAGCAGCGACTGCGCGCGCGGCAGGAGCGCCCGGCCGTTCTCGTTCAGCACCAGCCGCCGCCCGAGCCGATCGAAGAGCTGCACGCCGAACACCGCTTCGAGGTCGGCGAGCGCCGTGCTCGCGGCCGACTGCGAGCGCGCCACGCGGTCGGCGGCGGCGCGCGTGCTGCCCTCGCGCGCGGTGGCGACGAACACCTCGAGCCGGCGCAGGCTCAGGCGGAGCCGCGACGCGGTATTCGGCTGATCGACTTTTCCGGTCATCGTGAGCGGAATTCTCCGCTTTTCCGAACGACCGCGACTGCCTAACATCGCCCGGTCGGCGTCGAGACACGCCATCTCCATCACGAGGAGTCGCCCTTGCTGAAGCTGCTGTCGAGGGAACCGCTGCACGATCCGCTGGCCCCGCCGCTGCCGGGCGCGACCACCGAGGTCAAGACCACCACCTGCTACATGTGCGCCTGCCGCTGCGGCATCCGCGTCCACTTGCGCGACGGCCAGGTCCGCTACATCGACGGCAACCCCGACCACCCGCTCAACCAGGGGGTGATCTGCGCCAAGGGCGCGTCGGGGATCATGAAGCAGGTGTCGCCGGCGCGGCTCACCAAGCCGCTGATGCGCAAGCCGGGCAGCGAACGCGGTGCGGGCGAGTTCGAGGTCGTCTCGTGGGAGCGCGCGTTCGAGGTCCTGACCGAGCGCCTGGCGAAGATCCGCTCGACCGACCCGAAGAAGTTCGCGCTCTTCACCGGCCGCGACCAGATGCAGGCGCTGACCGGCCTCTTCGCGCGCCAGTTCGGCACGCCGAACTATGCGGCGCACGGCGGCTTCTGCTCGGTGAACATGGCTGCCGGCATGATCTACACGATAGGCGGCAGCTTCTGGGAGTTCGGCGGGCCCGATCTCGATCGCGCCAGGCTGTTCGTGATGATCGGTACCGCCGAGGATCACCACAGCAACCCGATGAAGATCGCCTTGAGCAAGTTCAAGAGGTCGGGCGGCCGCTTCATCACGATCAACCCGGTGCGCACCGGCTACTCGGCGATCGCCGACGAATGGATACCGATCAAGCCCGGCACCGACGGTGCGCTCTTCATGGCGCTGCTGCACGAGCTGATCGCGAGCGACCTGATCGACCATGCGTTCCTGAAGCGCTACACGAACGCGCCGCAGCTCGTCGTGCTGGACGACGGCGCCAGGCACGGCCTCTTCGCGTTCGATCCCGAAGCCGGCCCGCCGGGCGACGGCCGCGTGCCGCACAACAAGCTGGTGTGGGACCTGCCGAGCGGCAGCGTCAAGCATGCCTATCCCGAAGGCATCGCCGACGGCTGCGATCCGGCCCTCGAAGGGCACTACACGCTGCCCGACGGCACGCCGGTCGCGCCGTCGTTCCAGCTCCTGCGCGAGCGCGTCGCGAGCTGCACGCCCGAGTGGGCCGAAGGCATCACCGGGATCCCGGCCGCGCGCATCCGTGCGCTCGCGCGCGAGATGGGCGAGACCGCGCTGCACCAGGCCTTCGAGCTGCCGATCCCGTGGACCGACGCCTGGGGCAAGGAGCACCCGACGACGCCGGGCCGTCCGGTCGCCTTCCACGCGATGCGCGGCCTGGCGGCGCATTCGAACGGCTTCCAGACGATCCGCGCGCTCGCCATCCTGATGAGCCTGCTCGGCACGATCGACGCAGCCGGCGGCTTTCGCCACAAGGCGCCCTACCCGCGCCACATCGTGCCGAACTACCGGGCCTTCAACGACCCGGGGATGATCCAGCCGAACACGCCGCTGAATGCCGCGCCGCTCGGCTTCCCGGCCAACCCGGACGAGCTCGCGATCAACCCCGACGGCTCGCCGATCCGCATCGACCACGCGTTCTCGTGGGAGCACCCGCTGTCGGCCCACGGGCTGATGCACAACGTCATCACGAACGCCGTCAAGGGCGACCCGTACCGCATCGACACCTTGCTGATCTTCATGGCCAACATGGCCTGGAACTCCAGCATGAACACGATGGCGGTGCGCGACATGCTCAACGCGAAGGACGAGAACGGCGAGTTCAAGATCCCGTTCATCGCGGTCTGCGACGCCTTCCAGAGCGAGACCGTCGCGTTCGCCGACCTCGTGCTGCCCGACACGACCTACCTCGAGCGGCACGACGTGATGAGCATGCTCGACCGGCCGATCTCCGAGTTCGACGGGCCGGTCGACTCGGTGCGCATTCCGGTCGTGCCGCCGACCGGCGAATGCAAGCCGTTCCAGGAAGTGCTGATCGAGCTGGCGTCGCGCCTGAAGTTTCCGGCCTTCACGACGGCCGAGGGCGGGCGCAAGTTCAAGGACTATCCGGACTTCGTCGTCAACTTCGAGCCGTCGCCCGGCGTCGGCTTCCTGGCCGGCTGGCGCGGCAAGGACGGCACCGAGCACCTGCGCGGCGCGCCGAACCCGAAGCAGTGGGAGATGTACGAGAAGAACGGCTGCGTGTTCCGCTACCACATGCCCGAGAACATGCAGTACATGCGGCAGTGGAACCGCGCCTACCTCGACTTCGCGAAGGACAAGGGCTGGCGCCAGCGCAACGATCCGGTGCAGCTCGCGCTGTATTCCGACACCTTGCAGGCGTTCCGCCTCGCGGCGCAAGGCAAGACCGAAGGACGCCGGCCGCCCGAGCACCTGCGCGAGCGCATCGAAACCTACTTCGACCCGCTGCCGTTCTGGTACCCGCCGCTCGAGGAAGCGGCAACCGACCTCGAGGCCTATCCGCTCAACGCCGTCACGCAGCGGCCGATGGCGATGTACCACTCGTGGGACTCGCAGAATGCCTGGCTGCGCCAGATCCACAGCCACAACTACCTGCAGGTCAATCCGCTCACCGCGCAGGCGGCCGGCATCGCCGACGGCGGCTGGTGCTGGGTCGAGAGCCCCTGGGGCAAGGTGCGCTGCATGCTGCGCTACAGCGAAGCGGTCGAGCCCGGCACGGTGTGGACCTGGAACGCGATCGGCAAGGCCGATGGCGCGTGGCAACTGCAGCCGGGCTCGGACGAATCGCGCAAGGGCTTCCTGCTGAACCACCTGATCAGCGAGGAGCTGCCGCTGGACGGCAAGGGCAGCGGCAAGACGATCAGCAACTCCGATCCGATCACCGGCCAGGCCGGCTGGTACGACGTGCGGGTGCGCATCCGGCCGGCCGATCCGGAGGAGCCGCAAGAGACCTGGCCGCAGATCGCCGCGGTACCGGCGACGCCGGGCGTGCGCGGCCGCGCGGCCAAGGTGCTGACCTACTTTGCAGGACGGAAGAACCCATGATCCAGTGGCTGAAAGACCTGCTGGCGGGCAGCGGCGCACTCCCTCTCGCGGGAGAGGGCAAGGGCGAAGGTGCGGGAGGCGGTACGCGACCGCCCGCTCCCCAACCCGCTCCCCGACCCGCTCCCCGAGGGAATGAAGAGAGCGCCCGCTGGGAGCCGGGCGACACGCTCGCGAAGCAGCTCGCGCTCGTCATCGACCTCAACGTCTGCGTCGGCTGCCATGCCTGCGTGACGTCGTGCAAGGAATGGAACACGTCGGGCACGGCCGGGCCGCTGGCCGACGAGCATGCCTACGGCGCGGCGCCGACCGGCACGTTCTTCAACCGCGTGCAGACCTACGAGGCCGGCGCCTTCCCGTCGACCGACACGATCCACTTCCCGAAGAGCTGCCTGCACTGCGAGGACCCGCCGTGCGTGCCGGTCTGCCCGACCGGCGCGAGCTACAAGCGCAAGGCCGACGGCATCGTGCTGGTCGACTACGACAAGTGCATCGGCTGCAAGTACTGCGCATGGGCGTGCCCGTACGGCGCGCGCGAGCTCGACGAAGAGCGCCAGGTGATGACCAAGTGCACCCTGTGCGTCGACCGCATCTACGACGAGAAGCTCGCCCCCATGGACCGCCGGCCCGCGTGCGTGAAGGCGTGCCCGACCGGCGCCCGCCTGTTCGGCGACGTGAAGGATCCGGAGTCCGAGGTCTCGAAGGCGATCCGCGAGCGCGGCGGCTATCCGCTGATGCCCGAGTGGCAGACCCGACCCGCCAACCAGTACCTGCCGCGGCGCAAGATCGAAGCCGCCGGAGGGCCGCAGCCATGAATCCGGCCTACTCCGTCGTCGTCTTCACGACCATCGCCGGCGCCGCGCAAGGCCTCGTCGTGACGCTGGCGCTGGCGATGCTCGCCGGCATGCCGCTGTCGGCCGGCTTCGTCGGCGCGGTGCTGCTGCTGGCCTTCGTGATGCTGCTGATCGGCCTCGGCTCGTCGTTCCTGCACCTCGGCCGGCCCGAGCGCGCCTGGCGCGCCGCGCTGATGTGGCGCACGTCGTGGCTGTCGCGCGAGGTGATCGTGCTGCCGGCCTTCATCGCGGTCGTCGCCGCGTGGTGGCTCGCGCTGCAGCGCGGCGACATGGCGGCTGCCGTGACCGCCGTGCTGCCGGTCGCCGCGCTCGTCGTGGCCGCGGCGCTCTGGTACTGCACCGCGATGATCTATGCCTGCCTGCGCTTCATCGAGGAATGGGCGCACGGCTACACGCTGGTCAACTTCGTGCTGATCGGCTTGTCGTCCGGCCTCGTGCTCGCGTCCGCGCTCGCCGCGGGCTTCGGCGAGACGGCGCTGCTGCATGCGACCGCACCGAGCGCTTTCGTCGTCACGCTGGTCGCGTTGCTGACGCGCACGCTGGCCCTGCGCCGCAACGCCGCGCTGCGCCACCGCTCGACCCTGCAATCGGCCACCGGCATCCGCACGCCGCAACTGGTGCAGAAGTCGATGGGCATGTCGGCCGGCGCGTTCAACACGCGCGAGTTCTTCCACGGCCGCAGCGACGGCACGCTGCGCCAGGTCAAGGCGCTCGGGATCGGGCTCGGCTTCATCGCGCCGGCGCTGCTGTCGCTGTGGGCCGCGCTCTCCGGCGGCACCTGGCCGTGGCCCGTGGCCGTCGCGCTGCAGATCGTCGGCCTGCTGGCCGACCGCTGGTTCTTCTTCGCGCAGGCGCGGCACCCGCAGAACCTGTACTACCAGCGGGTGTCGTAGGGCGCGGCGGCCTTCAGGCGTACAAGTCCAGGCGGGCGCCGAGCAAGCCGACGGCGCCCCGGCCCGGCTGGCGTACCTGTCCCGCCGCGGCCGCGACGCCATCGGTCGATCGCCGGCTCGGCGTCTGCGCCACCTGCTCGATCTGCCGCTTGATCGCCGCGTACCGCGTCGTCAGCTCCTTGACCTTCTCCTTGCCTTCCGGCGTCTTCGACGAAGGGCAGGTCACCCAGTCCTCGAGTTGCGCGCGACAGGTGCTCAACTGCGCGTCGAGGCTCGCCGACGATGCGGCCGGCGCCGAACCGTAGGCGGACGTCGTTCCGGCAGTGATGGCGTTGACCATGGGCGGGCGTGGGCAGCTCGAACGGCCGGGCATGACCACTCGACGTTACGCAGGACATCGGCACCGCGACCGCGGACTTGAGCCCGAGCGCTACCAGCGCGCCGTGCGCTCCGACGGCGCGCCGCCGCCGCGCACGCCAGCCGGCGCGGCCCATCCGGCATGGCGCTGCTGCGCGTTGCCCGTGTTGTATCCGACGCTCGCCAACAGCCTTCGAACATGCGCGTCGCTGAAGCGCACGCCGTGCAGCCGCTCGATCAGCACGCCGGCACGCTTCGGCGTCCAGCCGTCGGTCCGGAAGCCGTGGGCCAGCGCGCCTTGCAGCAAGGCCGCGCGCAGCCGCCGCAGCTGATCCGCATCGAGCTGCGCCGGCCGGCCGTTGGTCATGCTGCGCAACGCGTCGATGCCGCCGTCGTCGAGACGGGCCTTCCACTTGTAGGCGGTCTGGCGCGCCACGCCGACGGCGTGCGCCGCTTCCGCCGGCGTCCTGCCCGCCAGCATCAGGAGGCCGGCATGCAGGCGCTTGCGCGCCGCGTCCTCTTCGGAGGCCGGCCGGATGCTCATCCGCTCGTGCCGATGAAGTGCACGACGAGCGCCAGCGCCAGCACCGCCAGCGCGAAGTTCAGCCACACGCCGAACTCGGTCCAGTAGCCGCGCGGCACCTCGGTCTCGCTGAGACCGACGACGACGCGCCGGAACTGGATCGCCGCCGCAACGCACGCCACCGCGCCCATCCCGAGCAGCGCCACGCCCAGCCACAGCGAGAAGCCGCGCTGCGCACCGTTGAGCGGCTGGCCGGTCGTCATGCGCAGGAACAGCCCGAAGCGCTCGACGACGAAGCCGAAGCCCATCAGCGCGATCGCGGTGCGCTGCCACGCGAGCAAGGTGCGCTCGGCAGCGAAGAAGACGCGCGGATCGTCGAGGTAGGACACGGTTCGTCGATCAGAGCTTGAGCACCCGCTTGGCGTTGCCGTACATCACGTCGTCGATCACGTCGTCCTTGAAGCCTATCGTGCGGTAGTCGTTGATCGACTGCGCCATCGGCCGGAACGGATAGGAGCTGCCGAACAGGATCTGGTGCCGCATGCAGCCGTTGGCCGCCTCGACGTAGGTGCCGCTGCCCGGCGCGAACAGGTACATGTCGGGCACGATGTAGACGTTCTCCCAGCGGAACGCCACGCCGACGATCTCGTTCACGAACGGATAGAAGCCGTGGTAGCAGATGATGCTGAGGTTGGGGAAGGCCTTGGCCACATGCCCCACCGCCGCCGGCCGCACCATGTCGAGGCTGGGCGCGGTCGGGCCGGACATGATGGTCACCGGCACGCCGAGCTGGTCGCAGACGTCGTAGATCGGGAACAGCAGCGGATCGTCGGCCGGCCGCGGCGGCGCGCCGAAGCCGGGCTCGACGTTGATCGCCTTCAGGCCGAGCACGCGCACGGCGCGCTCGACCTCGTCGACCGCCGCCTTCACGCCCCAGCGGTGCGGGTCGATCGAGCCGACGCCGACGAGCTCCTTGTGCCCGCGCACCATCTCGAAGATCTCGTCGTTCGAGTGCTTGATGCCGGGCGTGTCGCGGCCGACCACCACCGAGGCGGTGATCTTGGTGTCCTTGATCTCCTTGACGAAGGCCTGCACGTCGCGCGACGCGGTGAAGTGCTCGAGGTTCTTCGTGCCGACCCTTCCGTTGAGCCACTTGACGACGCCGAACTCCGGCGTGCCGCGCGTCTTGCCGTAGAAGTCGTGCAGGAACGCGGGGCGGCTCCGCATGTCGATCACCTTCTGTGCCATCTGGCGTTTCCTTCTTCGGTGGGAGTGGAGTCAGTGCGATGCGGGCTGGCTGCCGCTGCCGGCGGCGGTGCGCTTCGAATAGGCTTCGACGAAGTCGGCCGCGGCGCGGCTGCCGCCGGAGAACGACTTCATCGCCTCCTCGTGCAGCAGCGACAGCGCCTGCATCTTGATCTGGTTGGCGTGGTCGTTGTCGAAGACGTCCGACAGGCGCCGCGGGCGCGGGATGTCGACGTCGATGACGGCGCGCACCCGGGTCGGGATGTTCGTCATCACGATCAGCCGGTCGGCGAGGAAGATCGCCTCGTCGATGTCGGTCGTGACGAAGAAGTTGGTGCGGTGCCACTCCTCGAAGAGCCCGGCGTAGTACTCCCACATCAGCTCCTTGGACATCGCGTCCAGGCCGCGGAAGGGCTCGTCGAGGATCATCATCTCGGGGTTGTTGATCATCGCCCGCGCCAGCTCGGCACGCCGCTGCATGCCGCCCGAGAGCTGCGTCGGGTACTTGGTGCGGAAGGCCTTCAGCCCGACCTTCTCGAGCAGCGCCTTGGCGCGGTCGCGCGTCTGCGGCGTGTCCTCCTGGCGCGCGCGCGGCCCGTACATGATGTTGTCGAACGTGTTCATCCACGGGAACAGCGCCGACTCCTGGAACACGACGAGCCGGTCCTTGCCCGGCCGCGTGACGGTCTTGCCGTCCATGCGGATCGCGCCGCCGGTCGGTCGCTCGAAGCCGGCGAGCAGCCGGATCAGCGTGCTCTTGCCGCAGCCCGACGGGCCGATCATCACGGTGAGCTTGTTGCGCTCGATCACGAACGAGCAGTCCTGCACGACCGGCTTCGTGAACGGCCCGCTGCCGTAGCTCTTCGCGACGTTCTCGAGCGAGATCTCGCCGGCCGTCGTCAGCGGCCGGGCGCCGTAGGTGCTTTCATTGATGGCCACGGAGTTCCCTTCAGCGCCGCTGGAGCCACGGCGTGGACAGCGAGCCGAGCGCGCGCAGCACCTCGCTGCATGCATAGCCCGCGATGCCGATGCTGATCATCCCGACGATGATCTGCTCGTACGAGCCGCCGACGTACGAGTTCCAGATGAAGAAGCCGAGGCCGCCGCCCGAGCCGCTGCTGCCGCCGCCCGAGATCATCTCGGCCGCGACCACGACGTTCCAGGTGATGCCCATGCCGACCGACGAGCCGACGACGATCGACGGCACGGTGGCGGGCAGGATGATGCGGCGGAAGATGTCCCATTGCGACGCCCCCATCGCGCGCGCCGCCTGCACGAAGCGGGTGTCGATCGACTTCGCGCCGCCGAGCACGTTGATGACGATCGTGAAGAAGGCGCCGAGGAAGGTCACGAACGCGATCGACAGCTCCTGGGTCGGCCAGAAGATGATCGACGCCGGCACCCAGGCGAGCGGCGGGATCGGCCTGAGCACCTCGAAGCTCGGGAACCACAGCCCGTTGAACGTGCGGCTGACCGCCAGCAGCAGCCCGAGCGGTATGCCGATGACCATCGCGGCGATGAAGCCGGTCAGCACGCGCAGCGTGCTCAGGTACCAGTTGTCCCAGTAGCCGCGGTTGCCGATGAGTCCGGCCCACACGCGCACCACCGCGCTCGGCGCCGGCACGTGGCCGATCCACGGCAGTGCCGTGCCCATCCATTCCTTCGAGCGTGCGCCGGCTTCCCACAGCAGCACGAAGACGACGAGCGAGATGATCGCGCGCAGGGTGGCGCGGCTCATCAGCTTCTTGCGGAACTTGTCGATGGAACGGGACATCGTCAGCCTTCCCTTTCGCCGGCGGCGAAAGACTTCTTGGCCTCCTCGTGCACGACCGCGCTCGTCTCCTCCATCAGCTCGCGAAAGCGCGGGCTGGTCAGCACGCTGTAGTCGCGCGGATGCGGTATGTCGACCTCGAGGATCTTCTTCGGCTTGCACGGCCGCGACGTCATGATCACCAGCCGGTGGCCGAGGAAGAGCGCCTCCTCGAGGTCGTGCGTGATGAAGAAGATCGTGACCTTGTTCTTGTAGTAGACCTCGAGCAGCGCCTCGTGCATCACCGACTTGGTGAGCGAATCGAGCGCGCGGTACGGCTCGTCGAACAGCAGCACCTTCGGGTCGTTCATCAGCGCGCGCACGATCTCGACGCGGCGGCGCAGGCCCGACGACACTTCGCCCGGGTAGTTGTCCTCGGTCCCCGAGAGCCCGGCGTCCGCCATCATGCCGCGCGCCTTCTCGTAGATCTCCTTGCGGCTCGTCCGCCCTTCCATCAGCGGTCCGAACGCGACGTTCTCGAGGTTCGACTTCCACGGGAACAGCGCGCCGTTCTGGAACACGACGATGCGGTCCGAGCCCGGCTCGGCCATCGGCTTGCCGGGGCCGCAGAGCACCTCGCCGTCGAGCAGGATGCGCCCCGACGTGATGCTGTGGAAGCCGGCGATCGCGTTCAGCAAGGTCGTCTTGCCGCAGCCCGAGGGACCGACGATCATGCAGATCTCGCCGGCCGGGATGTCGATCGAGCAGTGGTCGACCGCCATCACCGCGGCGCCGTCCGGGTCGTAGACCTTGACGACGTCCTCGATGCGGATCGCACCCTGCGACGCGACGCGCGGCGCCATGTGGCTCATGTCGAGGCGGGCGTTCATCAGCGACCTCCGAGCGCGAGCTCGCGCACGCGCCATTGCATCAGCCAGTCGCCGGCCATGCGGACCAGCGCGCTCGTCGTGTAGCCCACCGCGCCGAGCGTGATCATCCCGATGATGATGGTCGGGTAGCGCACCATCGTGTACGACGTGTTGATCACGTAGCCGAGGCCGAAGCCGCCCGACACCATCTCGCCCGCGACGAGCGAGAACCAGGCGACGCCGACCGAGATCTGCAGCCCGGTGAAGATGTAGGGCATCGCGCCCGGCACGATGACCTGGCGGAACACCTGCCACTTGCTCGCGCCCAGGCACTGCGCGGCGCGCACGTACGACTCGTCGATCGACTCGACGCCCAAGGTCGCGTTCAGCGCGGTCGCGAAGAACGACGCGAGGAAGGTCAGGAAGATGACCGGCGTCTCGTTGCCGCTGAACATCAGGATCGCGAGCGGCACCCAGGCCAGGATCGGAATCGGCCGCAAGGTCTCGAACACCGGGAAGACGTATTCGCGGAAGGTGCGCGACCAGCCCATGAAGAGCCCGAGCGGCACGCCGAGCACCGTCGCGAGGAAGAAGGCGATCGCGACGCGCCGCACGCTGACGCCGATGTGCTCGTAGTACTCGGGCGTGTAGAGCGACAGGCCGTAGGTCGGGTTGCGGCTGAAGAGCTCGTGCACGACGGTCGTCAGGCCCGGCATCTCGGCGAACCGCGGCAGCTTCCAGACCTCGACGGTGAGGTACCAGAAGAGCAGCAGGCACGCGAAGCCGGTGAGCATCAGGTAGGGCCGCGGGCTCTCGATCCACTGCCGGAAGCGGAACATCGTCAGCGCCCAGCCGGTCGCGCTGCCCTTGTGCTGCGGCGCCGCGGCCGGCGCCTCGATGTGCGGCACGCGCGCGGCCACCGAATCGGGCGCGGCGAACTCCTTCGTGATCATCGTCGCGAAGCGGCTCATGATCACGTCGCCGACCGCGGGCGATCGCTTGATCAGGCGCATCAGGTCGTCGCCGTTGATCTGGATCAGCTCGGTGCGCTCGAGGCTCACGGTCTGCGCGAGGCGCACGCGCCGCCCGATCAGCACCGCGGCCCAGCCGAACACGTCGTCGCCGCGCATCACGCGCTCGACGTCGCTGCCGTCGGCCTTCATCAGATGGCGCACGCTGCCTTGCGACACGATGTGGATCGCATCGGCCATGTCGCCCTGCTCGTAGATCACGTCGCCGCGCGCGTACGAGCGCCAGGTCGCGAGCTTGGCGATCTCGCGCAGCATCGCGTCCGACACCATCTGGAACGGCATCGCACGGCGCAGCACCGCGCTGATCTGCTCGATGCCGTCGGCGCGCGCGCCCGCGGCCGTATCGACTTGCACTGCAGTCATGGTCGTGGACCCCTCGGTCGTTGGCAGGCCCCGGGCGGCCGCGCAGCAGCGCTCATTTGCCCTTGAACTCGCTGTCCGGCATGCCGTTGATCTTGCCGATCGGCGACGTCAGGCCGCGCTCCTTCAGCACCTGATCGGCGAACTCCGGCATCACCGCCTCCGGCCGCAGCTTGTCGACGTCGATGCTCTTGATCGTGTAGAGGAACGCGGTGTCCTTCGCGATCAGCGACTGCACGTCGGGGGTCACCGCGAACGGCAGGACCAGCCGCACCGCCGCGCCGTCGGCCTCGGCCGGATAGCGGCCGTAGAGCGACGCCCACAGCATCTTCTCGGTGAAGCCGGTGGCCTGCTGGGCCGCCATCGCCGTGACCTCCATCGCGTTCTTCGGGTCGGCCATGTAGAGCTCGGCGTCGAGCTCGGCGTTCAGCCAGGCCTTCACGATGTCGGGCCGCTGCTTGATCAGGTCGGCGCGCATCGTCAGGAAGCCGCCGTCGTTCTCGCCCACCGTGCCGCCCGACGCGACGCGCTTCGCGAGGCCTTCCTGCACGATGCGCGAAGCGGTCGGCTCCCAGATCACCGCGGCATCGATCTTGCCGGCGCGGAAGCCGCTCGTGATGACCTCGATGCTCTGGTTCAGATAGGCCGCCGGCTTGATGTTCATCGCCTTGAACACCGACTGGCCGAAGCGGTCGGCGCAGCTGCCGAGCGGCACCGCGACCTGCTTGCCGTCGAGCCACTTGATGGCTTCCTTCGCGTTCGCGAACGCCGGCGCGTCCTTGCGCGTCAGGAACACGTTGCACTGGTCGGTGCCGAGGCCGATCGTCGCGACGATGCGGATGTCGGCGACCTGCTGCTTGGTCGTCGAGACGATGCCCGGCATGTCGCCGACGTAGCCGATGTGCTCCTTGCCCGCGAGCATCGCGTTGACGATCACGGCGCCCTGCAGGCCGACCGCGAACTCGACGGTCGAGCCCTTCGGCAGGTACTTCTCGTACATCTTCTTGCCGCGCATCACGACACCCGACCACGACTGGGTGTAGTACGGCTGGTAGCCGATCACGAGGTGCACCGGCTCGCCGGGCTTGCCGTAGTCGATGTCGGCGGCCCGGGCCACCGGCGCCGTCACCACCACCGCGGCCAGCGTCGCCGCCAGCCCGGCCGCGGCCAGTTTCGCCGCGCTACGCACTCGCTTCCACAGGAACAACGCCATGCCTGTCTCCTTGTTCTTCGCGCCTGCCTGGTCGTCAGGTCGCGGACCGTCTACATCACCCGCCCGACCCTCGCTTCATTGGCCGCCCTGCGACCACAACTGCTTGGTGATCAGCGCCGAGAGCTGGCGCATCACCAGGAAACCCGCCGCCGGCTCGGCGGCCAGCGCGTCGAGCATCGCCTTGCCGCTGAACCTCAGCAGCATCGACTTCTCCATGCACACCGCTCGCGCGATGCGCCGCGGCTGCTCCTCGAGGAGCGCCGCCCAGCCGAACATCTCGCCCTTGCGCAGCATGAAGCCGGCAAGGCTGGTGCGGTCCTCGCGGCCGATCACGAACTCGACCCGTCCCGACTCGAGGATGTAGAGGTCGTCGGCCGGATCGCCCATGTCGTAGACCGTTGCGAGGCTGTCGTGTTCCTCGCGCACCGCGATCGCGTCGAGCCTGGCGAGGGTCGCATCGGCCACGCCCTTGAACAGCTCGCAGGCCTTCAGCGCGCTGGTCTGCAGCACGTAGATCTCGCCGTCGCGCTCCTCGATGTCGTAGCGCTCGAGCGGCGCCTCGGCCGCGCCCATCGGTTCGCCGGTCGCGACGTCCCATTGCCAGAGGTGCTGGTGGCAGGTCAGCGTCGAGCCGTCGAAGTAGCCTTCGTCGAGACAGACGTCCTGGTGCGGGCACAGGCCCTGGTAGGCGTGGAAGCATTCGCCGGAGTTGACGACCAGCACGCGGACGCCGAGGTCGGTGTCGTAGCCCTTCATCCCGCCGGCGGGGACGTCGCTCACACTGCAGATGCGGACGCGCTTCATCGCTGCTCGGCCTCAGCTGAACTTGTCATAGCGGATGTTGGCGGTCGACACGCGCGCCATCAGCAGCATGCGCACCGACGCCTCGACCGCCGGCGGCGGGCCGGCGAGGTAGGCGCGCACGTCCTGCAAGCGTCCCTGCATGTGCTTGCCGGCCACTTCGTGCACGAAGCCGCCGTCGAACGCGAGCTGCGGATAGCGCGCGCGCCATTCGTCGGACGCGGGTTCCTCGGACAGCGCGACCGTGACCTTCAGCTGCTCGCCGCAGTCGTCGCGCAGCTTGGCGAAGCGGTCGAGGTAGAAGGCGTCCTTCATCGTGCGCACGCCGAAGAAGACGTCGCCGCGGTACGTGTCGAAGTAGCGCTCGCGCGCCGCGCGCGCCAGGATGGACATCATCCCGGCGATGCCGCTGCCGCCGGCGATGCAAAGGATGTGCTTGGCGACCGCCGGATAGAAGGTCGCGCTGCCGAGCGGGCCGTAGACGTCGACCGCCGCGCCTTCGGGCGCGCCGGTGAAGAGCCACTCCGACAGCGCACCGCCGGGCTTGCGCTTGACGACGAACTGCAAGGCGCGTGCGCCGCGCTCGTGGTTGACCATCGACCAGCCGCGCGCGCCCGGCACGTCGCCCATGCGGACGAGCACGAACTGGCCGGCGTCGAAGTCGAGCGGCGTCTCGAGCTCGACGTCGAGCTCCATGACGTCGTGCGTGAGCAGCGTCGCGGCACGCACGCGGCCTTGCTGCGCGAGCGGGACGCAGCCGCCGGGATCGCTCTCCTGCACGTAGCCGGCGACCTCGACCGTGACGTCGCCGTGCGCGCTGCACTGGCACATCAGGAAGTCGTCGGCGTGCTTGAGGTACTTGCGCCCGGGCGCGTCGGGCCAGTGGTCGTCGATCTTGCCCGACAGCAGCCGCGCCTTGCAGGTGCCGCAGGTGCCGCTGCCGCATTCGTACGGCAGCCCGACCGCGCGGCTCAGTCCGGCGTGCAGGATCTTCTCGGCCGGCGCGGCCTCGAAGTGATGCGCGCGGTTGCGGGCGTTGACCTGGATCTTCATCGCGTGGGCCGGCGGGACGTCAGAAGGGGATGTGGTAGCCGTAGCCGAGCATCCGCGTGTCGAGCCGGACGTTGCGGTCGAGCAGCTTGGGCGTGCCGCCCTCGAGCGTCACCTTGTCGTGCATCTTGCCGACCGCGAACAGCTCGGTGGCACCGCCGTCGAGCGCGGTGCGGAAGATCTGCAGGGCACTGACGACCTCGGCACGCTGGCCGCTCTCGTCGGTCTTCACGCTGTAGACCGTCGCATGGCGGGTCAGCGGCGAGTGGTCGCTGTTGTGGCGCGGCAGGTTGTTGAACAGGGTCTGCATGCCGGCCTTGTCGTGCTCGAGCCAGATCATGTCCTTGCGGATCTCCGGGCCGTAGGCGGTGATCGCGTAGTGGAAGGCGGGATCGCACAGCTCGAGGTAGGCGTTGAACTGCTTGTCGTCGAGCGTCGTGCAGGTCGCGTAGATCAGCTCGGAGATGGCGTGTCGTTGGTCCACGGTGTCTGGCCTCGTCAAATGAGCGTGCGGTCGGGATCAGGCGGCGACCGCCGATGGCTGGTCGGCGCCGGGCGCATGGGCCGGCCGGCCCATGCGGCGGCCCCATTCGGCATAGAAGTGCCGCATGCCGCCTTCGTCGTGGATCGTCATGTTCTCCTCGCGGCCGTGCAGCACCCAGTGGCTGTCGGTGCGCTCGCGCATCGCCAGGCCCTGGCCGTGCACGCCGAGCAGGTCCTCGTGCAGGTTGCGGCCGAACGGGCCCCAGATGGTGTTGTGGTCGCGGATGCGCTCGGCGCGCTGCTCGGGCGTGTCGCTCTTGAGGCCGAGGCCGCGGAACTCGATGGCGACCTTGTTCGGCCCGAGCGGTATCGCGGTGTCCATGCGCAGCACGGAGGTGCGCAGGTTGTAGGTCATGCCGGGGAAGATGTCGATCAGCACCCAGCCGCCCGGCGCCAGGCCCGGCCAGCCGACGCCGCGCGTCTTGCTGCCTTCGTAGGCGTCGTACTTGATCGCCATCGAGCCGACCGAGGCGTGGCCGTTCGGATAGCCGGTGTACTTGCGGTCGAAATAGCCGGGCTGGATCATCCCGGTGATGCGATTGAAGTAGTGCATGTAGTCGTGATAGAACTCGCTATTGGTGTCGTGCCAAAGCTTGTAATTGGTGTTCACCACGGCCTTGTGGTAATGGAAGACCTCGAGCGGCATCGACAGGTGCTCGTCGAGCATCGCCATCGAGTCGCCGATGTATTCCTTCAGCGAGCAGCTGTCGTCGTCGACGTTGACCCAGACGAAGCCGCCGTAGCCGATCTCGGCCTTGACTTCGCGCAGGCCCGCGTGCTCGCAGCCGAAGCGCTCCTGGTAGCCCTGCTTGCCGCGCGAGATGTCGATGCAGTCGCCCTTGGCGCTGAACGACCATGCGTGGAAGATGCAGGTGATGCGCTTGGCGTTGCCGACGGGGTCGTACAGCAGCGTGTTGCCGCGGTGCGGGCAGATGTTGTAGAAGCTGCGGACCTTCTGGTCCTCGCCGCGGATCACGATCAGCGGCGCCCCGCCCGGATGGCTGAAGGTGCGGTAGTCGTAGGCGCCCGGCAGCTCGGACTCGTGGCACGCGATGATCCAGCACTTGTTGAAGATCTTCGCCTGCTCTTCGCGGAAGATCTCGTCGCTGGTGTAGATCTCGGTGCTGACGAAATGGGTCTCGGGAAACTGCTGCGGGCGGGCTTTCCATTCGGCGGCGTTGCGGGACATCGATGGCTCTCCGGTAGGCGATGAACTGGTCCTTGACGACGCTTCTTTTGCACGCTCCGTGCCTGCCGCCTGCATCTGCCCATGAGCACCGAATTTGATGTGGATCAAGGTCCAATCGATGCTCGAACTAGGGTTAGTCGCTATGCGCCGCGCGATTCGACGTTTCCTATCGAAACCTCGCGACGTGTCGGAACGAAACGTCCGCACGCGCGGCCGGTACGCAAGCGGCATCGGCGCCGATGGCATCGCGCTTGCTGACCGTTCGCGCATGACTTCGACGACACTCGCACCGTGATCTGGCTCGTTGCATTCATCGTCGGCCTGCTGATCGGCACGGCCGGCATCGGCGGCGTGCTGCTGATCCCGGCACTGAAGCTCCTGACCACGCTGTCGATCCAGGCCGCGATGGCGACGTCGCTGTTCACCTTCATCTTCACTGGGCTGGTCGGTACCGCGCTGTTCCAGCGGCGCGGCAGCATCGTCTGGTCGATCACCGTGCCGCTGTGCGTCGGCGGCGCGCTGTTCGGCTTCGTCGGCGCGGTCGCGAGCCGCTGGATCGACGGCAACTGGCTGGCGCTGATCCTGGCGGTGCTGATCGTCGCGGCCGGCGCCTATACGTTGGCCGGCAGCAGGCGCGTCGCGCCGGACCACGAAGACGGCGCCGGGCGACCGCAAAGCCGCGGGCTGCTGTTCGGCATCGGCGCGGCCACGGGCTTCGGCTCCGGGCTCACCGGCGTCGGCGGGCCGGCGCTGTCGGTGCCGATGATGGTCGTCGCCGGCTTCCCGGCGCTGACGGCGGTCGGCGCGAGTCAGGTGATCCAGGTCTTGGCGGCGCTGTCGGGGAGCGCCGCGCACCTCGCGCACGGCACGGTCGACCTGGCGATGGCGGCGCGGCTCACGGTCGTCGAGGTCATCGGCGTGGCGGGCGGCGTGCGCCTCGCGCATGCGATCGATGCGACGATGCTGAAGCGCGGCGTGGGCGTGCTGTGCGTCGTCGTCGGGATAGCGCTCGGGGTGCGGACCGCGTTGGGGATGGGGTAGCGACATCCCCCGCTCGCGCTGCGCGTGCCGAGAAGTCGCTACCCGCCCGCAAACCCCGTGAAGGTGCTCGTGATCAGCCGCGTCAGCTGCGTCGCCAGCCGATAGCCGAGCGTGTGGTCCTCTTCCATCAGCGTCAGCAGCCGGCCGCCGTCGATCGCCAGGAAGCTGCACGGCGTGAGACACGAGGCCGTCGCGATGCGCAGGCTGCAGCTCGGCGTCAGCGCGGCCCAGCCGAACACCTCGCCGCGCCGCAGGATGTTGCCGGCGCTGGCGTCGCGCGGTCCCATGCCGACGGCGAGCCGGACCATGCCGCGCACCAGCACGTAGACGTCGCGCGCCGGCTCGCCGATGCGGTAGACCTGGGTGCCTTCGGCGCATTCCTGGACGTTGCTCAGCGCCGCGACGCGCGCGAGCTGCGCGACCGTCAGCTCGCGGAAGAACGCCGTCTGCGCCAGGATCACCGTCGGCGTGCCGGCGGCCGGCTGCACGCTGCTGCCCATCATGCGCGCCCTCCCGCCGGCCCGAGCGCCGGCTCGGCATCGTCGGCCTGCGGCTCGTCGGCGTCGTGGGCTGCATGCCGGTCGCGCGGCCGGAACAGTCCCCACGCACGACGCCGCATCCACAGCGCCTTGCGGCCGATGCCGAGCATCGCCGCCAGCTCGGCCTCGCCGTGCCGGTCCTGGTAGAGCGTGACGACTTCCTTGATGTAGTCCTCGATCGACAGCGGCGTGCGGCCGCCGGCGCCGCGCACGCGCAGCGGATCGGCGCCCGCGGGCGGCGCCGGCGCCGCCAGCTCGCCCAGGTCTTCGGCGGTCAGCATGTCGCTGTCGGCCAGGATCACCGCGCGCTCGATCGCGTTCTGCAGCTCGCGCACGTTGCCCGGCCAGGTGTGCCGGTGCAGGAACTCGACGAAGTCCTTCGCCATGCCCTTGACCGGACTGCCGAACTTCTTCGCGTACTGCTGCATGAAGTAGCGCGCCAGCCGCTCGATGTCGGGCCCGCGCTCGCGCAGCGGCGGCACCTGGATCGTGATCACGTTGAGGCGGTAGTACAGGTCGGCCCGGAAGCTGCCCGCCTCGGCCGCCTCCTTGAGGTTGCGGTTGCTCGCGGCGAGGAAGCGCGTGTCGGTGATGTAGCTCTGGTTCGAGCCCAGCGGCCGCACCTGGCGCTCCTGCAGCACGCGCAGCAGCTTGACCTGGATGCTCAGCGGCATCTCGGAGATCTCGTCGAGGAACAACGTGCCGCCGCTGGCCTCGCGCACCAGCCCGTCGCTCGCGGTGCCGGCGCCGGTGTAGGCGCCCTTGACGTGGCCGAAGAGCTCGGACTCGATCAGCTCGGCCGGGATCGCCCCGCAGTTGACCGCGACGAACGGCCCGTGCGCCCGCGCGCCGCCGAAGTGGATCGCCTGCGCGACGAGCTCCTTGCCGGTGCCGCTCTCGCCCTGGATCAGCACGTTGGCGTCGGTCGCCGCGACGCGCTGGATCATCGCGAGCAGGCGCTTGACGGCGTCGCTGTCGCCGACGATGGGCTTCTGCGTGAAGGTCTTGCGCAGGCTTTTCTTCAGCGCGACGTTCTCGAGCCGCGTGCGCCGCACGCCGAGCGCGCGCTCGACGGAGAACATGAAGTCGTCGTTGTCGAACGGCTTGATGACGTAGTCGTTCGCGCCGCGGCGCAGCGCCTCGACCGCGCTCTCGATCGACGAGAAGCTCGTCATCAGGATGACCTGGGTCTCCGGGTCGGCCGCCTTGCTGGCGGCGACGATGTCGAGGCCGCTGGCATCGGGCAGGCGCAGGTCGGTGATGACGAGGTCGTAGCCGCGGCTGGCGAGCTGCGCCAGCCCGTCCTGGCCGCAGCGCGTGACGACCGAGCGATAGCCGGCCTTGTCGAGCAGCATCTCGACGCAGTCGCCGATGCCGTGATCGTCGTCGATCACGAGCACCTGCTCCATCCGCCTCGACTCGCTCATGCTGTTTCTCTGGGAAACGTCACCTTGAATACGGCTCCATATTGCGAGCTTTGTGCCAGCTCGATCGCGCCGCCGTGCTCGTGAACGATTTCCATGCTGATGGCGAGGCCGAGGCCGGTGCCGTGGGCGCCGCCCTTGGTCGTGAAGAACGGCTCGAAGATGCGCGGCGCGGCCTCCGCCGACACGCCGGGGCCGCTGTCGGCGACCGACACGCTGAGGCTGGCTGCATCGGCACGCGTCTCGATCGAGAGCCGGCCGTGTCCGCCCATCGCCTGGATCGCGTTCACCAGCAGGTTCAGGAAGACCTCGCGCACCTGCCCCATCCGGCCGGCCATCACGGCCGACGCATCGCGGTCGTGGCGGACGACGATGTCGCGCAGCAGGTGGTCGACCCGGAGCACGCCGAGCGCCTCCTCGATCGCATCGTCGATCGCGAAGCGCGCATGCGGCTCCTCGCCGACGCGCGAGAAGGTGACGAGGCGGCGCGAGATGTCGAGGATGCGCTTGACGTTGCCGGCGATGTTGTCGAGGCCCTTGCTCAGCAGGGCCGGGCTCGGGTCCTTCTCGGCACGCAGGATCTGCACGATCGAATGCAGCGACGTCAGCGGATTGGTGACTTCGTGGCAGACGCCGGCGACCATGAAGCCGAGCGCCGCGAGCCGCGCGGTCTGCGCTTCGGCGGCCTGCAACCGCTTCAGCTCGGTCTGGTCGACGATCGTGAGGCAGAGGCCCCACGGCATGCGGCGCGGATGGATGCTCTCGTGCGCCAGGCTGCCGTCGGCGCGCCGGCGGGCGCTGGCGATCTCGCGCGCGTCGCCGCCGGAGACCAATGCCGCGTAGTGCCCGGCGCGCTCGCGCAGCGGCACGTCGCCCGGCAAGGCGGCCGGCTCTTCGCTCGCCGCGAGGACCGCCCCGTCATGCGCGAGCAGCAGCACCGGCCACGGCGAGGCGGCCAGGATCTGATCGAGCATCGCGGAAACTTCGGACGGCAGCGACATGGGCGATCCAGGCTGCGGCAAAGCGGCCGCGCGCGACATTTCTTCAGCCTTCGGCGATCGCGCGCTCAGCTTGCGGCAGAGGTCGATCGGAGGCGCGGAGTATGTCCGAGGTCGAGCGCCGGCTCATCCCGCAGTGCAGTGGCACTGGTGCCTGCCGGGTCGTCAGGCAGCAGTCGCCTGGCGGTAACGCGCGATCCGTTCATGGATGCCCGGCCGCGCGACGCTGCGCACGAGGTCGGCGAGATCGGCATCGTGATCGGCGCCGGCCGTGACGCGCAGCAATGCCCGGCGCGCTGCCCTGTCGAGGCCGGCCGTCGCTGCGTCCAGCGTCGCCAGACGCGTCTCGAAGTCCGCTTCATCGATCACCTCCGACAGCAAGCCGGCGGCGTGTGCAGCGGTCGCGTCCAGTGTCTGATTGCCGGCAAGAACCTCGCGCGCACGCTGCGCGCCGATCAGCTCGGCAAGCCGCCGCGTGCCGAGCGCGACGCCGAACTGGAAGCCCGGAAAGCGAAACCGCGCCCGTGCCGCACCGTAGCGCCAGGCGCAGGCACAAACGATGTCGGCACCGGCACCGAACGCGGCGCCTCGCACCCAGGCGACGGTGAGGTACGGCGCCCGCCGCAAGCGCGCGAGCAGCTCGTTGATCTGCACGAAGCGCAGCACCAGATCGCCTTCGCTCTGCGCCTCGACGCCTTCGAAGTCGAAGCCGCCGCAGAAGTGCCGGCCGGCACCCTTGACGACGAGGACGCGCGTCTCGTCGCCGATCTCGTCGAGCAGCGCATGCAGGCGCCGCACGATGCCCGCGTTCAGCGCATTGGCCTTGTCGGGACGGTTCAGCGCGAGTTCGCGGATGCCGCGGTCGTCGACCGCACCGAGCAGTGCGTCGCCGTCGCTCATGACAACCATTGGGCGTAGACCTCTTCGGTGTGCTCGCCGAGTGCCGGCGGCCGCGCGCCCGGCTGGAATGCGTAGCCCTTCATGCGCACGGGGTAGACCACCGCCGGCGTGTGCACGCCGTTCGGCAGCTCGATGTCGTGCACGATGCCCATCTCGGCCACATGGCGGTCGGCCATGATCGCGGCATAGTCGTTCACCGGCGCGCACGGCACGCCGCGGCGATCGAACTCGGTCAGCCAGTCGGCCGCATCGCGCTCGGCGAAGCACGGCTGCAGGATCGCCGCGAGCGCGCGCTGGTTGCGCGCGCGCAAGCCCTGCGTGACGAAGCGCGGGTCGTCCTTCAGCACCGGCATGCCGACGGCGGCACAGACCTCTCCCCACAGCTTGTCGTTGCCGGCCGCGATCGTGAACGGCCGGTCGCGCGCTTCGAAGCCCTGGTAAGGCGCATTGCGCGGATGTGCCGACCCGAGCCGTTTCGGCGCGACGCCGTTGCCGAAGTATTCGCTGATCTGCAGCCCCGAGATGCCGAGCATGCAGGCGAGCATCGCGCAGTCGACGTGCGTGCCCTGCCCGGTCCGCTTGGCCTGCTCGTAGGCGGCGAGCGACGTGTAGGCCGCATAGAGGCCGGCGGTGAAATCGGCGACCGGCACGCCGCACTTGACCGGCGGGCCGTCCTCCTCGCCGGTCACGCTCATCACGCCGCTGATCGCCTGCACCGTCACGTCGAAGGCGCCCTTCTTCGCATACGGGCCGGTCTGGCCGTAGCCGGTCAGCGAGCAGTAGACGAGACGAGGATGGAGCGCGCGCAACGCCTCGTAGCCGAGACCGAGCCGCTCCATCACGCCGGGACGAAAGTTCTCGAGCACGATGTCGACCGACGCGCAGAGCTCGCGCAGCCTTGCGACCTGCGCCGCATCCTTCAGGTCGGCGACGATGCTGCGCTTGTTGCGGTTGAGCGCCGCGAAGTTGCCGCTGTACCGCTCGCCGCCCTCCTCGGCCGCCATCATCGGCGGCCACTGGCGCATGCCGTCGCCGCCTTCGGGGTTCTCGACCTTCACGACATCGGCGCCGAAATCGGCGAGCAGCAAGGCGCAGAACGGCGCCGTGACGATCTGCCCGAACTCGAGCACGCGCACGCCGGCGAGCGGCTTGAAGGAGGCGTCGGACATCGCAGGATTCCCTTTCGTTCTCGTCGTCGTCAGACGCTGAGGTAGCGCCGCTGCGTCTCGCGGTCGTCGCGCAACGCCGCGGCGCGGCCTTCATGGACCACCTGACCGTTGCTCAGCACATAGGCGCGGTCGGCCAGCGCGAGGCAGGCCTCGACATCCTGCTCGACGATCACGATGGTCTGTCCGCGCTTGGCGAGGTCGGCCACCACGTTCATCAAGTGCTGCACGATGATCGGCGCGAGGCCTTCGAACGGCTCGTCGAGCATCAACAGGCGCGGCGCGCGGATGACCGCGCGCGCGATCGACAGCATCTGCTGCTCGCCGCCCGAAAGGAACCGGCCGAGCGATCGGCGCCGCTCCTCGAGGCGCGGAAAGATGCGGTAGATGTCGGCGACCGGCAACGGCCTGGCGCAACTCAGCCGCGCGATCGTCAGGTTCTCCTCGACCGTCAGGCTCGCGAAGATGCGCCGGTCCTCGGGCACGAGCTGGATGCCGCGCTGCGCCAGCGCCTCGGGCGTCGGCTGCGCGATGGTCGCGCCGGCATAGCGGATCGTGCCGCTGCGCGGCGGCAGCACGCCCATGATCGTCTTCAGGGTCGTGCTCTTGCCGGCGCCGTTGCGGCCGAGCACCGCGACGACTTCGCCTTCGCCGACGCTGAGCGCGACGTCGTGCAGCGCATGCGACTCGCCGTAGTAGGTGTTGACCTGTTCAAGCTCGAGCAGCGGACCGCTCATGACGTGCTCCGAGATAGGCGGTATGAACCTCCGCGCTCGCGCGGATCTCGGCCGGCGTGCCGGTGACGAGATTGCGGCCCATGTGCAGCATCGAGATCCGGTCGGCGAGCTCGAACACCGCGTCCATGTCGTGCTCGACGATCAGCACCGTGCGGCCGACGGCGGCCTGGCGTATGACCTGGACGACCTGCACGCGCTCGGCCGGGCTCAGGCCGGCGAGCGGCTCGTCGAGCAGCAGCACGCGCGGCCCGGTCGCCAGCGCGATCGCGATCTCGAGGCGGCGCTTCTCGCCGTAGGCCATCTCGGCGACCGGCGCGTCGGCGCGGTCGTGCAGGTCCATGGTGCGCAGCAGCTGCTCGGCTTCGTCGTCGAGCGCCGCATCGCCGCGCAGTGCACGATGCACGTCGAAGCGGAACGCACCGCGCCGGCGCGCCAGCAGCGGCACGTAGAGGTTCTCGCGCGCCGTCAGCTCCGGATAGACCTGCACGATCTGGTAGCTCTTGCTGACGCCGATGCGGCAGGCCTCGCGCACGCCGATGCCGGCGATGGCGCGGCCTTCGAAGACGACGCTGCCGGCGGTCGGCACGAGCTCTCCGGTCATGATCTTGAAGAGCGTGCTCTTGCCGGCGCCGTTCGGGCCGATCAAGCCCATGATCTCGCCGGTGCGCACCGCGAGGTTGACGGCCTCGAGCGCGACGAGGCCGCCGAAGGCCATGCGGATGTCGCGCGCCTCGATCGCGATCGGCGCATCGGAGCCGGGCGCGCGGCGATCGATCGCGACGTCGCGCGCGACCGAAGGCAGCACGGCACGCAACGCGGTCGGCGCCGGCCGGTGCGCCGTCGCGCGCCGCCGCATCAGATGCCGGATCTCGCCGACGAGACCGCGCCGCATCACCGTCACCGCGAGCACGAACAGCGCGCCGAGGATCAGCTTCCACGCGCCGCCGACGCCCGGGATCTGCTGCAGTACGTCGCGCAGGGTGATCCAGATCGCCGCGCCGACGAGCGGGCCGAAGAGCGTGCGCACGCCGCCGATCACCGTCTGCATCACGACCTGGCTCGACGTCTCGAGCGACATCGCATCCGGGCCGATGTAGCTCTGGAACACGCCGAGCATCGCGCCGGCGAGTCCCGCATAGGCGGCCGACACGACGAGCGCCGCCATCTTGTAGCGCAAGAGGTCGTGCCCGACCGCCAGCGTGCGCTGCGGGTTGATGCGCATCGCGTTGAGCACGTGCCCGAACGGCGACGCGACGAGCCGCCGCGCCAGCCAATAGGCGATGACGAACACGGCCGCGAGCAGCACGTACATGCCCCAGCCGGGCGCGATCTCGATCGGCCGGCCGCCGAGCGAAAAGCGCGGATACGGCACGCCGGGCAGCCCGTTGTCGCCGCCGGTGAAGCGCGACAGCACCGAGTTCTGCATGAAGAACACCAATTCGCCGATCGCGAAGGTGATCATCGAGAAGTAGATGCCGATGCGGCGCAGCGAGACGTAGCCGACGAGCACGCTCAGCGCCATCGCGGCGACGACGCCGATCGCGGTCGCGACGAACACGCTGCCGATGGCGCCGCTGACGAGCAGGTAGGCCGCGACGAAGCCGCCGGCGCCGAAGAACGCCGCCTGCCCGAACGCGAGCAGGCCCGCATAGCCGAACAGGATGTCGAAGCCGACGCCGAACAGGCCCCAGACGAGGATGCGGATCGCGGTGTCGACCGAGCCGCCCGCATGCAGCAGCACGAACGGCATCGCGGCGAGCGCGAGCGCGATCCAGGCCTCCGGGCCGAGCGCGTGACGTCGCGCGACGGCGGGCACCTCGGCACGGGCGAGCATGCCGGCCTCGGTGCTCAAGAGCGGCCTTCCACGCCGAGCAGCCCGCGCGGCCGCACCGCGAGGATGACGACCATCACGAGGAACAGCATCAGGTCGCTGTAGGCCGGATCGACGATCGACGTCAAGGTCTGGATCTGCCCGGCGATGAAGCCGCCGAGGATCGCGCCGGGAAACGAACCCAGCCCGCCGATCACGACGACGACGAACGACTGCACCATGAGCCGTGCGCCGACGTCGGGATGGATCGACACGATCGGTCCGAGCGCGACGCCCGCGACGCCGACGACGAGCACGCCGAGGCCGAACACCATCGATCGGATCAGCGACGCGCGCAGACCGAGGATGCGGACCATCACGGTGTCCTCGATCGCAGCGCGCACGACGAGGCCGAGGCGCGAGTGGTAGAGCAGCAGGTAGCAGCCGAGCAAGGCGGCCGCGGCGATCGCGAAGACGCCGAGGCGATAGGTCGGATAGACCACCGGTCCGACCTGGGTCGCGCCGGCCAAGAGGTCGGGCACCGGCATCGTCTGGCCGACGCCGCCGAACTTCCAGCGCAGCGCCTCGACGATGACGATGCCGAGGCCGAAGGTCAGGAGGATCTGGTCCTCGTGCGGACGTGCGTAGAAGCGGCTGATCAGCGCGCGCTCGATCGCGAGGCCGATCGCGCAGGTCAAGAGCGCGCCCGCGACGAGCGCGATCGCGTAGGAGCCCGTGCGGTCGTAGATCAGCCAGCCCGCATAGGCCGCCAAGGTGAAGAACGCGCCGTGCGCGAAGTTCACGAGGCCGAGCGTGCCCAGGATCACCGTCAGCCCGGCGCCGACCAGCGCCAGCATGCCGCCGAGCACGAGGCCGTGGAAGACCTGCGAGACGATCAGCGCGGTCGGCGGCATGGCCGGCTCTGCCTGGAAGAAGGCCTCAGAAGCGCGCGTCAGGCGAGCTCGCCCATCTTGCAGCCGGTCTCCTCGACCGCCGGCACCGCGTCCTTGCCGGCCACGACCTGCACGACCTCGTAGTAGTCGTCCGGCGACTTCATCTCCGACGGCTTCTTGCCGCGCATCACCGGCACCGGGCGGATCAGCTGATGGTCGGCGGCGCGGTAGGTCACGTCGCCGAGGCTCGTCGTGTACGGCTTCTCGGCCTCGAGCTGCTTGATCACGTCGACCGGATGGAAGCTCTTCGCGCGCTCGACCGCGGCGGCCCAGATCTGCATCTGGCTGTAGGCGATGTGCGCCGGCCAGTACGGCTTGTACTTGTGCCTGGCGAGGAAGTCGTCGACGAACAGCTTGGCGATCGGGTTCTTGTCGGCGAGGCTCCACCAGAAGTCCATCACGCCCCACATGCCCTGCGTGACCTCGGGCCCGAGTTGCTGCGCGAGGAACGGCTGCAGGGTCGGCACGACGAGCGCGGTGTTCTTCGTCACGCCGAAGCTGCGCGCCTGCTTGACCGACAGCGAGCAGTCGTTGCCGACCGTGCAGTTGACGAACACGTCGGCGCCGCTGTTGGCGATGTTGAGGAGGTAGGTGCTGTAGTCGGTCGTGCCGACCGGGCAGACCTGCTTGCTCGCCACGGTCCAGCCGAGCGGCTCGGTGAAGCGCACCATCGCCGCGAACTGGGTGTGGCCGAAGGTGTAGTCGGGCACGAGGTAGGCGACCTTGCGGCCCTTGCCGAGCTTCTCGGCGAGCACCGGCGCGAGCGCCTTGGCGGCCATGTAGGTGCTCGGCTGCGAGCGGAACGAGAAGCGCTGGCAGTCCTTGCCGGTCACGTCGTCCGAGCCCGAGGGCCCGGCGAAGTACAGCACCTTCTCGCGCGTCGCGAGCTTGCCGAGCGCGATCGTCACCGCGCTGCTGTAGCAGCCGGTCATCATGATCGCCTTGTTGTTGCGCAGGAAGCGCGTCTCGGCCTGGATCGCCGGCTCGGGCTTGGCTTCGCTGTCGGCCACGCCGAAGTCGATGCGCTTGCCGAGCACGCCCTTGCCCTTCAGCTCGGGGATCAGGCCGGCCCACTTGCCGTTGTTGAGATGCTCGAACGCGAGCTCGTAGCCGAGCTGCTCGTCCTTGCCTTCGGCCGAGAACGGGCCGGTCTGCGGGACCACGACGCCGACGTAGGCGCTGTCGCCCTTGACGCCGTCGGGGTAGTTGCCCATCGCGGTCTGGGTCTGCGCCAGCGCGATGCGCAGCCCGCCGGGCAGCGCCAGCATGCCGGCGTTGGCCGCGGCCAGCTTCATCAGCGCGCGGCGTGCGGCGCTCGTCGTGTCGTGGTTCATCGCGTGTCCTTCCGTGGCATCAGTGCGTTCGGCATTCAGCCGAGCGGCACCATCATGAATTCGGCTTTCAGCGCGCCGCAGTCCGGGCAGCTCCAGTCGTCCGGCACGTCGGCCCAGCGCGTGCCGGCCGGAATGCCGTCGTCGGGCATGCCCACGGCCTCGTCGTAGACCAGGCCGCAGATCTGGCAGAGCCACTTCGCGGTGGCCGGAGCGGCGTCGGCCATCGTCATGCCGCGGCTTCCGCGGCCTGCCTGGCCGGGGCCTGGGCTTCGGCGGCGACGAGGTCGCGCACGATCTCGCGCGCCTTCAGCAGCGCGGTGTCGGAACGCAGGTGCATCTCGCCCGGATAGCGCTCGTCGCCGAGGTCGAACATCTTCTGCTGCTCGGTCAGCGCCCACAGGTCTTCGGCGACGACGCTCGGGAACCGGTCGGCGATGCGGCGCGCTGCCGACAGCGACGGATCGGACGGCCAGCGGTGCGCGGCCTTGCAGGTCACGCCGATGCGCCAGTTGTGGTGCGTCTCGTCGATCGGCGTGATCATGTGCGTGAGGATGTAGCCGCGCTCGGCATCGGTGCCGAGCTGCCCGGGCGGCGCGCAGCGCAGGTCGACCCGCACGATGCCGGGCGAGACCATCGCATGGGTGTGAAAGCGGTCCACCAGCTCGTAGCCGAAGAAGTCGGCGAGGTACGGCGGATGGTGGTAGTCCTTCGCCTCGCGGATGCACCTGATCGAGCGGTTCCCGGCTATCGGCGAGAAGTCGAACTCGACCGGGATCTCGCTGTGCGCGGCATCGCCGATGTTGCCGTCGTGCAGCGGATAGAAGTGGCTGATGTCGAGCAGGTTCTCGATCAGCAGCAGGTAGTTGGCCGCAACCGTGTTGTTCGGCTGGTGGATGCATTCCCAGCCGGCACTCTGCATCTCGGGCACGTGCGGCGGACGCGGCGCGCCCGGCTCGCCTACACCCATCCAGACCCAGACCAGACCATCCTGCTCGATGACCGGATACGGATGCACCTTGGCCCGCGACGGGATCGGCTTGCCCGGCTGCATCGGGATCTTCACGCAGCGGCCGGTGCTGTCGAAGCACAGGCCGTGGTAGGCGCATTCGAGCGTGCCGTCCTTCGTCAGCTTGCCGGACGCGAGCGGCATGCGCTTGTGGCAGCAGCGCCCTTCGAGCGCGACGACATGGCCGGCATCCGGCCCGGCGTCGGCGCGCCACAGCACCACGGGCAAGCCGACGATGGTCTGCCCGCTGAGCTTGCCCGGCTCGAACTCCTCGCTCCAGCCGGCCACGTACCACATGTTCCTGATGAGGGTCTGGTGCATGCAATCGACTCCTGTCGTCGACGCCGATGATCGAGGCGACCCGCCGGCGCCGCTACGACGAAAAACGCTGTTCTATATATCAAAACAACGTATCATTGAATGGCACGGTCACTGTAGGGTTGGCATGCCGGCCGTGTCAATCGCACCGCGCGGGGACTAACCCTGAGCGCCCTCCTCGAAACCTGAATCGCCGATCAGATGAACGACGCAGCCGCAGCAAGCGAGCCCGACGCCGACGGCCCGGCCGCCGGCGCGATGAACACCACGTTCGTCAACGGCCTCGCGCTGCTCGAGGCGCTGGCGCATGCCGGCGGCCCGTGCGGCGTGACCGAGCTGGCGCGCGAGCTCGGCCTGACCAAGAGCAACGTGCACCGGCTGCTGCGCACGCTGAGCGAGCGCGGCTACGTGAGCAGCGCATCGGGCCGCTACGAGATCACGCTGAGGCTGTGGGAGCTCGGTGTCGAAGTGCTCGACAAGCTCGACGTCAAGCGCGTCGCGCTCGACCCGATGGAGAAGCTCGCCGCGCTGACCGGCGAGACGGTGCACCTGTCGATCCTCGATCACGGCGAGGTGGTCTACATCGACAAGGTCGACAGCCCGCAGCCGGTGCGCGCCTATTCGAAGATCGGCGGGCGTGCGCCGGCCTATTGCGTCGCGACCGGCAAGGCCCTGCTGGCGCACTCGGCAGCGGCGGTCGTCGACGCGGTGGCGCGCGATCTGCGACGCCACACGCCGAACACGATCACCGACGCCGCCGAGCTGCGCGCCGAGTTGCGCCGTGCAGTCGAGCAAGGCTATGCGATCAATCGCGGCGAATGGCGCGACGGCGTGTGCGGCCTGGCTGCGCCGATCCGCGACGGACGTGGCCGCGTGATCGCCGCGATCGGCATCTCCGGCCCGGTCGACCGGTTGAAGGCGCGGGTGATGAAGCAATGCGCGCCGGCGGTCGTCGAGGCCGCGCGCGCGACCTCGGCACGCCTGGGCTGGTCGGGACAGGCCGGCCCGACCGCCCCCTGATCCAGGTCTAGACCTAGAATCCGCGCCCCCATCGCCCACCTGCACCATGTTCAAGAACGCACTCGTCTACCGCATCGATCTCTGGGAACCGCCGACGCAGGCGGACATCGCGCAACGCCTCGAGCGCGGGCGCTTTGCCGAATGCGCGCCGACGCAGCCCGAGGCCGTCGGCTGGGTCGAGCCGCGCGGCGAGAAGCAAGGCGCGCTGCTCGAGAGCGTGGCCGGCCAGCTCATCCTGCGCCTGTGCACCGAATCCAAGCCGGTACCGGCCGGCGTCGTCAGGCAACAGCTCGACGCCAGGCTCGATCGCATCGAGGCCGAGACCGGACGCCGCCCCAAGGGCAAGGCCAAGCGCGAGCTGAAGGAGCAGATCGTCCACGACCTGCTGCCGCGCGCCTTCCCGAAGCGGGCGACGACGACGGTATGGATCGACCTGGCGGCGCGTCTGGTGCTGATCGACGCGTCCAGCCCGAAGAAGGCCGACACCCTCGTGACGCGCCTCGTCGACCTCTTCGGCGGCCTGCGCCTGAGCCCGTTGCAGACGTCGCTGTCGCCGGCCACCGCGATGTCGGCCTGGCTAACCGACAAGGAAGCCCCGCCGCGCTTCACGATCGACCGCGACTGCGAGCTCAAGCAACCCGACAGCGAGAAGGCCGCGGTGCGCTACGCCCGCCACACGCTCGACATCGACGAGGTCGGCGAGCACATCCGCCAGGGCAAGCTGCCGACGCAATTGGCGATGACGTGGAGCAGCCGCGTCTCGTTCGTGCTGACCGAAGGGCTGGTGTTGAAGAAGATCAAGTTGCTGGATGTGGTGCTCGAGAACAGCGCGTCGGCGGGCGGTGCCGACGGCGGCTTCGAGGCCGACGTGGCCATCGTGACGGGCGAGTTGCGGCTGTTGTTGCCTGACTTGCTGGAGGCGTTGGGCGGGGTGATGGAGGGACCGGCCTGAGGGACGGATGACGCATCGGCGGGGAGCCCCCGGCTTTGCATGGGGAGGGTCACCCGGGAACACGCTCCAGCGCCGCCTCGAAACGAACCAGACGCTGCGCCGTTGCCGACCAGGCCGCCAGCATGGCATAGGAGCCGATCAGCCAGGACAGCGAGCCGAGAAGCTGCTGGAAAGCCGACACGGTCTGCACGAGTTCGCCGATCTTCAGCGGACCATGAAAGAACCTCGGCGCCATCACGAGGTAAGGGAACACCGTACTGAACTGGCCGTAGGCCAGCGCATAGCCGTCGACCTTCTTCTGCAGCCTGAGGGTGAGCAGCCAGTTGCCGGCAACTCGGGCAAAGCCCTGCCTCAGCGCGCCACGCTCGACAGGTCCTGCTTCGGCCCGTGCGATCGCCTCCGCCGACTCGCGAACCCGCACGAGCTGGAACCGGAAATCGGCTTCGAACATCTGCCGCCGGAAGTTGAGGTCGACCAGCGGATGCCCGATGGCGTGCGCCAAGGCGCTGCCCAGGACGGCGTAGCAACAGGCGATGATCAACATGTAGCCCGGAACACGAACGCTGCCGAGATCCAGGTCGCCCGACAAGCCATAGAGTATGGGCACGAACGCGATCAGGGTCGCCAACGTTTGCGCGAAGCTGAATGCGAGCTCGATGGTCTGTCCGGTGAAGTCGCGGACGTCCTCGGCAATGCGCTGGTCCGGGTTGTCCGGCGCGGACTCGCTGTCGCCCGCCAAGCGGGCCTGTTCCATCGCGTGAGCCGTGTCGGCCGCGAGCCACCGGTCGCTGAAGCGCTCGGTCAGCCACGTCCTCCAACCGAGCGCGGCGAGCTGCCGGAGATACGCCAGATAGACAAGCACGGCGATCAGCAGCGCGATCAGGACCAGCCACCTTGCGAGCTGCCGGTAGAACTCGGCCGCGTCGTGCCGCTGCAAGGCGTTGTAGAAGCTGGCGTTCCACTGGTTGATCTCGACGCTGATCCCCACCTGCAGGCCCAACAGCACGAGCACCGCAACGAGTTGCCGCCGTGCGGCCCGACTGGCCGGCGCGGCGAAGTACGGGTGGATCAGGCGCCATGCGCCGCGCGCTACGCCGCCGAGTTCGCGGGCCCGAACCCGGGCACGGCCGAGCATCGCCGGCTTCAAAAGTCCACTTGCACCGAGGCCCGGACCGTCCGAGGCTCGCCGACGGATGAGGAGCCGTCGGCCCAGTAGTTCCGGTCGAACAGGTTGTGGACGTAGAGCCGAGCCGTGACCGGGAAGTCGGCGACGCGTGTCGTCAGCTTGGCCCCGGCATCCGCGAGCACATGGTCGGAGAAGTAGACCGACGGTGCGATGCCGAGCACCCGTCCCGTATAGGCCAGTCCCCCGTCGAGCGACAGCCCGGTCAGGCCGGGCACCTGGTATTGAGCGTAGACGCGCGCGGTGGAGCGCGGCAGTCCGGCGATGACGCTGCCGGGCGTCGGCGCTCCCAGGTATTGCCGCGGCTCGAGGTACATCAAGCTGCCCATCACCGCGAGGCGCTCACCCACCTTGCCCGCCAACGACAGCTCGAGGCCCTTGTTCACCTGCTCGCCGGACTGCGTCACGACGTAGTGGCCGGACGTCGTGGGCTGGTTGAACTGCGACGGCATCGTCATCCGGAAGGCCGCGCCGTTGAACTGCAAGCCCTCGGTCAATGCCGCCTTGAAGCCGATCTCGTCCTGCTTGCTGACATACGGCGGCAGCAGCGACCCGTTGTTGTCCGCACCCGGGTCGTTCACGAACCCGCCGGCCTGATACGACTCGACGTAGCTGGCATAGACGGAGATGCCCTCGACCGGCGTCACGATGACGGCGGCCTGAGGCGCCGTCTTGATGCCCGAGTAGCCGCTGCTGCCGAAGAAGACGAGCTTCTCGTTGACGTGCGGTCGCGCGACGCCGGCGATCACGCGCAGGTAGTCGTCGACCTTCACGGTATCGACCAGCAGTACGTTGTCGAAATCGATGCGCCGGTCGAAGGGATGGCGTGTCGTCGTCGGCGGGACTGCCGGGTCGGGAACGTAGGTCGGATGGTCGAGGCTGCCGGTGATATCGCCCTGCGACGTGTTTCCGAACAGGTAGCTGCCCGTCTGGGTCGTGCTCGTGGCCGCCAGGCTCAGCTTGTGCTCCATCGATGCGATGGTCCAGGCGCGCGATATCAGCAGGTCATACCCACGGAAGTCGTCCGGTGCATCGGGGGTGGTCAACAGCGCAGTGCCGGTATAGCTGCCGTCGGCATCGAGCGCGGCGCCGAAGATGTTCTGCTTCGACTCGCGCGACATCGCCTGCGAGGTCGATGCCCGCAGGTGCCAGCCCGCCACGTCCCACTCGGCGCCGACGCTCGCGTTCTGCGCCGTCCTGGCGTTGAAGAACCAGCTCTGGCCGTAGTTGGTCGAGACGTCGGGGTTGGGCACGTAGACCGTCGGCCCGGACGTCGGGAAGGTGTTGAGGAAGAAGCCGGGCTGGACGCCCGTCAGGTTGCTGTGGGCATAGGCGTAGGAGGCCCAGAGCCGGGCGCCCTGCACCGGCTTCCAGTCGACCGCCACGCCCAGCACGCTGCGCTCGATGTGCTGGTTCGCAAGCGCCTCGTCTCCGTTCTCGGTTGCGACGTTGAGCCGCACGCCGAACTGCCGGTCTGCGCCGAACCGGCGGCTGACGTCGATGGCCTCGCCGAGCGCCGAGCGGCCGGCAAAGGATTGCGTGTAGCGGGTGAGCGGCTCGTCCAGCGGCTGCTTGGTGACGTAGTTGATCATCCCGCCCGGGGTGACGAACCCGTACAGGAATCCATCCAGCCCCTTGTAGATGTCGACGCGTTCCAGCAGTTCGGGCGCCACCGGCCCCTCGAAGCTCACCGCGCCTCCGTCCATCCGGTAGCCCATGCTGAAGTCGAGCGCCCATCCACGGATGTTCACGGCCTCGGCGTTCGGCCCGGTGGCGGTGTAGAGCGTGGTGACGGAAGCGTCGTTGCGAACCATGTCGTACAGAGTCCGCGCCTGCTGGTCGTCGATGACGGCGCGCGGGATCGACGTGGTCGAGAACGGGATCTGCGACGCCGGCAGCGTGCCGAGCGGCCCGAAGGTCTGGTTCGGCACCACGAGGCCTGCGCTCTCGGGTGTCGAGCCGTCCGAGTTCAACGGTGCTGCCGAGACGGAAACCTCCCGCAGCGTCGTGGGGCCGTCCGCGCGTGCGATGACCGCGGTCGTCCCGCTGAAGGTCGCGGTCAAGCCGCTGTTCGCGAGGAGCCGCCGGAGCGCTTCGGCGGGCTCCATCGTTCCCGACAGCGCCGGCGCGTTTCGGCCCGCGACGAGACTGCCGTCGACCGCGACGCTCATGCCGGAGACGCGCGCCCACTCCCCCAGGGCCTGGGCGAGTGGCTGAGCCGGCAGGTCCAGAGTGACCGGCGCCGCCAGTGCGGAGGCGACGAACAAGGCCGGCAGGATGGCGAGCAGGCGGCGCAACGAGGCTTGGACGGTCTTCGGCATGGGAACTCCGTGGCTGGGGTGTCTTCCTAGCGCTAACGGAGTTGGCCCTCCATTCCCCACCGTCCGCGACTCGCCGCGCGCTTTGCCGCGGGCGTCCGGACGCTCAGCAGCTCTTCATCGGCCGCTCAGCCAGACCTCGTCGCCCTCGCGACGTACCGATACCGGCGCGAGCGCCGGCAACAGATCGATGAACGCTTCGACGTCGTGCTGCTGCACGGTGGCGACGATGCGCGGCGAACTGCGACCGGGCCGGAACCTCACCGGGCCGGCGCGGTAGCGGGACAGCGTTGCCGCGACTTCCGACAGGTTCGCCTGATCGAAGACCAGCACGCCCCGTTCGAAGGCGAACCCGTCTGCAGCCCTGCGCTCCGGCCGACGCTGGAAGCGCGGCGGCTCGTCCGCCAGGAACAGCTCGCCGACGTCCCCGGAGCGCAGTGTCGAACGGATGCGGCGCCAGATCGGTCCGGTCTCCACGGTGGCATCGCCGCTCAGCAGGCTGATGCGCAGCAGCGCGCCGAGCCCTTCGAGTGCGAACCGCGCGGCTTCGGTGCGGACGCGGACCGGCCCGCAGCGGACTTCGAACGGACGCTCGTTGTCGGGGCGGATGTCGAAGGATGCCGCACCGCGCATCAGGTCGGACCTCCTTGCGATCCGCGTGTAGTCCACGGCGACCGCGCTTGCGCCACCGAGCACCAGCCTTCCGCCGTCGGGCAATGCGACCTCGCCGAGCTGCCCCGCGCCGGTATCTCTGCTGAGCCGCCAGATGGACGTCCGGTCGCGAACGACCAGGTAGCCTTCCAGGCCGAGCGCGGCCAGCAGCAGACCGGCGACGCCCTTGCGAACCGCGCTGCGGCGCGCCGACAGCGATTCGTTCGCCCTGCGGCGCATCGCCTCTTCCAGCGCCGGCGCGTTGGTGCCGGACTGCAGGTCGGACCAGGTGTCGCAGAAGGCCGCATATTCGCGCGCATGACGCGGATCGGCGGCGATCCACTGCTCGAACCGGAAGCGATCCGGATGGTCATCCGGCGCATCCCGAATCCACACGAACCAACGTGCGGCGTCTTCGCGCACGGTACTCATCCGAGCACGTCCTCCCGCGCTGTTCGGATGTCGACCATCGCGCGCACGAGGTGACGCTCGACGACCTTCAGCGAGATGTCGAGCGTTGCCGCAATCTGCGGCTGCGTCCAGCCTTCGATGCAGTAGTACCAGAAGACCTGCCGGCAGCGCGGCGGCAGGCAATCGATCACTCGTTCGATGCTGCGCAGGCGCTGGTTCAGGTCGGCGATGCGCTCGGCGGAAGGGGCGGAGTCGCCGATCAGGCTCGGATCGGCATCGGGCACCGCATCCGCCGAATCATCCGGGAGCGGGACGAAGCGACTCTCCTCCCGATAGCGATCGATCAGGACGCTCTTGACGACGGTGCGCACATACGCATGCGGCTCGGGGATCGGCGCCAGGCGCCGGGCCAGCGCGACGCGGACCAGCGCATCGTGGAGAACGTCGTAGGCACGGTGGACGCACCCGGTCCGCCGATAGATTCCGCCGAGCAGATCCGCGTAGGCCCAGCGGAGGTCGATGCCGTACCACGTCGTCGCGACAACTTCGGGCTTCACTGTCTTCGCTTGCCGATGGGTTGTTCCTTCGGACGCACCGGTGAGGCCAGCGTCGGATCTGGCGAGCGCCTAGGCGGTCGACGCTCGATATATCCTACCAGACATATCGAAAGCGGCGGCCCGCGCCACGCCGTTCCGACCGGCGGCTACGGCTTGAGCGTGAACCGTATCGGGACGACGACCCAGCCCGCCACGTCGTCGTCGCCTTGGTGCGCCGGCACGAAGCGCCAGCGCCAGACCACGTCGACAGCGGCCTGATCCAGCCGTGGAAAGCCGCTCGAACGCTGCAGCCGGACTTCGTCGGGCACGCCGCCTGCGGTGACGTGCACACGCACCGCGACCAGCCCTTGCTCCCGGAGCTCGCGTGAAGCCCTGGGGTAGGAAGGCGCCGGGTTCGAAAGGTAGTCCGCTTCGGAGCTCGGAGGCGTGGGCAGCGGCGCCGACCGCTCCGGCTCTTGCGGGACAGCCGGCGGCGGCGGGGCGCTTTCGGCGCTCGTATACGCTGCCGGCGACGATGCCGGCGCGATTGCCTGGTCCGCAGAGGCGGCGTCGCGCACCGCGTCATCCGCTGTCTTGGACATCCTGGAGGGCTTGGGCTTGCGGATCTGCGGTGACCTGGGGCCGGGCTCGGGCGTCGTCACAGGGGCGGCCAAGTCGCTGGCGGTCGAACGCGATGACTCATTCGAGCCGACCAAGGTGACCGCGACCATGCCGGGCAACGACGTACTGTTCGCCCGACGATCGAGGCGCAGGAGCAGCGTCAATACGACGACGTGCGTTGCCAGCACGCTCGCGAACAGAACCCGGCGATACGGCCGACGATGCATCGGGGGCACTCGTCCCGCGCGTTCGTCCGAGCGAGTTGGCAGGATGCACGTGTTGATGGTGAGCCGCCTGGCCGGGCGGCGCCTCGCCCGTCGTCAGGATTCTGGCACCTGCCGCGTTCGCTTCGCGGTCTTCGCCGCCAACAGCTGGATCAGCAGCTCGTCGCGCTGACGCAGCAGCTCGTCGAAGTCGCGCCCGCGCAGTTCGGCTTCGACCCCTTCGGCGATCTGCCCGATGTAGTCGTCGGTCTCCGGATAGCGGCCGAGGTCGCGCGCCCACGCGCGTTGCGACGGGCCGAGATGCCGCAGCAGACGCGTGATGCCGCCCTCGCCGCCCGATGCATGCAGGTTCACGAACGGCCCGAGCAGGGCCCAGCGCAGCCCCGGCCCCTCCGAGATCGCCGTGTCGATGTCCTGCACCGAGGCGACGCCGCGCTGCACCAGCGAGATGGCCTCCTGCCAGAGCGCCACCTGCAGCCGGTTGGCGACGTGGCCCGGCACTTCCTTGCGCAGGCGGATCGGGCGCTTCCCGGTCGATGCGTAGAACGCGATCGCCTTGCGCACGTTCTCTTCGGACGTCAGCCTGCCGCCCCCGACTTCCACCAGCGGAATGAGATGCGTCGGATTGAAGGGGTGACCGAGCACGATGCGCTCGGGGTGCCTGGCGCCCGCCTGGATCTCGCTGGCGGACAGACCCGAGGACGAAGACGCGACGATCGCGGTCGGAGGCGCCGTCGACTCGATGGCCTCGATGAGCCCGCGCTTGACGTCGACCCGCTCCGGGCCGCTTTCCTGGATGAAGGCGGCGTCGAGCACGGCCCGCCGGATGTCCGGCGTGAACGAGAGCCTGTCCCTCGATGCGCCGTCCGCCGGGCCGAGCGCCTGAAGCGCCGGCCAGCAGGCGTCGACCCAGCCCCGCAGCCGCGCCTCGGCACCCTCGCCCGGATCTGCGGCCGCGACGTCGTAACCTTGGGCCAGGAAGTGCGCGGCCCACCCGGCGCCGATGACGCCGGTGCCGACCACCGCGACCTTGATGCGCGTGCCGGCCATGGCGTCAGCGCAGCGGAGGCAGGCCGATGATGGCGCGTGCCTCGCTCGGCGTTGCCGGCTCGTAGCCCATCTCGCGGATCAGCCGGACGAGCCGTTCGACGAGCTGCACGTTGGTGGCCAGCACGCCGTGCTCGTAGTACAGGTTGTCCTCGAGCCCGACGCGCACGTGGCCGCCGAGCAGCAGCGAGTTCATCGCGGCCGGCAGTTGCGCAGAGCCGATGGCGCTGACGTTGAAGACGCTGTGGCGCGGCAGGTTGTCCACCATCGTCTGCAGCATCTTCGGCGTGTACGGCAGCGCGCCCTGGAAGGCATTCGCGCCGATCACGATGTTGACGAAGTGCGGCCCCTCGTCGAGGCCTTCGCCGATGGCACGCGGGACGTCCTGCACGAGGTCGGCCAGCCCGAACACCTCCCACTCGGGCTTGATGCCGCGCGCCTTCATCATGCCGGCGATCTGGCGGATCCAGGTCGGCGGCGTCGCCACCAGGATCTCTTTGCCGCCGAAGCTCGCGATGACCGTCTGCGCGTCGAGCGTGCACATCTCGACGCCCTCGCCCTGCATGCCCTTCAGGCGCTCTTCCCACTGGATCTCCCACAGGCCGTTGGGCAGCGGGCGCACCATGTCGCCGTCGATGCCGCCGCCGGTGGAGTTGTTCAGGACGATGTCGCACTTGTCGCGGATCAGGCGGTTGATGCGGGTATAGATCGACGGCTCGCAGGTCGCCTCGTCGTCGGGCCGGCGCGCATGCACCGCCACCAGGCTGGCGCCCGCGTTGTAGCAGCGGTAGGTGTCGTCGGCGATCTCCTGCGGCTGCGTCGGCAGGTTCGGGTTCATCTTCTTGGTGGCCATGCCGCCGGTGGGTGCGATGGTCACGATGACCTTGGGCTTGCTCATGTCGCGTGTCTCCGATGCGATGTAGGTGTCCGGGGTCGTGCGGCTAGTGCGCCGCGGAGTCTTGGGCGGTGCCGACGCGCACGGCGCTCTTCGGCAGGGCGACGAGGATCGTCAGCCCGCCGACCACGACCAGCGCGGTCAGCGCACCCAGCCCCACCTGGATGCTGCCGGTGGCGCCCTTGATCCAGCCGATCACGGTCGGACTGACGAAGCCGCCGAGGATGCCCAGCGAACTGATCACCGCGATGCCCGCGGCCGCCGCTTCGCGGCTCAGGTAGGTGGGCGGGATGGACCAGAACAGCGAACCGCCGCCGAAGATGAAGAACGCGGCGACGCAGAGCAGCAGCATCACCGGCGCGAACGCGCTGCCGAGGAACGACGTGGCGAACAGGGCGACCGCACCGAGCGCGAGCGTGCCGCCGACGTGCCAGCGACGCTCCCTGAAGCGATCGGAGCTGCGGCTGATCACCAGCACGCCGATGGCGCCGAAGGCGTACGGTACCGCCGTGATCCAGCCGATCGATGCGATCGATGCGATGCCCAGGCCCTTGATCATGGTCGGCAGCCAGAACGTCACCGTGTAGACGGCACACGCACAGCAGAAGTAGACGAAGGCCAGCACATAGGTCCGCGGATCGGCGAGCGCTGCGGAGAGCTTGCCGTGGTGGCCGGGCTGCGCGTCGGCCCGGTGGTCGGCATCGAGCACCGACGCGACCAGCGCCTTCTCGCCGTCGCCGAGCCACGGCGCCGCTGCCGGCTTGTTCGGCAGCAGGCGATAGAGCAGCGCGCCCATCAGCACGGTCGGCAGGCCTTCCACCAGGAACAGCCACTGCCAGCCGTGCATCCCGGCCAGACCTTCCATCCCGCCCATGATGGTTCCGGACAGCGGCCCGCCGAGCACGCCGGTGATCGGCATGCCGAACAGAAAGAGCCCGGTCACCCTGCCGCGGCGGTGGCTCGGATACCAGTAGGTGAGGAACAGGATGATGCCCGGGAAGAACCCGGCCTCGAACATGCCGAGCAGCAGCCGGATGCCGTAGAACTGCCAGGGCTGGCTGACGAACGCGGTGGCAGCCGACGCGAGGCCCCAGAGCACCATGATGCGCAGGAAGGTGAGCCGGGCGCCGATTCTTTCGAGCAGCAGGTTGCTCGGGACTTCGAACAGCAGGTAGGTGACGAAGAAGATGCCGGCTCCGAGCCCGTAGACCGCGTCGGAGAAACCCAGGTCCTGCTTCATCTGGAGCTGCGCATAGCCGATGTTGATGCGGTCCAGGAAGGCCAGGACGTAGGCGACCAGGATGATCGGCATGACCCGCCAGCCGATCTTGCGATAGACGGCGTCCTCGGCCGATCGGGCGGGTTGCCGGCGGATGCCTGCGACCGCTGAGGTCGCCGAAGCTGCATGGTTCACTGCGTGTCTCCTCGTGATGGCGCTGCGCCATGGACACGCATGATTCCGAGCGACGCGATCGGCCGCAGTCGATGGGCCGACAGTTCGAATCAGGGTAAACGCGGGATCGCGCCGCGACCCGCTGGACCAGCTACTCCGCGAGCCGTTGCAGACCGGGCAGGTCGATGACGACGATGCCGCCGTATTCGCTGCGCACGAGCCCGGCGTCCTTGAAGCGCATCAGCGCGCTGTTGCAACTCTGCCGCGAAACGGCGGCCAGATTGGCGAGCTCTTCCTGCGAGAGTTGCAGGCGGCATTCGCCGCGCGGGTTGAGCAGCGGATGCTCCATGCCCACGAGCGCGCGCGCGACCTGGGCGTCGGTGTCGAGCAGGCCGTGTGCCGCGTAGTTGCCCATGAACCAGTGCAGCCGCTCGTTCACCTGCGTCAGCAGGAAGTCGTTGAACGCGGGGCGATGCCGGCGCAGCCAGTCGAAGGTATCGAACGGGATCAACGCGACCCGGCTGTGCCGCAGTGCGACGAGATCCGACTGGCGCGGCGCATTGCGGATCAGCGTGCCTTCCCCGAACCAGCTGCCCACCGACTGGCCGCCGAGGGTCACGGTTCGTCCGTCCCGTGCCGTGATGGCCCACTTGATCAGGCCTTCGAGCACGCCGAACCAGGCATGCTGGCGCTCGCCATGATGGCCGAGGGTATCGCCGAGTGCGACGGCACGCTCGGAAGCATCGCCGCGCACCTGCCGACGGGCCGCCTCGTCGAGCTGCACGAACCACGCCGACTGCCCCAGCAGTTCGTCCAGGGTCAGGGAGGTCGGACGCTGGCGAGGTCGTCGGCTCATCTTCATCTCCCGAGGCGCGGCGTGCACGGATCACTGGAAGCGCGGAGAAACCCGGGGCCCGAGTGTCGGTGCATCGACTGTGCTGCCTGCGGCAGCCCGGAACAATGTGCTCGATCGGAGCCGGAGCATCATGAGCAAGACCATCCCGTACGACATCGACGTCCAGTTCGGCGACTGCGATCCCGCCGGGATTGTCTTCTTCCCGAACTACTCTCGGTGGATGGATGCCGCCTCGCACCACTATTTCCTGGCCTGCGGCCTCCCGCCGTGGCGTGCGATGACCGAGCTGCCCGGCTGCGTCGGCGCGCCTTTGCTGGAGATCCACACGCGCTTTCTGGCCGCAGTCACCTACGGCGAGCGCATCGAGCTGCACACCACCGTGCAGGAGTGGCGCGGGAAGGTCTTCGTGCAGCAGCATCGCGTCATGCGCGGCGGCGAGCTGATCTGCGTAGGCCGGGAGACGCGAGCGCTGTGCGTGCGGCGCGACGACGGTACGCTGAAGGCGGTGCAGGTGCCCGAGTTCATCCGTGCCGCGTGCGCCTGAACGCGGCAGTCCGAGCTCCTCTCATCCGGAAAGGTTCGTCATGATCACGATCGCACACGATCGCCGGCGCGTCCTGATCACGGCCGGCGCGGGCGGCATCGGACGCGCCATCGCGACGGCATTCGCCGCGACGGGCGCCCGCGTCCATGTCTGCGACATCGACGCCGGCGCGCTGGATGCGCTGCGCGCCGACGTGCCCGGCATCACCGGTTCCGTCTGCGACGTCGCCGATCGCACGGCCGTGCAACGCATGGTCGACGAGGCGATCGGCGCCTTGGGCGGGTTGGACGTGCTGGTCAACAACGCCGGTATCTCGGGACCGACCGCCGCGGTGGCCGACCTGGATCCGGATGCGTGGGAAGCCGTGCTGCGCATCAACCTGACGGGGACGTTCACGGTGACGCAGGCCGCCATTCCGCATCTCAAGCGCTCGCCCGCCGCGACCATCGTCGTGATGTCCTCGCTGGCCGGGCGCTTCGGCTATCCGAACCGCAGCCCCTATGCGACGACGAAATGGGGCCTCATCGGCTTCACGAAGACGCTGTCTCGCGAGCTCGGGGAATTCGGGATCCGCGTGAACGCGATCCTGCCGGGCGCCGTGGACGGCCCGCGCCTGCAGCGTGTCTTCGAAGGCCGGGCCGCGGCGACGGGGCGCAGCCTCGAGGAGGAGCAGGCAGCCGCGCTCGACAACCAGTCGATCAAGCGCTTCGTCGACCCGGCAGACATCGCCGCATTGGCGGTCTTTCTGGCCTCCGACGCAGGCCGCTCGATCTCAGGTCAGATGTTTCCCATCGACGGAGACTCGCAGAGCGCGTCGTGATTGCGCGGCTTGCATTTCGTCCATGACCGGGCGCCGACCGTCGCAACCCCCTGGGTCCCGGTCGCGGCACCTTCTAGAGTTCGGCTCATCGATTCCGAGACGAACTCCGCAGGAGCCCAAGATGATCAGCCGCACCACCGCCATCGCAGCCGTCTTCGCGATTCTCACGGCAGCCTCCCTGGCTGGCGCCGCAGAACTCCGGATTCGCAGCATCGCCAACAACAGCGCCGCCACTCGCGTCACGACCACGGTGCAACTGCCCACGGTCGTCGTCACCGCCAAGCGGATCCCCTCCAAGGCGTGAACGCAAGAAGCCATGAGCAACATCACACCCATCGTGCTCGCGTTCGGACTGGCACTCGGGACGGTCGCATCGCCGGCTTCGGCGAAGGGTTGCGTCAAGGGCGCGGCGGTGGGTGCCGTCGCCGGGCATCTGGCCGGACACCATGCCGTCCTCGGCGCCGTGGGCGGGTGCATCGTCGGTCGGCACCTGGCCGACAAGAAGGCGGCGGAAGAGAAGGCACATGCTTCGCCTCCGCCTCCCCCGCCGGCCGCGGTCAAACCCACCGCCGATACGCCGATCCCTCGGCCCAGACCATCCATCGGCGGCTGGCTCTAGCCGCCGACCGATTCGCGGCCGCTCGCGCACGGCTGCGCGACGCGCTTCAACTCGTCGGTCGCTGCCTTCGCTGCCTGTCTCAGCGCAGCGCGGCGGGCGCCGGCCTGGCAGCCCGTCCCGCGCCCATCGCAGGCCACCGCATGGCCGGCGTTCCGTGCGGCAGGAACATCGGCCGCGGCCGCGCCGCCTCGATGGGGGCCCGCTGACGTACCTCGCGGGCGATGCCGCCCTGCAGCGCGCGCGAGAGTCCGCCAAGCTCCGCGGCCACGATCGCCACCACGTCGTCGACCGACAGGATGCCGAGCACGCCGCCATCCTCGTCGGTGACGAGCAGCCTCCGCACGCCGGATTGCTCCATGCGGAGCACGGCGTCCTCCACCGACGCTCGCGCCGGCACCCCGAGGATCGTCGCGCTCGCGACCTGGCCGATGCACAGTGCGCCGGGATCGGCGCCGCGCGCCAGCACTTCGATCGCCAAGTCTCGGTCGGTGACGATGCCGCAAGCATGGGCCTGGCGGTCCGCGCCTGGCGTCGTCACCAGCAGCGCGCCGACGTGATGCTCGCGCATGAGGGCGGCGGCGGTCTGCAGCGATGCGGACGCGTCGACGTAGACGATCTCGCGGCGGCAGCAGTCGATCAGGTTCATGGCACGCTTCAGGAGTGGATTCGAAGCCACTCTAGGCGACACGCCGGACGTCGCCTTGATCCAGATCAGCGGACATGCGTCGGGCCGGCCGGCGGCCTCCTCACTCGATGCACCCTCCACAGCGGCAAGGCGGCCGCCTCCAGCACTTCACGTGACGCGCCGCCGAACAGCCTTTCGCGCAAGCGTCCGCGGCCATGGCAGCCCACGACGATCATGTCGCAGGCATGCCGGGCAGCGTGTGCCAGCAGGCGTTCGCCGACCCATCGCGACGTCCAGGCGCACCGCGCTCTCGGACGTCACATCCAGGCGGACGAGGACGGCCCGGATCGCGCTCATCGCGCCGCGCCCGGGATCGCGGTTGCCGCGCGTCGCGGCGCCGGTACGGCGAGGTAGCCGAGCACACCGTCGCGCATGACGAGGAGCGGCACCGGGCGCGCGGGGTCGAGCGCGGCGAGCGCATGGTCGAAATCGGCGAGCGCATTGACCGGCGCGTCGGCCACCGCCACCACGATATCGTCCGGCTGCACTCCCGCCATCAGCCCGGCTCCGCTGGCCTCCAGCACCGCCAGGCCGCTCTCGAGATGCAACGCCGCGCGCGCAGCCGGGCTCAGTTCGGCGAGGTCGAGGCCGAGTCTGTCGGCGTGCGAGGCGATGGGCTGCGGGAGATCGAGCGGAACGTCCGCGGGCGCAGCGGCAACCGTCAGCTCGACGCGTTGCAGAGCCCCTCGACGCCAGACGTTGAGAGTCAGCGTTCGGCCCGGCCGCGCGTCCGCGATCTCCTGCTCGAGCTCGACCATCGTCGCATCGGTGCGCGAGCCGGTGCCGAGCAGGATGTCGCCGCTGTGCAAGCCAGCCCGCTCGGCCGGACCGCCCCGCACGGCACGCAGCACGATGGCGCCGCTGGCGTCCGGCAGCCCGAACGAACGGCCGAGTTCGGCCGATGCCTCCTGGACCTCGAGGCCGAGGGTACCGCGCACGACGCGCCCATCGACGCGCAGCGCCTGGGCGACCTGCATCGCCAGATCGATCGGCACCGCGAGCGACACGCCCATGTAACCGCCGCTGCGGGAAAAGATCATCGAGTTGATGCCCACCACGTTGCCACGCAGATCGAAGAGCGGACCGCCGGAGCTCCCGGGATTGACCGCCACGTCGGTCTGGATCAGCGGCACGCCGCTGCCGGCCAGGTAGCGCCTCGGCGCGCTCACGACACCCGCGGTGACGCTGGTGTCGAGGCCGAACGGTGCGCCGATCGCAACGACCCACTGGCCCGGCGCGAGATGGCCGCTGTCGCCGATGGCCGCGGTCGGCAGCCCGGCCGCATCGACCTTGAGCAGGGCGACATCGGTGTACGTATCGAGGCCGAGGACTCGCGCGGCCATCTGGCGGCCATCGGCCAGCCGCACCTGCACATCTACCGCATTGGCGACCGCGTGCGCGTTCGTGAGGATCTCGCCGTCGTGACTCACGATGAAGCCCGATGCGATGCCGCCCTCCTCGCGCGGAAGGCGGTTGGGATCGGGCTTGCGGCGCATGCCGTCGTCGAGGTCGCCACTGCGCAGCGTGACGACCCGAACCGTGACCACCACGGCCTCTTCGCGCGACACCGCCGGCGCGAGGTCGGGCGTGTCGGGCAGCAACGCGGCGGCACTCGCGGAAGTCGTCAGCAGCACCGCGAGCAACCAGCCGGCGGCAGCGCCGGCGGATGCTTGCGCCCGGCGGAATGCGGGGTTCTCCATCGATGAACGCTGCGCCTGCGTCAGCCCCGCCAGCCCGCGCCGATGCCACCGATCGGGCTGCCGCCGGCGCTCACCGTCGGCTTCCGCGAATATGTGGAGGCCACATACGCTTCGAAGCCGACGGCAAGGCTGGGCGCGTCGACGACGTGCAGCAGGCGCAGTGCTGCGCCCGTCTGACGCGCGAGTTGCACGGCCTCGTCGAATGCATGTCGCGAGACGTCGCTGCCATCGAACGGCACCAGGATGCGTCGGTACATGGGAAGTCTCCTGCTCGACGAATGACCATGGCGCGAGTTTGTCGTTGCGCGCAGCGCCGGCATTGACCGCCGTCAAGCGATCGCGCGACCGATGCCGGCAGCGACCGCCGCCGCCACGTCAAGAACACCAGCAACCCCAGCGACTCGCCGACCCCGTTCCCTGGAGCGCGCGGCATGAGCCGCCGGCCAGGGTTGATCTGGCGCAAGCCGCAGCGCCGCCCGCCGTGAGAAGCTGATCGCGGTCGGAACTCCATCGTCCGATCGACCGCCTTCGAAAAGGACACGCCATGCTTCAACCGAATGTCGGCAGCCTCGATCGCGTGCTGCGGATCGCGATCGGACTGTTGTTGATCGGCCTGTCGATCACCGGCCTCATCGGCGCCTGGGGCTGGGTCGGGCTGATCCCGCTGGTCACCGGCATCGCCGTGCGCTGCCCGCTCTACACCCTCCTCGGCATTCGGACTCTGCGTCGCTGACGGATCGCCGAATGAGCATGCTCTCGGAAGTCCGCGTCCTGACGGTGCATCACTGGACCGGTCGGCTGTTCTCCTTCACGACGACCCGCGACCCCTCGTTCCGCTTCCAGAGCGGTCAGTTCACGATGATCGGCCTGATGGTCGAGGGCAAGCCCTTGCTGCGTGCCTACAGCCTGGCCAGTTCGTCGTTCGCGCCGGAGCTCGAGTTCCTCAGCATCAAGGTGCCGGACGGCCCGCTCACGTCGCGTCTACGCCTGGTGCAGCCCGGCGACACGCTGCTCGTCGGTCGCAAGCCTTCCGGCACCCTGCTGATCGACAACGTGCTGCCGGGCCGGCAGCTCTTCCTGCTCGCGACCGGCACCGGGATCGCTCCGTTCATGAGCCTCATCCGCGATCCCGGCACCTATGAACGCTTCGAGCGGGTCGTGCTGGTGCACGGCTGCCGGCTGGTCGCCGAACTGGCATATCGCGACCTCATCGTACGCACCCTGCCGCGCGACGAGCTGATGGGCGAGACGATCGCGCGCCAGTTGCGCTACCTTCCCGTCGTGACACGCGAGGCGTTCGCGCACCGGGGACGCCTACCGGCACTACTGGAGAGCGAACAGCTCGCGCGCGAAGCCGGCGTCGCGCCGGTCGACCCGATGCTCGATCGCTTCATGCTCTGCGGCAGCCCGGCGATGCTGCGCGACACGCAGGCGGTGCTGCGCAAATGGAGCGTGGACGAGGGCAACATGAGCCGCCCGGGCCGCTACGTGATCGAGCGCGCATTCGTCGACAAGTAGTCGCCGGCAAAGGGGCCCAGCACGGCGATCGCCTCGTCCGCGATCACCTGCTCTTCGTCGGTCGGCACGACGAGCACGATGACGCGGCTCTCCGGACTGCTGACGCACTCGGCGTGGCGGGCGTTGGCCGCGTCGTCGAGCGAAACCCCGAGCCATGCCAGCCGGCTGCAGATCGCCGCGCGCATCGCCGCGGCGTGCTCGCCGATCCCGGCCGTGAAGACGAGCGCGTCGAGCCCGCCGAGCGAGCCGGCCAGGCGGGCGGCCTCGCCCGCGCAGCGGAATGCGAACAGGTCGAGCGCCATGCGTGCCGCCGGGTCGGCGCTCGCTTCGAGGCGTCGAAGGTCGCCGCTGATGCCCGAGACGCCGAGCAGGCCGGACTCGTGATAGAGGAGGTGCTCCAAGGCGCGCAGGTCCAGGCCGCCTTCTTCCATCAGATACAGCACGGCGCCTGCGTCGAGCGCGCCACAGCGGGTCGACATCGGCACGCCGTCGAGCGTCGAGAAGCCCATGCTCGAGTCGACGCTGCGGCCGCCGGCCATCGCGCAGAGACTCGCGCCGCTGCCGAGATGCGCCGCGACCACGCGGCCGCGGGCGATGAGCGGATGCCGGCGCGCCAGGACCTGTGCGATGTACGCGTAAGACAGCCCATGAAAGCCGTAACGCATCACGCCGGCGTCATGCCAGCGGGCAGGCAAGGCGTAGCGGCGTACCAGCATGTCCTGCGTCACATGGAAAGCCGTGTCGAAGGACGCGGTCTGCGCCACCGAGGGGCGCAGCCTGCGGATCGCACGCATCAGGCGCACGCTGTGAGGCTGATGGAGCGGCGCGAGCGGCGTCAGGCTGGCGATCGCGTCGAGCGCGTCGTCGTCGACCACGGTTGCGGCGTGGAAGCGGGTACCGCCATGCACCACCCGGTGCCCGATGGCTCGGAGGTCGCCCAGCGCCCCGTGCCCCTCGAGCTGCGCCAAGAGCGCATCGACGACCTCGCCGAGCGTGTCGTCCAGCGGCGCGTCGATGGGCAGCATGGAGCGCATCCCGCGGACTTCGAGGGACAGTGCCAGCGGCGTTGTCTGCAGGTCGACTTCGCCCCGGCCGATGCCGACCGCACGACCGTCGACGACCTCGTAGAGGCCGAGCTTGATCGACGACGACCCCGGGTTGAGCGCCAGCAGGAAGCCCGCCTTCATGCCGGACCCTCGAAGGTACGGTTGCGCAGCATCGCGGGTTGAAACATCTCGCCTCCCTCAGCGCTGCATGACGTAGGTACCCGGTGCATCGCACAACGGACGATGTCCCGGCGCGCCCATGCGCGGCGGCTGCACCATCGGGGCCGTCGAATGCCTCGCCAGCCATTGCTGCCATGCCGGCCACCAGGAGCCTTCGTGCAAGGTCGCGGCAGCCTTCCACTCGTCGGCGCCCACGCAGCCCGCGTCGGCCGGCTTGGTCGCGATGCGGTAGTGCCGGTGCGCATGTCCCGGCTCGCTGACGATGCCGGCGTTGTGACCGCCGTTGGTCAACGCGAACGTGACGTCGGTGTCGGCAAGGTAGTGGATCTTGTAGACCGAGCGCCACGGCGCGACGTGGTCGCGCTCCGTGCCGACCACGAAGAGGGGCGCGCGGATGTTCTGCAGTGCGACCGGATGGCCGTCGACCATGTAGCGTCCGGCAGCCAGGTCGTTGCCGAGGAAGAGCCTGTGCAGGTACTCGGAATGCATGCGGTACGGCATCCGTGTCGCATCGGCATTCCAGGCCATGAGGTCGAGCATCGGGGCGCGCTCGCCCATCAGGTAGTCGTGCACGACGCGCGACCAGACGAGGTCGTTCGACTGCAGCATCTGGAAGGCCCCGGCCATCTGCTCGGCCGAGAGATAGCCGCGCTGCCACATCATGCTGTCGAGCATGTGCACCTGCGCCGGGTCGATGAAGAGCTGAAGCTCGCCGGGCTCGGTGAAGTCGGTCTGTGCCGCGAACAGCGTGACGGTGGCCAGGCGCTCGTCGCCGGCGCGGGCCATCGCCGCCGCCGCAATCGAGAGCAGCGTGCCGCCCAGGCAGTAGCCGGCCGCATGCACCCGGCCGCGGCCGACGATCGCGCCGACCGCGTCCAGCGCCGCCTTCACGCCGAGCTGCCGGTAGTCCTCCATCGACAGCTCGCGATCCTCCTCGCCGATGTTGCGCCACGAGATGCAGAAGACGGTGTGGCCTTGCGCCACCAGCCAACGCACCAGCGAGTTGTGCGCGGAGAGGTCGAGGATGTAGTACTTCATGATCCAGGCCGGCACGATCAGGATCGGTTCTGCGTGGACCTGCGTCGTTGTGGGCGCGTACTGGATGAGCTCGATCAGCCGGTTGCGCAGCACCACTCGGCCCGGCGTGGCCGCGAGGTCGCGACCGACGACGAACCGATCGGCACCCTCGGGCGCCGCGCCGACGCTGCGCCGCCGGACGTCGTCGAGGAAGTGCAGCGCTCCCCGCCAGAGATTCAGGCCGCCCTGCGCGACCGTCTGCGTCACGACCTCGGGGTTGGACCAGGGCAGGTTCGACGGCGCGATCGTGTCCAGCCATTGCCGTCCGGCGAACGACACGACCGCTTCGTGATGCGGATCGGTTCCCGGCACGCCGCGCGTCGCGTCGCGCCACCACGCCTCCATGCGCTGGAAGGCGAGCGCCCAGTCGCGGTACGGAGGCTGCTGCCACGCGGCCGCCGCGAAACGCGGATCGCGCGCAAGCGGATTGATCGCGGCATCGTCCTTGGCTGGCAGGAGTGCCTGCCACAGCCTCGACGCCAGCTCGAGCCGCTTGCCGGGCGCGCCCGCCAGGTGCAACGCCCAGTCGGCCCATGCGAGCCAGAGCGACTCGGGCGACAGCCCGAGCGTGGCGCGCGCGAGCATCACCTCGCGCAGCCGGTCGAGGCCATGGACCGCATCGATCGGCCTCTCGCCGGCCGCGGGGGAATCGGATACGGGCATGGCCGTCCACTCTAGGCAAGCGCGGTGACGCGGCCTTGACGTGCGGCAAGCGGGCAGCACGTCATCACGACTTTCTCGGCCGCGGAAGATTTCGAACGGCTCGATCATGCGCACGCGGCGGACGCCCGCCGCACTGGATGCCACCGCGATCACGACGACCATTCCGAGGGCCGGGCCGAGGTTGCCGCAGGTGATCAGTGCGGCGTAGTCCGGCAGCCGCAGCCGCACCGGCGAAGGACCTCCTGACCGATGTCGAGACATGCGCTGGCGTCGTCTGCCGGCAACGCATCGATCGGCGTCCCGAGCGAGGATTGCGCGGCGTCAATCCCGCGCGCCCGTCGCGCAGCTAAGTTCTCCGAACCTCGAACATCCGGCGGCTTCCGCACACCCGAGCGCCATGACACGATGGACGGCCCTTGCCTGCGCGGTCGCACTCGCGGCGGGCCTGCACGCCGTCGCGGCTGCCGACACCTTGCCGACACGCGACACGCGTCCCGCACCCGGATTCACCAGTGCGTGGCGCAAGGCCTCCGCGACGACGGTGGGCGTGTTCGGCATCGACGACCCGCTGACGCGCGCTGCGCGCATCGGCGGCGACGGCGCCCCGGCGCGCGTCGGTGCCGGATTCTTCGTCGATGCGCATGGCCACGTCGCGACGTCGGCGCATCTGGTGGCAGGCGCGCAGCAGGTCCTCGTGCGGCTGCCCGACGACCGCTATGCCGAGGCGACGCTGGTGGGTGTCGACGAGACGACCGATGTGGCCGTGCTGTCGGTCCCGGGCGTGCAGATCGCTCCGGTGCTGGGCAGCACCGCGCCCCTGCGCCCGGGCGACTGGGTGCTGACGATCGGCGAGCCCTACGGGCTCAGGCGCTCGCTCAGCGCCGGCATCGTCGGCGGCATCGACCGCCACTTCCGCGAGGACGGCGAGGTCCTCTTCATCCAGAGCGATGCCGCGCTCAACCCCGGAAACTCCGGCGGTCCGCTGGTCGACGCCGACGGCAACATCATCGGCATGAACGCCCGCACGATCGCCGGGGTGGCAGGCACGAGCGGGCTCAGCCTGTCGGTGCCGATCGAGATCGTGTCGCAGGTCGTGCGCGAGCTGATCGCTCGCGATGCATCGCCGCGGCCGCGCCTCGGCGCGACCTTCGACGATCTCTCGGCCGAGCAGGCCTTCGAGGCCGGCCCGGCGGTCTACGGCGGTGCCGTCGTCGTCACCGAGGTCGCGCGCGTAGGCATCGCCCGGCGCATGGGACTGCGTGCCGGCGACCTGATCCTGCAGGTCGACGACCGGCCCATCCGCGACAGCGCCGATCTGGTCCACACGCTGCTCGGCTGGCGTGCCGACGAGAAGACGCATGTGGTCGTGCTCCGCGACGACCGCCTGCAACGACTCCGCCTCGACACCGCGATGGCGCGAGAATCGCAGGCATGGCGTTCCGGCAGCCCACGCTGAAGCCGCGCAAGGCGCCCGCACGACAGGCCGCGCGCGCCCGTCCGCGGCGGGCGACCGACGCCGCGTCCGATTCGGAGACGCTGGTCCGTTCGCTGCAGCGCCGCCTCGGGGCGAAGCTGGTCGAGACCCACATCTCCTGGCTGCTGCTCGACGGCGTGCATGCATGGAAGATCAAGAAGCCGGTGCGCCTGCCCTTCCTGGACGCGCGCCGTCTGGACGTGCGCCGGCGCCTGTGCGAGGACGAGCTGCGCCTGAACCGCCGTCTGGCACCTGAGCTCTATCTCGACGTCGTCCCGATCCGCGGCACGCCGGCCGGCCCGCGACTGCGCGGGCGCGGCCCGATCATCGAGCACGCGGTCCGCATGCGGCAATTCGCGAGCGGCGCGCTGTTCACCGAGCGGCTGGCGGCCGGCAGGCTGACGCCCGAGGAGGTCGACGCCCTGGCCGCCCGGCTGGCGGCGTTCCACCGCGCCGCACCTGTCGCCGGAAGCGACACGCGCTGGGGCGAGCCGGACCTGATCGCTGCCCAGGCAGCCGGTGCCGCCGACAGCCTCGCGAAGGCCCGGCCCGGCGATCCTCGCTGCACGGCGCTGCGCGCCTGGCTGGCCGAGGAAGCGCTGCGGCAGCGTCCGGAATGGACGGCCCGGAAGGCCTGCGGCGCGGTCCGCGAGGGCCACGGCGACCTGCATGCGGCCAACCTCGTCGTGCTCGATGCCGCCTCCGGCGTGACGCCGACCGACGTGACGGCCTTCGACTGCATCGAGTTCGATCCCGCGCTGCGCTGGATCGACGTGGTGCGCGACATCGCTTTCGCGGTGATGGACCTGCGGGCGCACGGGCGATCCGATCTGGCGTGGCGGCTGCTCAACGCCTGGCTCGACGAGACCGGCGAGCATGCCGGCGTGACCGTGCTTCGGCATGCACTCGTCGAGCGCGCTCTCGTGCGGGCCATGGTGGCGACGCTGCATCCTTCCGCGTCGCCCGACTACCTGGCCCTGGCGGTCGAGCTGGCAAGCCTCCGCGATCCGCGACTCCTCATCACCCATGGACTGTCGGGCTCCGGCAAGAGCCACTACGCGCAGCGGTTGCTGGAAAGGGCGGGCGCCGTGCGGCTGCGCTCGGACGTCGAGCGCAAACGCCTGCACGGGCTCGCGCCATTGCAGGACAGCGGAGCGGTTCCCGGCGGCATCTATGCACCCGACGCGACACGACGCACCTATGGTCGGCTGCACGTCCTGGCCGATCTCTTGCTGCGGGCCGGACACCCGGTAATCGTCGACGCCGCGTTCCTGCGCCGCGACGAGCGCGAAGACTTCCGGCGGCTGGCGCAGGCACGCGGCGCGCCCTTCACGATCCTGGACTGCCGCGCGCCGGACCACGTGCTGCTGGCCCGGATACGCGCCCGTCAGGCGCGCAGAGACGATCCGTCGGAGGCCGACGAACGGGTCGTCGCCGCACAGAGACGCCATGCGGAGCCGCTGGATGCGAGCGAAGTGCCGCACACGCTGGTCGCCGAAGCGCCGGGCGCGACGGACGTCGACCAGCTCTCGTCGCGCTGGCTGGCCGCACCAGCGGCGTGCCCATCTCTGCCGCAGGATGATTGACAGCCGGCAGCCCATGCCGATGCGCCGCTCGCCCATCCGACAAACACGCAACGTGCATGGGCGCAGCTTGCCCGGCCATGGCCCTCCGCCCTGCGCAAGGCCTTCTTCGACTTCCGATCCCTGCGGGCCGGTCTCACCTGCGGCGAGACGTACCGTCCGCGTGGCGCGCGGCACGACGCCGGGCCGCCATCTCGCGGCCCATCTCCAGGCGCTCGTCCTTGGCGAGCGCTGCGCGCGCTTGCGGGTAGATCAGCGACTCCTCGAGCGCGATGTGGTCTTGCGACAGCGCGGTGAAGACTTCGACCTGCTCGCGCAGCACATCGATGTCGACCCACGACTGACCCGAGGCCAAGGCATCGAGTTCGGGCGCGAGCTCCGACCAGTCCTCCTCCAGCCAGAAGTGGTCCTGCCGCAGGCGCTCCACGGCCTGCATGGTCACGGCATCCGCGGCGGCCAGCAGCTTCGGAAACACGTGCCGCTCCTCGTCCTCGTGATGCTCGCGTGACGTCGTCGCAAAGAACCGCAGGATCTCGCCCGCCAGCACGCGAGCCTCCGCGTCGGCCCCATGGCGCCCCAGCCGCGAAACCAACGCCGCGAGCTTCCCCAGGTGGATGAGCATGTGTCGATGGCAGACATCCAGGACGTCGAGCCCGTCGAGGTCTGCGGACGTCGGCGTGGATTGATGGTGGCGGACGGAACACATGGCTGTGTTTTCTGGAAGGCATCGGTTCGTGCTGGCAGCCTAGGCGACGCCTTGCGGAGCGGGCTTGCGCTGCATCAACGAGTTCGCATCCACCAGGACTCCATGCGGACGAAGCGGCGGCACGTTGACACAGCGCAAGTCGCCGCCACCCGGTCCTTCGACAATGGGCCCGTCGGAGCACGAGGAGAGACGGGCATGGACATCGCGACACAGAACCATCTCAGGACGCTGCGCGATCTGCTCACCTTCCGTCGGCGGGAGTTGCTGGCCGACGTGCGCGCCGCCGGACGAGAGGAGCGCCTGCTGGTCGACGTGCAGCACGAGGTTGCCGATCGCAAGGACGAATCGGCGCGCCGGCAATCCGTCGAGTTGCTCGCGACGGAGGAGCAGCGTGAGCGCGAAGAGCTGGCGGATGTCGAGGACGCGCTGCACCGGCTCGATGCCGGCGTCTACGGCGATTGCGCCGACTGCGGCGATCCGATCCCCGGCGCGCGTCTGATGGTGCAGCCGGCGGCGCGCCGCTGCGCTGCCTGCCAGAGCCTCCGCGAAGCGGGCAGCGGCGCGCCCGGCCCGACAACCTGACTGGCGGCCTGCCGTTCAGCCTTCGGCACGCACCAGGAGCACCGGCAGGCTGCCCGACTGGAGCACGAGCGCCGCGTCGCTGCCCATCGCCAGCCGGCTGAGACCGCGCCGCCCATGGGTGCCCATCACGATCAGCTCGCACCCCAGTCGCTCCGCCTCGGACACGATGAGGTCCGAGACGCGGCCGCGCTGCACGACGCGCAGGATCGGTTCGCTCGCGAGGCCGGCCGCCGCGGCCGCCTGCCCTGCCTTGGACAGCACCTCCTCGCCGAACTTCTTCAGGTAGGCCAGCGTCTCGTCTGCGCTCTGCACGGCGGACATCTCGATCACCATCGAGATGTCGTGCACGACGTGCAGCAGGTACAGCGTCGGGCGCTGCTGCTGCCCGGCGGCGAGCCGGATCGCTTCCTTCAGGCCGCGCTCGGCGGTTTCGCTGCCGTCGATCGGAACGAGGATCTTGGTGTACATGGACGGTCACTCCGGGCCGGTGGGTCAGGTGGCGCGTGCGGCGGCCGGCCACCGGACGAACGCGCGATGAGCGAATGGCGATGTCGTGGGGCGGCCTCGCGTCATCCGCCCGACGGCAATGCGAGGTAGCCCCCGACAGATCCGACCGCGAGCAGCGCGACGTCGCTCGCGCGCCAGCAGGGCCGCGAAGTTCGGCAGGTCCGTCCCGAGCACTGCGGACTCGGCCATGGCGACAGGCGCGAGCAGCGCCGGCGCAAACCCCGCGAACAGCGCGAGTGCAGTCTCTGACTTCATGCCGCCATTGGATCGCCCGGCGTGCCTCGCGCGTTGAGCGAGATCAATGGACGCCGACTCGAGCGGCGAATCCGCCTTGACCTGGCGCAAGCGGGGTCGCAGGCGGGGTCGCAGCCTCGGCCTGGACACCGGCGGACAGAGCCGAGGCATCGCGCGCGTCGAACTCGACGCGCCGGAGTCATCTCGTCGGAGTCGCCGCCAAACCGCCCCAAGCCACCAATGATCTAGGCGGTGAGGATGAAGGCTTCGTACAGATCGCCCAGTTGGCGCGTCACCGGTCCCGGCCGGCCGTCGCCGATCGTGCGGCCGTCGATGCGCGTGACCGGCGTGATGCCGCCAAGCGTGCCGGTGACGAAGGCCTCGCTGGCCGAATAGGTCTCGGTCAGCGTGTAGTCCTTCTGGTACGCCGGACCGATCTTCGAGTACAGCGCCAGCACGTGACCGCGCGTGATGCCGTTGAAGCAGCACCGGCCGGTCGAGGTCCAGAGCTCGCGGCCGCGCACGATGAAGAAGTTGGTCGAGTTGCAGCTCGACACGAACCCTTGCGTGTCGAGCATCAGCGCCTCGTCCGCACCGGCATTGATCGCCTGCAGCAGCGCCTGGATCAGGTTCAGCCGGCTGTGCGAGTTGAGGCGCAGGTCGAACACGTCCGGCGTGCTGCAGCGGAAGGTGGACGTGAAGAGCGACAGCCCCCTCTCCTTGCCGGCCGGGTTCTTGGCCTTGCGCTCGGCGACGATCACGACGGTGGCCGGCCCGATGATGAAACGCGGATCCTGGTTGGGCGTGCGCTTGCGCCCGCGCGTGATCATCAGACGGATGTGCGCGCCGTCGTCGATGCCGTTGGCGCGGCAGGTCTCCAGCACCGCATCGACCACCTGCTGACGCGTCATGCCGATGTCGAGCGCGATCGCGCGCGCGCCTTCGAACAGCCGGTCCATGTGGGCATCGACCGCCATCAGATGGCCGTTGATGAGGCGCAGGCCCTCCCAGATGCCGTCGCCCAGCACGAAGCCGGCGTCGAAGATCGAGACCGAAGCCTGGTCGCGCGGCACGAGGCTGCCGTTGACATAGACCAGCACGTCGTCGTTGCGCGGATCGTCGATGTAGGACTGGGCACTGGACGTCGGGATCGAGGCGGAGGTGGTCACGATGATGCTTTCGGTGAGGACTCGGTGGAAGTCAGAAGGAGAACTCGGCCGACTGCGCGATGAATGCGCGCGTCGCCGGCTTCTGCGGTGACTTGAAGATCTGCTCGGGCGACCCTTCCTCGTGGATCACGCCGTCGGCCAAGAACAGCACGCGCGTCGCGAAGTGATAGGCGAAGCCGAACTCGTGGGTCACGAGGATCATCGTGCGTCCCTCGTCGCCGAGCGCGCGTATGGTCCGCAGCACTTCGCCGACCAGCGCCGGATCGAGCGACGACGTCGGCTCGTCGAACAGCAGGATCTCCGGCTCCATCGCGAGCGCGCGGGCGATCGCGACGCGCTGCTGCTGGCCGCCCGACAGGCGGGCCGGGTACATCTCGAGCTTGTCGCTCAACCCGACCTTGCCGAGTTGCTCGGTGGCGATGCGCCGCGCGGCCGCCCGGTCCATGCGCTTGACGGTGACGAGCGCCTCCATCGTGTTCTGCAGCACGTTCATGTGCGGGAACAGGTTGAACTGCTGGAACACCATGCCCACGCGCTCGCGCACCCGGCACAGCTCGCGCTCGCCGTATTGCACGGCACCGCTGCCGTCGGGCTTGGCGCTGCGGCCGAGCGGCTTGCCGTCGAGTTCGATGCGGCCGGCGGTCGGGAATTCGAGCAGGTTGATGCAGCGCAGGCAGGTGCTCTTGCCCGAGCCGCTGCCGCCGATGATCGCGACGCGCTCGCCAGGCAGCACGTCGAGGTCGATGCCCTTGAGCACCTCCGCGGCACCGAACGATTTGCGCAGGCCGCGTATGCGCAGGATGGGCTGGGCGGCGGCTCGTTCCATGCGTGGGTTCGGAAGCTGCTCAGCGCCGGCTGTCGAGCCGGCGTTCGAGTCGACGCGACGCGAAGCTGAACGGATAGATCACCACGAAGTACGCGATCGCCACGGTCGACAGGATCTCCAGCGGGCGATAGTAGGTGGAGCTGAGCAGGCGCCCCTGGTACATCAGCTCGTGCACGCTGAGCACCGAGGCCAGCGACGTGACCTTCGCGAGCTCGATGCCGCGGTTGGTGAAGGCCGGGATCATGCGATGCAGCACCTGCGGCAGGATGATCCGGCGCAGCACGAGGTGCCGGCTCATGCCGAGGGCTTGCGCGCCTTCCCACTGCCCTCTTTCGATCGACTGGATGCCGGCCCGGTAGATCTCGGCGCAATAGGCAGACGTGTTGAGGCCGATGCCCAGGAAGGCGGCGGCGAAAGGCGTGAGCTGCGCGCCGATCAGCACCGGAAAAGCATAGAACGCCCAGATGAGCTGAATCAGCGCGGGCACGTTGCGGAACAGTTCGACCCATGCCGTGCCGATAGCGGCCAGCAGGCGGTGGCTCGAGAGTCGCATCAGGCACACGACCAAGCCCGCCGCCAGGCCGGCGACGAAGCATCCGGCCCACAGCTGCGCCATGACGCCGACGCCGCGCAGCAGCACCGGCAGGCTCGTCAACATGACACCGAAGTCCCACTGGTAGTCCACGCGCAGCGACCTTCAGGCGATGGCCAGCCGGCGTTCAGCCAGCCGGGCGAGGTTGCTCAGCAGCAGCAGCATCAGGAAGTACAACCCGGCCACCAGCGTGTAGACCTCGAGCGGCCGGAAGGTCGTGCTCGTCACCTGCATGGCCTCGTAGAGCAACTCGGAATAGGCGAGTGTCGAGGCCAGCGACGTCGTCTTCAGCAACTCGAAGGTCCGCTCGGTCAGCGGCGGGATCATGCGGCGCAGAGCCTGCGGTACGACGATGCGGCGGGCTGCCTGCAGACGCGACATGCCGAGCGCCGCGGCGCCTTCCCACTGGCCGCGCGGAATCGAGTTGATGCCGCCGCGGAACACCTCGGCATAGAACGCCGCGGACTGGGTGGACAGCGCGATGACGGCGGCCTCGAACGGGCCGAGGCTGATCGACGTGAGCACCGGCAGCGCGTAGTAGAACCAGAAGAAGTGAACGATGCCCGGCGTGTTGCGGAAGAACTCGATGTACGCTGTGGCCGGTGCGCGCAGCAGGCGCGTCGGTGCCAGCCGCATCGCGGCAAGCACAACCCCGGCGAGCAGCCCGATGACCACCGCGACGACCGCGATGCGCACCGTGCCGTAGAGGCCCTGCAGGAACATCGGCCAGTACGGCAGGACCGCGCCGAAGTTCCACCGGTAGCTCATCGTCCGCCCGTCCGGCTCACCACTTCTCTTTCATCACTCCGGGGATCTTGTCGGGATCGAGGCCCTTGGCCTTCATGTAGGACGCGAACATGGCCTGCGTCTTGCCCGACTTGTAGTACTCGGCGATGTGATCGCTGACCCAGTTGCGGAAGGTCGGGTCGGGATCCTTGCGCAGGCCGACGCTGGTCGCGACCGCGGTGGCGGGCGTTGGAACGATCACCGTGCCCATGCGCACGCGCGACTGCTGCACGAGCAATGCCGGGTGGAACTGCGATACCACGTCGACGCGACGTGCAGCAAAGGCGGCCACCGCTTCGTCGTTGTTCGCGAAGCGTTCGACCTTGGCCGCCTTGAACTGGCTGGTCAGGATCTGGTCGATGTTGGTGCCGAGCGTGACGCCGACCTTGATGTCGGGCTTGTCCATGTCGGACCAGGCCTTCGCGTCGAGGCCGGGACGCAGCAGCGCGCCGAGCGCGTAGTACAGCAGCGGCGCATCGGGGAAGTCGATGACCTGCTTGCGCACGTCGGTCGGATCGAGGATGAACTGCACGTCGAGCTGGTTCGCCTGGATCGCGGCGGGCGCATTGGCCCAGGTCGTCTCGACGATCGTCATCGGCACGCCGAGATCGTGGGCCATCTGCTCGCCGAGCATGACCGCGACGCCGCTCCACTTCTCGGACACCGGGTCCTTGTAGAACCACGGCTCTGCAGGCGTCGCGCCGACACGGAGCGCGTTGCGGGCCTTGATCTGCTGCATGGTCGTGCCGCTCTGGGCGGCCGCGGGCAAGGCAGCCGCCGCGGCGAGCGACGCGGCGGTCCACAGCAGCTCTCGGCGGCCCATCGTCTTGGTCATGTGCGTTCCTTCAGGCAGGTGGGAGATCAGGTGAATCGGAGGACGGCGTCGGCAGCGCCTGCGCGTCGGAGCGTCTGCGCCGGCCGGAAGATGCGCCCGCGACCGGCACACCCTGGTCCGCTTGCAGCGTCTGCAGAAAGGCCGTGGTCTTGGCTTCGCCCTGGCGCACGTGCGCCTTGATCTCGGCGACCATGGCCTGCAAGTCGTCGCCGCCGGCCAGCGCCACGTAAGTGTCGTGCCCGTCGCGGCGCGGACCGCCCTGGGCGCGATGGTGTACCGCCCAGTAGATCTGGATGCGCCCGCGCATCTCGGACCACACCGACAGCAACTGGTCGTTCCCGCTCGCCTCGTAGGCGAGCGAGTGCAGATCGAGCTCGGCGAGGATCGCCGCCTTCGAGTCGCCGACGTCGATGGCCTGCACCAGCCGCTCGTGCCGCTGCTGCAACGACGCGTGGAAGTCGGCTCCGCGCTGGTCCCAGCACTGCTCGAAGGCGAACACCTCCAGCGCCGAGCGCAGCGCGAACAGGTCGTGGGCGTCCTTCAACGTGAGCGGCGTGACGTGGGTGCCGAGGTAGGCCTTGGTCGTCAGCAAGCCTTCTTCGGTCAGCTGGCGCATCGCCTCGCGCAACGGGCCGCGGCTGACGCCGAATTGCTCGGCGAGCCGCGCTTCGATCAGCGGCGCGCCGGGCGGCATGTCGCCGTTGAGGATGGCGGCGCGCAGGTTGTCCGCGATGCGATCGCGGAAGGTCAGGCGGGCTACCTCGGCAAGTTTCACGTCGCGGCGAACGATCGATCGTTGACGGTTGACACTTTACCGACCGTCTCCGCACAATGCAACGGCCTCATCGATCCCGACAAACCCATGTCCGAACGGCCTCACGTTCTCCTGATCACGGCCGACCAGTGGCCCGGCCGGCTGTTGGGCATCGCCGGCCACCCCGTTGTGCAAACGCCGACCCTGGACGAGCTCGCGCGCAATGGCACGCGCTTTACCAACGCCTATTCGGAATGCCCGATCTGCGTGCCGGCCCGCCGCTCGCTGATGACCGGCCGCACGCCGCGCTCGCACGGCGACCGCGTCTACGACGACCGCCGGCCGATGCCCGATTCGAAGACGCTGGCCGGCGCGTTCCGCGATGCCGGCTACCAGGCCTACGCCGTCGGCAAGCTGCACGTGCTGCCGCAGCGCAACCGCATCGGATTCGACGACGTCATCCTCGACGAGGAAGGCCGGGCCCAGTACGGCGTGATGGACGACTACGAGATCTGGCTCGGGGACCGCGGCCGCCCCGGCCAGCAGTTCGACCACGGCATGAGCACCGACGGCTACGTCTCGCGGCCGTGGCACCTGCCGGAAGAGCTGCACGTGACGAACTGGGCGACCCAGCAGATGGTGCGGCAGATCAAGCGGCGCGATCCGACGCGCCCGGGGTTCTGGTATCTGTCCTATCGTCATCCTCACCCGCCGCTGGTGCCGCTGCAGTGCTATCTCGATGCCTATCGAGACGTCGAGATGGACGCGCCGGTCACGGCTGACTGGAATGCGGCCGACGGCCTGCCCTATGCGATCGCCAGCAAGCGCATGCGCGGGCTGAAGTACACGCCGGCGCATGTTGCCGCGATCCGGCGCGCGTTCTATGCGCTGTGCACGCATGTCGATCACCAGATTCGGCTGGTCATCGGCACGCTGCGCGAAGAACAGCTACTCGACAACACCATCGTGCTGTTCACAGCCGACCACGGCGACATGCTCGGCGATCACGGCCTCTGGGCGAAGAGCATGTTCTACGAATCGTCGGCCAAGATCCCGATGATCCTGCTCGGACGCGCGAAAGACCCGCGATTGCGCGTCGGCACGACAGACGATCGTCTGGTCGGCCTGGCCGATGTGATGCCGACCTTGCTCGACCTGGCCGGCATCGACGTGCCGCGCGACTGCGACGGGCGCTCGATGCTGCAAGGCGCGCCGCGCGAGTCGCTATACGGCGAGGTCGGTGTAGGCCCGGGTGCCACGCGCATGGTCCGCAGCGGCCATCACAAGCTCGTCTACTACCCGGTCGGCCATGTCCGCCAGCTATTCGACCTGCACGACGATCCCGACGAGCGCGACGACCTCTCGGCGCTGCCGCAGCATGCGGCAACGCTGGCCCGCCTCACCGACATACTGGTCGGCGAACTGCACGGCAGCGACCTCGCCTGGTTGAAGAACGGCGCGCTGACCGGCCTGCCGGCCCGCGAGGCTGGGCCGCGCCTCAATCGCGATCTGTCGAGCCAGCGCGGCCAGCATTGGCCGCCCCAGTTGCACAGCGACATGCCGCAACTGCTGAGCAGCACCTGACCATGCCGCACACCCGCCGTTCGATCTTCCCGGAGCCGGAGCTTCCACGCGGCGTCGCGCTGCTCGACGAGGGCCGCGCGCTGGCGTCGCAATGGCGGGTCGGACGGTCGGCCTTCCTCGATCACGTCGGCGAGCGCAGCGAGTTCGACTACAAGCAGCGCCAGATGGCCGCCGGCATCGTGATGCAGCACGCGCAGATCGGCTACCGCGAGCCGGCGCAAAGCTGCCGCGCCTATGCGGAGATCTGGGAACGCTGCCAACGGCACGGCGTCACGCTCGACCGCTACGGCCTGTGCCTCGACTGGTCGATGGCGCTGCCGCGCGCCCTGCGCGCCCGCGCCACGCGCGGCACCGGCATGATCCTGCCCGAGGTGGACGACTTCGTGCGGCTGGCGGCAAGCGCGCCCGTCGCACCGCACTTCGGCGACTTCGTGCTCGGCTTTCCGGGCGCACTCGAGAACACGCAGGCGGCACTCGCGGCCGGCAGCACCGCAATCGGCAACCTCGGCCAGTACTTCACCTTCCGCATCCCCGGCTGGGACGACGACATCGAAGCCACCGCGTCGACCGTGCGTGCGCTCGGACTCATCGCCGCGCAACCGGTACCCGTCATGGTCCACTCGAACATCGACGACGGCTATGCCGCGCAGTTCACCGACCTGACGACCTGCCTCGGCATCATCCTCGTCGAGCGCGACCTCGTCACGCGGCTCACCGGTGCGCCGATCGGGCACTGCTTCGGACACCACTTCTCCGACCCGCTGATGCGCCTGGCCTTCCATCGCGCGATGCACATGGCGGGCGCTGCGCCGGGCACGGTGATCTACGGCAACACCACGAGCTACCGCGGCACCTCGGCGCAGAACTACGCGAGCCTGGCGAGCTACCTGACGATGGACATCGTCGGTCAGATGCTGCATCCCACGGGCCATGCGATCAACCCGGTGCCGGTGACCGAGAACGAACGCATTCCGACGATCGACGAGGTCGTCGACGCGCAGCTCTTCGCCGGGCGGCTGAAGGAGCATGCGCCGGGCCATGCGCCGCTCATCGACGCGCAAGCGCGCGATGCCGCGGCCGCCACGCTGCTCGAAGGCGCACGCCGATTCCAGGCCAACCTGATGCAAGGGCTCGCCGAGGCGGGCGTCGACACCGGCGACATCTTCGAGATGCTGCTGGCACTGCGACGCATCGGGCCGCGCCGGCTCGAAAGCGACTACGGTGCCGGCTGCGAAGACCCGGCGAGGCCGGGCACGCGCATCCCGGTGGTGCCCGCCACGATCCTCCATGAAATCCGCGAGATGGCGACCGCTGCGCTGCGCGTCGCCCAAGCCGAAGAACGCGGGGCGCGCATCGCCGGCCCGCTGAAGGTGCTCGTGGCGACCAGCGACGTCCATGAGCACGGCAAGATGCTGGTCGAGGAGCTTTTGAGACGCCTGTCGGTGGATGCCGTCGACGGCGGCGTGTCGACAGATCCCGAGCGGCTGGTCGAGCTGGCCGCACGGACGCGTCCCGACGTGATCGCGATCAGCACCTACAACGGCGTCGCGCTCGAGTACTTCCGGCGCGTCGCGGCGCTGCTGGCCGAACGGCAGCTGCCCATTCCGGTGCTGATCGGCGGCCGCCTCAACCAGATCGCCGAGGGCGCGCAGGACGACCTGCCGACCGATGTCGGCGACGAGTTGGCCGCCGCCGGTGCCATCGTGTGCCGCGAGGCATCGGCGCTGATTCCGGCGTTGCGAAGGATTTGCAAGGGATAGCGAACTCCGCCTCGAAGAGGCCGATGCCGCGGGCCACCGTCAGCGAAAGTCTCGTTCGTTCTGATGCCGGTGAGGCGCTATGCACACCTGGCGGCGGATCACTTGGCACCGTGGGCGGCACAGCTTGCGGCGTCGCATGGTCGCGGTACGTTTGTGGCACAGCGCGACGATGGAGCCCTGAAAGACGAAGGGGCTACCACACGGTAACCCCTTGTCGTCATTGCCTTGATTTTGGTGGGCCCTGAGTGACTCGAACACTCGACCTACGGATTAAGAGTCCGCTGCTCTACCAACTGAGCTAAGAGCCCGAAATGCTGCCGCGTTGCCCAGCCGACGAGTTCTCATCCTTTGCCACCCACCACGGTCATGTGGTGGGTTGTGCGGGACTCGAACCCACGACCAACGGATTAAAAGTCCGCTGCTCTACCAACTGAGCTAACAACCCGCGAGCCTGCGATTATAGCCTGCGCTAGCGTCGCGTCGCCAGGTCGTTGCCGGCCGCGCATTCTAGCGCAAGGCTCGCGGCGACCATGCCGAAGGTCGCGGTGACGCCGACGCTCGAGCCGTAGCCGTGGCAGTTGAGGCTGCGGTCGGCGTCGCAGATGCCGACCGCCGGTGTGACGGCTTCGCGCGAGTAGACGCAGGTCACGCCGATCCGGCCGCTGCGCGGCGCGCCATGGAACTTGCGCAGCCGCTGGCGCAGCGCCCCGAGCAGCGGGTCGTGGGTGACGTCGGCGAGGTCGTCGACGCGCACATCCTGCGGCTTGCGCTTGCCGCCGGCCGCGCCGGCGATCAGCAGCGGCACTGTCGCACGCAAGGCCCAGGCGGCCAGCGCAGTCTTCGCGCGGACCTGATCGCAAGCATCGATCACCGCGTCGACAGGAACGTCCCCCAACAGACCCGGCCAATTGGTGTCGTCGACGAACTCCTCGACGCACCGTACGAGGCAGCCCGGATGGATGTCGGCGATGCGCCTCCGCAAGGCCTCGACCTTGGCCTGCCCGAGGGTCTCGCCCAGCGCCTGCACCTGCCGATTGATGTTGGATTCGGCGACGTGATCGAGGTCGATCAGGACGAGGCTCGCGACGCCCGAACGAGCCAGCGCCTCGGCCGCCCATGAGCCGACGCCGCCGACGCCGACGATCGCGACGCGCAGCGCGCGGATGCGCTCGTAGGCCGCATCGCCATAGAGGCGCCGCAATCCGCCGAAGCGGCGCTCGAGATCGGCCGCTTCGTCGGCGACCGCATCGACCGCCGCGGCCGGCACGTCTTCAAGCTGCACGCTCGATCCTCCACATCTGCCAGCGCAGCGCGAGCACCGCGCCGGCCAGGATCGCCGCCAATGCGATGAAGCTCGTCAGGCTCAAGGTCGAGACGCCCGACAGCCCCTGGCCGATCGTGCAGCCGAGCGCCGTCACGCCGCCCACGCCCATCAGCACCGCGCCGACGAGGTGGTTCGCGGTGTCGCCGGCGCGGCCGAAGCCTTCCCAGCGGAAGTGCCCGCGCGCCAGCGCGACGATCGCCGAGCCGACCACGACGCCGACGGTCGACACGATGCCTATCGTCAGCAGCTTGCTCGCATCGCTGAAGAACATCAGCCAGTCGAGCGTGTAGGCGATCGGCGCGACGAAGCTCAGGGATTCCATGCGGTGCGAATTGGTGGCGACGAAGACTTCTTCCAAGGTCGCCGGATCCTCCGCGACATGGCCGAGCCGTCCCGACACCCACCACACCGCGACGATGATCGCGCCGACGCCGATGCCGGCCAGCACCGTCTCCATGGCGCGTCCTTCGGGCCGCGCCAGCGCCCAGGCGATCAGCGCGCCGCCGATCAGAAGGCCAAGGCCGAGCGCGAGTTGCGGTTTCGGCATGCCGGTCGATGCGGCCACGAGCGTCGGCAGATCCTGACCGCTGCGCAGCGTGATCGACACCTTGTCGACGGTCTCGACGCGCAGCACCGCGGTGATGCCCTTCAACGTCGCGAACGCGGCCACGCCCATCACGACGAAGACGACGAGCGACTTCAGGTTGCCGGCGCCGATGCGCACCAGGGTCTTGTTGCCGCAGCCCGAGGCCAGCACCATGCCGAAGCCGAACATCAGTCCGCCGACCAGCGCCGACAGCAGCAGCACGCGCGGCCCGCCATACAGGCTCTTGCCGGCATCGAGCCAGCCGAGCGCGACCATCGCGTTGAAGCCGATCATCGCGACGCCGATCGCCAGCACCCACATGCGCATGCGGGTCCAGTCGCCCATGTTCACGATGTCGGCGACCGCGCCCATCGTGCAGAAATGGGTGCGCTGCGCGATCGCGCCGAATGCCACGGCCAGCGCGAAGGCGGCCCACAGCACCTGTGCGGACAGGGCCGCGGGATCTACGTCATGCATGGCGCCATCTTACCGGCCGGGTCGCGGCCGAAAGATGGACGCCGGCGCTACTTCAGCGCCGCGAGCCGATCGCGCCCGGCCTGCGCCGCTTCGGACTGCGGGTACTGCCGCAGCAGCTCGTCGAGCGTGCGCCGCGCCGCCGCGCGGTCCTTCATCTCGGCCTGGCAGTTCGCGATCGCGAGCAGCGCCTCGGGCGCCTTCGGGCTGTCGGGCGCCGCAGTGACCAGCGAGCGGAACGACGCGATCGCCTGCGGGTACTGGCGCGCACCGTACAGCGCATTGCCGAGCCAGAACGACACCGAATCGTTGTAGCCGCTGGACGGCCAGCGCTTGCGGAACGCATTCAGCGCCGCGATGCTGCCCGGGAAGTCGCCCTTGCGCAGCACGTCGAGCGCGTCGTCGTACTGCTTCTTCTCCTCGGGGTCGGCGGTGAACTGCTTGCCGTCGACCGTCACGGGCTGCGGCTCGAACTTGCGCATCCGGTCATCGACGCCCTGCGCGATGTCCTTCTGCTTGACCTGCAGGTCGGACAGGTCACGCGCGAGCTGTTCGTTCTGGCCGCGCAGCTTGGCGTTGTCGGATCGCAGCGACTCGAGCTGGTTGTTGAGGTCGAGCAGGCTGCGGCGCAGTTGATCGACCTGGTCCGAGAGCGTGCGCCGCTGGTCTTCGCCGGCTTGCACCCGCTGGCGCAGGTCCAGGATCGCACGGCGCGCTTCATCGTCGTCGAACAGGCCAGCGTGCGCGGCCGGCGCCGCGAGCAGCATGAAGCCGAGCCAGCACGCGGCCGCGAGGCCTTGGAACGAGCGCGTCACGGCGTTCAACGGTAGACCAGTTCGGCGCGCCGGTTCTTCGCCCAGGCGGCTTCGTTCTCGCCCTGCACGGCCGGGCGCTCCTTGCCGAAGCTCACCGACTCCATCTGCGAGTCGCTGACGCCGAGCAGCGCCAACGACTTGGCGACCGCTTCGGCACGCTTCTGTCCGAGCGCGAGGTTGTACTCGCTGCCGCCGCGCGAATCGGTATGGCCTTCGATCGTCAGGTGGCGGTTGCGGTGCGCGCCGAGGAACTTGGCGTTGGCATCGACGACGTTGCGCTGGTCGTCGCGCACGACGTAGCTGTCGAAGTCGAAGTACACGGTGTGCGGCAAGCCGGCGATGATCGCGTTCTCCTGCGCCGCGATGTCGACCTGCGTGACCTGGCTCTGCGGTGCCGGATTCGCGTTGGCGCCCGGGTTCACCGGTTCAGGCGTGCGCGTCTCGACCGGCGCGCCGGAGTCGAGCTTGGTGCTCGAGCACCCGGCGAGGGCGATGGCGGCGATCGCGGCTAGCGCAGCGTGGCGCAGGAGGTTGGCGTGGTTCATCGTGATACCTCTCTTGGTCGGTGGAAAAAGGGATGCAGCAATTGGCTAGCCGGCGGCGTGCGACCGGGCCCTCAGCGCCCGTACGGACCCCAGACCGGCTGGCGCAGGTCGGCGCTCGCCGAGGGGAGCCGCGCCTTGATCTTGCCGTCGAGCGTCGTCGTCATCAGCACGTCGCGGCCGTCGGCGCGGGTCTGGTAGACGATGAGCCGCCCGTTCGGCGCGAAGCTCGGGCGCTCGTCGTCGTTGGTGTCGGTGATGGTTTGCGGACTGCCCCCGCCGGACAGATCCATCGTCGTCAGCTTGAACGCGTTGCCCAGTCGCGAAATGTAGGCGAGCGTGCGGCCATCGGGACTCACCGATGGCGAGATGTTGTAGCTGCCGGTGAAAGTGACCCGTTGCACCGCGCCGCCGTCGATGCCGATCCGATAGATCTGCGGACCGCCGCCGCGGTCGCTCACGAAATAGATCGACTTGCCGTCGGGCGCGAAGGTCGCCTCGGTGTCGATCGCCGGGCTCGTCATCAGGCGCCGCGGCGAACCGCCGTTGCGGGCGATCAGGAACAGCTGCGAACCGCCTTCGCGCGACAAGGTGACCGCCAGCGTCTGTCCGTCGGGCGACCACGCCGGCGCGCTGTTCGAGCCGCGGAAGTCCGCGATCGGCCGGCGCTTGCCGGACAGCACGTCCTGCGTGTACACGACCGGCTTGTGGGTCTCGAACGAGACGTAGGCCAGTTCCTTGCCGTCGGGCGACCAGGTGGGCGAGATGATCGGCTCGGGGCTCGCCAGCGCCACCTGCCCGCCTTCGCCGTCGGCGTCGGCCACGCGCAGCGTGTAGCGGCCGCCGCCGCGCGTGACGTAGGCGATGCGGGTCGAGAACACGCCCTTCTCACCGGTCAGCTTCTGGTAGATGAAGTCGGCGATGCGGTGGGCCGCCAGCCGCAGATCGGCCGAGTCGACGACATTGCTCTGGCCGCCGTTGTCCGCGCCCTTGACGACATCCCACAGCTTGAAGCGCACGTCGAAGCGGCCATCGGCCAGCCGCATCAGCGATCCCGCGGCCAAGGCGTCGGCCGAGCGGCCGCGCCAGTCGGCCATGTTGGGCGACGTGGTCTCGTCGAGTGTCACGCCGCCGGCATCGATGATCTTGAAGGCGCCGCTGCGCTCGAGGTCGGCGCGGATGATGGCCGAGATCGGCTGGTTGGTCCGGTCCTCGTCGCGGAACTTCGCGATCGCGATCGGCAATTGCGTCGCGCCGACGCCCGAGATCTCGACCTTGAACTGCGCCAGCGCCGGCCCGGCCAGGGCTGCGCCACAGGCGCCTAGGAAAGTGCGTCGCGGAAACAACATGGGGCTGACAGACTCCATTTCGGCATGAGGGTTCAATCCGGTCGTGCAGATTCCGGCCACGCCATTTTCAGGTAACGGTAATAGGTGCCCTCGGCGACGTAGAGCGCGAGCACGAAGCCGAGCCGGCCATCGAGAAAGCCACCGCGCAGGAAGTATCCCCGACAAAACGCCCATGTCGCGTGGGAAAGCGCCGACAACAATCCGCCGGTCTGTCCGACACGCCGGCGGTCGAGCGCACGGCCGCTGGTGTAGCGGTTCATCTTGTCGAGCGCGTCGGCGAGGCTGGGCATCGTGTGATGGCGCAGCAGCCCCGGCAGCCGGCCGACCGGGCCGTCGACGATCACCCGCTCGTGCACGAGGTCGTCGCTGAAGCGGCCGCGGTCGCGCCGGAACAGCCGCAGCACGCGGTCCGGATACCAGTCGCCATGCCGCATCCATTGGCCGCAAAAGCTCGAAAGCCGGTCGATCGCATAGCCGGCGCTCGGCCCATCGGCGGCCACGACGGCGCGGATCGCCGCCGCCAAGTCGGCATCGACGCGCTCGTCGGCGTCGAGACTCAGCACCCAGCGCCCCTGCGCCTGCGCGAGCGCGCGGTTCTTCTGCGGGCCGAAGCCGGGCCAGTCGGGCGTCATCGTCACGCGCGCACCGAGCCGTTCGGCGCGCTCTCGGGTGTCGTCGGTGCTGCCCGAGTCGACCACGATGCGCTCGTCGGCAAACGCCACCGATGCCAGGCAGGCTTCGATGTCGTGCGCTTCGTTCTTCGTGATGACGATGACCGAGAGCGCGGGCTGGGACATGACGGGCGGCAGTGGCGGGGCCGCGGCATTGTAGGCAGCGGCGCAGCGGATAATCCCGCCCCCATGAAAGCTTCCCGACGGCGCGCTGCGCCCACGCGCGCATGACCGCGGCGACGCCCGCGGTGACCCTGCGGGAACGCATCCGCCGCATCGCCCCTTACTTCAGCGGCACGCAGGCAGCGCTCGTCGTCGTCGCGATCGCCACCGCGATCGGCTCGGCGACCGACGCCGCGATACCGGCGCTGATGAAGACGTTCTTCGACAACGGCCTGAAGGCGACCTGGCCGCTCTGGCTGATCCCGATCGTGCTGCTGTCGCTCGCGGCGATCCGCGGGCTTGCCGGCTTCGTCGCGGAGTACGGCCTGGCCTGGTCCGCGAACCGCGGCATGCTGGCGATGCGCACCGCGATGTTCCAGCGCCTGCTCGATGCCGAGCCGGCGCTCTTCACGCGCGAATCGGCCAGCAGCCTGACCAACACGCTGACCTACGAGGTCCAGAACGGCGCGAACCAGCTCGTCTATTCGCTGCTCAGCGTGCTGCGCGACTCGCTGACGATGGTGGCGCTGGTCTTCTACCTGATCTGGCTCAACTGGCAGCTCACGCTGTTCGTCGTCGTCGTGCTGCCTGCGGTGGCGTTCACGATGCGGGTGCTCAGCAAGCGGCTGCATCGGCTGACGATCGCGAGCCGCGCCGCCACCGACGAGCTCGCCTACGTCGTCGAGGAGAACGTGCTCGCCTGGCGCGTCGTCCGGCTGCACGGCGCGGAAGCCGCGCAGGCGCGCCGCTTCGGGCAGGTCAGCAATGCGCTGCGGCGCCTGTCGATCAAGGCGGTGGCGGCCGCGTCGACGATGACGCCGCTGACCCAGATGCTCGCGATGGCGTCGCTGTCGGCGGTGCTCGTCGTCGCGATGTGGCAGAGCCGCACGCAGGGCGCGTCGATGGGCGACCTCGTCGGCTTCATCACCGCGATGCTGCTGCTGATCTCGCCGATCAAGCACCTGTCGGAAGCCGCCGGGCCGATCACCCGTTCGCTCGTCGCGCTCGAACGCGGCGTGGACCTGATCGACTCGACGCCGGGCGAGCGCGGCGGCGGCTACGACGGCGGACGCGCGCGCGGCGAGGTCGAGCTGAGCGGCGTGAGCCTGCGCTACGGCAGCGACGGCGCAGCGGCGCTCGACGGCGTCACGCTGCACGTCGCGGTCGGCGAATCGGTGGCGCTGGTCGGGCCATCGGGCGCGGGCAAGACGACGCTCGTGAACCTGCTGCCGCGCTTCCTCGAGCCGACCGAAGGTGCCATCTGCCTCGACGGCCGGCCGCTGCGCGAGTGGAACATGAGCGCGCTGCGCCGCCAGTTCGCCCTGGTGAGCCAGGACGTGGTGCTGTTCAACGACAGCCTCGCCGCCAACGTCGCGCTAGGCGCTGAGGCCGATCGCGAGCGGGTGCGTGCGGCGCTCGCCGCGGCCAACCTGCTCGACTTCGCCGAGGGCCTGCCGCAAGGCCTGGACACCCCCGTCGGCCACAACGGCAGCCAGCTGTCGGGCGGCCAGCGCCAGCGCCTCGCGATCGCACGTGCGATCTTCAAGGACGCGCCTATCCTGATCCTCGACGAAGCGACGTCGGCACTCGACTCCGAGTCGGAGCGCCTCGTGCAGTCCGCGCTCGAGACCTTGATGAAGGGCCGCACCAGTCTCGTGATCGCGCACCGGCTGTCGACCATCGAGCGTGCCGACCGCATCGTCGCGCTCGAAGGCGGCCGCATCGTCGAGCAGGGCAGCCATGCCGAGTTGCTGGCGCATGGCGGCCTCTATGCCAGACTCCATGCATTGCAGTTCAGGAGCTAGCGCATGAATCCGATCAGCCGCTATCCGGTGCCGACGTCGGTCGACGGCCTGCCGGACGACATCCGCGAGCGCATCCTCGGGGTGCAGGAGAAGTCCGGCTTCGTGCCGAACGTGTTCCTCGCCCTCGCCCACCGGCCCGACGAGTTCCGCGCCTTCTTCGCCTACCACGACGCGGTGATGCTGCGCGAGCCGTCGTCGCCGCAGGGGCTGACGAAGGGCGAGCGCGAGATGATCGTCGTGACGACGAGCGGCGCCAATCGCTGCCTCTACTGCGTCGTGGCGCACGGCGCGATCCTGCGCATCTACGAGAAGAAGCCGCTGGTCGCCGACCAGGTGGCAGTGAACCACCGCAAGGCCGACATCACGCCGCGTCAGAAGGCGATCCTCGACTTCGCGATGAAGGTCTGCCTGGACTCGGCCGAGATCGGCGACGCCGATTTCGAGGCGCTGCGCGCGCACGGCCTGACCGACGAGGACGCCTGGGACATCGGTGCGATCACCGCGTTCTTCGGCTTGTCGAACCGCATGGCGAACCTGACATCGATGCGACCTAACGACGAGTTCTACCTGATGGGGCGGGTGCCGCGCGAGAAGCGCGCATAGCGGAAGGCGCGCTTCAGGCCGGCTCGATCTCGTCCGGCGTCCAGTCGGCGCGGAAATGCGTCATGACGTCGGTCTGCAGCCGCGCGCGGTCGCCGGTGATCGCCGGCTCGAGCGCATTGACCAGCGCGCGCCGCCTGCCGGTCGCAACCTGCAGCTTTTCGATGCCGGCGCGGCTCAAGTGGCCGCTGAGCCAGATGTCGTCGTCGAACAGCACGCGCGCGGGCGCATTCGCCACATCGCGCAGCGCCGCGGGATCGACCATCCGCGGCCGCAGCGTGTAGCCGCCGCAGCCCTCGACGATGGCGACGCGCTTCGTGCCTGCGCTGAGCGCCCGATCGGATGGACGCGAGGCCGACTGCAGATCGGCGGGCACCTTGAAGCCATTGACGCAATAGACCTTCTCGCCGCCCGCGTCGCGCTCGGCGCGTGCCAGGTCGGCAAGCAGCCGGTCGCTGTAGTACATGTCGTCGTCGACGACGACGATGAGCTGATCGGTACGGGCGTAGCGTTCCAGGGTCGGGATGTACTTCGTCGCCGGGCCGACATCGCGGTCCACCCAGTGCACCCGGACCAGTTCCAGTCCGTCGAGGACCGCGGGCAGCGGCTGTCCCCGGAACAGGTCGCGGCCGAGGTTGATGTGGATCTCCTTCGGCGGCAAGGTCTGGCGCAGCAGGCTCACCAGCGTCGGCTTGATGCGGCCGATGCGCTGCGGGACGCTCGTCAGCGACACGACCGGCAGCTCGACGCCGGCGCATTGCTGCTGGCGCCGCCGGACCCGGCGCTCGAGGCGCTGCAGGTCGAAGCGCTCGAGAAAGGCGTTGCGGACCAGCTTGCTCAACGTCTTCATCGCGCGGCCCGGTCTTCTCGATGATCTGTGCCCAACAAGCGTCGCGCCTCGGCGATCACGCGCTCCGGCGCGATGCCTTCGAGGCACAGGCTGCGGCTGTCGCGGTGATCGTCGCAACCGGCGCGGCCGCACGGCACGCAGCCGGGCGTCGTCGGGCGATCCGGACCTTGCAGCAGCACGATCCGGCCGGCGCGTTGCGGCTCGGCGGCGCGCCGCGCGTAGGCCGCCGCCCCGGGCACCCCGCCGGGCAGCGGCCCCCAGCGTACCGGATTGGTCGGCCCGAACGCGACCACCATCGGCACGCGCAACGCCGCCGCCAGATGCGTGACCGACGTGTCGGGACCGATGTAGAGCGCGGCACGTTGCAGCAAGGCCGCAAGCTGGTTCAGGTCGAGCCGGCCGGCCATGTCGATCACGCTCGTCGCATCGCCCGAAGGCCGTACCTCGGCGACCTTGGCGCGGTCGCCTTGTGCCGCGCCGCCGGTCAGCACGACCTGCAGTCCGTCGCGGGCGAGCCGGTCGACGACGCTGCGGAAATGCTCGACCGGCCACTGCTTGTAGCGCCACATCGAAGGCACCTGCACGACGACGAAGCGCGGCGCCAGTTGCCGCTCGAGATCGTCCGGCAGCGGTGCCGGGCTGGGTGCGACGACATCGACCGGCGCCGCGTCCGCCCCGCGCCAGGGATCGAGCAGCGCGAGCTTCTCGTCGGCGGTATGCACGTCGCCACGGTCGCCGGCCGTCGTCACCGCATGGATCAGCAGCCGGCGCTTCCACCACGAGGTGCCGTCGCGCTCCGGCAGCAGGCCGGCGCGCACCCGCGCCGCGATGGCGCCGTAGAGATGCGCCCGGTCGCTCTGCTGGGTGACGAGCGCGAGGTCGTAGCGCCGCCACATCCGCCGCAGGAAGCCGAACTGGCGGCGCCAGCCGCCGCCGCGCGGCGCTTCGATGCAGGCGGTGATGTCCGGATTGCCGCGCAGCATGCCGAGCGTGCCGGGCAGCCCGAGAACGTCGATGCGCGCGGCCGGCCAGCGCCGGCGCGCCGCGCGGATCAGCGGCGTCGTGAGCAGCACGTCACCGATCTGCCGGGTGGCGATGACGAGGATGCTGGCGTAGTCGTCGTGCATGGCGGGCGGCGCGGTCGCGGATTGTAGGGAGGGCGCCTTGCCGGTTTCCCGACGGCGCCGCGCCGCGTCGGGCGGGCGTGATGGGTCGATACCGGTAACATCCCTAGGGTTCTCCAGCAGGCTCGCCTCCATGAGCCGCCTTCGATACCGTCTCCATGCAAGTCTCGCTGAACCCGCCGGCCGGCGACCCGCTCGCCCTGTCGCCGCGCAACCGCCGCGCCGTGATCGCGTTGATGCTCGCGGTGGCCCTCGCCACGCTCGATACCGCCATCGCCAACACCGCGCTGCCGGCGATCGCCGCCGACCTGCATGCCGCACCGGCCACGTCGGTCTGGGTGATCAACGCCTACCAGCTCGCGATGGTCGCGACCGTGCTGCCGCTGGCTGCAGTCGGCGAGATCATCGGCTACCGGCGCGTCTACCTGGGCGGACTGATCCTGTTCACGCTCGCGTCGGTGGCCTGCTCTGCCGCGCCGACCCTGGCGCTGCTCGCCACGGCGCGCGGCCTGCAGGGGCTGGGCGCGGCCGGCATCATGGGCATCAACGGCGCGCTGCTGCGCGCGATCTATCCGCCGGACCGGCTCGGCCGCGGCCTCGGCCTGAATGCGCTGGTGGTCGGTGCCGGCTTCGCGGTCGGGCCCGGCATCGCGTCGCTGATCCTGGCGTTCGGGCCCTGGCCGTGGCTGTTCGGCATCAACCTGCCGCTCGGCGTGGTGGCGCTGGCGTTCGCATGGCCGTCGCTGCCGGCGTCGGAGCGACGCAGCCATGTCTTCGACCCGGTCGCGGCATTGCTCAACGTCGTCACCTTCGCTGCATTGATCCTCGCGCTCGGCTCGGCGGCGCAGCGCGAGCCGGCGCCGCTCGTGCTCGCTGCGGCGGTCGTGGCGGTGGTCGGCGGCGTGCTGCTGCTGCGGCGCGAGAGCGGCCATCCCGCGCCCATCCTGCCGGTCGATCTGTTCCGCCGTCCGGCTTTCGCACTGTCCTCACTGACGGCGGTCTGCTCGTTCTCGTGCCAGGGGCTGGCCTTCGTGTCGCTGCCCTTCTACTTCGAAGGCGTGCTGCATCGCAACCAGGTCGACACCGGCTTTCTGATGTCGCCGTGGCCCATCGTGGTCGCGGCGGTGGCGCCGGTCGCCGGGCGGCTCTCGGACCGCCACGCGCCCGGCCTGCTCGGCGGCATCGGCCTCGCGATCCTGGCGGTCGGCATGGCCTCGTTGGCATTGCTGCCGGCGCAACCCGGCGTCGCCGACATCGCGATCAGGATGTCGCTGTGCGGCCTCGGCTTCGGCTTTTTCCAATCACCCAACCTGAAGGCGCTGATGTCGAGCGCCCCGCCGGAGCGCGCCGGCGGCGCGAGCGGCATCATCGCGACATCACGCCTGCTCGGCCAAGCCACCGGAGCGGCGTTGACGGCGCTGTGCTTCAGCCTCGCCGGCGTGCACGGCGCGACCGATGCGCTCTGGCTCGGCGCCATGTTCGCGACCGTCGCCGGCGTCGCGAGCAGCTTGCGCCTGTGGGTACGCTGAGACATCACTCGTCGGAGGATTTCGCTCCGATCATTGTTATCAAACAATCCATCCGGCACCGCTACATCAGCACGATGTCGTAGGCCTCGGGCGAGCCGAGCGGCTCGGCCTGCAGCGAGATCGGCTTGCCGATGAAGTCGGACAGGCCGGCCAAATGCTGGCTCTCCTCGTCGAGCAGCATTTCGACGACCGCGGCCGACGCGACGATGCGGAACTCCTTCGGATTGAACTGGCGCGCCTCGCGCAGGATCTCGCGCAGGATGTCGTAGCAGACGCTGCGCGCCGTCTTCACCTGGCCCATGCCCTGGCAGGTCGGGCACGGCTCGCACAGCATGTGCGCCAGCGACTCGCGCGTGCGCTTTCTCGTCATCTCCACGAGGCCGAGCTGCGTGAAGCCGCTCACCGTGATGCGGGTCCGGTCGCGCTGCAGCTGCTTCCTGAGCTCGGCGAGCACCGCGGCCTGATGGTCCTCGCGCGCCATGTCGATGAAGTCGATGATGATGATGCCGCCGAGGTTGCGCAGCCTGAGCTGGCGCGCGATCGCCGAGCCCGCCTCGAGGTTGGTCTTGAAGATCGTGTCGTCGAAGTTGCGCGCCCCGACGAAGCCACCGGTGTTGACGTCTATCGTCGTCAGCGCCTCGGTCTGGTCGATGATCAGGTAGCCGCCCGACTTCAGGTCGACGCGCCGCGACAGCGCCCGCGCGATCTCCTCGTCGATGTTGTAGAGGTCGAAGATCGGCCGCTCGCCCTTGTAGTGCTCGAGCTTGCTCACCGCGCTCGGCGTGAAGGCCAGCCCGAACGCGGCCAGGTGCTCGTACTGCAGCCGCGAATCGATGCGGATCGCTTGCGTGCCTTCGTGCGCCAGGTCGCGCAGCACCCGCTCGGCGAGGCTCAGGTCCTGGTGCAGCAGCGTGCCGGGCGGCGACTTGTAGCTCTTCTCGCGCACCGCGGCCCAGGTCTTGCGCAGGTAGCGGATGTCTTCGGACAGCTCGTCGTCGGTCGCCTCTTCGGCATTGGTACGCAGGATGAAGCCGCCCGGCGGACCCGCGCCTTCGGGCACCTGCGCCAGCACCGTCATGCGCGCGCGCAACTGCTCGCGCAGCTCGTGCGAACCGATCTTCTGCGAGATGCCGATGTGGTCGTCGTGCGGCAGGAAGACCAGGAGCCGCCCGGCGATCGAGATCTGCGTCGACAGCCGCGCGCCCTTGGTGCCGATCGGATCCTTGATGACCTGCACCGTCAGCGTCTGGCCTTCGAAGACCACGCGCTCGATCGGCGGCAACCCGGTGTTGCCGCCGCCGGCATGGTCGGACCGGGCACCGGCGGTGCGCGCCGCCGCGCTCATCGCGGAGCGCGGCGTCACGCCGTTGACCTGCACGTCGGCCACGTGCAGGAATGCAGCGCGCTCGAGCCCGATGTCGACGAACGCCGACTGCATGCCCGGCAGCACGCGCGCGACCCGGCCGGTGTAGATGTTGCCGACGAGGCCGCGCTCGAGGGCGCGCTCGACGTGCAGCTCCTGCACCGCCCCGTTCTCGACGATGGCCACCCGTGTCTCCTGCGGTGCCCAGTTGATCAGGATGTCTTGCATCGTTGTTGTCGTTTCGATCCGCCGCCCGATCGGCCGGATCGCCCGATGCTATCCCGCCGATGGCTCCGCCGGGGATGGACGAAAAAAGGGCCGCTCGTGGCGGCCCTCGGTGCATCGGTGGGGTGTCAGATCGGAATTCGTCTGCGGCGCTGAACGAAAGCGACCCCAGCCAGACCGGCGAGGAGCAACGCGGCACTCGCCGGTTCGGGCACCGGCACGGTCGGCTCGAACTTCAGCGCTTCGAGGTAGCCGTTGGCCTGCGTCGAATCGATGCCGGTCGCGTTCAGGTAACTCCACGGCGTGATGAACGTGCCGAGCGCGACCAGCGGCCCGGAGCCGAGCGGCGCATTGAAGCCGCCCACCGCGAAGCCGATGCCGTTCAGGCCCGGCACCGGGCTCGGCGCGACGCTGTAGCCGCCGAAGATGCTGGCGCTGGGCGTCAGCGCGGTGCCGTCGTGCGAGAACTGCACGTAGGCCGCCGTGAAGCTCACGTCGACCGCCGCATCGAGCCCGACCTCGTTGAGCGACCAGTAGCTGTTCGGCTGCGACATCGCGCTGCCGTCGGCGGTCGCGTAGCTGAACACCAGCCATTCGCTGCCGCCGTCCGGCACCACCGACAAGGTCACCGCCAGCGCGCCGCCGTCGACCAGGCTCGTGCCGGGCGTGAAGCCGACGGTGTCGTTGAAGCTGCCGGGCGAGTTCGTGCCCTGGACCTGATAGGTGCTGCCCGGCACGAACAGCGCCGCGGCGGCCGGTGCGCTGGACAGCGCGAGCGCGCCGGCGAGCGCGAGACCCATCCAGACGCGATGGTGAAAAGTACCCTGCATGTCGATCCTCCCCGATCGAAGCCGAATGACGCGACCCAGTCTGGGAGAAAGCAGCGGTGTCGGCCAGCGCCGGCAGGTGACGCCGAGGTGACATCGTGCGTGTCAACCGTCGCCGCCCGACCGCTAGAACGCGCCGGCCGCGCGCAGCAGGCGCGCGGTCTCGTGCAGCGGCAGGCCCATGATCCCGGAGTAGCTGCCGTCGATGTGCGAGATCCAGGCCGCGAAGGCGCTCTGGATCGCATACGCACCGGCCTTGCCGAAGGGCTCGCCGGACGCCACGTAGCGGTCGATCTCGGACGTCGCGACCGCGGACACGCGCACCCGCGACACGCTGATCGCAAGCTCCACGCGCCCCCGCGATGCGACGGCCACCGCGGTGATCACGCGATGGGTCCGGCCGGACAGCAGCGCGAGCGTCGCGCGCGCATCGGGCGCATCGCGCGGCTTGCCCAGGATGCGACGGCCGAGCGCCACCGTCGTGTCGGCACACAGGATAGGCGCCGCAGGCCGGGCCGAGGCGGCCAGGCGTGCCTCGGCAGCGGCCAGCTTCGCGAGCGTCACGCGCTCGACGTAGGCCGCCGGCAGTTCACCGGCTTGTTCGGCCTCGAGCGCCTCGGCATCCTCGTGCGCCTCCGGCAGCAGGAGCTCGTGGCGCACGCCGATCTGCTCGAGCAACTGACGCCGGCGCGGGCTCTGCGAGGCCAGGTAGATGTGGTCGTAGCGCATGGCCGCGATCATCGCAAACGGCAGCCCGCGGCGCTCCGACTACGATCGGGGCTTTGCCGGACCGCCTGGACCCATGCCCGCGACCGATCCCGTTCCGCTCACGTTGGCCGTCGACGGCGCCGGCACGGTATCGGCACTGGCGCTCGCTCCGCCCGGAGCGAGCGCGGCCTACGTCTATGCGCACGGGGCCGGCGCGGGGATGACGCACGCCTTCATGGCGGCCACCGCGTCGGCGCTGGCCGATCGCGGCATCGCGACCTTGCGCTTCCAGTTCCCGTCGATGGAGCGCGGCTCGCGGCGACCCGACGCGCCACCGGTCGCGCATGCCGCGGTGCGGGCCGCCGTGGCCGCCGCCGGCGAGCGCTTCGCGGGCCTGCCGCTCTTTGCGGGCGGCAAGTCGTTCGGCGGCCGCATGACGTCGCAGGCGCAGGCGCTCGCGCCGCTGCCCGGCGTGCGCGGGTTGATCTTCGTCGGCTTTCCGCTCCATCCGACCGGCCGGCCGGGGATCGAACGTGCCGCCCATCTGGCCGACGTGGGGCTGCCGATGCTGTTCCTGCAGGGCTCGCGCGACGAGCTCGCCGACCTCGCCCTGCTGCGCGAGGCGCTCGCGCCGCTGGGCGCGCGCGCGACCTTGGCCGTGTGCGCCGATGCCGACCATGCCTTTCACGTGCGCGCCGCGAGCGGCCGCAACGACCGCCAGGTGATCGCCGAACTGGCCGACACCATGGCCGCCTGGACCGCCGCATGTCCGGCGCGCTGAACTCCACGCTGCCGGGGTTGCCGTTCGACGCCGTCGACGCGCAGTCCCGGCGGCGTGCGCGGCCCGACTGGCTGGCCTACGTGCTGCTGCCGATCCTGCACTACGCGAGCGTGAAGCTGACGTTCCTGTGCGCGGTGTCCCCGGAGAACGAGGTCGTCGTCTGGCTGCCGAACGCGGTGCTGCTCGCGGCGCTGCTGCACTACCGCGGCGCACGCGGCTGGGCGCTCGCTGCGCTGACGTTCACCTCGGACCTGATCGCCAACCTGCCGGTCTTTCCGCCGCTGACGGCGTTTCTACTCGCTCTCGTCAACCTCGGCGAAGTGACGCTCACCTACGTGCTGATGCGGCGTTTCGGCGCATCGCCCGCACTCGAACGCATCCAGGATCTCGCCAAGTTCGTCATCGCCGGGCCACTGATCGGCGCGCTCTGCAGCGGCCTGGCAGCGGGCGTGGTGCTGAGCACGCTCGACGGGGTCAGCGCGGGCTATCCGACGCTCGTGCTGCTCTGGTGGTTCGGCGATGGACTCGGCCTCCTGATCTACACGCCGCTGCTGCTCGCCTTCGTGCAGCCGGCCCGCGAACCGCTGGTGCTGCGCTGGCCGGACGTGGCGGTCGTCTTGCTGACGGTCGCGCTGGCCGTGACCATCCTGACCGGCCGCGCCGATATCCTCGGCGGCATCACGCTGACGCCGAACCTGCTGCTGCCGTCGGTGCTGTTCATCGCGGTGCGCTTCGGCCCGCGCTGGACCACGTTCGCGGTCGCACTGATCGCGCTGGCGACCGCCTGGTGCCAGACCGCCGGCCGCCTGCCGTTCGGCAATGCGGCGCCGCACGAGCTGATCCTGCGCACCCAGGAGTTCATCCTGACGCTCAGCACCATGGGCATGGGCTTCGCGACCTTGCTGGCCGAGCAGCGCGCACTGCTGCGCAGCCTCGAGGACAAGGTGCGCGAGCGCACCCGCGAGCTCGAGGCATCGAACAGCAAGCTCGGCGCGCTGAGCGCCACCGACGGCCTGACCGGCATCGCCAACCGGCGCCGCTTCGACGAGGTGCTGGCGACCGAATGGCAGCGCGCGCGCCGCGCCGGCCAGCCGCTCGCGCTCGCGCTGCTCGACGTCGATCTCTTCAAGGACTACAACGACCGCTACGGCCATCAGGCCGGCGACGACTGCCTGCGAGCGATCGCCCAGGTGCTCGCGGCCAACGTGCGACGCGCCGGCGACCTCGTGGCGCGCTACGGCGGCGAGGAATTCGCACTCGTCGCGCCGCTCGCCAGCGAAGGCAGCGCATTGGCGATGGCGCACGCGATCTGCCGCGCGGTGCAGGCACAGGCCTCGCCGCACGAGCGCTCGCCGTTCGGCGTCGTCACCGCGAGCATCGGCGTCGCGGTCGTCGTACCGCACGAGGGCCAGGGCCCGGAGCAACTCATCGGGCTGGCCGACGCGGCGCTGTACCGCGCCAAGGCGCAAGGGCGCAATTGCGTCGTGCTGGGTCCGCCCATGCGCAGCTGAACCTGCTCAGGCGCAAGCGGGCGCAAAGGCCGCCTTCGGCGCGCATCGCGTAGAAGCCTGCCACGTGCCCCGGCGCGCCGCGGCGGATCAGTCGCGGTGGTAAGGATGGTTCACCGTCAACGACCACGCGCGATACAGCGCCTCGGCGAGCAGCACGCGCGCGAGCGCATGCGGCAGCGTCAGGTCCGACAGGCGCAGCGTCTCGTCGGCGGTCTGCTTCAGCGGCGCGGCCAGGCCGTCCGGTCCGCCGATCAGCAGCGCGACATCGCGGCCGTCGCGCTGCCAGGCCTGCAGCCGATCGGCCAGCGCGCGCGTCGTCAGACGCGTGCCGTGCTCGTCGAGAACGACACGCCGCACGCCGCGCGGCAACGCCGCTTCGATGCGCTCGGCTTCGGCGGCCATCGCCTGCTCTGCGCTCTTGCCGCCGGCGCGCGGCTCGGCCTTCAGTGCCTTCAGCTCGAGACGCAGATCCGGCGGAAAGCGCCGCGCGAACTCGGCATACGCTTCGTCGGCCCAGCTAGGCTGGCGCTGGCCGATCGCGACCAGCAGCAGCCGCATGTCCGGGCGATGAAGCCGAGCCTCAGCCGCGCGACGTGCGCTTGGCGCCGCCGGCCGACTTGCGCGCGGCCGTCTTGGCCGGAGCGCGCCGTGCCGACGTCGACTTGACGCCGATCACGCGGGTGACGACGTTCGTGGATCGCCTGGCCGGCGTCTTGGCCGGTGCACGCTTCCGGGCGGCCACGCCTTGCGCGGTCTTCTTGGCCGCCGCCTTCTTGGCGGCAGCGGGCTTCGCCGGCGCGGCCTTGCCGACGGCTTTGCTCGGGGCCTTCTTCGCAGCCTTCTTGGCCACTGCAGGCCGCACAGCACCTGCAACGCCATCCGCCGCACGTTCGGCACCGAGCTTCACGCGCACCGGCTTGCCGCCCCAGATCTCTTCGAGATGGTAGTAGTCGCGGATCGACGGCTGCATCACGTGCACCACCGCCGGGCCGCAGTCGACGATGATCCATTCGCCGTTGGCCTCGCCTTCCATGCGCGGCACGCCGTAGCCTGCTTCCTTCACCGCTTCGCGCACGCTGTTGGCCAGCGATCTCGTCTGCCGGTTGCTCGTGCCCGACGCGATGATCACGCGTTCGAACAGAGGCGACAGGTGTTCGGTGTTGAACACGGCGATGTTCTGGGCCTTCACGTCTTCCAGACCATCGACGATGGCACGTTGCAGCTTGCGGATGTCCATTCAGCTCCCGGTAGTCGCGCCGTAGAGGCGGTGTCGGTCAATATAGCCTGCGACCGCGGCAGGCACCAGATCGGCAATCGGCAGTCCGGCTGCCAGACGGCGCCGGATATCGGTGGAGGACACGTCCATCATCGGCAGCTCGACGCGCCGCCGGGCACAGGCTTCGAGCTCGGCCGGCAGCCGCCGGGCCGACCCCGGACGGTTCGCGACCGCGAGCGTCACGAGGCCGAGCAGCTCGCGCCAGCCATGCCACGTCGGCAAGCCCTCGTACTGGTCCTGCCCGATGACCAGCACCCAGTCGCGGCCGGGCTCGGCCGCCTGCAGTTCGCGCACGGTGTCGAGCGTGTAGCTCGGGCCGGCGCGCTCGACCTCGCGCCGGTCGAGCTTCCAGCGCGGCTCGCCGGCGATCGCGAGCCGCACCATCGCGCAGCGGTCCTCGGCCGGTGCGAGCCCGCGTGCTTTCTGCCATGAATGTCCGGTGGGTATCCAGCGCAGCTCGTCGAGCGCGAGCTGATCGGTCGCGAGGCGTGCCAGCGCCACATGGGCGTTGTGCACCGGATCGAAGCTGCCGCCGAGGATGCCGATGCGAGGCGTCGGAGCCATCAGGCGCTGCCCGCGACGGGCTGCCAGTCGGCCCAGTCGCGCGGCCGCAGGAAATCGCTGTAGAGCCGCGCTTCCGGCGTGCCGGCCACAGGATGCCAGTCGTAGCGCCACTTCACGATCGGCGGCATCGACATCAGGATGCTTTCGGTCCGACCGCCCGACTGCAGGCCGAACAAGGTGCCGCGGTCGTACACCAAATTGAACTCGACGTAGCGGCCGCGTCGATAGGCCTGGAAGTCGCGCTCGGCATCGCCATACACCAGGTCGCGGCGCCGTCGCACGATCGGCAGGTAGGCCGGCAGGAAGGCATCGCCGACCGCGCGGACCATCTCGAAGCTGCGCTCGAAGCCGAGCTCGGCGAAGTCGTCGAAGAAGATGCCGCCGATGCCGCGCGGCTCGGCGCGGTGCTTCAGGAAGAAGTATTCGTCGCACCAGCGCTTGAAGCGCGGGTACTTGTCGTCGCCGTAGGGTGCGAGCGCATCGCGGCACGCGTGGTGGAAGTGCGCCGCATCTTCCTCGACACCGTAGTACGGCGTCAGGTCCATGCCGCCGCCGAACCAGGCCACCGGCTCGCGGCCTTCGGGCTGCGCGATGAAGGCGCGCACGTTCATGTGCACCGTCGGCACATGGGGATTGCGCGGATGCATGACGAGCGACACGCCGAGCGCCTCGAACGGCGCACCGGCGAGCTCCGGCCGATGCTGCGTCGCCGACGGCGGCATCGCACTGCCGCGCACATGCGAGAAGTTGCAGCCGCCGCGCTCGATCAGCTCGCCGCCTTCGACGAGCCGCGAGCAACCGTCGCCCTGCAGCCGCTCGCCGGGGGCGCGCTGCCAGCGGTCCTCGATGAACGGCGCGCCACCTTCGCGCTCGAAGGCTTCGACGATCGTCGCCTGCAGGTCGAGCAGGTAGGCGCGGATGGCGGCGGTGTCCATGCGACTAGCGCTTGATCGCGCGAAAGCCGATGTCGCGCCGGTATTGCGCGCCGTCGAAACGGATGCCGTGCAGCAGGTCGTAGGCATGCTGCTGCGCGAGCTTCACCGAATCGCCGAGCGCGGTCGCGCACAGCACGCGGCCGCCGCTCGTCACCAGCGTGCCGTCCTGCATCGTCGTGCCGGCATGGAAGACCATCGCATCGTCGGCATCCGGCGGCAGGCCGGTGATCGCGTCGCCCTTGCGCGGCGCGAGCGGATAGCCGTGCGCCGCCATGACGACGCCGAGCGCGGTGCGCCGATCCCACTTCAGCTCGACCTGGTCGAGCGTGCCGTCGGTCGCATGCATCAGGAGGTCGAACAGGTCGCTCTTCAGCCGCATCAGGATGGGCTGCGTTTCCGGATCGCCGAGCCGGCAGTTGAACTCGACCGTGCGCGGCTGGCCGTGGTCATCGACCATCAGCCCGGCATACAGGAAGCCGGTGAACGGCGTGCCTTCGGCGGCCATGCCGGCAAGGGTCGGCTGGATGATCTCGTGCATCGCCTTCGCATGCACGTTGGGCGTAACGACCGGCGCGGGCGAATAGGCGCCCATGCCGCCGGTGTTCGGCCCCTGGTCGTGGTCGAGCAGGCGCTTGTGGTCCTGGCTGGTCGCGAGCGACACCGCATGGCGGCCGTCTGAGACGACGATGAAGCTCGCCTCCTCGCCGACCAGGAACTCCTCGATCACGACGCGCGCGCCGCCGGCGTTGTGCTGCACGCCGAGCTGGTTGGCGGTGTCGACGAGCATCCAGTCGATCGCCTCGTGCGCCTCGGCCGCCGACATCGCGACGACGACGCCCTTGCCCGCCGCGAGGCCGTCGGCCTTGATGACGATGGGCACCCCGTTCGAATCGACGTGCGCATGCGCGGCGGCCGGATCGGTATAGCTCGCGTGCTTGGCGGTCGGGATGCCGTGGCGCTGCATGAACTCCTTCGCGAACGCCTTCGAGCTTTCGAGCTGCGCCGCCGCACGCGTCGGCCCGAACACGCGCAGCCCGCGCGCGCGGAACAGGTCGACGATGCCGGCGGCGAGCGGCGCCTCGGGCCCGACCACCGTCAGCGCGATCTTCTCGCGCTGCGCGAAGTCGGCAAGCGCGCCGAAGTCGGTGATCGGCACGTTGTGCAGCTTCGGATCGGCCTCGGTGCCGCCGTTGCCCGGCGCGACGAACACCGTTTGCACCTTCGGCGACATCGCCAGCTTCCAAGCGAGCGCATGCTCCCGGCCACCCGAGCCGACCACCAGCGTCTTCATGGTCAGTCTTCGATCTCGGCGTTGGTGTAGAGGGCCTGCACGTCGTCGAGGTCTTCGATGACGTCGATCAGCTTCTGCATGCGCTGGCCGTCCTCGCCGGACAGGGCCACGGTGTTCTCGGCGCGCATCGTCACCTCGGCGAGCTCGGGGACGAGGCCGGCGGCCTCGAGCGCCGCCTTGACCTTCTCGAACTCGGTCGGCGCCGACAGCACCTCGATCGCGCCGTCGTCGCCGGTGACCACGTCCTCGGCGCCGGCCTCGAGCGCGACCTCCATGATCTTGTCCTCGCTCGCGCCGGGCGCGAACACGAACTGGCCGACGTGCTTGAACTGGAACGCCACCGAGCCGTCGGTGCCGAGGTTGCCGCCGTACTTGCTGAACGCGTGGCGCACTTCGGCGACGGTGCGCACCCGGTTGTCGGTCATCGTGTCGACGATGATCGCCGCGCCGCCGATGCCGTAGCCCTCGTAGCGCACTTCCTCGTAGTGGACGCCTTCGAGCGCGCCGGTGGCCTTGTCGACGTTCTTCTTGATCGTGTCGGCCGGCATGTTGGCGGCCTTGGCCTTGTCGACCGCGAGCCGCAGCCGCGGGTTCATCGACAGGTCGCCGCCGCCCTGGCGCGCCGCGACCACGATCTCACGGATGATGCGGGTCCAGACCTTGCCGCGCTTTTCGTCCTGGCGGCCCTTGCGGTGCTGGATGTTGGCCCACTTGGAATGCCCGGCCATGGAACGGATCTCCTGCGCCGCCCGGCGGCAGGCTGCGAGTTGCGGTTGAGGGAAGCGGAATTCTACCGGGCGCCCTGCGCAGGGCCGCGGGCGCCGGCGACCCCCAAAGAGTTGGCTTTGACAGGGTCGTGCACGCTGCGCACACTGCCCCGGTCGTCGCTGCCGGTGCGCAGCACATCGACGCAGGAACGCGCATGCCGTCGACCGCCGTCACCGAGAGCGAACTCGCTGCCGCTTCGCTCGGCCTGCTGGCACGGCCGGCGTCGTGGCCCGCGCTGGCCTTGCCGGCGCCGAGCCCGGCGCTCGCGTCGGCATCGCCCTGGCAAGGCTACTGGTCGGCGCGCCGCGCGGGACCGCTAGGCGCCCGCGCGTCGCGCGAGGTCCTCGCGGCGGCCCTGACCGCGTTCGGCCGGCGCGGCGAGCGGAACGGCGAGTTGCTCGCCCTCGCCGCGATCATCGAGGGCTACTACGTCGAGGAAGGCGCGCTCGATCCGCTCGACGACTGGATCGCGATGCTCGTCGCGCGCCTGCCCGACGACGACGGCTGGCCCGCGCCGGAGCTCGAGGCGACCGTGATGGCCTGCGGCATCGGCATCATCCTGCGCGACCAGTCGCATCCGCTGCTCGCGCGCTGGGCGGCGCGCGGGACCGAGCTCGTGCGCCGCATGGCGCCGGGCGCCTGCCGCCTCAAGCTCGCCACCTTCCTGGTGCAGTACCACCTGTGGCGCGGCGAGTTCACGCGCACCGCGCTCATCGTCGATGCGCTCCCCGGCCTGGACGTCGCCGGCCTGCCGCCGGGCGAGGCGCTGGTCTGGCTCGAGAGCATCGCGGCGCATGCGCGCTTCACCGCGCAGTTCGAGCGCGGCCGCGCTGCGGTCGATGCCGGCCTCGCGCTCGCGTCGGCGCACGGTCTCGCGCAGCACGACTACGCGCTGCATGCGCACGGCGCGGCGCTCGCCCTCGCGCAGTGCGACGCCGCCGCCGCGGAGCACTACCTCGACGGCATGCGCCCGGTGCTGGACCGTGCCTCGCAGGTCGACCAGACGCACTACTGGCACTTCCACGCCGGCCTGGCCCTGCTGCGCGGCGATGCGCCGCGGGCGATCGAGCTGGCACGCGCGGCGCTGGCGAACTCGGCCGAGATCGGCGGCGCCTATCGCCAGGCGCTGCACCGCCTCAGCCTCGGGCAGGCGCTGCTGCAGGCCGGCCGTCACGACGAGGCCCTGCCGCAGGTCGACGCGGCGGCGCGGATCGCCGAGGGCATCTCGGCCGGCATCGTCGAGTTCACCGCCCGGCTGTTGCGTGCGGCGTGCTTGGTCGAGGCCGGGCAGGCGCCTGCGGCCCACCGCTGCCTGCGCGTCGCGCTGGCCCAGGGCGCGCGGCACGACTACCGCGCGACCGCGGGCTGGTGGCAGGCCGACGTCGTCGGACGCCTGGCGCACGAAGCGATCGCCCATGGCATCGAGACAGCCTACGTCGCGCGGCTGGTGCGTACCCATGCGTTGCCCTGCCGCGACCCTACGCTTCAGCACTGGCCGTGGGTTCTGCGCCTGCATGCCTTCGGCCGGTTCGAGGCCGTGCTCGGCGACACGCGGCTCGCGAGCGGGAGCGGGCGCACCGCGCAGCGCCCGCTCGACCTGCTGCGCGCGCTGCTGGCACACGGCGGCAGCGCGCTGCCGGTCGTCAAGGCGATGCAGTGGCTGTGGCCCGACGCCGAGGCGGCCGCGCAGCGCAATGCCTTCGACGTGGTCCTGCTGCGCCTGCGCCGCCTGCTCGGTGACTCCGGATCGGCGCTGCACCTGGAGGGCGGCCGGCTGTCGCTCGACGAGGGATCGGTGTGGAGCGACGTCGGCGCATTGCATGCGCTGATGCAGCGCATCGGGTCGGCCCACGGCGCCTCGCTGGAGACGCTGCAGCACTGGGGCCGGCAGTTGCTCGAACTGATGCGCGGCCCCTTCCTGGCGGGCGAGGATGCCGATTGGGCGGTCGCGGCGCGGGAGCGCTACCGGCAGCGCTTCGTCGTGACCGTCGCGCAGCTCGCGGCGCACATCGAACCGCTCGCGCCGTCGGCCGCGATCGCGCTCTACGACCGCGCGCTCGACCTGGAGCCGCTCGCCGAGTCGTTGACGCGCCGCCTAATGCGCCTGCATGCGGCGCGCGGCGACCACGCCGAGGCGCTGCGTGCCTGGCGCTCGAGCTGCGCGATGCTGGCGGCCGACAGCGGCCTGCGGCCCGCGCGCGAGTCGCTCACGCTGGCCGCCGAGCTCGGGCTGCCGGTCGCCGCGGTGGCTCACTGAAGCCGCGCATCGGGCGGCGTACCCCTAGTTCGGCGGCGCGAGCGTAGGACCGCCGTAAGAGGACCGGGCCGAAAGTGGTCGTGCGGCATCCGCCGTACCTGCAGACCCCGACGAACCCACCGCGGAGACCTCCATGATCCAACGCCTCGCCCCCATCGCCGCCGCGCTCGCGGCCTGTGCCCTTGCCTCCAACGCCCACGCCCAGGCGACCGACTGGCAGAGCGTGGCCACCGCCTGCCAGCCGAATTCGCTGCCCGCGCTGCAGCTCGTGCAATACATCGCGCCCGGCTCGGCGCTGCGCGCGCCGCTCGGCCCCAATCCGCCGCTGGCCTACACCTGCAACACGCTCGATTCCTTCAACGGCATCGTGCCGATCTGGAACTGGCTGCGCCTGCAGTACTTCGACCCGAACGGCGGGGCGGTGACCGCGCAGCTGTTCCAGAAGGACAAGGTGACGGGCGCGATCGCGCTGATCGCCACCGCGGTGAGCACCGCCTCGGGCGCGATCAACACGGTGCAGGCGCCGCTGCCGGCGCTCAACTATGCGAACAACGCCTACTACATCCAGATCACGATGATCCCGCAGTCGACCGTGCGCGTGCAGGCGCACATGGTGACCTTGGCGCAGTAGCAGGCCGGCGCGCGGGCCGGCCGGCCCGGTGCGTTCGCTAGACTCCGGGCATCGAAACGCCCGGAGCACGATCCATGGCCGACCCGCTGCCCATAGCCCGCGCGGGCGACATCGAATGCGCCTTGCTGCCCGCGCTGGCGAATCGCCACGGCCTCGTCACCGGCGCCACCGGCACCGGCAAGACGGTCACCTTGCAGAAGATCGCCGAGAGCCTGTCGGCGATCGGCGTACCGGTCTTCATGGCCGACGTGAAGGGCGACCTGACCGGCATCACGCAGGCCGGCAGCGTCCCGGACAAGCTGGCGAAGCTGCTCGCCGAGCGCGGCCTGCCGGCGCCCGAGCCGCTCGCCTGTCCGGCGACCCTGTGGGACGTGTTCGGCGAGCAAGGCCACCCGATCCGCGCGACGGTCTCCGACATGGGGCCGATGCTGCTCGGCCGCATGCTGGCGCTGAACGACACCCAGGCGGGCGTGCTGAACCTCGTCTTCAAGATCGCCGACGACGCCGGCCTGCTGCTGCTCGACATGAAGGACCTGCGTGCGATGCTGCAGCACGTCGGCGACAACGCGAGCAGCTACACGACCGAATACGGCAACGTCAGCGCCGCATCGATCGGCGCGATCCAGCGCGGCCTGCTGCAGATCGACAGCCAGGGCGGCGACAAGTTCTTCGGCGAGCCGATGCTCGCGATCGAGGATTTCCTGCAGACGGTCGACGTGAGCGGACGACAACGCGGTGTCGTCAACATCCTCGCCGCCGACAAGCTGATGAACGCGCCGCGACTCTATGCGACGTTCCTGCTGTGGATGCTGTCGGAGCTGTTCGAGAAGCTGCCCGAGGTCGGCGACGTCGACAAGCCCAAGCTCGCCTTCTTCTTCGACGAAGCGCACCTGCTGTTCGACGACGCGCCGCAGGCGCTCATCGAGCGCATCGAGCTCGTCGTGCGGCTGGTGCGCAGCAAGGGCGTCGGCGTCTACTTCGTGACGCAGAACCCGCTCGACGTGCCCGACAAGGTACTCGCCCAACTCGGCAACCGCGTGCAGCACGCACTGCGCGCCTACACGCCGCGCGACCAGAAGGCCGTGAAGGCGGCGGCCGACACGATGCGGCCCAATCCGAAGATCGGCGACATGGCCGGTGCGATCACCGAGCTCGCGGTCGGCGAGGCGCTGATCAGTTTCCTCGACGACAAGGGCCGTCCGGAGGTGACCCAGCGCGTCTACGTGCTGCCGCCCGGCAGCCGCATCGGGCCGATCACCGCGCAGCAGCGCCAGGCGTTGATGGCGGGATCGCTGGTCGCCGGCGTCTACGAGCAGGCGGTCGACCGCGAGTCGGCGTACGAGAAGCTCAAGGGGCGCGCCGCGGCGCCGGCCCCGGCTTCATCGACGGCCCCGCCAACCCTGCCGACGCCGCCGACCGCGCTGCCGACACCGACCGCGTCGGCACCCGCCGATCCCGGCGGCGGCTTGCTCGGCGGCCTGAAGGACGTGCTGTTCGGCGCCACCGGCCCGCGCGGCGGCCATCACGAGGGCCTGGCCGAGGCGGCGGCGCGCTCGGCGGTGCGTACGATCGGTTCGAGCGTCGGCCGAGAGATCGTGCGCGGCGTGCTCGGCAGCCTGCTCGGCGGCGGCAAGAGCCGTTGAGGATCAATAGCGGGTCGTCAGCCGCGTGAGCCAATCGGGCGAGTGGTCGAGCGCCCAGGCCTCGAGGTGCTTGTCCCAGCCGGTCAGGATCGCGACGCCGAGCAGCACGAAGAGGATGCCGAGCACACGGTTGCCGCCTGCGCTCGCCGAACGCAGCCGGCCGCGCCAGCGCGCCAGCGCCTCGCGCGACACGCTGCCGATCACGATCAGCGGCGTTGCCGCGCCCAGGCCGAAGATCAGCATCAGCGCACCGATCTGGCCGAGGTGCTGGCCTTGCGCCGCCAGCGTGCTGGCAGCGCCCAGGGTCGGACCGACACACGGGCTCCACACGAGGCCCAGCACGAGTCCGACCGCGAACTGGCCTTCCCAGCCGCTGCCCTGCAAGCGCGCCAGCACGCCCTCGCCCGATGCGGTCAGCCGATTGCCGGCATCGGCGAAGCGCTGCTGCAACGCCGGCGACAGCAGCACGACGCCGAACACCGTCAGCGCCACGGCCGCGGTGATGCGCACGACGCCGCCGCCGATCGCGAGGCCGAGCGCGCCGACCACGATGCCGACTGTGGCGAACGACAGCGTCAAGCCGACGCCGAGCGCGATCGGGCCGTAGCGATGGCGCGCCGCCGCGGTCGCGAGCAGGATGGGCAGCAGCGGCAGCACGCACGGCGACAGCGTCGACAGCACGCCGGCCGCGTAGCCGAGCGCATAGGTGCCGGCACCGAAGTCCATCGCGGCCTGGCCGTCGCCGCGTCGTGACTCAGAGCGCCTTGTCGAACAGCGCGGCGATCTGTGCCTTGTCGGTCTGGCCGGTCGAACGGCCGACTTCCTTGCCGGCCTTGAAGACGACGAAGGTGCTTTGCTGCGTCACGTGCAGGCGGTCCTTCAGCGCGTCCTCGTTGTCGAAGTCGGCGAGCAGCAAGGTGATGCCCTTGCGCTTGTCTTCCTTCAGCAGCGCATCGACGATCGGCTTCTGCTCCTTGCAGGTCGGACACCAGTCGGCGCGCAGGTCGACGATCACCGGCTTGCCCTGGGCGAGGGCGGTATCGAGACGGGCCCTGGTGTACGGAAGCTGCTCGGCCTGCACGGCCAGGGCGCCGGCCCACAGGCCGGCCGCCGCGACCGTGGATCGAAGAATGGACAACGACATCGTGAGGCTCCTCGCGCGGGCACCGCTTGAGTCGCGGAGCCGGGCGCCGTTCTTACAACGACGCTCGCGAGTGTGCCTCCGATGCCGGATCCGCGCAGCGGCGCGGCCGCTTGCGGATCAGAACAGCTTGGTGAACAGCCAGTAGAGCGAGCCCGACGGGGACCGACTCTTTCAGTCTCCCGTGTCCCGGGCCGGAACCCGCACTCCGACTTCTAGATTCGCGACTGCCGGCGCCGGCGAATCAACGAGAGACCGCCGGCACCGACGATCCCCAACGCGAACAACACGTCCGTCCCGGGTTCGGGCACGCCAGCCACTTGGGATCCGAGCGTGATGTCGGCAAAGGCGATGTAGTTCGCCGTCCCGGTGAAGACGGCCGACTGGGCAACGCCGGAGAATGCAACACCGATCGGAACGTACGGACAATAGTTGGTGCCGGAGCACGAGCCTGTTCCGGAGCCATCGGTCGTCAGCGGCAACGTTATCGTCGCCAGCAGCGTACCCGTTCCGTCCAAGCCGGACCATACGTCGACGACGCCGGTGTAGAAAGGCGCGGAGTAGTAGAAGGAAAATCCGGTATCGAATCCACCGGCGACGTTCATGATGTCGCCTGGCCCGGTCAGGAAGAACAGCGCGTTGGCGCCCGGGCCTCCAGGGATCAGAGCGGTGTTGCAAGTGCCGCCCGGCTGGCCGCTGCATGAGAGCGCATCGGAGCCGAACACGATGCCATAGTTGGGCCCGGGGCCAGAACCCAGCCCGCCAAGGCCACCGTTGTAATAGTTCAGCGGCTCTTCGTAGTTATTCCCGTCCAGCCCCGCGAAATTGAGCACTATCGGCGTGCCGGCCTGTGCCCAGGGCACGTACGACCCGACGAAAAGCGCGGCAAGCATCGCGAGCGACCGAAGCAATCTCTGCAGATTCATGACGTCTCCAATCAAGGCAGCCAAACACACCCCGCAGCACCCCACGTCCCGCCCCGAAGGCTCGCGCACGCGAGACTCCGGCAAGACCCCTGGGACTGCGCCCTCACTGACCGAGAACAGTCTAAGAATCCGCAACTCTGTGAACCAGTGTTGAATTCACCGAACCCCCTGATTCCGGGGGGGTAATCGACACGGTCAAGATCATCGTCGACCGGTTTGCGCGGCGCACAACCGCATCCAACCCGGTCAATGGACCTCTCGGACGATCATCTCCCGCGGTACCGGGTAACGGATGTAGTCCTCGTGGCGTTCGCGCCCGGGCAGCACGATGGCAGCATGCTCCGTCTCGGCATACGGTACCTGGCCGAGCAGGTGATGGATGCAGTTCAGCCGCGCGCGCTTCTCGTCCACTGCCTGCACCACCCACCACGGCGCTTCGGGGATGTGCGTGCGCTCCAGCATGATCTCCTTGGCCTGGTGTATTCCTCCCTGTTGCCGACGCTGCGCCTTGGCATCCTCGCCGTCGTCGGCAGAGGTGGCCGGATCGAGCAGGCGGTCGTCGAGCTCGAGTTCGAGCTCCTCGTCGCAGCTGTCGGCCAGGTCGGCGTGGATGTGCCGGATCAGTTCGTTGTCGTTCGCGTTCAAGCCTGCTCGGGCCGCGGTTCGGCCCAACCCGGCAAGCTAGTGCAGATGGCAGTCGTGTGACAGGAAGCAGTCAGATTCCGGCGTACCACTCGTAGCCGTTGTCCTCCCAGTAGCCGCCCTTGCCGCCGCGGATCGCCGCGAAGCTCTCGACGAGCTCGACCTTCATCACGTACTTGGCGTGCTTGTAGCCGAGCTGGCGCTCGACGCGCAGGCGCAGCGGCGCACCGTTGGCGATCGGCAGCGGCTTGTCGTTGAGGTCGTAGGCGAGGATGGTCTGCGCGTGATAGGCATCGTCGAAGTCGATGCTTTCGTAGTAGCGCGAGTCGACGGTCAATCCTTCCATCGAATCGGCGCAGCGGAACAGCACGTAGCGGGCCTTCGGCAGCGGCTGCGCCTGACCGAGCAGGTGCGCGAGCGGCACGCCCTTCCACTTGCCGATCGTGCTCCAGCCCTCGACGCAGTCGTGCCGCGTGATCTGCGTGCGCGACGGCATCGCGCGCAGGTCGGCGAGGCTCAACGACACCGGCTTCGCGACGAGACCGCCGATCTCGAGCTTCCAGTTCGCGAAGCCGCCTTGCTGCAGCGCGAGGTAATCGTCGTCACGCGGCGCGAGCGTGCCGTTGCCTTTGAAGTGCGCGGCGATGTCGGCTTCGCTGAACTCCTGCGCCATCGCCTGCCGGCCCGCGACGACGCGATGGGCCGCCTGGCTGACGTGCTGCGCGCCGGCCAGGATCTCGGTGTAGGCCGGCGTGTTCGACAGCCTGTCGCAGCCGGCGAGGCCGAGGGTGCCGAGCGACGCCAGCGCGCCGCGCAGCATCTGGCGCCGACTCGCACGGCCGTGCGCGAGGCCGCGCGCGTGGCCGCTCGCGATCGGCTTCTTCGGCGGCGGCTTCATCGGGCGCTCCGATCCGGCGGCAGGTCGTACCAGCCGGTGATCATCGAGCGGAGCTGGTTCCAGACGCCGCTGATCAACACCTCGAACACATGGATCAGCACGAAGAGCAGCAGGCCGGCCGCGGCGAGGAAGTGCACGGTGCGGGCCGACTGGCGGCCGCCCAGCCAGTCGACCCAGCCGTGGATCACGGTATCGAGCCGCGGCGACATCGCCATGCCGGCGATCACGACGAGCGGCAGGAGCACGAAGATCACGACGAGGTAGGCGCTGTTCTGCAGCACGTTGTAGCGCCGCGCCGCGTCGCCGGTCGGATGGCGGAACAGCAAATGGTCGCGGATCGATGCGCCGATCGAACGCCATTCGGCGCGCGTCGGCACGAGGTCGCGCTTCAGGTGCCCGCTGAAGACCGCATAGCCGACATAGCAAAGGCCGTTGATGACGAACAGCCACGCGAAGAAGAAGTGCCAGTGGCGCCCCATCGCCAGCCATTGGCTGCCGGGGATCGTCGCCCACGACGGGAAGCCGCGCACGGCCGGGCTGCCGTTGACGTTGGAGCGGCCGAGCACGCCGTCGGTGTCGAACCGGTGGCTGCCGATGAAGGTCGTGCCCCTGACGCCTTGCGGCGTCTGCATCGCGCCGAGCACGACCCACGGCTTGTCGAATTCCGACTTCTTGCCCCAGTACAGCGCCGGATGGGCATTGAAGATCTGCAGGCCGCTCATCAGCAGGATCGTCAGGCAGACGACGTTGATCCAGTGCATCACGCGCACGGGCAGGCGATGCCGGTAGATGCGGCGGCGCTGCGCGGCGGTGGGTGGCGCCGCGACAGCGAGAGTGACGGTCTCGTTCATCGTGTCCGTTCAGTCGGTCGGCAGCGCCGGACCTTACGCGGCCGGCGATCGACCCGCCTCAAGGCAGCGCCGTCATCCGCATCTCCGGGCGGGCCATCAGGCGCGCCTCGGCCTGCGTCGCGGTGACGACACGGTGCGCGACGTAGCTGTGGTTGGTGTCGGGTTCGAGCGCCGCCACCGCGAGGTTGGCCAGCGGCTGGTCGAGGCCGACGTAGTAGCTGCCGATCGGCACGTCGATCAGCGTCGGGACGACCTCGACGCCGACCTTCACGACGCCGCCCGCATCGGTCACGCCGGTGGTGGGATCGGACGGGGGCACCAATTCGCGTGCGACCTCGCGGTAGCTTTCGCCGCGCACCACGCCGACCTCTTCGACGCGCTGGACCTGGATGCCGAGTCCGCGGAGATGCGTGACGGCCTCGGTCTCGCTCGCCGCCAGCCAGTAGCCGCAGGGACGCGCGCGGCTCTTGCGCGTTTCGAGCTCGAGGGTCGAATCCCAGGCGACGGTCACGGCCTTGTCGGCGCCGGTCACGCGGTCGAGCATCGTGACGCGGTATTCGCTCGCGGTCGGGTTGGCCTGCAACACCACATCGCCCTGGCAGGCCTTGGACGCGACCTCGCTGTCGTCGAACTGGCGCAGCTTGACGAGATCGGCGCTGCGTGCCGCGGCGCTTTCGAGCAGGTTGCCGAGCGCCGTCACCTGCGCATAGACGCGACGTTTGAAGTAGGCGCGGCCGAGTCCGCCGCCGCGCGTTTCGATCAGGAAGCTCACGGCGTTGCGCAGGCCGTTGACGTTGCGGCTGCTGTCGGGTTCGGGGCCGCCCATCGCGAGCTTGCCGTCGTTCAGATCGGGGGTCGCGGTGTAGTACCAGTCGGCGCTGAGCCCGGCGGTCTTCAATTGCGCAAGCAGCGGGCGGCGGAACCACTCCTCGGCGGCCTTGGTGAGGAATTCCGGCAGGTTCGCGGTGGTCGCGTACTGCAGCAGCACGTCGCTGGACGGCGCGGCACGAAACTTCTCCACGAAGCGGCCGACCGCGGGATATTCATGAGCGTCGACCACGACGAGCGGCGTGTACTGGCGCAGCAGTTGCGCCTGTGCCTGCGCCTCGGGCGTGCGCAGCAGGAGCTGGTCACGGTTGATGTCGATGCCGCTCGCGCTGCTGCGCGTGCCGGCGGCTGCACCGTCGGGGTTGGCGCGCGGCAGGATCACGACGTTGAGCTTGTCGAGCACGCGCGCCAGGCGTCCATGGGCGAGCTCGAGCGCGACGGCCAGCAGCGCCTCGCTGCCGGCCGGCTCGTCGCCGTGCTGCTGGCCGATCAGCAGGACCGTGGGCCGGGTCGGGCGGACCGGCAGCGCCATCGCCGCGTCCGGGTCGCGCGTGAACAGCAGCGCCTCGATCGGCACGCCGCGCTGCGAAGTACCCGGCTCGAGCAGGCGCACCGTGGTGGCATCCGGACCCGGGCCGCCGTCGTGGACCAGACGGCGCAGGAAATCCTGCAACTCCTCGTTGCTGGTATAGCCGGTATGGCCGGGACCGAATGCCGGCGTCTGAAAGCTCACCGGCGGATCGGGAAAGCGCGCCGCGACGGCCGGGGGCTCGGGCGCCGGTGCGACCGCGGCCGGCGGCGCAACCAGCGCGGGTGCAGGCAGCGGCACCGGTCGCTGCACGGGTGCAGGCGCCGTCGCCGGCGGCAACGGCGCAGGCAGCGGCCGCGGTCGCGGCGGCTGCGAGGCACATCCGCCGAACACGACCGCGGAGAACAGCCACACGCCGAGACGGCGCGAAGGCGAACATTGCATGCAGGGTCTCCCGTGGCGTCCCATGTCGAGGATCTACGCCGCAATATAGCCGGGCCGAATCGCCGGCCGCGTCGGGCGCCATGCCGTGCAGCGGGCACGCCCGCTCGCGCCCCGGCGACGGCGTTTCGCGGCGCGACCGAGCGCTTCGTCGCACGGTGCTCGCGGCGGCCGGCCGGCACACGCACAGTGCCGCCATGGCGCTCCGGCGCGGTCTACCTGGGAGTACGAGACATGTTGCTGCAAATCGTCGAACACACGCCGGTCTGGGTCTGGGGCTTGCTGGCCGCGCTGATCGCGCTGGGCGCCTCGCAGGCGCGCGACCGCGACGTGAGTCTCGGTCGCGTCACGGTGTTGCCGTTCGGGCTGATCGTGCTGTCGCTGTTCGGCGTGACGAGCGCTTTCGGCCACCAGCCGACCGCACTGTTCGCCTGGTTGGTCGGTGCCGGCGCCGCGGCCGCGATCGCGCGCCGGCTGCTGGCGGTGCGCGGCGCCACCTGGTCGTCGGCGACGCGGCTGTTCCACGTGCCGGGAAGCTGGCTGCCGATGGTGCTGATCCTCGGGCTGTTCGCGGTCAAGTATTTCGCCGGCGCATGCCTTGCGATCGAGCCGCGCCTGGCCGGCGACGCGACGTTCGCCGGCTCTTGCAGCCTGGCCTACGGCGTGTTCTCGGGGTGCTTCCTCGGCCGTGCGCTGTCGCTGCGCCGGGTCGCCGGAGGCGTCGGCGCGCTCAGCGCCGCCTGAGCGCACCGTCGGCCGTTGGCCGGGTAAAGCAGAATGGCCGCCGTCATGCCGAATGTCGCAGCCGTCAGCGCCCCGGCGGAGCGCAAGCCCGTGGACTACTGCTGGCGCGCGATCCGCTCCGCAGGCTACGGCTTGCTGATCGGCGCCGGGTTGTCGGGTCTGCGCGGTTCACCGTTGCTGCAGACGCTCGCCTATGCCATGCCGATCGCGATGCTGTGCTGGTTCTTCATCGATTTCGGCCGGCTCGGCCTGACGCACCTGCTGACGCGGATCGGTGGCCGGATGACGCCGCAGCTCGCGGGCGGCTGGCCGGGCTGGCGATGGATGATCGGCGTCGTGGTGATCGGCAGCGCGCTCGGCTTTTCCGGCGGCACCGCGATCGGCGACTGGATCACCGGACAGCGCTCGGCGACGCTGCTCGATGTGCACAACCTGCGCGAGGTGCTGTCGTTGATGCTGATGTCGCTGGTGCCGGCGGTGATCATCACGTACTTCTTCTATTCGCGCAGCACGATCGTCGAGCAGGAAGCCGCGATCCAGACCGCCCAGCGGCTGGCGGCCGAGAACCAGCTCAAGCTGCTCGAGTCGCAGCTCGAGCCGCACATGCTGTTCAACACCCTGGCGAACCTGCGCGTGCTGATCGGCATCGATCCGCTGCGCGCGCAGGCGATGCTCGATCAGTTGATCGCTTTCCTGCGCGCGACGTTGAAGGCCTCCCGCACGGCCGCGCATCCTCTGGCGGCCGAGTTCGCGCGCACCGCCGACTACCTGGCGCTGATGCAGATCCGGATGGGCACGCGCCTGCAGACGCGGCTCGATCTGCCGGAGTCGCTCGCCGACGTGACGGTGCCGCCGCTGTTGCTGCAACCGCTGGTCGAGAACGCGATCAAGCACGGCCTGGAGCCCAGCGTCGGCGGCGGGCGCATCGATGTTTCGGCGGCAAGAGACGGCACGGATCTGATCCTGACGGTACGCGACACCGGCGTCGGGCTGACCGCCGCGCCGGCCGATGGCGACGGCACGCGCTTCGGCCTGGCGCAGGTGCGCGAGCGCCTGGCGACCCTGTACGGCGACCACGCGGCATTCGCGATCGCAGATGCCGACGACGGCGGCGGTGGAGCGCGCGCGGTCGTCCGTCTGCCGCTCCCATCGAACCAGACCGCATGAATCCGACCGCGCTCATCGCCGAGGACGAACCGCTGCTCGCGGCCCATCTCGAGGCCGAGCTCGGCCGCATCTGGCCGGAACTGCGCGTCGCGGCCAACGTGCCGCACGGCGCGGCTGCCGTCGAGCAGGCGCTGGCGTTGCGTCCGGACGTGCTCTTTCTCGACATCCGCATGCCGGGCATGAGCGGCCTGGAAGCCGCCGAGGCGGTCGCGGAGGAGTGGGCGGCCGATGCGCCGCTGCCGTTGATCGTGTTCGTGACCGCCTACGACGAGTACGCGCTGCAGGCGTTCGAGCGCTCGGCGGTCGACTACGTGCTGAAGCCGGTGCAGCCCGATCGATTGGCCGCTGCCTGCGCGCGCCTGCGGGCGGCGCTGAAGCAGCGCGAGGCGCCGGCGGCGGCGACACCGGCCGCGCTCGATGCGGCGCTGGCGCAACTGCGAGGCCTGCTGGGCGCTCCGGGGTTGGCGGCGCCGGCCGTCGATTCGGCCACGACGCCGCTGGTCGTGATCCAGGCCGGCGTCGGCAACGCCGTGCACATGGTGCCGGTGGCCGAGGTGATCTACTTCGAGGCGGCCGACAAGTACATCCGCGTCGTTACCGCAGCGCGCGAATACCTGATCCGCATGTCATTGCGCGAACTGCTGCCGCGGCTCGATGCGCAGCGTTTCTGGCAGGTGCATCGCAGCGTCGTCGTGCGGGCCGACGCGATCGCGACGGCGCTGCGCGACGACTCGGGCAAGGTGACGATCACCTTGCGCGACCATCCCGACAAGCTCACCGCGAGCCGGCTCTACGCCCATCTGTTCAAGGCGATGTGAGCCGGCCCTCGGGCCGTTTCCCTCGGGCCGTTTCCCTTGGGCCGCTTCCCTTGGGCCGCTTCCCTGGGGCCGTTTACCAGCGGCGCACCGGCGGCGCCAACGGACGGACCCAGCCCGGATGCCGGTAATAGACGCCGCGATGCCAGTAGCCCGGATAGACGACCGGGCGCGCGTAGTAGCGCGGTCCGTAGTAGACGGGCAGGCTCGGACGATAGACGACGGGCGGCGCGACATAGGCCGGTGCGTAAACAGGCGCATAAGCCGGCGCCGGGTAGTAGGCAGGGTAATACGCCGGGCCGGTCGAGATGACCGCGCCGACGCGCGGCAGGCCGATGCCGACCGACACCGCCACGGCCGCATGGGCCGCGCCGGCGATCAGCGATCCGGCGACGGCGACCGCCGCGAGCAGGGTGGACTTGCGCATGTTTCGTACTCCTCGTGGCCATCGAAGCGGCCCTTGCCCCACTCTAACGCCGGCACGCCCTGCCGGCGTTGACGTTGCAGGCCGACGCAGAGGTAATGAGTCGTTTCGCCTCGCGGGGCGGTCGATAGAATCGATCGGTCGCATCGCCGCCCCTCCCCTCTGATGACCGCTCCCGCCGACGCTCCGAAGCCGAGCAACTTCCTGCGCCACGTGATCGAGCGCGATCTCGCCGAGGGCACCTATGCGCAACGTCATTTCGGCGGCACGCCGGGCGATGGCGCGCACCAGTCGGCCGGCCCGCTCGATCCGGCAAAGATCCGCACGCGCTTCCCGCCCGAGCCGAACGGCTACCTGCACATCGGCCACGCCAAGAGCATCTGCCTGAACTTCGGCTTGGCGCGCGACTACGGCGGCATCTGCCATCTGCGCTTCGACGACACCAATCCCGAGAAGGAAGAGCAGGAATACGTCGACGCGATCGTCGAAGCCGTCCAGTGGCTGGGCTTCGACTGGGAGACGCCCGACCCCGACCGGCCCGGCGAGATGCGCAGCCATCTCTACTTCGCGAGCGACTACTTCGACTTCATGTACCGCGCCGCCGAGGCGCTGATCGAAGCCGGCCTCGCCTACGTCGACGAGCAGAGCGCCGACGAGATCCGAGCGACGCGCGGCGATTTCGGCCATGCGGGCACGAACAGCCCGTACCGCGACCGCACGACGGCCGAGAACCTGGCGCGCTTTCGCGACATGCGCGACGGCAAGCTGCCGGACGGCGCCGCCGTGCTGCGCGCCAAGCTCGACATGGCGAGCCCGAACATCAACCTGCGCGATCCGACGCTTTATCGGATCAAGCGCGCGGTGCACCACAACACCGGCGACGTCTGGTGCATCTATCCGATGTACGCCTATGCGCATCCGATCGAGGATGCGCTCGAGAACATCACGCACAGCATCTGCACGCTGGAGTTCGAGGACCAGCGGCCGTGGTACGACTGGCTGCTCGACACGCTGTGCGACCTCGGCCTGCTGGTGCAACCGCGGCCGCATCAGTACGAGTTCGCGCGCCTGAACCTGACCTACATCGTCACCAGCAAGCGCAAGCTCCGGCAACTCGTCGACGAAGGCCATGTGCAGGGCTGGGACGATCCGCGCCTGCCGACGATCGCCGGGCTGCGCCGGCGCGGCTACACGCCCGAGAGCCTGCAGCTGCTTGCCGAGCGCAGCGGCGTCAGCAAGGCCGGCGGCTGGCTCGACTACTCGACCCTCGAGATCGCGCTGCGTGACGACCTCGATCCGAAGGCGCCGCGTGCGAGCGTGGTGCTCGACCCGCTGCGACTGAAGCTCGTCGATTTCACCGAGGTGTTCGGCAGCGACGCGCACCGCGAGCCCTGTCATGCACCGGTGCATCCGGCCAAGCCCGAACTCGGCCAGCGCGACTTCGTGCTCGGCAACGAAGTCTGGATCGAACGCGACGACTTCATGGAGACGCCGGCGAAGGGCTTCTTCCGGCTGTTCCCGGGCAACAAGGTGCGCCTGAAGTACGGCTACGTCGTCGAGTGCACCGGCTGCGAGAAGGATGCACAGGGGGTCGTCACCGCCGTGCTGGCCAAGCTCGTGCCCGACACCAAGAGCGGCACGCCGGGCGCCGACAAGGTCAAGGTCAAGGGCGTCGTCACCTGGGTCGACGTCGCGACCGCATGGCCGATCGAAGTGCGCCTCTACGACCGCCTGTTCACCGAAGCGCAACCGGATGCCGGGGACCGCGATTTCCTCAGCGTGCTGAACCCGCGGAGCAAGCAGGTCGCGTCGGCGTACGCCGAGCCCAGCCTGGCGAGCGCGCAGCCCGAGGCCCGCTACCAGTTCGAGCGCCACGGCTACTTCGTGGCCGACCGCGTCGACCACGGCGTGCAGCGCCCGGTGTTCAACCGCGCGGTGACCTTGAAGGACAGCTGGGGCAAGTAGCCCGGTTGTCAGGCGCCGGGCTCCGGCGAGCTGCGGCGGAACGCCTTGATCGTCAGGTGGCGCGCCAGCGCGAGCGGCGGCATGCGCAGGCTGTGGGCGCGCACGTAGAGCGCGAAGCGCGCGAGCGGCGTCAGCCGATCGGCGGTCGTCGCGTGCGGCGAGCGCAGCGCGCGCTGCCACAGGCCGTCCATCAGCGCATTGCGCCAGGGCGGCGGCGCGGCTGCCGCGGCCGCGGCGAGCACCGGCGCAGGCACCGGTGTCGCGAGCAGCGCATGTGCCTGGCGCAGGCCGTAGTGCAGCGGCCGCGCGAGGTCGAGCTCGCGGGCTCGGACGATCAGCGCGTCCCAGAAACCGGCATCGCGGCCGTGATGGCGGAGCAGCAGGTCGATGTCCGACAGGTCGCGCAGGCCGTGGCTCAGCTCCTCGTTGTGGACGAGGTGGGTGATGCTGTGCAGGATCATGTCCGCCGGCGCCAGCACCGCGAGGCCGGGATGCCCGGGCAGCGCGCGCGCCGCGGCGAGGAGCTTGGCCGAGTCGGGCTTCAGGCGCGCGGTGCGCGGCAGGATCGCGTGGTGCACGTCGATGACGGTCTCGCGCTGCACGTGCTGCATCGGCGGCAACTCGTGCATCCAGAGGCGGTAGTACTTCTGGTCGTAGGCCGAGTGGTGCGTGGTCGCCCAGCCATGCAGCATCAGCGCCGCCTCGACCTCGGGCAAGCGCGCGTACGGGACCAGGATATCGACGTCCGAGAAGGTGCGGCCGAGTGCCGCGGGTGCGTCCGCCAGCAGATAGGCGGCGCCCTTCAGCAGCACCGTCGTCAGGCCGGGCACGCCGGCCAGCGCGAGGCGGATGCGCTCGATCTCGCGGCACGTCTCGTCGTGCTGCGCCGCAGCCACTTGCCATTCGGCATCGAGGTGAGCGCGCGGCGCGGGCGGCAGCCGGTCCATCAGGCCCCTCGCCCGCGCCAGGGCCGCGATGCGGGCGAGCACCTCGGCCTTGCGTGCCTGGCGCAGCAGGCGGTCCCACTCGGGCAGCGTCAGGCGCGTCAAGGCCGCGGGATCGATCAGCGCACCGATCGCGAGGTCTGCCGGCAGCCCCATCATGCGTCCGGCGCGGAACCGGCAGCGAGCCGCTCGAACACCGTGGCGGCGTCGGCCAGCGCGCTGTAGGTGAAGGTGTAGCAATCGCAGCGCTCGATCAGCGCGGCCAGCACGTCGAAGCCGCGCCGGCCGTGCACTTGGTAGTTGAAGGCGTTGTCGACCAGGCGCATGAAGGCGCGCGCGCGCGACAGCGGCTCCAGCCGGGCGGCACTGCCTGCCACGAACTGCGGCAGCACGACCCAGCCCGGCGCCGCGGTCTCGCCGGCGCGCCGCACGCCGTCGAGCGGCGGCTTGACGTGGGCGACCGCGCCTTTCAGGGTCTCCTGGACGACCGGCCCGATCACCGCGTCGGCGGCAAAGCGGCGCACCGCGTCGATCGACGCGTTCTTCAGGCTGATCGGCCTGGGCAGCGGCACGACACACCCGCTCGCCGGATCGATCAGGGTCAGTTCGTCGGACAGCAGCCGCCAGCCGCTGAAGGTCAGCCCGGCGCACAGCGTGCTCTTGCCCGAGCCGGACGGCGCCGGCAGGATCAGCGCGCGGCCGCCGCGCTCGACCACCGCCGCATGGATCGTCAGGTACTGGTGGCAATGCGCCGACACGCACCAGTTGAGGCCCCACTCGAGCATCGGGAAACCCTGGTCGCCGGGCAGCGGCGCGAACGGCAGGTCATCGTCGAAGCGGAACAGCACCTGCGGCTGGATCCAGCGGCGCAAGCCGAGCGGGCGTTCGATGCTGATGTGGAAGTCGGCGTAGCCTTCGTCGGCCGCCAGCGCGTGCTCGGCGTAGTGCAGCGCGATGCCGCGCGCCACCGCGCCGATGCGCGAGCGGATCCGGCTGACGACCGGCCCGGTGCGCAGGTACAGCCCTGCGCCTCGAAGTTCGCGCGCGAGTTGTGCCTGCGGTACCTCGGCGACCTTCAAGTCGCAGCCCGGCACGCGAGGCCGATGCGTTCGAGCCCCGTCAGGATCTCGAGCAGCGTCGCGAGCTCGGCGGCGGCGTCTTGCGCCGCACCGTCGACCTCGCCGGACAGTGCTCTCAGCAGCTCCGCCGGCGTGCGGGCCGATGGCGCCCGGAGCAGCGCGACGAACACCGCGCCGGCGTCCCCGGAAAGCAGATGCGTGTCGGCGGTCGCTGCGTCGTACACGACGCAATCATCATCCCATTGCCGCCAGCCGAAACGCTCGGTCGCGGGCGCAAGCCAGCGCGCGGGCGCCGGCGCTTGCTGCATCAACTCATCGTCGAGTTGACCCAGGAGATGATCTGGTCGGAGTTCCATTGCACGCCGGCCGTGGGCTCGTAGTAGCCCTTGTTGATGAACGACGTCCACACGCTGGTGGCGGTGGCCTGGCTGAGCACGTTCTGCGGCGTCAGCGTGGCGCTCGCGTTGAGGTAGGCGGCACACAGATAGCGCGCCACGCCGGACGTGCCGGTCGTGCCGTTCATGTTCATCACCTGCATCATCGTCTTGCCGGGGTAGACATTCCCGGTCGTGAAGATGGCGGAGAACTGGGTCGCGTTGGAGCCGCTGGCCTGGCAGCCGCCCGGCCATGAGCTCGTGCCCTGCCAGTACGGCGGCTGGTGACCCGTGCAGGTGCCTGCCGTCTTGTGACCGCTCAGGTTGATGGACGCGAAGGCGGACGCGGCCTTGCAGCTGCCGCCGGCGCGTACCGGGCGGCTGGCGAGCGTCAGCATGACCGGCGCTGCCGCCAGGCCACCGCGCAGCAGGCGGCGCCGCGACGGCATCGGTGCCTGCTCCAGCGGGGCGTCCGGTCGGGCTTCGGGGTCGTGATCGATCATGTCGCTCTCCCTGGCGATCTCGGATGTAGTCGTCGAGTTTAGTCCGCACCAATCTCACCGGCATCGTCCCACGGCCCTGGCGAACCGCCGGCCCCCCAACCCAAGGGGGGTCGACCGGCGTGGGCGCGCAACCGCGGCCGCGCCATTATCCGGGCGGCCAGCGGCGTCCGCAGCCCCAGGGAGGCCGCCGATCCGTGACGGAATGCCGCCGGACCGGGGAGGCGCGTCAATGCGGCTTGCGCGGGCCGCGAAACTTCGGCTTGTAGACATTGCCGTCGCGCTGCACGACACGGTCGCGCGCCCGCCGGATCGCCTCTTCGGCGGCGCGTTCGGCGTTCCGGCGCGACGAGCGCCAGTTCCAGGTTCGGCGCGCGCCGCGCGACAGGCTCGCCCAGGTGCGCCGTGCCGCCGCGTCGAAGCGCCAGCGCAGGCGCGCCGGCAGAAGCAGCCGCGCCAGCAGCACGACGCACGCCAAGACGACGAGCGCGGCGAGCACGCGACCGATCACTGCCGGCTCCCCGGGCGCGTTTCGACATGGCGGAGCTGCTTCGACACGCCGCAAGTATGGAGGAAGCGCCGACCGCACGAATCGGCCCGCGCCGGGAATCGTGCGCGCATTCGGCGATGATGCGGGCTGCACAACCGTATCGGAGCCCCTTCCGTGAAAAAGCGCTTGTTCGCCGCCGTCCTGGCGGCCACCGCCAGCCTGCCTGCGCTGGCGCAATCGGATGCGGCGGCCCAGGCCGCCAAGGAACCCGGCGCCGTCGTGACGCCGAGCGGCCTCGTCTACCGTTCGATCACCGAAGGCAGCGGCGCGAGCCCCGCCGCGACCGATGTCGTCAAGGTCAACTACCGCGGCACGTTTCCGGACGGCAAGGAGTTCGACAGCTCGAAGGAGCCCGCCGAGTTTCCGTTGAACCGGGTGATCAAGTGCTGGACCGAGGGCGTGCAGCGCATGAAGGTCGGCGGCAAGGCCAAGCTGACGTGCCCGTCCGCCATCGCCTACGGCGAGCGCGGCGCCGGCGGTGTGATCCCGCCGAATGCGACGCTCGTGTTCGAGGTCGAACTGCTGGGCGTCACGCCGCACCGCTAGCCGGCGGGCGCCGCCGCAGGCGCTTCACCAGCGTCACCATCGCCACGGCAACGGCGCCGGCGGCGACACCGGTCAGCGCATTGCCGACGACGGCGATCAGGCCGCCGACCCAGCCGGTTCGGACGGCGTCCATCCACGCGTGCAGCGGCTCGATCGCGTGCGCGAGGATGCCGCCACCCACCACGAAGACCGCGGCGGTACCGACGACCGACAAACCCTTCATCAGCCAGGGCGCTGCGCTCAGGATCGCCGTGCCGGCAGCGCGGCGCCAGCCGGGGTAGCGCGCCAGGTAGACGCCGAGGTCGTCGATCTTCACGATGCCGGCCACGACGCCGTAGACGCCCGCGGTCATCACGACCGCGACCGCCGCGAGCACGCCGAACTGGGTGACGAGCGGCGCCTCGGCGACGTTGCCGAGCGCGATCGTGACGATCTCGGCCGACAGCACGAAGTCGGTACGGATCGCGCCGCGGATTTTTTCACGCTCCAACGCCTGCGCATCGAGCTCTGCAGGCAGCGCCTCCTCCGCGGCCTCCGGCGCGGCGGCGTGCGCGTGGAGCAGCTTCTCGCAGCCCTCGTAGCAAAGAAACACGCCGCCCGCCATCAGCAGCGGCGTGATCAGGGCCGGCGCCAGCGCGCTGATCGCGAGCGCCGCCGGCACCAGGATCGCCTTGTTGAGCGCCGAGCCCTTGGCGACCGCCCAGACGATCGGCAGCTCGCGGTCGGCATGGACGCCGGAGACTTGCTGCGCATTGAGCGCGAGGTCGTCGCCGAGCACGCCGGCGGTCTTGGTCGCCGCCGTCTTCGTCATCAGCGCGACATCGTCGAGGACGCTCGCGATGTCGTCGAGCAGGGCGATGAGGCTGGCGGGCATCCGGCGGTCGTCGAGGTTCGGGTCGTCGAGGTTCGGCCTATCCTAGCCCAGCAGCCGGCGCGCCGGACTCGACGTCCGGCCGGTGATGTCAGCCCTGCCGCTGCACCGTCAGCTGGTTGTCGACGCTGACGACGCCCTTCACGTTGCTCGCGAGCGTCGTCGCGCGATCGCGCGCGTCCTCGCTCGGCGCCGTGCCGTGCAGGACGACGCGGCCATCGGTCGTGTCGACGTCGATCTTCGTCGCGCTCAGGCTCGAGTCCTTGGCGAGCTCCGCGTTGATCGACGAGGTGATCACCGCATCGGCCACCTTGTCGCCCATGCGGTCGCCGGCCTGCTTGGCGTTCTGAGCCATCTCGTGCGACGCCTCGCGCGCCTTGTCCAGCCCCTTGGCGGCATCGTTCTGCAATTCATGCGCCTTCTGCTCGGCTTGCGCCACCGCATGGCGGCCGGCGTCCGCGGCCTCGTCGCTGCGCCGCTGGTCGCAGCCGCCGAGCACGAAGGCGGCGGCGAGAGCGGCGCTCGCCGCGAGCAGCTTGTGCGTGCGATTCATCGTGGTCTTCATGGCAGTTCCTCCTCGACGGAATGGATCGATCGCGGCGAACGGACGAGTGCCGCGCGCTTCGACCTTATTCGGCATGCCGCGGCGGCTGCGTCGGCCGGTGCGGGTTCGTCTTGTCGGAAGAGACCCACAGAGGGCGGGGTGCGAGTCTTCGGGATCGACGTCTTGTCACGCTGCAGCACGCATGCGACAGTGCGAGCGCCGCCCCGACCTGCTACCGTGATGCGCCCCACCATCGATCGGCCACGCCAGACCATCGGCCGGGCATTCGGCGTTTGCATCGCCGCCGTCCTTTCCGCCTGCGGCGGTGGCGGCGGCTCGAGTCCCGTCACGCCGCCGCCCGTCGCCGGCTCGCTGCACGACACGACGAACTACTCGGTCGAGCCGGGCGCGAGCCTGACCAGCGCCGTGGAGGCCGCCGCCAAGACGTCGCAGACGATCGCGATCGGCAGCCGGACCATCGCCTACACCGCCAACGCCGGCCACCTGACCGCGAGCGATCCCGCGCAAGGCGGCGCCGAGGCGTCGCTCTTCTACGTCGCCTACACGGCCGACGGGCAAGAACCGGCGACGCGTCCGCTCGTCTTCTTCTACAACGGCGGCCCCGGCTCGGCTTCGGTGTGGCTGCACCTCGGGTCGTTCGCGCCGCGGCGCATCGTCACCAACGTCCCGTCGACGACGCTGCCGTTGCCGTTCCAGCTCACCGACAACGCGGACAGCCTGATCGACACCGCCGACCTGGTCTTCGTCGACGCCGTCGGCACCGGCTATTCGGAGGCGATCAGCCCGCACACCAACCAGAGCTTCTGGGGCGTCGACGCCGATGCCGCGGTGATGCGCGACTTCATCGCGCGCTACGTCGCCGTCAACCAACGCGGCGCATCGCCGACCTTCCTGTACGGCGAGTCGTACGGCACGACCCGCACCGCGGTGCTGGCCAACCAGATGGTCACCGCCGGCATGCGGCTGGACGGCATCGTGCTGCAATCGTCGGTGCTCGACTACAACAGCAACTGCGACGTCACCGAATCGAGCCGCATCAGCTGCGCCGGCTACCTGCCGAGCTATGGATCGATCGGCGCCTGGTTCCAGCTGACCCAGCCGGCCGCGCCGGCCGCCGCCACGTATGCCGCGCAACTGCGCAGCTACGCCGCTGCGACCTACGCGCCGGCCGTGGCGGACTACCTGTCCGCCGGCACGCTGCCGTCCGCCGGACTCGTCACGACGCTGGTCGACCTCACCGGCGCTCCGCAAGCGCTGTGGAACGCCGATCTCAACCTCGGTCCGACGACCTACCGCAGCCAGGTGCTGCCGGGCGAGCTGATGGGCCGCTACGACGCCCGCGTGATCGCGGCCAACGGCAGCGCGCTGGCCGCCGACGGCGACCCGTCGTCGACGCTGATCAATGCGCCGTTCACCGCGGCGATCGCGTCACGTCTCGCGAACGAATTGCTCTACACCACGACGACCAGCTACGCGATGTCGAGCAACGCGATCGCGACCTGGAACTTCGGGCACGACGGCAACGCGCTGCCCGACACGATTCCCGATCTGGCCGCGGCGCTGCTGCAGAAGCCGACCTTGCGCGTGCTGTCGATCGGCGGCTACCAGGATCTCGCAACGCCCTACTACCAGACCGAGCTCGACCTCGCGCGCCTGACGGCGCCGCCGGTCACCGAAGCGCTCTATTCCAGCGGCCACATGACTTACCTCGACAACGCCGCGCGCCCGCTGATGAAGGCGCAGATCGCGGCATTCATCGCCGGAGCCGCGCCATGACGACTGCCGGCGCACGATGGATCGCGGCTTGGGGCATCGCGATGTGCAGCGCTGCCGCGCTCGGGCAGCCGGTCGCGGCAGGCGATCCGGCCGTGCCGCCGGCGCTGCGCGCGCGAGGTTTGACCGAATCTCCGCGCGGCGCCGAGCTGGACGCCATCGTCGAGCGCAAGCTGCGCAAGCATTTCGAGGCCGCCGATCAGGCCGGCGCGGGACGCATCACGCGTGCCCAGGCTGCAGCGGCCGGTTGGGGAGCGGTGGCCGATCAGTTCGACCGCATAGACGCGCGCGGCGTCGGGACGGTCAGCTATGACGAGATCCGAGGCTACTTCGCAACACAGGCGCGGGAAGCTCGCACGCGCCGCTGACGTCGGAATGTCTCTGTCGCGTGCCCTTGCGAGGCACAGCGATCAGTGGGAAGTCAGTGCGAAATCAGTGCGAAATCAGTGCAGGTGGCAGCGGCGCACCATCGGCGTCGCGAACTCGCGGCCGACGACGGTGCGGGCATAGAAGTAGTTGTCGCGCGCGCGCTCGCTCAGCGTGTCCAGGTGGACGTGGCCGTCGGCATCGCACGGGAACGACAGCGCCCGGCCCTCGTTGAACAAAGACTGGAAGCGGATCTCGTAGCCGGCTGCAAAGCCCGAGTCGGAGTAGCTGTTCATGGTCTAGGCTCCTGTCGTAGGTACCTCGAAGAGTTCGGCACCTTTCGACGAAAGCTTAGACGCCGCCAGGCGCCGGCGCTGTCGGGGCAGCGCGGCGGACCTCGTCGGATAAATTCCATGCGAGGGGTCGGGCGCCGCACCACGGCAACGTCTCGCCGCGCCGTCCTGCTGTCGGAAAGCGCGCTGCGTCAGGCGGCGGCGACCAGCGCGTCTTCGTCGTCGTCGGTCGTTTCACCGAGGAAGCCACCGCTTTGGTGCGCCCAGAGCCGGGCGTAGAGCCCGTCCCGCGCGAGCAGGCTGGCGTGATCGCCCTCTTCGACGATGCGGCCGTGGTCGAGCACGATCAGGCGGTCCATCGCGGCGATCGTCGACAGCCGGTGCGCGATCGCGATCACCGTCTTGCCTTCCATCAGCCGGTACAGGCTCTGCTGGATCGCCGCCTCGACCTCGGAGTCGAGCGCGCTCGTCGCCTCGTCGAGCAACAGGATGGGCGCGTCCTTCAGCATCACGCGCGCGATGGCGACGCGCTGGCGCTGGCCGCCCGAAAGCTTGACGCCGCGCTCGCCGACGTGCGCATCGTAGCCCTGGCGGCCTTTCGGATCGGTGAGCGTGGCGATGAACTCGTCCGCCTCGGCACGGCGCGCGGCGGCTGCCATCTGCGGGTCGGTCGCGTCGGGGCGGCCGTAGACGATGTTGTCGCGCACCGAACGGTGCAGCAGCGACGTGTCCTGCGTGACCATGCCGATCTGCGCACGCAGGCTGTCCTGCGTGACGTGCGCGATGTCCTGTCCGTCGATCAGGATGCGCCCGGCCTGCAGGTCGTAGAAGCGCAGCAGCAGGTTGACGATCGTCGACTTGCCGGCGCCCGAGCGGCCGACCAGCCCGATCTTCTCGCCCGGCCGGATCGTCAGGGCGAGGCCGTCGATCACGCGCGGCGCGTCCGCCTTGCCGTAGGCGAAGCCGATCTGCTCGAAGCGGACCTCGCCGCGCGTCACGACGAGGGGCCGCGCATCGACGGCGTCGACCACCATCTTCGGCCGCGACAAGGTCAGCATGCCGTCCTGCACCGTGCCGATGTGCTCGAACAGCGACGCCATCTCCCACATCACCCAGTGCGAGATGCCGTTCAGGCGCAGCGCCATCGCGGTCACCGCGGCGACCGCGCCGATGCCGACCGCGCCATGCGACCACAGCGCCAGCGCCCCGCCGGATGCGCCGAGGATCAGCAGCATGTTGAGCGTGTGGTTGGTGATCTCGAAGCCGCTGACGAGCCGCATCTGGCCGTACGCCGGCACCATGAACTCCCGCATCGCCGCCTGCGCGAACGTCGCCTCGCGGCGCCCGTGCGAGAACAGCTTCACGGTGGCGATGTTGGTGTAGGCGTCGGTGATGCGGCCGGTCATCAGCGCGCGCGCGTCGGCCTGGTCCTTGGCGACGTTCGCGAGCCGCGGCACGAAGAAGGCCATCGCCGCGCCATACAGCACCATCCAGCCGACGAACGGCGCGAGCAACCAGGCGTCGAAGCTGCCGACCACCGCCACCATCGTCGCGAAGTAGATCGCGACGAAGACCATGATGTCGGTCAGGATCAGGATCGCGTCGCGCGTCGCCAGCGCGGTCTGCATGACTTTGGTCGCGACGCGACCGGCGAACTCGTCCTGGTAGAAGTGCATGCTCTGGCCGAGCAGCAGCCGGTGGAAGTTCCAGCGCAGCCGCATCGGGAAATTGGCCGCCAGCGCCTGGTGCTTCAGCAGCGTCTGCAGCGCGATCAGCACCGGGCTGCCGAGCAGGATGGCGGCGAGCAGCAGCAGACGCCCGCGCTCATGCTGCCAAAGCTCTGCCGGCTTCACGGCGCCCAGCCAGTCGACCACTTGGCCGAGCATCGAGAACAGCAGCGCCTCGAACGCACCGATGGCCGCGGTGCACAGCGTCATGTAGAGGATCAGCCCGCGCAGGCCGTCGCTGCAAGCCCACATGAAGCGCCACAGACCGCGCGGCGGCGTCGGCGCTTCGGCATCCGGGTACGGATGCACCAGTCGTTCGAACCAGGCAAACAAGGGAAATCTCCGTGGCGCAGGAAGCGGCAGGCCGCCCGGCGGACCCGCGAGGTTATCGCAAGCCGCCAGGCCGTGAACGACGCCACGAACGCACCGGCAGGGCGGTCACTGCACGATCTAGGGTTTTCCCTTAGAATTGCGACACTACACAGGAGAAACGACATGAGCAACTTCATCCAGCAACTGACCCAGTTCTTCAGCTTCGACGCCCATCCGACGCAGGACCGCGATGACCGCTACCTCGCGGAAGCTGCCGACATCTATGACCTCGAGCGCCGGATGCGCGAACTCGACTCGGGCCGCAACGGCTTCTACGCGCTGTCGTCGCACGGCGTCGTGACCCGCTGACCGTCTCAGGCCGGGCGAACCCCGGCCGATCCCGGAAGCGCGGTTGCGCTCCGGCGATTAAGCTCTCCCGACCGGCCTGCATCGTCCGACAGGCCGCCCTCCGGGAGACCGCATGACCTTCATCCGCGCGCGCCGCCGCTTCGGTGGCGCCGCACTTGCAGCGGCTGCGCTGACCGTCACGGCGCCGGCACGCACCGCCGCCGCTGCCGCGCGCAGCGACAACGCCGAAGGCAAACGCCTGCATGCCTTCTTCGACGCCGAATGGGAACGCGCGGCGCGCGACGACCCGGAGGCCGCCACCTATCGCGGCGACCATCGCTATGGCGACCGGCTGAACGATCAATCCGCGGCCGCGATCGCAGCGCGCGAAGAAGCGGACCGCGCTGCGCTGCAAACCCTGCGCCGGCTGAAGCGCGAGTTGCTGGTCCCGGCCGACCGGCTGTCGTACGACGTCTGCGCCTACGAGCTCGAACAGCGCATCCGCTTCCAGGCGTTCAAGGGCTACAACTCGCTCAGCCTCGGCTCCGACGGCGGCTTCCACACCGAGCTTGCCGACCTGCTGGACGCCTCTCCGAAAAGCCGGCCCGCCGAGGTCGAGCAGATGCTGGCCCGGCTCGCGGCGTTTCCGCTGCGCGTCGGCCAGGAGATCGCGCTGATGCGCGACGGCATGGCGCTCGGCTGGGTGCCGGCACGGCCGGTGCTCGATCGCGTCATCCAGCAGATCGATGCGCAGTTGCCCGCCGACCCGGCGCGGGGGCCGTTCTACGCGCCGTTCGCACAGCTCCCGGCGAGCGTCGCGCCCGCCGAGCAGGAGACGCTGCGCGCGGCCGCACGCAGCGCCATCGCCGGCCACGTCGTGCCAGCGATGAAGCGGCTGCGCGCCTTCGTCATCGACGAGTACGGTACCCAGGCGCCGCCCGACGGCGCGCTGAGCCGCTATCCGGGCGGCCGCGAGGTGTATGCCGCGGTCGTCGAGCAGCAGACGACGACGCGGATGTCGGCCGCCGAGATCCACGAACTGGGTCTGCAGCAGGTGGCCCTGCTGCGCGGCGAGATCGACGCGGCGATGCGCGACGCGCGCTTCCCGGGGGACTTCCGCGCCTTCATCCGCTACCTCGGCGGCGATCCGAAGTTCGCCTTCGCGAGCGGCGACGCCCTGCTGCGCGGCTACCGCGACATCGCCAAGCGCATCGACCCGGAGCTGCCGCGGCTGTTCGCCGAGCTGCCGCGCACGCCCTACGGCGTGCGCGAGATGCCGGCGCACCTCGGTGCGGGCAAGGCCGAGTACTACAGCGAGCCGGCGCTCGACGGCAGCCGCGCGGGCTGGTTCAACGCCAACACGCTGGCCTTCCGCGCCCGGCCGTCATGGACGATGGAAACGCTGGTCGCGCACGAAGCGGTGCCGGGCCACCACCTGCAGACGGCGCGGGCCGCCGAACTGAAAGACCTGCCGGCATTCCGCCGCGCCGCGGGCTATGCAGCCTATTCCGAAGGCTGGGCGCTGTATGCCGAGACGCTGGGGCGCGAACTCGGCCTCTACACCGACCCGTACAGCCGCTTCGGGCATCTGCAGTCGCTGATCTTTCGCGCGGCGCGCCTCGTCGTCGACACCGGCCTGCATGCCCAGGGCTGGAGCCGTCAGCGGGCGATCGACTACATGATCGAAACGGTGGGCGAGGATCCCGACTACATCGCCGCCGAGGTCGATCGCTACTACTCGACGCCGGCGCAGGCGCTGGCCTACATGATCGGCCAGCAACGCATCGTGTCGCTGCGCGAGCGCGCCCGGCAGCGCCTCGGCGAGCGCTACGACATCCGCCGGTTCCACCAGGCCGTGCTCGACCAGGGGGCGCTGCCGCTCGACGTCCTCGAGCGCGTCATCGACGACTGGCTGGCCGGCGCAGCCACGGCCTGAAGCCGCTACTTCGCGGCCGCGCTGGTCTTGACCTTGGCCCAGTCGCGCAGCGCCGCGAGCGTCTTCTCGACGTGCTTGCTGGGGTTGAGGCTCTGGTAGTTGTAGACGATCGCGCCGTCCGGCGAGATCACGTAGGAGACGCGGTTGGCATAGTCGGGCAGCAGGAACATCGCGGCGTCGTAGGACTTGACGATGGTCTTGCCGGCGTCGGATGCGACCGGAAACTTGCTCTGGCAGCCCTGCACCGAGAACTTGCCGAGGGTGTCGATGTCGTCGGTGGAGACGCCGACCACGGTCGCGCCGAGTTCGCGGTAGCGATCGACCGCTTCGGCGAACTCGTGCGCCTCGATCGAGCAGCCGACCGAGAACGCCGCCGGAAAGAAATACAGCACGACCGGCCCCTTCGCCAGCGACTGCGCGAGCGAGAACTGGAACACCTGCCCGCCGAGTGCGGCCGGGGTCGTGAAGTCCGGTGCCTTTTCGCCCACGTCGAGCGCCGCCCAAGCGGGCGACGCGGCAGCCAGCGCCACCAGTGCGGCGGCCAACAACCTGCTCATGCGCATCTCCATCGAACCTGCCGTCGAATTCTCCTGCAGCCGGCCCGGCCCTGGGAAGTCTGCGGGCACCGGTTCGAGCTACGCCGCGCCGGGGGCATCGGATGCAGGTCGGTCGCCGGTGCGGATTTCTGACCTCGCCCTGCCCGATCCTGCAGCCGATTAGAGTGCAGCCTCCAGCGGCGCCGCCCTAAGATCCGCCGCCTTTCGATGCCCGGAGACATTGCGCGGATGGAGTACGACTACATCGTCGTCGGCGGCGGCTCGGCCGGCTGCGTGCTGGCCTCGCGCCTCAGCGAGGATCCCGACGTCACGGTCTGCCTGCTGGAGGCCGGCCCGCCGGACAAGAGCGTGCTGATCCATTGTCCCGCGGGCCTCGCGCTGCTGGCCCAGACCGGCGGCGCCAACTGGGCCTTCGAGACGGTGCCGCAGCCCGGCCTGA
>JAFEEF010000017.1 GCA_018241265.1 Pseudomonadota bacterium | reverse complement strand
GAGGCCAAGGTGCTGCGCATGCGCTTCGGCATCGAGATGTCGACCGACCACACGCTCGAAGAAGTCGGCAAGCAGTTCGACGTGACGCGCGAGCGGATCCGCCAGATCGAGGCGAAGGCGATCCGCAAGCTGAAGCACCCGAGCCGCTCGGACAAGCTGCGTACCTATCTGGACACCCTTTGAGGGTGGCTGGACCGGACACCCTCCAGGCGCAGCGGTCCCGCTAAGCAGAACGGAGAACGCGCCGATAACCAAGAGCCCCGTGGCGACACGGGGCTCTTTTTCGTTGGTCTTTCAGCCCCGCTTAAACTCGATGCATGACCAGAACGCCTCGGCCCGCATGACCCAGATCGTCGAGCGCACGGTGCTGTTCGCGGATCTGCGCGGCAGCACCTCGATGTACGAGACGCTGGGAAATTCCGCCGCCACCGCAGTCGTCACGCAAAGCGTCGGCCTGCTCGCACGCGTGGTCCATCAGCACGGCGGCCAAGTCGTCAAGACGCTAGGCGACGGCCTGTTCGCGCTGTTCGTCGCGCCGGCCGCCGCGGTCGACGCGTCGGACGACATGCACGAGTCGATGGAGCGCATCGGCGCGCCCGGCGACGGCCGCCTGCCGAGCGCGGCACGCCAGGTACCGCTCAAGCTGCAGGTCTGCCTCGCGCACGGCGAAGTCATCGAGATGTCGGGCGATGTGTTCGGCGATGCCGTCAACGTCGCCGCGCGGCTGCTCGACCATGTCGGCGACAACGAGACGCTCGCCACCGCGATGGTCGTCGAGCGTCTCGACGCCGCCGACCGCGCGCGCTTCCGCAGCCTCGACCGCATGCAGCTGCGCGGGCGCGTCGAGCCGGTGCACGTGCACCTGCTCGAGGCCCCGCGGCACTTCGGCGACACTGCCGCCACCGCCTTCGGCGACATCGCGCCGATATCGCAGGACCCGGAAGGCATACGCCTCGCCTGGCTCGACATCGACCGCATCTTCGCGAGTCCGCAACTGCCGCTGATCCTCGGCCGCAGCCCGCAGGCCACCTACATCATCGACGACACCCGCGTGTCGCGCTCGCATGCGCGGATCGACTGGCACGGCGGCACGTTTCAGCTCATCGACCTGAGCTCCAACGGCACCTACGTGCTGTTCGATCACGACCCCGAGATCATCACGCTCAGGCGCGGCGCCTGCACCTTGCACGGCAGCGGCGTCATCGGGCTGGGCGCGCCGCCCACCGACTCGATGAACCCGAGCGTGCGCTTCGAGGTGATGAAGTTCGCCGAGACCTCGCCGCAGCGGCTGCCGCCGCTGCTGGGCTAGGTCGCACGGCGCATGGCCTACGCGACCGAGCCCGCGCCGCCGCCGGCGTCCGATCGCATCGGCATCCTGCTGTGCAACCTCGGCACGCCGGATGCGCCCACGCCGGCCGCGGTGCGGCGCTATCTGGCGGAGTTCCTCGGCGACCCGAGAGTCGTCGAGATCCCGCGCGCGTTGTGGCTCGCGATCCTGCACGGCGTGATCCTGCGCGTGCGACCGGCGCGATCGGCGAAGAAGTACGCGACGATCTGGCAGCCCGAGGGCTCGCCGCTGCTGACCTGGACCGGGAAGCAGGCCAAGCTGCTGCGCGGCTACCTCGGCGAGCGCGGCCATGCGGTGCTGGTGCGCCATGCGATGCGCTACGGCGCGCCGTCGATCGCGCAGGAGCTCGACGCGCTGAAGGCCGACGGCGCGACACGCATCCTCGTGCTGCCGCTCTATCCGCAGTACTCGGGCACGACGACCGCGAGCGTCGCCGACGCGGTGTTCCGGTGGGGCGAGCGCGTACGCCTGCTGCCCGAGCTGCGCTTCGTCAACCGCTACCACGACGATGCCGGCTACATCGACGCGCTCGCCGCGTCGGTGCACGCGCACTGGCTGGCGCATGGCCGGCCGGACCGGCTGGTGCTGAGCTTCCACGGCATACCGGAGCGCATGGTGGCGCTGGGCGACCCCTACGAGCGCGAATGCCGCGAGACGGCACGCCTGCTGGTCGCGCGCCTGGCACTGCCCGACGAGATGCTGCAGGTCACGTTCCAGAGCCGCCTCGGCCGCGCCGCCTGGCTGCAGCCCTACACCGAGCCGACCTTGATCGCCCTCGCCCGCCAGGGCGTGCAACGCGTCGACGTGATGTGCCCCGGCTTCGCGGCCGATTGCCTGGAGACGCTGGAAGAGATCGACCAGGAAGTGCGCACCGCGTTCCTCGCCGCGGGCGGCCGCGAGTTCCGCTACATCCCTTGCCTCAACGACCGGCACGCCTGGATCGCCGCGCTGTCGGCGCTGGCGATCCGGCACTTGCAGGGCTGGCCGAGCAGCTAGGCCGCAGCGGCGCGGCGCAACTTCAGCAGGCGCAAGGCACGCGGCAACACCAGCACCGCCGCGACGACCGCCAGCAGCACCGCCGACATCGGCCGCTCGACGAACACGCCCCAGTGCCCTTCGCCGATGGACAGCGCATTGCGCATCTGCGCCTCGGCGAGCGGCCCGAGGATCATGCCGACGACGACCGGCGCGGTCGGGAAGTCGAAGCGCCGCATCGCGACGCCGAGCAGGCCGACCGCATACAGCAGCACGAGGTCGAACGCCGACTGGCGCATGCCGTAGACGCCGACCGTCGCGAAGATCAGGATGCCGGCGTAGAGGTAGTGTCTCGGGATCTTCAAGAGCTTGACCCACAGGCCGACCAGCGGCAGGTTGAGGATCAGCAGCATCACGTTGCCGATGTAGAGCGACGCGATCAGCGCCCACACCAGCGCCGCGTTCGTGTCGAACAGCTGCGGTCCGGGGTTGATGCCGTAGTTCTGGAACGCGCCGAGCAGGATCGCGGTCGTGTTCGACGTCGGGATGCCGAGCGTCAGCAGCGGGATCAGCGTCGCGGTGATGGCCGCGTTGTTGGCCGCTTCGGGACCGGCGACGCCTTCGATCGCGCCCTTGGTGCCGAACTCCTCCGGATGCTTCGACAGCTTCTTCTCGGTCGCATAGCTGAGGAACGTCGGTATCTCGCTGCCGCCGGCCGGGATCGTGCCGAACGGAAAGCCGATGAAGGTCGCGCGCAGCCATGCCGGCCAGGAGCGCCGCCATTCCATCGCCGTCATGTGGACCTTGCTCATGCGGTTCTGCGTCTCGACGCTGCGCCCTTCGTAGAGCACGTGGTACAGCGCCTCGCCGACCGCGAACAGGCCGACCGCGATCAGCACGACCTCGAGCCCGTCCATCAGCTCCGGCACGCCGCCGGTGTAGCGCGCCTGGCCGGAGATCTGGTCGATGCCGACGAGGCCGAGCGCGAGGCCGACGAACAGCGCCGTCAGGCCGCGCAAGGTGCTCTTGCCGAGCACTGCGCTGACGGTGCAGAACGCCAGCACCATCAGCAGGAAGTACTCGGGCGGCCCGAGCTTGACCGCATGCCGGGCGACCAGCGGCGCGCAGAACGTGACCAGCACCGTGGCGATCGTGCCGGCGACGAACGAGCCGACCGCCGCGGTCGCGAGCGCCGCGCCGGCGCGGCCGCTCTTGGCCATCCGGTTGCCTTCCATCGCGGTCACCATCGACCCCGATTCGCCGGGCGTGTTGAGCAGGATCGAGGTCGTCGAGCCGCCGTACATCGCGCCGTAGTAGATGCCGGCGAAGAAGATCATCGATGCGGTCGGGTCGACCTTCAGCGTGATCGGCAAGAGCATCGCGACGGCGGTGGCCGGGCCGATACCGGGCAGCACGCCGACCGCCGTGCCTATCGTGCAGCCGAGCAGCGCCCACAGCAGGTTGATCGGCGTCGCGGCGGTCGAGAAGCCCTGCAGCAGCTGTTGCCAGATGTCCATCGCGCGCCCCGGTCAGAGCCAGCCGGTCTGCGTGAGTCCGGGCAGGTTGATCGCGAGCGCCTGCGTGAACATCCAGTAGACCGGCGCGGCGATCGCGACGCCGAGCGCGCCGTCGCGCAGCCAACCGCGCCCGCCGAGATCGCGACGGCCCGCCGCAGCGCGTAAGCCGTGCACCGCACAGGCGAAGCAGAGCGCGCAGGCGAGGATGAAGCCCAGCGTCGTGATCAGCGCGGCATTCGCCAGCAGCCCCACGGTCAGCCACGCGAAGCCCGGCCAGTAGCCGTGCGCGGCACCGGGCGCCTCCTCCATCGCGCGAAAGCCGCCGCTGCGCGCTTCGTAGACGAGCAGCGCCCCGCAGGCGAGCAACGCGATGCCGACCAGCATCGGCAGGAACGCCGGTCCGACACCCGAGTAGCCGGCATCGGAGCGGATCGTCAGCGCGCCGGCCACGAGCAGCCCGCCGGCGGCGACCGTGCCCGCGCCGATCCAGGTTTGCGGCATGCGCATCTAGACCATCCCGGACTTGGCCATCACCGCGCGCAGCGACGCGAACTCGGCGTCGACGAAGTTCTCGAACGCCGCCCCCGTCAGCAGCGCCGATGTCCAGTCATTGCGCTTGATCGCCTCGGCCCACGACGGCGTCTGCGTCGCCTTGACGATCAGGTCGGTGAGCGCCTTGCGCTGCTCCGCCGTGATGCCGCCGGCGCCATAGACGCCGCGCCAGTTGCCGATCACGACGTTGATGCCCTGCTCCTTCAACGTCGGCACGTCGCGGCCCGGCAACCGCGTGTCGGAGGTCACCGCGATCGACCGCATCTTGCCGCTCGCGATGTACTCGGCGAACTCGCTGTAGCCGCTGCCGCCGACCGTGACGTTGCTGCCGAGGATCGCGGCGATCGCCTCGCCGCCGCCGCGGAACGCGACGTAGTTGATCTTGGCCGGATCGACGCCGACGTCGCGCGCGATCATCGCCGCGGCGATGTGCTCGGTCGCGCCGCGCGAACCGCCGCCCCACTTCACGCTGCCCGGATCCTTCTTCATCTGCTCGACGACGTCCTTCATCGTCTTGAGCTTCGAGTCGGCCGGCACGACGAAGACGTTGTACTCGCTGGTCAGCCGCGCGAGCGGCGTCGCCTGCGACAGCGAGACCGGCGGCTTGCCGGTGATGATGCCGCCCAGCATCACCGCGCCCATCGTCATCAGCGCGTTCGGATCGCCCTTGTTCGCGTTGACGAACTGCGCCAGGCCGATCGCGCCGGCCGCGCCGCCCTTGTTGTCGTAGCTCACCGATCCGGCGCCGGCTTCCTGCAGCGCCTTGCCGAGCGCACGGGCGGTGGTGTCCCAGCCGCCGCCCGGATTGGCCGGAATCATCATCTTGATGTTCGTGCCGGCGGCGCGGGCCATCGGCGCCCAAGCGCCGATGGCCGCCCACGCGGCGAGCGACTTCAGGAATTGGTCTCGTCGCATCGTCGCTCTCCTCTCCTCACGATTCGTCATGCAGCCATGTTCGCGCCGCAAGCTGTCAGATCGCTGTCCATCGGCCTAGGGAAACTGCGGAGCGGACATCGCGATGCCGGTCGCGAGACTCTGCCGCCGATGAAGCTGCTGCTGATCGAAGACAACCCTGCCATGCAGGCCACGCTGCAGCGCACGTTCCAGCGCCGCGGCATCACGGTCGTGAGCTGCACCGACGGCACGCGTGCGCTCGAGCGCTGGCGCGCATCGCTGCCCGACGTCGTGGTGCTCGATCTCAGCCTGCCCGGCATCGATGGCCTGCAGGTGCTGGCCGGTGCGCGCGCCGAAGGCCTGAAGACGCCGGTGCTGATCGTCACGGCCCGCGGTACGGTCGGCGACCGCATCCTCGGCCTCGATACCGGTGCCGACGACTACCTCGCCAAGCCGTTCGACCTGGACGAGCTCGACGCGCGCATCCGCGCACTGCTGCGCCGCGCCGCCGGCTCGCCCGCCGCCGGCGCGATCGACGCACCGGCTTACTGCGGCCTGCGCGTCGACGGCACGAGCGGCGCGGTCTACTGGAACGACCGGCCGTTCGATCTCGCGCCGCGCGAGCTGGCGCTGCTGCGCGCGTTGCTGCATCGGCCGGGCCGCGCGGTCGCGAAGGAACGGCTGTTCGAGCTCGTCTTCGCGGGCGAGACCGACGTGCAGGCCGAAGCGATCGAGGTCGTGGCCTACCGGCTGCGCAAGAAGCTCGGACCGACCGGCGTGCAGCTCATCACCTTGCGCGGCCTCGGCTACCTGCTGCGGGCGCAAGCCGACGCGTGACGACGATGCGGCTGTCGATGCGCGGCCAGTTGCTGCTCGGCATCCTGCTGCCGGTGCTGGCCTTCGTCGTCGTCAACACCGTGAGCCTGTACCGCGAGGCGGTGCGATCGGCCGACGTCGCCTACGACCGTACCTTGCTCGCATCGGCCAAGGCGATCGGCGAGGAGCTGGACGTCGCTGCCGACGCCGACGGCACCGGCGTGCACCTCGTCGCGACGGTGCCCTATGCCGCGCTCGAGGCGTTCGAGGCCGACAACCGCAGCCGCATCTACTACAAGGTGAGCGGCTTCCGCGGCGAACCGGTGTCCGGCTTCACCGACTTCCCGCGCTGGCAAGGCAGCCTGCCGGTCAAGGGGACCTACGCGGCGCTCGTCGACTTCTACAACGACCGCTACCGCGACGCGCCGGTGCGCGTCGCCGTGCTGCTGCAGCCGGTCGCCGGCACGATAGGCCAGGGCATGGCGACGATCCAGGTCGCGGAGACGCTCGAGCTGCGCAAAGGCCTTGCGCGCCAGATCCTGATCGACACGTTGTGGCGGCAGGCCGCGCTGGTCGGCGTGATCGTGCTCGTGGTGCTCGTCGTCGTGCAGCGCGCGACGCGGCCGGTGCGCGCGCTGAGCGAGGCCTTGCAGGCGCGCGACGCCAACGATCTGGCGCCCATCGCCGCGACGAACGCGCCGCGCGAACTGCGGCCGCTGCTCCAGGCGACCAACGAGGTGATGGCGCGCCTGGCGCATCTCCTCGAGCACCAGAAGCGCTTCGTGCGCGACACCTCGCACCAGCTCCGCACGCCGCTCGCGGTGCTGCAGACCCAGGTGCAGTCGGCGTTGCGCGGCGACCTGGCGCCCGAGGCCGCGCTGCACGAGATCGGCCGCACGGTGGCGCGCGCCACCGAGCTGGCGAACCAGATGCTGGCGCTCGCGAAGGTCGAGCAGCTGCGCCAGGCGCACGGTCAGGAACACGATGTGCCCGTCGTCGACTGGGCCGGCGTGGCGCGCGCCGTGGCGCTGGACCTCGCGCCGCTGATCGTCGCCCGGCACCTCGACTTCTCGATCGAGACCGAGCCGGCGCCGGTGCGCGCGCATGAATGGGCGCTGCGCGAGCTGACCCGCAACCTGCTCCACAACGCGATCAAGCACACGCCCGACGGCATGGCCGTGGCGATGACGCTGGCTGCCGAGGCCGGCCAGGCGACGCTGACGATCGCCGACAGCGGTCCCGGCATAAACGCCGAGCAGCGGATGCGCCTGTTCCAGCCGTTCGCCGCCGGCGCCGCTTCGTCCGATGCCGCGCGCGGCGCCGGGCTCGGCCTCGCGATCTGCCAGGCGATCGTGCAAACCTTGGGCGGCCGCATCGCGCTCGACAACCGCGCCGGCGGCCGCGGCCTGGCCGCGACGGTCACACTTCCAGTCACGACGGCAGCCATCGAGTTGGCCGACAATTCGCGCTGAGGTCACGATCGCCATCGAATGCACGAACCTTCCTCCACCGATCGACTGCGGCTCGACAAATGGCTCTGGGCCGCCCGCTTCTACAAGACGCGCAGCCTCTCCGCCGACGAGATCGCCAAGGGCCGGGTCAGCGTCAACGGCCAGCCCGCCAAGCCGTCCCGCGAGGTCCATGCCGGCGACACGATCGAACTGCGCCTAGGCCCGCTCCGACGTACGTTGATCGTCAAGGCGGTCAGCACGCAACGGGGATCGGCGACCGTCGCGCAAGCGCTGTTCGAGGAAACCGCCGAGAGCGTCGCGGCGCGCGCCCGGCTGGCGGCCGAGCGCCACGCCGAGCCGGCGCTGGCGATCGAGCAAGGCCGGCCGACCAAGCGCGACCGCCGCCAGCTCGCCGATTGGCAGCGCTGGAGCGCGACGATCGAGCCTGACTGACGGGCCGGCGACTCGCCGAGCGCGCGCGCCCGCGCGCATCGCACCGTTCGCAGCCCGGCGCTTCGATTTCTTGCCAATTCCCCTCTTGAACCCGAGGGCAATCGCCCCAATTGGGCGGCTGCGGGACGAAAAAGGCCCTCACACACCCTGTCGAGACCCATGTCGAACAACGAGTACACCCCACCCAAGCCCGACGGCGCCCCGGCGCCCGATGCGGCGCCTGCGACCGACGCCGCCCAGGCGGGCGCCGCGACGGATCCGAGCCAGAAGCTCGCTGACCTGGAAGCGCGCCACGCCGAGGTATCGGACGCCTACCTGCGCGCCAAGGCGGAGGCCGAGAACACCCGCCGCCGCGCCGAAGAGGAGGTCAGCAAAGCCCGCAAGTTCGCGATCGAGGGCTTTGCCGACAGCCTGCTGCCGGTCAAGGACAGCCTCGAGGCCGCCATCGCGATGCCCAATGCCACGCCGGAGCAGATGCGCGAGGGCGTGCACGCCACCTTGCGCCAGTTGAGCAGCGCGCTCGAGCGCAACAAGGTGATCGAGATCAGCCCCGCGGCCGGCACGAAGTTCGACCCGCATCAGCACCAGGCGATCAGCGTGGTGCCGGGCACGCAGCAGGAGGCCAACACGGTGGTGGCGGTGCTGCAGAAGGGCTACCTGATCGCCGACCGGGTGCTGCGCCCGGCGCTGGTCACGGTGGCCGGCGCCTGAATGCGCACAGCTTTTGCACAGCATTCCGGCTTGAAAGCCCACACCTTATCCACACGTTGAGAACAAGTTCAAACCCAGGATTCCAGGAGCAATAAGCATGGCAAAGATCATCGGCATCGACCTCGGCACGACCAACTCGTGCGTCGCCATCATGGAAGGCAACACCACGAAGGTGATCGAGAACAGCGAAGGCGCGCGCACGACGCCGTCGATCATCGCGTACCAGGACGACGGCGAGATCCTCGTCGGCGCGTCCGCGAAGCGCCAGGCGGTGACGAATCCGAGAAACACGCTGTATGCCGTCAAGCGCCTGATCGGCCGCAAGTTCTCCGAGAAGGAAGTGCAGAAGGACATCGACCTGATGCCCTACAAGATCACGCAGGCCGACAACGGCGATGCGTGGGTCGAGGTGCGCAACAACAAGCTCGCGCCGCCGCAGGTCTCGGCCGAAGTGCTGCGCAAGATGAAGAAGACCGCCGAGGACTACCTCGGCGAGCCGGTGACCGAAGCCGTCATCACGGTGCCGGCCTACTTCAACGACAGCCAGCGCCAGGCAACCAAGGACGCCGGCCGCATCGCCGGCCTCGACGTCAAGCGCATCATCAACGAGCCGACCGCCGCGGCGCTCGCGTTCGGCCTCGACAAGGCCGGCGAGCACGGCAAGGCGGATCGCAAGATCGCCGTCTATGACCTGGGCGGCGGCACCTTCGACATCTCGATCATCGAGATCGCCGACGTCGACGGCGAGAAGCAGTTCGAGGTGCTGTCGACCAACGGCGACACCTTCCTCGGCGGCGAGGACTTCGACCAGCGGATCATCGATTACATCGTCACCGAGTTCAAGAAGGAGCAAGGCGTCGACCTGACGAAGGACGTGCTCGCGCTGCAGCGCCTGAAGGAAGCCGCCGAGAAGGCGAAGATCGAGCTCTCGAGCAGCGCGCAGACCGACATCAACCTGCCGTACGTGACGGCGGATGCGAGCGGCCCGAAGCACCTGAACATCAAGCTGACGCGCGCCAAGCTCGAGGCGCTGGTCGAGGACCTGATCGAACGCACGATCGCGCCCTGCCGCACCGCCATCAAGGACGCCGGCGTGAACGCGAGCCAGATCGACGACGTGATCCTCGTCGGCGGCATGACGCGCATGCCCAAGGTGCAGGACAAGGTGAAGGAGTTCTTCGGCAAGGAGCCGCGCAAGGACGTGAACCCGGATGAAGCGGTGGCCGTGGGTGCCGCGATCCAGGGGCAGGTGCTCGGCGGCGATCGCAAGGACGTGCTGCTGCTCGACGTGACCCCGCTGTCGCTCGGGATCGAAACGCTCGGCGGCGTCATGACCAAGATGATCAAGAAGAACACGACCATCCCGACCAAGTTCGCGCAGACCTTCTCGACCGCCGACGACAACCAGCCGGCGGTGACGATCAAGGTCTACCAGGGCGAGCGCGAGATGGCCTCGGGCAACAAGTCGCTCGGCGAGTTCAACCTCGAAGGCATTCCGCCGTCGCCGCGCGGCATGCCGCAGATCGAGGTGACCTTCGACATCGACGCCAACGGCATCCTGCACGTGAGCGCGAAGGACAAGGGCACCGGCAAGGAGAACAAGATCACCATCAAGGCCAACTCGGGTCTGTCGGAAGACGAGATCCAGAAGATGGTCAAGGATGCGGAGCTGAACGCCGCCGAGGACAAGAAGAAGCTCGAGCTGGTGCAGGCGCGCAACCAGGCCGATGCGATGGTCCACAGCGTCAAGAAGAGCGTGTCGGAGCACGGCAGCAAGCTCGACGCCGGCGAGAAGGAGAAGATCGAGGCGGCGATCAAGGAGCTCGAGGAAGCGATCAAGGGCGAGGACCAGGCCGACATCGAAGCCAAGACCGAAGCCCTGACGACGGCGAGCCAGAAGCTCGGCGAGAAGATCTATGCCGAGACCCAGGCTGCCGCGCAAGCGGCGCAGGGGGCGGCCGGCGCGGAATCTGCTCCGCATGCCGAAGCCGCTTCGGCCAAGGCCCAGCAGCCGGGCGCGGCCGACGACAACGTGGTCGACGCCGAGTTCAAGGAAGTCAAGAAGTGATCCTGCGACATGGCGGCCGGGCGACCGGCCGCCGTGTTTCGCCGCGTTCGAGGTGCGGGGCCCAGCCTGCATCCCGGCGCGGCGTTCGCCATTAGAGGCAACCGAGAATCCGCATGGCTAAGCGTGACTACTACGAAGTGCTCGGCGTCGCCAAGAACGCCAGCGACGACGACATCAAGAAGGCCTATCGCAAGCTCGCGATGAAGCACCACCCGGACCGCAACCAGGGTGACGACGCGAAGAAGGCCGAAGAGAAGTTCAAGGAGGCCAAGGAGGCCTACGAGATGCTGACCGACCCGCAGAAGCGGGCGGCCTACGACCAGTACGGCCATGCCGGCGTCGACCCGAACATGGGTCGAGGGGCAGGCGCGGAAGGCTTCGGCGGCTTCGCCGAGGCGTTCGGCGACATCTTCGGCGACATCTTCGGCGGGGCCGGCGGCCAGCAACGGCGCGGCGGCCAGCAGGTGTTCCGCGGCAGCGACCTCAGCTACGCGATGGAGATCACGCTCGAGGAAGCGGCGGCCGGCAAGGAAACGCAGATCCGCATCCCGTCGTACGAGACCTGCGAGACCTGCCACGGCAGCGGCGCGAAGCCCGGCACCAGCCCGAAGACCTGCACCACCTGCAACGGCGCCGGCACGGTGCACATGCGCCAGGGCTTCTTCAGCATCCAGCAGACCTGCCCGCACTGCCGCGGCAGCGGCAAGATCATTCCGGACCCGTGCACCACCTGCAACGGCGCCGGCCGGGTCAAGCGCAACAAGACGCTGGAAGTGAAGATCCCGGCCGGCATCAACGAAGGCATGCGGATCCGTTCGAGCGGCAACGGCGAGCCGGGTACCAACGGCGGCCCGCCGGGCGATCTCTACATCGAGATCCGCATCAAGCCGCACGACATCTTCGAGCGCGACGGCGACGACCTGCACTGCACCGTGCCGGTAAGCCTGACGACCGCAGCGCTCGGCGGCTCGATCGAGGTGCCGACCCTGGGCGGCAAGGCCGAGATCGACCTGCCCGAAGGCACGCAGCACGGCAAGACCTTCCGGTTGCGCGGCAAGGGCATCAAGGGCGTGCGCTCCAGCTATCCGGGCGACCTGTACTGCCACGTCAGCGTCGAGACGCCGATCAAGCTGACCGAGCATCAGCGCAAGCTCCTGAAGGAGCTCGACGAGTCGTTCCGCAAGGCCGGCGACCGGCACTCGCCGAATGCGAAGACCTGGACCGATCGGGTCAAGGACTTGTTCAAGTAGCCGGTGAACGCGCAGGGGGCGGTCGTTCCACGGGCCCGCCTCGTCCGCTAGTCGAACAGTTCGCCCTGCCCGTCGGCACGTCGCGGCGGCCTGAACTGCGTGAGGTCGAGTTCGACCCTCGTGCGATTCAGGCCGAGCCGCGCGGCGGCCTTGCGGAAGCGCTGCGCGAGCAGCTCGGCCCAGATGCCCTCGCCTTTCATGCGCGTGCCGAAGCGCGCGTCGTAGTCCTTGCCGCCGCGCATCTCGCGGATGCGCGCCATCACGCGTGCGGCGCGGTCCGGGAAGTGCAGCTGCAGCCAGTCCTGGAACAGCGGATCGACCTCCCACGGCAAGCGCACGACGATGCTGAAGGCGCAGGTCGCGCCGGCATCGGTCGCGGCTTCGAGGATGCGCTCGAGTTCCGGCTCGTTGATGAACGGGATCATCGGCGACGCACTGACGCCGACCGGCACGCCGGCGCGCGCCAAAGTCTCGATCGTGCGCAGCCGCCGATGCGGCGCCGCGGCGCGCGGCTCGAGGATGCGCGCGAGGTTGCCGTCGAGCGACGTCACCGACACATACACCGCGACCAGCTTGCGCTCGGCCATCGGCGCGATGAGGTCGAGGTCGCGCTCGACGCCGGACGACTTGGTGACGAGCGAGAACGCATGCCGGCATTCGGACAGCACCTCGACCACCGAACGCGTGATGCCGAGCTTGCGCTCGACCGGCTGGTAGGCATCGGTCGCCGAGCCGAGGTTGAGCATGCGCGGCACGTAGCGCGGGCTCGCAAGGGCCACGCGCAGGCGCTCGGCGGCGTTGACCTTCGCGACGATCTTGGTCTCGAAGTCACGCCCCGGCGACAGGTTCAGGTAGCTGTGCGTCGGCCGCGCAAAGCAATAGATGCAGCCGTGCTCGCAGCCGCGGTACGGATTGATCGACAGGTCGAAATCGATGTCCGGCGAGTCGTTGCTGGCGATGATCGAGCGCGCCTGCTCCTCGATGATCTGCGTCGCGGCGGGCAGATGCTCCTCGGTCGCTTCCTGGTCGAGCGTGCCCCAGCCGTCGTCCCACGCCTCGCGCGAGGCGTGCGCGTAGCGATGCTCGATGGCCCAGCCGGTGCCGCGCCCCTTCGCCGCGCCGGCACGCGGCAGGGCGACCGGCTCGGGATCGATCTTCGGCGGCGGGACGCAGGGGCGGGTCGACATACTGTGAATATATACAGTATTCGACCCCATGCAAGCAAGCATGGCCGACGGCTTCGGCGTCCAGGAGTTCTCGATTCACGCGCTCCTGTCCCGCGACGCCCGCGTGCAGCCGACGAGGACTTGGGCACAATCGACCGGCAAGCCAGAGAATCGCGCCATGAAGAACACCAGCAGCAGTCACGCCGTGCTAGCCAACGACACCCAGGCATCGAATGCGGCCGACATCCGCTCATCGGCCGACAGTTACCCGATGCTGCGCCGCCTCGGCGGTCAGGCCTACCAGCTCCATGCCGCGGCGCGGGCCGCCGATCACTACCTCGGGCTGGACGACGCGCGCGACCGAGAGACCGGCGCCTGGTTGATCTCGTGCGCCTTCGGGATCGCCGCGGAACTGGCGGCCGATCTCGACGGACTGGCCAAGCTGCTGAAGGATCGCCCCGGCGAGGGCGCCTTCGCCGCCGAGCTGCGCCCCTTGCGCACCCGCGCGCATCAGCTCCATGCGAGCACGCGCGCCGCCGATCATTTCCTCGAGCAGGACAACAACGAAGACCGCAGCACCGGATCGTGGTTGATCGCGTACGCGCTCGGCATCGCCGAGAAGATGGCGTCCGAACTCGACGACGTGGCGAGCCGCCTGAAGCGCGGCGCGGGTGACGCGGCGACGTTCTCCGACGTCGGTGCCGGCGGTCGCACGCTGCGCGACGTCGCGGCCTGACCGGCCGGGTCGAAGAAGCAGATCAGCGCGTCGTGCGGCAGCCGGCCGGCCGGCGGCCAGCAGTGCCAGGAGTGCCAGGAGTGCCAGCGTCGCGGATTGCCGCGCATCGCGCGCGATGTCCGCTGCGCTCGTGCCCCGGTCGTCGCGCAGATCGGCCCGTGCGCCGCGCGCGAGCAGCAGCGAAACGACTTCGGCATTGCCCTGCCCGGCGGCCTCCCGCCGCATAGGCGGCTGCCGGCTTGTGCATGCGGTCGACCGGATCGACGCGCGCGCCGGCGGCCAGCAGACGCCTGCCGATCTCGCCGTTGCCGCCGTAGCTGGCCGCCATCAGCGGCGTCACGCCCGCCACCGTGGCCTTGGACGGATCGGCCTTGGCGGCCAGCATGACCTCGATGAGCACACTGACGGCCACCCAGCCGGCAATGCCCGAGGGCGTGTTCCGCGTCGACACCGGCCTCGGGCCGCCGATCGCCCCGAAGAGCCTCCCCTCGGGCGGGCAGCCCTGATCGGCGCGATGCCGACGACGGCTGCCCTTGCAGAATGCCTGCGACGGGTCATCATCGCGGCTCGATCACAAGACCATCCGCGAGGACCGTACGCCATGAGCCGTCCCAGCATTGCCGACAAGCGCCGCACCTTCCGCCAACTGCACGAGACCGGCTGCTTCATCATTCCCAACCCGTGGGACATCGGCAGCGCCCGCTACCTGCAAGGCATGGGCTTCAAGGCGCTGGCCCCGACGAGCTCGGGCTTTGCCTGGTCGACCGGCCATGCCGACAACGCGATCACGCGCGACATGGCGCTCGCGCATTTGCACGAGATCGTCGACGCGACCGACCTGCCGATCAACGCCGACTTCGAGAACGGCTTCGCGGCCGATGCCGCCGGTGTCGGCGAGAGCGTGCGGCTCGCGGTCGAGACCGGCGTGGCAGGGCTGTCGATCGAAGACTCGACCACCGATCCGGCCCGGCCGCTCTACGACATCGATACGGCCGTCGAGCGCATGCGTGCGGCGCGCCTGGCGATCGATCGCGCGGGCGGCGACACGCTGCTGATCGGGCGGGCGGAGTGCTTCCTCGCCGGCCGGCCCGATCTCGACGAGACGATCGCGCGGCTGAAGGCCTACGCGAACGCCGGCGCCGAATGCCTCTATGCGCCGGGCATACGCACGCGCGAGCAGATCAGCGCGGTCGTCGCCGCCGTCGCGCCCAAGCCGGTGAACCTGCTGCTCGGCTGGGCGACCGATTGGACGCTGGCGTCGGTGGCCGAGCTCGGCGTGCGCCGCATCAGCGTCGGCGGCGCGCTGGCGCGTGCGGCCTGGGGCGGCTTCCTGCGCGCGGCCAAGGAGTTGGCCGAGCACGGCCGCTTCGCATTCGGCGACGCGGCGTCGGGCCAGGAGCTCAACGGCTTCTTCGGTCCGGATGCTGCGCGTCATCGGAGAGCCCTGAGCTGATCGGCGAGTGCCTGCGGCGTCGCCGAGTTCGCACAGTCGGGGGTCGACTTGTCCTACGGTCGCAGACGGGCACGGCCGACCGCCTGGGGCCACGGCCGGGCCTACCTTGGTAGCACAACGCCGAAAGGCACCACCACCAAGGAGCAGACATGAGGATCACGCGACTTTCGCTGCTGGCCGCCGCCGCGGCGCTCGCTGCCACCTGCAACCTCGCGGCCGCGCAGACCGCCAACAACCGCATCGACGCCGCAGGCGAGGCGACGCACTCCGACAACTATCCGAACTCGAACTGGAGTTCGCTGCACAACTCCAAGCGCAAGACGCCGGCGCAGCTCGAGGAAGAGAACGGCAACAAGGCCGAGCCGCGGCATCGGGGCTACGAGGACATGCAGCGGCCGTACATGAACGATCGGCCGTATGACCCCGATCGCACCGCACCTGCGGGTGAGCAGGTCGAGCCGCAGGTACAGCCGGAGGAAGGTCGGTAGTCGAGCGCGAACTTGGCAAAACGGGCACTCGCACGATTGCCCACGATTGCCCGTTTGCCTGGCGACTCCTGCAGGTCGCGCGAAGCGCGGTGGCGAAGCGCTGTGGCGATGGTGGCATATACTACCGCCATATCCCACGTCGTTGCCCCCATGAGCATCACGTCCGTCTTCACCAACAACCGATCCCAGGCCGTGCGCCTGCCGGCTGATGTGCGCTTGCCCGAAGGCGTGAAGAAGGTGCAGGTGCGCGCCCGCGGCGTGGACCGCATCATTTCGCCTGTGGGCCGCACCTGGGACGAGTTCTTCCTGAACGGCCCCAAGGCGTCCGACGACTTCTTGGCCGAGCGCGCCTCGCAGCAACAGGCCGAACGCGAAGGTCTGTGACACGGCCTGCGCCATGCTGAAGTACCTGCTCGACACCAACATCGTCATTTACGTCATCAAGCGACGGCCGATCGAGGTGATGGGCGTCTTCAATGAGAACGCCGGCCGCATGGCGATTTCCGCCATCACGCTGAGCGAGCTTTTCCACGGCGCCGAGAAGAGCACCAAGATCGCGCAGAACCTGGCGGTGGTGGAGGAGTTCGCGAGCCTGCTCGAGGTGTTGCCCTATTCCGCCAAGGCCTCGCAGCACTACGGCGCCATCCGCGCCGCGCTCGAGAAGGCGGGCCGGCCGATCGGCGTCAACGACCTGCACATCGCCGCCCATGCCCGCAGCGAGGGGCTCACGCTGGTCACCAACAAGCTCGCTGAATTCGAGCGCGTGCCGGGGCTGCTCACGGAAAACTGGGTGGATGTCGTCGGCTGAAGCGATGCGTAGTCCGGCGCCGCCGTGTCCTACCAGTTTCTGTGGGACGCGTTGGGAATCTCCAGGTGAGCCTGACCGACGGCTGGCTGGACCGCAGCGATGGCGCAGTGCGATCGTTGGCCATCGACTTGGAGGAACTGATCTGGGCGCTGAACTCGGCGGCACCGCTCTCCTCGATGCGCAGCAGTGCCACATGCAGTTCGAACGCCGCATCGCACGCGGCCGCGGCCAGCACGCCGGCGACAGCCGCGTCGGCGTCCTTGAGCGCGGCGAAAGACAACTCGGCCGGTGTGTAGGCGTGTTCCATCGGGTAGACCAACTTGGCCGGCTGGTCTGGGTTTGACTGGGCCGAAGGCTCGCTCCACCGGCGCAGCAATCGGCGCAGCATGCCCAGTTCCTGCTCGTAGGACGGCGGACGAGGCAGGCGGCCCTTGCCCAAGCGCCGCAGGTTGTAGACGAGCACCATCCGGCATCCTGCACCAATCTGCCAGGTGCGGCGCACCGCCGTGTCGACCAGCGTTTCGCCACCGCGGCCGTAGGGCGCACGCTCGGCCGCCGCGATGAGTTGCGCGGCTTGCGCCGGCAGCAACGGCAACGCGATCGGGCCGACGCCATCGACCTCGATCAGAGGCACATGCAGCGCGCAATGGCCTGCGGCAAAGAAGTCGCCGGGTGTCCCGACGGTTTGCAGGACCGATGCCAGCCCATCGTTGATCGAATCCATGATCGACTCCCCCAGACCTCGAAGTGTGCCCGGGGTCGGGGTCAGCCAGCATCACTCAGCCCCCGTCACGCGATCGGACGCGTTGCGCGCCCAATGCGCCCAACGACAACGGCCCCTCACCTTGCGATGAGGGGCCGCTGGGAGGGCTATGCCTGGTGTTACCTGGGGTGGCTGATGGGACTCGAACCCACGACGACAGGAATCACAATCCTGGACTCTACCAACTGAGCTACAGCCACCGTAGAGACGCTCAGTATAGCGGCTGCGACCCGGCGCCCTGGCGCCGGCATCACGCACAAGTCACGCAGCCTGCGGCGTCCGGATCAGATGATCGAACGCCGACAGCGCCGCCTTCGCGCCCTCGCCGGCCGCGATCACGATCTGCTTGAACGGCACCGTCGTCGCGTCGCCCGCCGCATAGATGCCGGGAACGCTGGTCGCGCAGCGCGCATCGACGATGATCTCGCCGTAGCGGCTCAGCTCCACGGCGCCCTTCAGGAACTCGGTGTTCGGCACGAGACCGATCTGGACGAAGACGCCCGACAGCTCGACGGTCCGGCTCGCGCCCGACGCACGGTCCTTGAAGACCAGGCCGGTGACCTTGGTGCCGTCGCCGGCGATCTCGGTGGTCTGCGCGTTCACGTGGACCGTGACGTTCGGCAGACTGCGCAGCTTCGTGACGAGGACCGCATCGGCCTTCAGCTGATCGGCGAACTCGACGAGCGTCACGTGGCGCACGATGCCCGCGAGGTCGATCGCTGCCTCGACGCCCGAGTTGCCGCCGCCGATCACCGCGACGTCCTTGCCCTTGAAGAGCGGGCCGTCGCAGTGCGGGCAGTAGGCCACGCCCTTGTTCGCGTACTCGGCTTCGCCGGGCACGTCGACCTTGCGCCAGCGCGCGCCGGTCGCCAGCACGAGGCTGCGCGTCTGCAGCGCAGCGCCGCTCTCCAGGGTCACCGTGATCTGCTCGCCCGGCTGCACGCCGGCAACGCGCTGGCCGGCCATCAGGTCGACATCGTAGGCGCGGGTGTGCGCTTCGAGCGCCGCGGCGAACTTCGGCCCCTGCGTCTCGAGCACCGAGATGAAGTTCTCGATGCCCATCGTGTCCAGCGTCTGCCCGCCCATGCGCTCGGCGACGATGCCGGTGCGGATGCCCTTGCGTGCGGCATACACGGCGGCCGCCGCACCGGCCGGACCGCCGCCGACGATCAGCATGTCGAACGTGCCCTTGGCCGCGATCTTCCTCGCGTCGCGCTCGGCGGCGCCGGTGTCGACCTTCGCGAGGATCTCGCTCAGCTCCATGCGGCCGCTGCCGAACGGCTGGCCGTTCAGGAACACCGACGGCACCGCCATGATCTGGCGCTCGTCGACTTCACGTTGGAACAACGCACCGTCGATCGCGACGTGCCGGATGCGCGGGTTCAGCACCGCCATCAGGTTGAGCGCCTGCACGACGTCCGGGCAATTGTGGCAGGTCAGGCTCATCCAGGTCTCGAACACCAGATCGGTGTCGAGCACCCTCACCTGCTCGATCAGTTCGGCCTCGACCTTGGGCGGATAGCCGCCGGCCTGCAGCAGCGCGAGCACCAGCGACGTGAACTCGTGGCCCATCGGGATGGCCGCGAAGGTCACGCCCGTGTCCTGACCCCGGCGCGTGACCTGGAACGACGGCCGGCGCGCGGCCTGCCCGTCGTAGCGGGCGCTGACCTTGTCGCCGATCGCCGCGATGTCGCCGAGCAGCGCACGCATCTCGTTCGAGGCGTCGCTGTCGTCGAGCGTTGCGATCAGTTCGACCGGCTGCGTGATGCGTGCGAGGTAACCGGCGAGCTGGGCCTTGATGTTGTCGTCGAGCATGATGGTATCCGTCAAAGTCGAAAGCACGGGCGAGCGAATGCCGCGGACGCGCCGTCCAGGCGCATCCGCGAACCGGCCCGAAGTCCGGTCATGGGGCGATCAACGCCCGGTCAGATCTTGCCGACGAGGTCGAGCGACGGCGTCAGCGTCTTCGCGCCTTCGTTCCACTTGGCCGGGCAGACCTGGCCGGGGTTCCTGGCAACGTATTGCGCGGCCTTCAGCTTGCGCAGCGTCTCCTTGACGTCGCGCGCGATGCTGTTGTCGTGCACTTCGGCGGTCTTCACGACGCCGTCCGGGTTGATGATGAAGGTGCCGCGCAGCGCCAGGCCTTCTTCCTCGATGTGCACGCCGAACATGCGCGTGAGCTGGTGCGCCGGGTCGCCGACGAGCGGAAAGCGCGCCTTGCCGACCGCCTGCGACGTCTCGTGCCAGACCTTGTGCGCGAAGTGCGTGTCGGTCGTGACGATGTAGACCTCGGTCTCGAGCTTCTGGAACTCGCCGTAGTTGTCGGCGGCGTCCTCGACTTCGGTCGGGCAGTTGAAGGTGAAGGCCGCCGGCATGAAGATGAAGGCCGACCAGCGGCCGCGGATCGACTGGTCGGTGACCTCGACGAACTTGCCGTTGTGGAACGCCTGGACCTTGAAGGGCTGGACGGTGGTGTTGATGATGGACATCGCGTGGAACTCCCGTGGTGATGTTGAAGACAGCTAGTAACTATCGAAGTCAACTAGTTGATAGCTATTGTCTTAGAAACACCGGCCCGTCGCAATCGAAGCCGCCTAATGCGGAGATAGGCGCAGGGCCACTTCCGGGACCGGCCCAAGCCCTGTCGCCGTGTCGCCAGCCGGCCGTGGTCAAGCCGCGGCCCGCGCCAGTTGCGCGTCGTAGAGGCTGCGCACCGTGTCGATCGTGTCCGCCTCGTCCGCCCGCTTGTCCGGCCGGTAGCCCTTGACGCGGGCAAAGCGCAGCGCAAGGCCGCCGGGGTACTGCGAGCTCGCCTGCAGGTCGTTGAAGGCGATCTCGACGACGAGTTCGGGCCGCACATGGACGACATGGCCGTCGCGACCGGTTTCTCGGGCCAGCAGCTCTGCCGTCTGCCACTCGAGCAGCGCGTCGGTCATGCCTTTGAAGGTCTTGCCGAGCATGACCCAGCCGCCCGCCGCATCGCGCGCGCCCAGGTGCAGGTTCGACAGCCAGCCGTGCCGCCGCCCGCTGCCCCATTCGACGGCCAGCACGACCAGATCGAGCGTGTGGGCGCGCTTGACCTTGAGCCAGCTCGCGCCGCGCCCGCCGGCTTCGTAGGGCGCGTCCAGCGCCTTGGCCATCACGCCCTCGTGCCCACGTGCCCAGGCGTCGGCATAGAAGGCTTCGGCGGCGGCGAGATCGGCCGTGACGAGCCGCGGCATCACCAGCGGCGGCGGCAGCGCGCCCACGAGCGCATCGAAGCGCCGGCCGGCGGGCCGATCGATCAACGGCACGCCGTCGAGCAGCAGGCCGTCGAAGAAGTAGACCGACAGCGGCAGCTCCGCACGCATCCGTTCGACGTCGAGCCGGCGACCGAAGCGCCGCATCGTCACCTGGAACGGCTGCGGCGCCCCGCCCGCCGTCAGCGCGACGGCCTCGCCGTCGAGGATGAGTTGCTCCGCAGCGATGCCGCGCACGGCCTCGACGATCTCCGGCACCGAGCCTGTGACGTCGTTGAGGTTGCGCGTGTAGACGCGCACGTCGCCGCCGGCCTTGTGCACCTGCACGCGCGCGCCGTCGACCTTCCACTCGAGCGCAGCGGTCCCGAGCCGGGCGAGCGCATCGGCGATGTCCTCGGCCGGCTGCGCGAGCATCGGCTGTACCGGCCGGAACGGCACGATCGCGAACCGGCCGAGCGCCGCGGCACCGTCCGCCCGGAGCGCCTGCGCGACCGCGCGTGCCGAGCCGGCGATCATCACCGCGCGCCGCACGTCGGCCGGCGGCAGTGCCGCAGCGGCCGCGATCGCATCGATCATCAGGCCTTCGAGCGCACCCTGGCGCAGTTCGCCGATCAGCAGGCGCATCAGGAAGCCCTGCTCGGCCACCGTCGCGCGTGCGAACAGCGCGCGCAACTGGGCGCTGCGTTCGGCCGTCGCGCCTTTGCCGGTCGTCATCGCGATTCGAGCGAGCGCGGCATCCACGTCGGTCAGCGTCAGCTCGGCTTGCGTGGCGGGGGCGACATCGCGCAGGGTCTTCAGCGCGGCGTAACCGATGCCGGTCTTGCCCTGCCTCGTATCGCCCGACAGATAGGCGACCGCGATCTCGATGTCGTCGGGATCGGTGGCCGCACGCAGGCACGCGGCGATGGCGTCGCGTTTCGCGAGCCGGCTGCTGGTGGCAACGGCACGTCCCGACGCCTCGACCAGATCCGCGAGCAGCGTTGCCATCGGCGCATTGTGACGCCGGTCCCGCAATGCATCCGCGGGCCGCGCGTCTCACTTCGCGACTGCTGTCGCGGGCATCCACCGAGACGGCGCGGCGCCGCGGTCGCCGTCGCGCGCCAGCGTCCAGACGACCACCGCGGCGACCAGATCGAACGCCGCCAGCAGCACGAACAGCGGGCTGTAGCCGACCTGCGTCACGAGCACGCCGAACAGCGCCGTGAAGGCCGCGGCACCCAGATAGCCGGCCATGCCGCCCAGACCGGTCGCCGTTGCGACCTCGTTCTTGCCGAACAGGTCCGAGGTCACCGCGTAGAGCGCGCCCGACAAGGTCTGGTGCGCGAAGCCGCCCACGCACAGCAGCGCGATCGCTGCATAGGGACTCGCGACCAGGCCGACGCAGGCCGGCCCGATCATGCACAGCGCGCCGAACGCGAACACGAGCTTGCGCGACGTGAAGAGCGAGACCTTGCAGTAGCGATGGAACAGCGGACTCAGGTAACCGCCGAGGACGCAGCCGATGTCGGCCGCGAGGAAGGGCATCCAGGCGAACAGCGCGACTTCCTTCAGGTTCATGTGCCGCTCGGTCATCATGTAGAGCGGGATCCACGCATTGAAGGTCTGCCACGCCGGCTCCGACAGGATGCGCGACAGGCCGATGGCCCAGAACTCACGGCTGCGCACGAGTTCGAACCAGCCGCGCTGGGCCACCGTGGCCTCGGCGTATCGGGCTTCCTGGCCCGAGACGATGTGGGTGCGCTCGGCATCGCTCAAGAGCTTCTGATCGCGCGGATGCTTGTAGAACAGGATCCAGAGCGCGCTCCAGGCCACGCCGAGCACGCCGACGATGACGAACGCCCATTGCCAGCGGCCGTGCAGCAGCGCCCAGACCACCAGCGGCGGCGCGAGCAACGCACCGATCGACGAACCGATGTTGAACCAGCCGATCGCCACCGACCGCTCCCTGGCCGGAAACCATTCGGTCGTCGCCTTCACGCCGGCCGGTATGCCGGCGGCCTCGGTCAGTCCGAGCAGGCCGCGGAAGAACGCGAGGCTCTGCCAGCCGGTCGACCAGGCCGCTGCCGCGCAAGCCAGCGACCAGGCGAACGCGAAGACCGCGAAGCCGACCTTCGTTCCTATCGTGTCGAGCAGGTAGCCGGCGAGCGGCTGCATGAACGCATAGCAGAGCTGCCAGGCGACGACGACATGCGCGTACTGCTCGGTGCTGATGCCGAGATCCTTCATCAGCGTCGGCGCGGCCACCGACAGCGTGTTGCGCGCGAGGTAGTTGACGATCAGGCCGGCGGTGACCAGGCTCACCATCCACCAGCGGATGCCCTTGACTTTCATAGATGCCTCCGGTTGTTGTCTGTTGTCTGACAACATGATGCAAATGTCGATGATCGAGCGGCGCCAAAGAATTCGGGATAACCCCAGATCATCTTTAGATGATCAGAGCGTCGAGTGCAGCCCACGTTGCAGATTGTCCGCGGCACCGGCGAGACGAAGACGTCGTACAACAGGCTTGCGACGCACATCGCTAGACGCTCGTCAGACGTCCTCTATCATCCGCCCATGACCGACCCGACGCCGCTCCCCGTCGATGCTGCGCACGGCACCGAACCGGCCGTCACCCCGCCCTACGCTCGCATGGCGCGGCCGGGCAAAGGGCTGGCGCACGAACTCGTCGAGGCGCTCGGTGGGCGCCTGCGCGGCGGCGTCATCAAGCCGGGCGACAAGCTGCCCACCGAGTCGGAAATCATGCAGGCCTTCGGCGTCAGCCGCGGCGTCGTGCGCGAGGCGTTGTCGCGGCTGGGCGCGGCCGGGCTGGTGCAGACGCTGCACGGCGTCGGCACGTTCGCGCTGGAGCCCGATCGCGGCAGCCCCCTGCGGCTCGAATCGCCGTCGGGCGGCGGCCTGGCCGACATGCTCGACGTGCTCGAGCTGCGCGCCAGCCTCGAATCCGACGCCGCCGGCCTGGCCGCGACGCGCCGCAGCGACGCGCAGCTCCGCGAGATGCGCACCGCGCTGGACGACTTCGAGCGCCACCTGGCGGCGGTCGGCGAGACGGTGGCGCCGGACTTCCGTTTCCACCTCGCGATCGCGCTAGCCACCGGCAACCGCTACTACGGCGACGTGATGGGCCAGCTCGGTGTCGCGGTGATACCGCGCACGCGCGTCGCGTCGGCCTGGCTCGACGTCGAGCAGCGCGGCCGGCACCTGCAGAAGGTCAACCTCGAGCACCTGGACATCTACGCCGCGATCGAGCGGCGCGACGCCGAAGCGGCCCGCGCTGCGATGCGCGTGCACCTCGTGAACAGCCGCGAGCGCCAGCGTCTGGCGCACGCCGAAGCCGTGGCCGGACAGCGCGGCGCGGACCGCTCGGCCTAGCTAGGCTGCGCGAGGCTCGACCGCGGCGCGGATACCCTGCAGCGCGGCCGGATCGTCCATCGTCGTCAGATCGCCCGGATCGCGCTGCTCGCAGACCGCCTGGATCGCGCGCCTGAGCAGCTTGCCCGAGCGCGTCTTCGGCAGCAGCGCCACGAAGTGCACGCGCGCCGGCCGCGCCAGCGCGCCGAGTTGCCGGTCGACCGTCTTCATGATCTCGCCTTCCAAGCGCAGCCGGGCCTGCGAGTCGTCCAGGCCGGACGCGTCCTTGGCCACCACGAAGGCCATCGCCACCTGGCCCTTCAGCGCATCGGCGACGCCGACCACCGCGACCTCGGCGACGTTCGGATGGCTCGCGATGCCCTCCTCGATCTCGCGCGTGCCGAGGCGGTGGCCCGAGACGTTGATGACGTCGTCGGCGCGACCGAGGATGTAGTAGTAGCCGTCGGCGTCACGGATGCCCCAGTCGAAAGTGCTGTAGAGCGTTCGGCCGGGAATGCTGCGCCAGTAGGTGTCGACGAAGCGCGCGTCGTCGCGCCACACCGTCTGCATGCAGCCGGGCGGCAGCGGATGGGCGATCGCGATCACGCCCTTCTGGCCCGGCACCGCGATCTCGGAGCCGTCGGTCTCGTCGATCAGCTTCACGTCGTAGCCGTACATCGGCACGCCGGGACTCCCGAACTTGGTCGGCGCGTCCTCGATGCCGCGCGCGATCGAGAGGATCGGCCAGCCCGATTCGGTCTGCCAGTAGTTGTCGACGATCGGCCGGCCGAGGCTGTCGGCGATCCAGGCGGCGGTCGGCTCGTCGAGCGGCTCGCCGGCCAGGAAGAGCGCGCGCAGCGAGCTCAGGTCGACCGACTTCAGATACGCCGGATCCTGCTTCTTCAGCACGCGGATCGCGGTCGGCGCGCTGAACATCACGCTGACGCGATGGCGCTCGACGAGCCGCCACCAGATGCCGGCATCGGGCCGCGTCGGCAGCCCTTCGTAGAGGATCGTCGCCATGCCGGCGATCAGCGGCCCGTAGACGATGTAGCTGTGGCCGACCACCCAGCCGATGTCGCTGGTCGAGAAGTAGGTCTCGCCGGCCCGGCCGCAGTAGATGTGCTTCATGCTCGCGGCGAGCGCGACCGCATAGCCGCCGGTGTCGCGCTGCACGCCCTTGGGCTTGCCGGTCGTGCCGCTGGTGTAGAGCGTGTAGCTCGGCTCGTTCGATTCGAGCCAGGCGCACGGCACCTGCGCGTCCATGTGGCGGGCACGCAGCGCGGCATAGTCCTCGTCGCGCCCGTCGACCCGCTCCATCGTCGCCAGGCCGCGATCGACCAGCAGCACCTTGCGCGGCGGATGCGCGCTGAGCCGGATCGCCTCGTCGAGCAGCGGCTTGTACGGAATCACCTTGCCGCTGCGGCTGCCGGCGTCGGCGCTGACGACGACGACCGGCTCGGCGTCGTCGATGCGGTTGGCGAGGCTCGTGCTCGCGAAGCCGCCGAACACCACCGAGTGGATCGCGCCGATGCGCACGCAGGCGAGCATGGCGAACACCGCCTCGGGCACCATCGGCATGTAGATCAGCACCCGATCGCCCTGCGCCACGCCGAGCGACTGCAGCGCCGCGGCCATGCGGTTCACCTCGGCGTGCAACTCGGCGAAGCTGTAGACGCGCTCCTGGTCGGTCTCGGTCGAGACGTAGATCAGCGCCGGCTGGCCGGCGCGCGCCGCGAGATGCCGGTCGACCGCGTTGTGGCACAGGTTGGTCCGGCCGCCGACGAACCAGCGCGCGAACGGCGGCCGGCTGGCGTCGCAGACCTCGTCGAACGGCCGCTGCCAGTCGATCAGCGCGGCCTGCTCGGCCCAGAAGGCGTCGCGATCGTCGAGCGAGCGACGGTAGAAATCGGCGTAGCGAGCGGCGTGGCGGGTCATGGGCAGGCCTTTCGGGAAGTCGGGCGAGCGCCATCTTGACCGCCCCGGCTTGACGCTCGCTGACGTCCGTCAAATCCGCTCAAGTTTCGGGCGGGCCGGCCGATCAGCCTCCGTGCGCGGTCGAAAGCGCGTCGCTGTCCGCACGATAGCGCACGCCGGGGCCTGGTTGAGACACTGTGTAAATGCGCCAAGTGCGCGTCGAATATGAGCTATTTCTGGTTGACTCGGGTCTGGCGTTTCCCTATCCTCCGCGCGATGTCAAAAAACCGCCTCCGCGTTGGGACGCAGGTGCGGCGGGTCGGAAGCGTGGTGCTGTGTGCCGCCGCGCTGGGTTCGGCTTGGGCCGCACCGAACGACCCCCCTGCCGATCCAGTCAACCGCTTCCTGGTCGACAAGCAGCTGATCGGCTTGCTGAGCGCCTCCGACGTTCCGGCATTGGCCGATCCGCTGACCGCCGCGCCCGTCGTTGCACCCACGGCTGCGGCGATTCAGGCACCTGCGGCAACGCCGGATCTCGTGGCCCCTGCGCCGGCCGAGCACGAGAACGAATTCGTCCGCCGCGTGCGCGACGGCGCCTCCGACATGGTGATGACGGCGATGAACTTCCTCGGCGTGCCGTATCGCCGGGGCGGTGTCTCCGCCGAAAAGGGCTTCGACTGCAGCGGCTTCACCCGCCACATCTTCGAGATGAGCCTCGGCCTCGTGCTGCCGCGCCGGGCCGACGAGCAGGCGCACGCCCAGGGCCTCGTCGCCATCAAGCGCGACGACCTGAAGCCCGGCGACCTCGTCTTCTTCAACACGATGCGCCGCACGTTCTCGCACGTCGGCATCTACATCGGCGACGGCAAGTTCATCCATTCGCCGAAGCCGGGCGGAGAAGTCCGCGTCGACGACCTGAGCTTCGCCTACTGGAACAAGCGCTACACCGGCGCCCGCCGGCTCGATGCGCCGGACGCGATCGAGCGCCTGCTCGAAGGCCCGTCGCGCGCCACCGCGATCCGCGCGGTCAACTGACCGTCCCACCCTGCCCGGCGCAAGGCTGCGCCGGCACGGGCACAATCGCGCCATGGCCGAGCGCGTCATCCCCCTCGCCGACCACCGTTACCTCGCGGCCGTGCCGCAGGTGCCGGTGCACGCGGTCGCGCCGACCGGCAGCGTCGGCGACCTGCTCGGCCGTCCGCTGCACGACCTGCGCATCTCGGTCACCGACCGCTGCAACTTCCGATGCGGCTACTGCATGCCGCGCGAGGTCTTCGACAAGCACTACGAATTCCTGCCGCACGCCTCGCTGCTGAGCTTCGAGGAGATCGCGCGGCTGGCGCGCCTGTTCGTCGCCCACGGCGTCGCGAAGATCCGGCTCACCGGCGGCGAGCCGCTGCTGCGCAAGGACCTCGACCGCCTCGTCGCGATGCTCGCCCAGTTGCGCACGCCGCAGGGCGCGCCGCTCGACCTGACCTTGACGACCAACGGCTCGGTGCTCGCGCGCAAGGCGCGTGCGTTGAAGGACGCCGGCCTGCAACGCATCACGGTGAGCCTCGATGCGATCGACGATGCGACGTTCCGCCGCATGAACGACGCCGACTTTCCGGCCGCCGACGTGCTCGCCGGCATCGAGGAAGCGGCGCGCGTCGGCCTCGGCCCGATCAAGGTCAACATGGTCGTCAAGCGCGGCACCAACGACGACCAGATCCTGCCGATGGCGCGCCACTTCAAAGGCTCGGGCATCGTGCTGCGCTTCATCGAGTACATGGACGTCGGCGCGACCAACGGCTGGCGCATGGAAGAGGTGCTGCCGTCGTCCGAGCTGATCGCGCGGCTGCAGCAGACCTATGCGCTCGAGCCGCTCGCGGCCAGTGCCGCCGGCGAGACGGCGGAGCGCTGGCGTTACGCCGACGGCAGCGGCGAGATCGGCGTCATCTCGAGCGTCACGCACGCCTTCTGCCGCGACTGCAACCGCGCGCGGCTGTCCACCGAAGGCAAGCTGTTCCTCTGCCTGTTCGCGAGCCACGGCCACGACCTGCGCGCGCTGCTGCGCGGCGGCCGCAGCGACGCAGAGATCGCCGCCGCGATCGGCTGGATCTGGCAGGGACGCGACGACCGCTATTCCGAGTTGCGCGGCGCCGCCGACGCATCGGCGCCGGGCAGCGGCGAGCGGCGCGTCGAGATGCACTACATCGGCGGCTGAAGCCCCGTTGCGATGAGCGCCGCCGACGTCGCGATCCGGCCGCTCGCGATGGGCGAACTGCCCGCCTACAAGGCGCTGCGCGACGCGGTGCTGGCGGCATTTCCCGAAGCCTTCACGTCGGATGCGGAAGCCGAGCGCGCGCGTCCGGCCGAGAGCTACGCGGGCCGGGTCGGCGGCATCCTGGCGCCGGGCCGCCACATCACGCTGGCCGCCTGGGACGACACGACGCTGGTCGGCGCGATCAGTTGCGAGCGCGAGGCACGTGCCAAGGCACGGCACATCGGTCATCTGGTCGGGATGATGGTCGACGCCGGACACCAGGGACGCGGCATCGGCCGCGCGCTGCTCGCCGCATGCATCGCGGTGGCACGCCGGACACCGGACGTCGAGCTGCTGACCCTGAGCGTGACGGCCGGCAACGCCTCGGCGACCGCGCTCTACGAGCGCGCAGGCTTCGTGCGCTACGGATCGTTGCCGCGGGCGATCCGCGTCGGCGACCGCTACCACGCCAAGGACCTGATGGCGCTCGCGCTCCGACCCTAAATCCGACGGGCGGCGCGCCCGCCGCTGCCGTCGTTACGCCTGGCGAGCGGCCAGGCGGGTCCAGGTCTCGACCACCGAGTCGGGGTTCAACGACATCGACGCGATGCCCTCGTCGGCCAGCCAGTCGGCGAAGTCCGGATGGTCGCTCGGCCCCTGGCCGCAGATGCCGACGTACTTGCCGGCGCCGAGGCATGCCTTGATCGCGCGCGACACCAGCGCCTTGACCGCGGGATCGCGCTCGTCGAAGTCCTTCGCGAGCAGCTCCATGCCGGAGTCGCGATCGAGCCCGAGCGTGAGCTGCGTCAGGTCGTTCGAGCCGATCGACATGCCGTCGAACCAGCGCAGGTAGTCGTCGGCCAGCACGGCGTTGCTCGGGATCTCGCACATCATGATGACCTTCAGGCCGTCGCTGCCGCCGTCGGCGGCGCGCTTCAGGCCGCGTTCGGCCAGCATCCCGATGACCTTCTCGGCCTGCGTCAGGGTGCGCACGAACGGCACCATGATCTCGACGTTGGTCAGCCCCATGTCCTCGCGCACGCGCTTGAGCGCTTCGCACTCCATCGCGAAGGCCTCGCCGAAGGCCTCGCTGACGTAGCGCGACGCGCCGCGGAAGCCGAGCATCGGGTTCTCTTCCTCCGGCTCGTAGCGCGACCCGCCGATGAGCTTGCGGTATTCGTTGCTCTTGAAGTCCGACAACCGCACGATCACCGGCTTGGGCCAGAACGCCGCGGCGATCGTCGCGACGCCTTCGGCGAGCTTGTCGACGTAGAACGCACGCGGCGACGCATGCCCGCGCGCCACGCTCTCGACCGCCTTCTTCAGGTCGCTGTCGATGTTCGGATAGTCGAGGATCGCCTTCGGGTGCACGCCGATGTTGTTGTTGATGATGAACTCGAGACGCGCCAGGCCGACGCCGCTGTTGGGCATCTGCGCGAACTCGAACGCGAGCTGCGGATTGCCGACGTTCATCATGATCTTCACCGGGCACTTCGGCAGCTCGCCGCGGCGCACGTCGGAAACCTCGGTCTCGAGCAGGCCGTCGTAGATGTAGCCGGTGTCGCCTTCCGAGCAGGCCACGGTCACGAGCGCGCCGGGCTGCAGCACATCGGTCGCGTTGCCGCAGCCGACGACCGCCGGTATGCCGAGCTCGCGCGCGATGATCGCCGCATGGCAGGTGCGCCCGCCGCGGTTCGTGACGATGGCGCTGGCGCGCTTCATCACCGGCTCCCAGTTCGGATCGGTCATGTCGGCGACCAGCACGTCGCCCGGCTGCACGGTGTCCATCTCGGCGATGCTCGTGACGACGCGCACCGGGCCGGTGCCGATCTTCTGGCCGATCGCGCGGCCTTCGGCCAGCACGGTGCTTTTCGACGTGTCGCCCTTGAGCTTGTAGCGCTGCTCGACCTTGTCGCCCTGCTGGCTCTTCACCGTCTCGGGCCGCGCCTGCAGGATGTAGAGCTTGCCGTCCGCACCGTCCTTGCCCCACTCGATGTCCATCGGACGGCCGTAGTGCGCCTCGATCGTCAGCGCGTAGCGCGCCAGCTCCATCACGTCGGCATCGCTCAGCGAATAGCGGTTGCGGTGCTCCTGCGCGGTGTCGCCGGTCTTCACGAGGCGGCCGCTCGCCGCACGCTCCTCGGGCGTCGCGAACTCCATCTTGATGAGCTTGGAGCCGAGATTGCGCCGGATGATCGCCATCTTGCCGGCCTTCAGCGCCGGCTTGTGGACGTAGAACTCGTCGGGGTTCACGGCGCCCTGCACGACCGTCTCGCCGAGACCGTAGCTCGACGTGATGAAGACGACGTCGGAAAAACCGCTCTCGGTGTCGATCGTGAACATCACGCCGGCCGCGCCGAGGTCGGAGCGCACCATGCGCTGCACGCCGGCCGAGAGCGCCACATCGGCGTGCGCGTAGCCCTTGTGCACGCGGTAGCTGATCGCGCGGTCGTTGTAGAGGCTCGCGAACACCTCCTTCATCTTCGCCAGCACGTCCTCGATGCCGACGACGTTGAGGAAGGTCTCCTGCTGGCCGGCGAACGATGCATCGGGCAGGTCTTCGGCGGTCGCCGACGAGCGCACCGCGAACGACGCATCGGGCGCGCCGGCCGAGAGCTTCGCGAACTCGGCGCGGATCGCCGCCGCGAGGTCGGCCGGGAACGGCGTCGCCTCGATCCAGCGGCGGATCTCGGCGCCCGCTGCGGCGAGCGCCCGCACGTCGTCGATGTCGAGCGATTTCAGCCGCTGCTCGATGCGGTCGGCGAGGCCCTCGTGGCGCAGGAACTCGCGGAACGCATGCGCGGTCGTCGCGAAGCCGCCCGGGACACGAACGCCCGAGGCAGCGAGCTGGCTGATCATTTCGCCGAGGGAGGCGTTCTTGCCGCCGACCGACTCGACGTCGGTCATCCTCAGTTGTTCGAACGGTACGACCAGGGCGGTCGCCACAGACGGTTGAGACATGGGAAAGCTCCGTGATGTTGGGAAATCGGTGCTTTCCGGCCGAGCGGCCGGCCCGAGCATGGCTCCAGGGCGGCGGCGTCCGTGCGCAGGCTGGCCCGAGCCTTGCTCGGTGCTGCGGAGTCGAGGACGGCAAACATGGCGGCAAGGCGGAAGGATTGCAGCCATTCTACGGGCGAACCCTGACTATGATGACTGCTGCATTGCATCCTCCCGAGGCCGGCTCCATGCCCAATCGCACCGTGTTCTTCGTCTCGGACGGTACCGGCATCACCGCCGAGACCTTCGGCAACTCGATCCTGTCGCAGTTCCCGTCCAAGCCGCGTCATGTGCGGCGCCCGTTCGTCGACACCGCCGACAAGGCGCATCAGGTGGTGCGCGAGATCAACCACACCGCCGAAGCCGAGGGCAAGCGGCCCATCGTCTTCGTGACGCTGGTGAACCCGGAGATCCTCGCGGTCGTGAAGACGCATGCGCAGGGTCTCGTGCTCGACATGTTCAACACCTTCATCGAGCCGCTCGAGGCGGAGTTCGGCGTGACGTCGAACCACCGCGTCGGGCGCTTCGCCGACGTCGCGAAGAGCCAGGAGTACACCGACCGCATCGAGGCGATCAACTTCTCGCTCGCCCACGACGACGGCCAGTCGGCGAAGAACCTCGCCGAGGCCGACGTGATCCTGGTCGGCGTGAGCCGCAGCGGCAAGACGCCGACCTCGTTGTATCTGGCGATGCAGCACGGGGTGAAGGCCGCGAACTATCCGCTGATCCCCGAGGACTTCGACCGCGGCGCGATCCCGTCGACGCTCGCGCCGTACAAGAAGAAGTGCTTCGGGCTGACGATCGATGCGGAGCGCCTGGCGCAGATCCGCAACGAGCGCCGGCCGGGGAGCAAGTACGCATCGATCGACAACTGCCGGTTCGAGGTGCGCGAGGCGGAAACGATGATGCGCCGCGAGGGCATCGAGTGGCTGTCGTCGACGCACAAGTCGATCGAGGAGATCGCGACGACGATCCTGTCCGACCTGCGGCCGGATCGGTTGATGTACTGAAGCCTCGCACCGGGGCGCGTCAGCGCGCTGCCGGCTTGTAGGCATTGACGCGGTCGATCGTGTCCTCGGCCCGCCGCGCATCGCAGGCCGCCGCCAGCGTGGTCTGGCCGTTGCGCCAGGTGCCGTCGGCCGGCAGTGCCGAGCACGGATCCTTCGGATCGAACGAGCGGCAGCTGCGCTGGTACTTCGGCTGCAGCTCCGGCGGCACGCTGGAGCACGGGCTCTTGTCGTTGAAGGCGGCCGCGGCCGTCTCCGTCCCCGCGTCGACCAGCGGCCGGCGCGTCAACTGGCCGATGGCAGCCGCCTTCGCGCAGTCGTAGGGCAGGATGCCGTAGCGGCCGGTATGGCGATCGAGGATGCGCACCGCGACCTTCGGGTCGTAGTCGCCGCCGGCCGAACCCGGCACCGCGTGCACGCAGACGTCGTCGAAGCCGAATTGCCCGGTCGTCACGAGCAGGTCGTAGTCGCCGCGGCGGATGCGGTCCTGCGGCGTGTTGCCGGTCAGCGATTGCTGCACCGCCTGATCGACGGCCCGGCCCATCTCGGCGCATCCGCCGATGACGAGCGATGCCGCGACGAGCGCGGTCGCGAACTTGACGGATCGGTGCATCGGAAACCTCCTTCGGGTCGTCATGGATGCATCGCATTGACGCATCCGGACGATCCTTCGGCCATCACCGCGGCTACACCGATTTCTCTCCCGTCCTCTGGCAGACTGCGCGACCAGGGGGAGAGCCATCGATGGACGACCATCGTCCGGCGCTGTATCGCTACCGATACGCCAATGCCGAGTTCGACGAGCTGCGCTTCGAGCTGCGCGTGGACGGTGTCGCCGTCGACGTGCAGCAGAAGCCGTTGCAGCTGCTGGCGCTGCTGCTGGCGACGCCCGACGAGGTGATCCCGCGCGAGCGGCTGTACCGCGAGGTCTGGGGCGAGCGCGCCGTGACGGTCGAGAACGTGCTGGCCAACGCGATCTCGAAGCTGCGCGGCGCGCTCGGCGACGAGGCCGGGCGGCGCATCGTGACGGTGCCGCGGCAAGGCTATCGGCTCGAAGGCCCGGTCGAGCGCATCGCCGTCGGCCGCCGGTATGCGAGCGCGCTCGACCTCGCGGCCGGTATGCCGGTACCGGGACGCGAGCACTATGTGCTCGCGACGCCGCTCGGTACCTCGCACACCAGCGAGACCTGGCTGGCGCGCCATGCGAAGACCGGCGACGTGCGGGTCTACAAGTTCGCGCTGAACGGCGAACGGCTCGCCGAGCTGAAGCGCGAGCTGATGCTGTTCCGCGTGCTGCAGGCCAGCCTCGGACCGCGCGAGGACATCGCACGCATCCTCGACAGCAACCTCGAGCATCCGCCGTGCTTCCTCGAATGCGCCTATGGCGGCGACAGCCTGTCGGCCTGGGCCGTCGTACCCGCGGGCGACGGCACGCGGCTCGCGGCGACGCCGATCGAAGCGCGCGTGGCCTTGATGCTGCAGCTCGCCGATGCGGTCGCGGCGGCGCACAGCGTCGCGGTGCTGCACAAGGACCTGAAGCCGGCCAACGTGCTCGTCGCGCCGCGCGGCGACGGCTGGCAGGTGCGGCTGACCGACTTCGGCAGCGGCCGCCTGCTGGAGCCGGGCAGGCTGGAGGCGCTGCAGATCACGCGCCTGGGCTTGAGCCTGGCCACTGCCGTGGGCGCCGACTCGAGCTCGGGCACGCCGTTCTATCTCGCCCCCGAGCTGATCGCCGGAGCGGCGCCGTCGACGCAGAGCGACGTCTACGCGCTCGGCGTGATCCTCTACCAGCTCGTCGTCGGCGACCTCGGCCGATTGCTCGCGCCCGGCTGGGAACGCGACATCGCCGATCCGCTGCTGCGTGACGACATCGCGCGGGCCACCGATACCGATCCGGCGCACCGGCTCGCATCGGCGGCGCAGCTCGCCGAGCGGCTGCGCACCCTCGATCGACGACGCAGCGCCGAGCAGCAGCATGCGGCCGATGCGGCGCGCGCCGCGCAGGCCGAGCTCGCGATGACACGCAGCAGGGCCCGCGCACCGTGGATCGCCGCGGCCGCCTGCGCGCTGGTCGCCGGCCTGGCCCTGAGCCTGTGGCTCTACGCGAGCGAACGGCGCAGCGCCCATGCGCTCGCCCAGCAGCTCACGCTGGTCGAGGCGCTGAATCAGGTGCTGCAGGACGATCTGATCGGTGCCGCCAACCCGGCGGCCGCGGGCCGCGCCGACATCACCGTCGCGGATGCGCTCGCGCATGCGGCGGCCGGCATCGACGCGCGCTTCGCGGGCGCTGCACCGGCCGTGCGCGGCGGCTTGCACCAGGCGATGCAGAACGCCTACTCCGAGCTGTCGCGCGCGCAGGACTCGGCCGTCGAAGGGCAGCGTGCGCTCGACGCCTACGCGGCCGCACCGGACGCCGACCTCGCCCAGGTGCAGCAGGTGCGGTTGCGGCTGGCGCTCGATCTCGTCCAGCTGTCGCGCAGTACCGAAGCGCAGCGGCTCGTCGAGCAGATCGATCGCGATGCCGGCCCCGCGGCCAGCCGGTCGCCCAGCCTGCGCGCCCGGCTGCTCTTCGTGCGCTCATGGCTGCTCGACGGCAAGGACGCGCTGAAGCAGGGCGTTGCCATGCTGCGCGAGGCCTGGTCGCTGGTCGAGCCGCTGTCCGAGGCGGACGAGCCGTGGCGCGACAAAATCGCCTACGCGCTCGGCGACAACCTCGTGATGGCGGGCGAATGGCAGGCCGGCGAGGCGCAGTTCCGCGCGCTGCTGGCCAGCCAGACCGCGATGCGCGGCGCGAACCATGCGAGGACGTACTACACGATGGTCGGCCTCGGCCGGGCGCTCGGCCTGCAGCAGCGCCGCGCCGACGCGATCGCGATGCTTCAGCAGGGCGCCAGCGGACTCGCGGCGCGGCTCGGCCCTGGCCATCGCATGACCTTGACGGCGACCGACCTGCTGGCTGCGGTCCACCTCGACGATCAGGCCTACGACCGCGCCTGGGACGAATGGTCCACGGTACGGCGCGGCTATGCGGCGCTGCTGGGCGAGAACGCCGCGGCCACGCTCGGCGTGCAGACCAATCTCGGCATCGTGCGCCTCTATGCCGGCCGACCGGCAGAAGCGGCCGCCATCCTGCGCGACGTGCGGCAACGCGTCGCCGCCGGCGATCCCGTCGACGACCCGCGCCTGCAGGAGGTGCGCTATCTGCTCGCGAGCAGCCTGCTCGACCTCGGACGCGCCGCCGAAGCCGCGCCGCTGCTCGACGGGCTCGATGCCGAGAGCCTCGACGTCGCCGAGCAGCAGCCCGACTGGCCGGCGTTGATCGACTACCAGCGCGGCCGCGCGGCGCTTGCGCAAGGCCGCGCGGCCGATGCGCGCCTGCTGTTGCAGCACGCGCTCGACGGACTCGCGCCGCGCGACGACGGCGCCTACGTCACGCGCTCGAAGGCCGAGGCGCTGCTGGCGGAAGCGTCACGCGGCGACGCGTCGACTCGTAGAGGCACACTGCCGCAGCAGCCGCCACGTTGAGCGACTCCTCGCCGCCCGGCTGCGCGATGCGCAGCGTCCGCGCGCAGCGCTGCAGCAGGCGCCCGGCGATGCCCTGCCCTTCGTGACCGAAGACCCAGCCGCAGGGCCACGGCAGCTCGGCCGACTGCAGGACATCGACCGCATGCGAGCTCGTCGCGATCAGCGGCACGCCGATGGCATCGAGCGCGTCCGCTTCGGCCGCTTCGACGAGATGCAGCGCGAAGTGCGCCCCCATGCCGGCGCGCAGCACCTTGGGCGACCAGAGCGCGGCGCTGCCCTTCAGCGCGATCACCTGCGTGACGCCGAAGGCCGCCGCGCTGCGCACGATGGCGCCGACATTGCCGGCGTCCTGCACGCGATCGAGCACGACGCTCGGCCGCCCGGGCACCAATGCCGCCGCGCCGGGCCACGCGACCACGAAGCCGATCGGCGCCGGCGACTCGAGCGTACCGAGCGTGGCCATCAGCGCATCCTCGACTACGACGACCGTCGCCGCACGGCGCGCCAGGCCGTGCAGGCCCGGCTGCGACTCCCACGCGCTGCGCGTCACGACGGCCTGCTCGGGCCGGCCGCCGCGCGCGACCAAGGCCGCGCACAAGTGCTCGCCTTCGATCCAGATCAGGCCGGTGCGGCGATAGGCGCCCGGATCGCTCGCGAGCTTGCGCAGCCGCACCAGCAGCGGGTTGTCGCGCGACGTGACGTGCCGAGGGGTTGCAGCCTCGGCCATCGTTCAGAACACGCGCGCCGCCAGCAGCTCGCGCACCGGCGCGAAGCTGCGGCGGTGGTGCACGCAGGCACCATGGCTGCGCAACGCCTCGAGATGCGCCCGCGTCGCATAGCCCTTGTGCGCGTCGAAGCCGTACTGCGGATGCTGCTCGTGGAGCTCGAGGCAGAGCCGGTCGCGATGCACCTTCGCGACGATCGATGCGGCCGAGATCGCCGCGACCTTCGCGTCGCCGTCGACGATCGCCTGGCCCGGCATCGTCAGCGTCGGCAGGCGGTTGCCGTCGACCAGCACGCCGTGCGGCCGCAGGCGCAGCCCATCGACCGCGCGCTGCATCGCGAGCATCGTCGCCTGCAGGATGTTGATCGCATCGATCTCCTCGACGCTCGCGACACCGACCGCGCAGCACAGCGCCCTGGCGCGGATCTCGTCGTAGAGGCGCTCGCGCGTGCGCGCGGTCAGCACCTTGGAGTCGGCCAGGCCGCGGATGCGCTTGGTGTCGTCGAGCATCACCGCCGCGGCGACCACCGGCCCGGCGAGCGGCCCGCGACCGGCCTCGTCGATGCCGGCGAGCAGGCCGGTCAGCGTGATCCGGACGCGTTCACGACGCCGCGAGCGTGGCTTCGATGGCATCGGTGGCGACCTTGGCGGTATCGCGCCGCAGTTGCAGATGGAGCGCCTGGAAGCGCGCGGCGAGCGCCGCGCAGCCGGCCGGATCGTCGAGCCACGCGAAGCCGGCGGCGGCGATGCGTTCGGGCGTGGCCTCGCGCTGCAGCAGTTCGGGCACTGCGAAGTCTTCGAGCAGGATGTTGGGCAGCCCGATCCAGGGCTGGTATTTCATGCGTTTCACTATATGCCAGTTGAGCGAGTGCAAGGCATAGGTGATCACCATCGGCCGCTTGAAGAGCGCGGCTTCGAGCGTCGCGGTGCCGCTGGCGACGAGCGCGACGTCGCAGGCCGCGAGCGCCTCGTGCGAGCGGCCGTCGAGGATCGTCAGGTCGAGGTCCGGCGCATGTTGCCGCCGCACCGGCTCGACCAGGTGGCGCATGCCGGGCACGACCGGCAACACGAAGCGCAGCCCCGGACGCCGGCGCGCCATCAGCGCCGCGGCAGCAAGCAGGCGCGGCGCGATGTACTGGATCTCGGCACGCCGGCTGCCGGGAAGAACCGCGACCACCGTGTCGTCCGGCGCATAGCCGAGGGTCGCGCGGCTCTCGGCGTGCGGCACGTCGAGCGGGATCGCGTCGGCGAGCGGATGGCCAACGTAGGTCGCCGCAGCACCCTGCTTCGCATAGATCGCCGGCTCGAACGGGAACACGCACAGCACGAGGTCGGTGGCGCGCCGGATCTTCTCGACCCGCTTGCCGCGCCAGGCCCAGATCGACGGACTGACGAAGTGGATCGTCTTGATGCCGTGGGTCTTCAGGCGCAGCTCGATCTCGAGGTTGAAGTCGGGCGCGTCGACGCCGATGTAGACGTCGGGCCGCTCCTTCAGCATGTGCGCAGCGATCTCGTTGCGCAGGCCGGACAGCTCGCGGTAGCGGCGCAGCACGTCCGCATAGCCGTTGACGGACAGGCGCGTGTGCGGCCAGCGTACGTCGAAGCCCTGCGCCGCCATCTGCGGACCGCCCATGCCGAACGCGCGCAGGTCCGGCCAACGCGCGTTCAGGCCGCCGAGCAGGAGCCCGGCGAGCAGGTCGCCCGAGGCTTCTCCGGCCACGATGCCGAAGCGCGGCCCTGCGGTCTGCGGGATCGGCACGTCAGCAGCTCACCGGCCCGGGGACGCGCACGCGGCGGTTCGGCGTGCGGCGAAGACGAAGGACCCTCATCTCGCGATACCGCGCCTGGCCTGCGCGATGAACGTCGTCATCAGCGCGACGTCGGCGGCGGCTTCGGGAACCTGCGTCGCCAGCTCGGCGATCGCGATCCGCGCCTGCTCCAGCGACTTGCCCTCGCGGTACAGCAGCCGGTGCATCTGCTTGACCGCGGCGAGCCGTTCGGTCGTCCAGCCGCGCCGGCGCAGCCCCTCGATGTTGTAGCCGCGTACCGTGAGCGGATAGCCCTCGACCATCATGAACGGCGGCACGTCCTGCGACACGTGGCTCTGGAAGCCGATGAACGCATGCGCGCCGACGCGGCCGAACTGATGCACGCCGGACTGCGCGCCGACGATCGCCCAGTCGTCCAGATGCACGTGGCCCGCGAGGCCCGCATAGCCGGCGATGATGATCTGGTTGCCGACCTGGCAGTCGTGCGCGATGTGCACGTTGTTCATCAGCCAGTTGTCGTTGCCGATGCGCGTGACGCCGGCATCCTGCGCGGTGCCGACGTTGAAGTTGCAGTACTCGCGGATCGTGTTGCGGTCGCCGATCACGAGCTTCGTCGGCTCGCCGGCGTACTTCTTGTCCTGCGGCACGCCGCCGAGCGAGCAGAACTGGAAGATGCGGTTGTCCGCGCCGATCGTCGTCAGGCCTTCGATCACGCAGTGCGGCCCGACCTTCGTGCCGCGGCCTATCGTCACGCCGGAGCGGACGATCGAATACGGACCGATCTCGACCGTCGCGTCGAGCTCGGCGCCGGCTTCGACGATCGCGGTGGGATGGACGTTGGCCATCAGTCCAGCGTGCGCATGGTGCACATCAGTTCGGCCTCGACCGCCAACTGCTCGCCGACCATCGAGCGGCCGTTGAACTTGACGATGCTGGCCTTCATGCGCTCGAGCGTCACGTGCATGACGAGCTGGTCGCCCGGTTCGACGACGCGCTTGAAGCGCGCATTGTCGATGCCGGCGAAGTAGAACAGCGCGTTCTTGCCGCGCTCCGGTCCGATGATGTCGAACGCGAGGATCGCGGCGGTCTGCGCCAGCGCCTCCAGCATCATCACGCCGGGCATCACCGGGCGCTGCGGAAAGTGGCCGACGAAGTACGGTTCGTTGATCGTCACGTTCTTCAGCGCGACGATGCGCTTGGCGTGGTCGATCTCGAGCACGCGGTCGACGAGCAGGATCGGATAGCGGTGCGGCAACCGCTGGATGATGGCGTGGATGTCCATGGTCATGCTCGTTGAGGATCGTCTGGAGGGGGCGGCGGTTCCGGCAGCCTCTCCTCGAGCGCGCGCAAACGCTCGCGCATCGCGTGCAGGTGACGCAGCGTGGCGGCATTCTTCACCCAGGCGGCATTCTCGGCTATCGGGTACACACCGGTGTAGTGGCCCGGCTTGCGGATCGAATGGCTGACCAGCGTGCCGCCCGAGATGTGCACATGGTCGACGATCTCGAGATGCCCCGCGATCATGCCCGCTCCGCCGATCGTGCAGTGCCTGCCGATCACCGCGCTGCCGGCGATGCCAACGCAGCCGGCGATCGCGGTGTGCTCGCCGATGCGCACGTTGTGGCCGATCTGGATCAGGTTGTCGAGCTTGACGCCGTCGGCGATCACGGTGTTGCCGAGCGCCCCGCGGTCGATGCAGGTGTTGGCGCCGATCTCGACGTCGTCGCCGATGACGACCGCACCGAGCTGCTCGATCTTCTCCCAGCGGCCGCGGTCGGGCGCGAAGCCGAAGCCGTCGGCGCCGATCACCGCGCCGCTGTGCACGATGCCGCGTCGGCCTACCGTGCAGCGGTCGTGCACCGTCACCCGCGCGGCCAGCCGGGTCGACGCTCCGATGCGCGCGCCGCGGCCGATGTGGCATTGCGCGCCTATCGTCGCGCCGTCCTCGATGACGGCATCGGCCTCGATCGATGCCAGCGCGCCGATCGACACGTTGCGGCCGATGCGTGCCGACGACTCGACCACTGCGCTCGCATGGACGCCGGTCGTTCGTGCCGGCCGCATGCGCGCAGCCCACCACTGCGTCAAGCGGGCGTAGTACAGATACGGATCGGGCGTGACGATGGTCGCGCCGCGCGCTGCGGCTTCGTCGCGCAATGACGGCGCGACGATGACGCAACCGGCGACCGAGCCGGCAAGCTGGGCGCGATAGCGCGCGTTCGAGACGAACGAGATCGCGCCGGCCGTGGCTTCGCCGAGCGGTTCGATGCAGTCGATCGCGAGCGAACCGTCGCCGATCAGTTCGCCCCCGAGCTGCTCGACGATCTCGCGCAGCGCAACCACGGGCGAAGCTGTCAATTCAGAGGCCGCGAACGAAGCGTCGCTACGCTCCAGCGACTCACTTCGACGGCGCCGGCGCCGGAGCGGGCGCAGCGGCGCCGGCGCTCTGCGCGTTCAGCGCCTTGATCACCTTGTCGGTGATATCGACGCGCGGCCCGGCGAACACGACCGGATCCTGCAGGATCAGGTCGTACTTCTCGCTCTCGAAGATCGACTTGATGACCTTGTTGGCGCGCTCGATCACCGACGACAGCTCGTCGTTCTTGCGCTGCGTCAGGTCGTCCTGGAACTCGCGGCGACGGCGCTGGAAGTCGCGGTCCTGTTCGACCAGATCGCGCTGGCGGCGGCTGCGCTCGGCCTCGGGCAAGGTCGGCGCATCCTTGTCGAGCTTGTCGCTCGCCGCCTTCAGCCGGGCGGCCGTGTCGGCCAGATCCTTCTCGCGCTTGGAGAACTCGGACTCGAGCTTGGCCTGCGCCGCCTTCGCCGGCACCGCGTCGCGCAGCACGCGATCGCTGTTGACGTAGCCGATCTTCAATTCCTGCGCTTGCACCGCGACGACCGCAGCCATCGACAACACGGCCGCGGCTGCGGACCTGACAAAAGAGCTACCCATTAGAACGCGGTCCCGATCTGGAATTGAAGTCGCTGGATTCTATCGCCAGGCTCCTTGCGGATGGGCTGGCCATAACTGAGCTGCAGCGGGCCCACCGGCGAGACCCAGCTCAAGCCCAGGCCGGCGGATGCCCGCAGGCTGTCGAAGCTGACGTGCTGACCTTCGCCCCAGACATTGCCGACGTCGACGAAACCGAACATCCGGAACGTGCGGTCGGTGCCGGCGCCCGGTACCGGCACATAGAGCTGGTTCTGGATGTTGAGACGCTTGTTGCCGCCGATGTAGGAGCCGGTCACGTCGACCGGACCGAGCGTGCCCTGGTCGAAGCCGCGAACCGTACCGAGGCCGCCGCCATAGAAGTTCTTGAAGATCGGATAGGGACGATCGCCCAGGCCCAGCCCGTAGCCGATCTGAGAGTTGACCGCGAACGTGAAGCGCAGCGGCAATGGAAAGAACTGCTGCAGCTGCGCGTTGGCACGCGCATAGCGGGCCTGGCCGGCCGGGCTCAATTCCAGGTTCAGGCTCGTCAGGCGTCCGGCGGTCGGCGACAGCGCGCTGTCGCGGCTGTCGCGCGACCAGCCGATCGTCAGCGGCAACGACCAGCTTCGATCGCCGAACTGCTCGCGGTAGAGGAAGAAATTGTTCGGCAGCGCGGTCGCGCCGGTGATCTCGGTGCTCTCGACGCCGAGGCCGAAGAACACCGTGTCGTATTCGCTGAACGGCACGCCGAAGCGCACCGACGCGCCCGGCGTGACGAGCTCGTACTGCTCGCCCTGCGGGTTGATCGGGCGGGTCGTGCGGTAGTAGATGTCGTAGGCGCGCGAGATGCCGTCGACGGTGAAATACGGATTGATCGACGAGATCACCAGCGTGCGCGAATAGTGCGACGTGTCGACCTCGAGGCCGAGGTAGTTGCCCGAGCCGAAGATGTTGTCCTGCTTGATCGCTGCGTTCAGCGACAGGCGGTCGGCGGACGAGAAGCCGGCGCCCAGTTGCAGGTTGCCGGTCGGCTTTTCCTTCACCGTGTAGGTCAGGTCCACCTGATCGAGCGAGCCCGGCACTTCGGCGGTGTCGACGGTGACCTCGGTGAAGTAGCCGAGCCGGTCGACCCGATCGCGCGACAGCTTGATTTTGCGGCCGTCGTACCACGACGACTCGAACTGGCGGAACTCGCGCCGGATCACTTCGTCGCGAGTGCGCGTGTTGCCCGAGATGTTGATGCGGCGCACGTACACGCGGCGCTGCGGATCGGATACCAGCGTGAGCATCACGCGGCCGGTGGCGCGGTCGATGTCGGGCCGCGCATCGACCTTCGCGAACGCATAGCCGAAGGTGCCGAAAAGATCGGTGAAGTTCTTCGTCGTGTCGGCCACCGCCTCGGCGCGGTATGGCTCGCCGGGCTTGATCGTCACCAGGGTCTTGAAGTCGTCTTCCTTGCCGAGGTATTCGCCCTCGAGCTTGACGCCGGTGACGGTGTAGACCTGGCCCTCGGTGATGTTGATCGTGATCGTGATCTCTTCCTTGTCGGGCGAGATCGCGACCTGCGTCGAATCGACGTTGAATTCGAGGTAGCCGCGGTTCTGGTAGTAGGCGCGCAGCTTCTCGAGATCGGCATCGAGCTTGACGCGCGAATACCGGTCGGCCTTGGTGTAGAAGTCGAGCCAGCCGCCGTCGTTCAGCTCGAACAGGCCCTTCAGCGTGCCTTCCGAGAACGCATGGTTGCCGACGATGCGGATCTCGCGGATCTTCGACGGCGAGCCTTCGGTGACGGTGAAGGTCAGGTTGACGCGATTGCGCTCGATCGGCGTCACCGTCGTGACGACCTCGGCGGCATACAGGCTGCGCGTCAGGTACTGGCGCTTCAGTTCCTGCTCGGCGCGGTCGGCGAGCGCCTTGTCGAACGGCTGGCCTTCGCCGATGCCGAAGTCGCGCAGCGACTTGAGCAACGGATCCTTGTCGAACTCCTTCAGGCCGGCGAAATCGATGCTTGCGATGACGGGCCGCTCCTCGACGACGACGACGAGCACGTTGCCGTCGACGTCGATGCGCACGTCCTTGAACAGCCCGGTCGCGAACAGCGCGCGCAGGCCGGCCGCGCCCTTGTCGTCGGTGTAGGTGTCGCCCACGCGGAACGGCAGCGACGCGAACACGGTGCCGGCGTCGGTGCGCTGCAGCCCTTCGACGCGGATGTCCTTCAGCACGAACGGCTCGACCGCCCACGCCGACCCGGCGTGTAGCGCGGTGGCAATGGCAGCGGCGAGCAGGGATGAACGGAGGTGCTTGGCTCTGCGGGAGGATCGCATGCGGTCGGTCATTGCAGGCCCAGCAGCCGGGCCACGTCGTTGTACAGGGCCAGGGACATCATCACCAGCATGATGGCCACACCGCCACGCTGCAGCCGCTCGAGCCACAACTCGGAGACCGGCCGCCCGGTCACACCCTCGAAAAGATAATACATCAGGTGCCCACCATCCAAGACCGGCAGCGGCAGCAGGTTCAGCACGCCGAGGCTGACGCTCACGACGGCAAGGAAGCCGAGATAGTAGGCGAGGCCCAGGCGCACCGATTGGCCGGCGTAGTCGGCGATCGTCAACGGGCCGCTGAGGTTCTTCAGCGAGGCTTCGCCGATCAGCATGCGGCCGAGCGTCTTGATCGTCAGCGCCGACATCTGCCAGGTCTGCGTCGCCGCTTCGACGATGCCGTCGACGAAGCCGTAGCGCACCGTGACGAGCGCCGCCGGTTGTCCCGGATAGAGCTCGAGCCGGCCGATCGGCTTGCCGCCTTCGGTGATCACCGCCGGCCGTACGGCGAGCTCGAGCGTGCGGCCGGCGCGCTCGACCGTCCACTGCATCGTCTTGGCGACGCCGCCGGGCGCGCTGGTCCGGATCAGGTCGTAGACGCGCGATGCGTCGTCGATCGCGACGCCGTCGATGGCGAGCACGCGGTCGCCCGCCTCGAGGCCGGCCTTGGCACCGGCACCGCCCGGCTTCACATCGCCGAGCACCGGCTCGCTGTAGGTCGCGATGCCGACGCGCTGCATCAGCCGCGCGTCCACGTCGGTCGTGGCGAGGCTGCCGAGATCGAGCGTCGCATGGCGGCTGCCGTGGCCGTCACGGTCGGTGACGAGCAGTTGCAACGGCTCGCCGCGCATCGCCGCCTGCGTGATCTCCCAGCGCAGGTCGGTCATCGAACGCAGGTCCTTCCATTCGACCCCGTCGGTCGAGGTCGCGCGCACCCAGTCGCCGGCATGCAAGCCGGCGCGCTGGGCCAGGCTCGAGGCCGCCGGCGGTCCGAGCACCGCTTTCGGCTCGTCGACGCCGATCCAGTGCGCGGCGGAATACAGCAGCACCGCGAGCAGCAGGTTCGCGGCCGGCCCGGCAGCGACGATCGCGGCGCGCTGCAGGAGCGGCCGGCGGTTGAACGCCTGCTCGCGTTCCTCCGGCGCCACCGGGCTCTCGCGTTCGTCGAGCATGCGCACATAGCCGCCGAGCGGCAGCGCGCACAGCACGTATTCGGTGCCCGTCTTGCCGACGCGCCGGTACAGCACGCGCCCGAAGCCGACCGAGAAGCGCAGCACCTTCACGCCGCAGGCCACCGCGACGCGGTAATGGCCGTACTCGTGGATGACGATGAGGACGCCGAGCGTCAGCAAGAAGGCGAAGACGGTCGTGATCACGGCTCGAGGTCCTTCACATGGCTTTGCGCATGACGCCGCGCCGTGGCGTCCAGATCGAGCAGCGCGTCGATCGTGTCGGCGGCGCCGGGCCGCAGCGCGACGCGCTCCAGTGTGCGCTCGTTGACGCTGTGAATCTGGTCGAACCTGATGGTTCCGGCCAGGAAGGCGGCCACCGCCTCCTCATTCGCGGCATTCAGCACCGTGGTGCTGCCGTCGGGTCCGCGCAAGGTTTCCCATGCGAGCGCGAGCCCGGGGTAGCGCGCATGATCGGGCGGCTCGAACGTGAGCGAGCCCAACGTGGCGAAGTCGAGCCGGCTCGCGCCCGATTCGATGCGCTCGGGGAACGACAGGCCGTAGGCGATCGGCACGCGCATGTCCGGCGTGCCGAGCTGCGCGAGCACCGAGTGGTCGCGGCACACGACCATCGAATGGATCGTGCTCTGCGGATGGATCACGACGCGCACCTGCTCGGGCGCGAGATCGAACAGCCAGCGGCCCTCGATCACTTCGAGCGCCTTGTTCATCATCGTCGCCGAGTCGACCGAGATCTTGCGTCCCATCACCCAGTTCGGGTGCGCGATCGCCTGCTCCGGCGTGATGCTCGAAAACGTCGCCGGGTCGCGGGTGCGGAACGGGCCGCCCGAAGCGGTCAGCACGATGTGGTCGATGCGGCGCGCCCACGCGCCGCGATCTTCCGGCAGGCACTGGAAGATCGCCGAATGCTCGCTGTCGATCGGCAGCAAGGTCGCGCCGCCGTCGCGCACGGCCTGCATGAAGAGCGATCCGCCGACGACCAGCGCTTCCTTGTTCGCGAGCAGCACGCGCTTGCCGGCACGCGCCGCCGCCAGGGTCGGCGCCAGACCGGCGGCGCCGACGATGGACGCCATCACCGCGTCGACGTCCGGATGCGCGGCCAGCTCGGCGAGCGCTCCGGCGCCATCGAGCACGTCGGTGGGCACGCCGTCGCGGCGCAGCAGCGCGCGCAGCTCGGCGGCGCGTGCGGCATCCGGCAAGGCCGCATAGCGCGGTCGCCAAGTTCGGCATTGCTCGGCGAGCGCATCGACGCGGCTCATCGCGGTGATCGCGAACACCTCGAACCGATCCGGATGACGCGCGATCACGTCGAGCGTGCTGACGCCCACCGAACCGGTGGACCCGAGGATGCAGACGCGCAGGCGCGAGGTCATGGTCGTGGGCGGCTCAGAAGGACCGCAGCGCCAGAGCGATCGGGAACACCGGCAGCAGCGCATCGATGCGGTCGAGCACGCCGCCGTGGCCGGGCAGCAGGTTGCTGCTGTCCTTGGCGCCCGCGCTGCGCTTCACGAGCGATTCGAACAGATCGCCGACGACGCTCATCGCGACGAGCAGCACGACGCCGAGCACCAGCCCGACCCAGCCGCCGCGCGCGTGCAGATGCGTGTAGATGCTCGGCGAGTCCACGGTGAGCGAAGTATCGATCACCGGCCACGCAGCGGCCAGCACCAGCACGCCCGCCAAGCCGCTGACGGCGCCTTCCCAGCTCTTGCCCGGGCTGATCGTCGGCGCGAGCTTGCGGCGCCCGAACGCGCGACCGCCGAAGTAGGCGAAGATGTCCGCGGCCCACACGAGGCAGAAGATCGAAAGGATGAAGTTGAGGCCGATCGTGCGCGCGGCGGCGATGGCGGCCCAGGCCGCGAACAGCACGCCGACGCCGAGGATGTGCCGCGCCGGCACCGGCGCACGAGGCCAGGCCGACGGCCCGGCGCGCAGGAGCAGCGGCCCGCCGACGATCCACAGCGCCGCGGCCGTCCACCAGAGCCATGCCGGTGCCGACCGGTCCCAGCCGGCGGCCAGTGCCGCAGCGCAAAGCGCCGCCACCAGCACGCCGACGCCGACCGAGCGGCCGGCAGCGCCGTTCAGCCGCGCCCACTCCCAGCCGGCCGCCGCGATCATCAGCAACGTCAGCACCGCGAACGGCCAGCGCACCGGCGCGAGCAGCGCCGGAATCAGCAGCGCCAGCAGCACCACCGCCGTGATCACGCGTTGCTTGAGCATCAGCCCGCGGTCGCCGCAGCGCCGGTCTTGACCATGCCGAAGCGCCGGTCGCGGCGCGCATATTCGGCCAGCGCCGCATCGAGTTCGGCGTCGCCGAACTCGGGCCAGAGGCAATCGGTGAAGACCAGCTCGGCATACGCCGACTGCCAGAGCAGGAAGTTGCTGATGCGCACCTCGCCGCCGGTGCGGATGAAGAGGTCCGGGTCGGGCGCGTAGCTCATCGCCATGTAGCCGGAGAGCAGGGCCTCGTCGACCCGTTCCGGCGCGACACCGGCGGCGATCGCCTCGCGGCAGGCCTGCACGATGTCCCAGCGGCCGCCGTAGTTGAACGCCACCGACAGCGTGATGCGCGTGTTGTGAGCGGTGCTGCTCTCCGCCTGCTCCCAGGCGCTGCGCAGCTTGTCGGAGACCTGGCTGCGGTCGCCGACGATGCGGATGCGGACGCCGCGGTCGGCGAGCTTGGCGAGGTACTTCGAGACCGCGACGAGCACCAGGCCCATCAGCCCCGAGACCTCCTCGGTCGGGCGTTTCCAGTTCTCCGACGAGAACGCGAAGACGGTGAGGTATTCGATGCCGCGATCGGCGCACGCGAGCACCGTGCGCACCAGCGCATCGACGCCCTGCTTGTGGCCGAAGAAGCGCGGCATGAAGCGCTTCTTGGCCCAGCGCCCATTGCCGTCCATCACGATGGCGACGTGGCGCGGGATCGGCGATTCGGGACTCGAAGGATCGGACACGAAGGCGATGCAGTCGTAGACGCGGCGATCCGGCCGTCAGACGGCCATGATCTCGCCTTCCTTGGTCGTCGTCAGCCGGTCGATCTCGGCGATCGTGCGGTCGGTGAGCTTCTGCATCTCGTCCAGCGAGCGGCGCTCCTCGTCCTCCGAGATCTCCTTGTCCTTCATCAGCTTCTTGGCGTGCTCGTTGGCGTCGCGGCGCAGGTTGCGCACCGCGATGCGCGATTCCTCGGCAGCATGGCGCACGACCTTGGTCAGGTCGCGCCGGCGCTCTTCGGTGAGCGGCGGCATCGGCACGCGCAACAGATCGCCCTGCGACGACGGATTGAGCCCGAGGTCGGACTCGCGGATCGCCTTCTCGATCTTGGCGCCCATGCCCTTCTCCCACGGCTGCACGCTGATCGTGCGGGCATCGAGCAGCGTGACGTTGGCGACCTGGCTGATCGGCACCATCGAGCCGTAGTAGTCGACGTGCACCTGGTCGAGGATGCCGGGGTGCGCGCGGCCGGTGCGTATCTTCAGCAGCTCGCCCTTGTACGACTCGATCGTCCGGGCCATCTTCTGCTCGGCGTTCTTGCGGATATCAGCGATGCTCATGATGCGACTCTCTCAGACATGAACGAGCGTACCTTCGTCTTCGCCCTGTACCACACGCTTCAACGCGCCGGGCTTGAAGATGGAAAACACCTTGATCGGTAACTTCTGGTCTCTGCAGAGCGCGAACGCGGTCGCATCGAGCACCTGGAGGTTCTTCACGATCGCCTCGTCGAAAGTGATCTGCGCATAGCGCGTCGCGCTCGGGTCCTTCTTCGGGTCGGCGGTGTAGACGCCGTCGACCTTGGTCGCCTTCAGCACGATCTGCGCACCGATCTCGGCGCCGCGCAGCGCCGCGGCGGTGTCGGTCGTGAAGAACGGGTTGCCGGTGCCGGCCGCGAAGATCACGACCTTGCCTTCCTCGAGGTACTGCAGCGCCTTCGGCCGCACGTAGGGCTCGACGACCTGCTCGATGCCTATGGCGGACATCACGCGTGCCGTCATGTCCTCCTGGCGCATCGTGTCGGCGAGCGCGAGCGCGTTCATCACGGTCGCGAGCATGCCCATGTAGTCGGCGGTCGCCCGGTCCATCCCGACCGAACCGCCCGCGACGCCGCGGAAGATGTTGCCGCCGCCGATCACGACCGCGACCTCGCAGCCCATGCGCGTCACGTCCTGGATCTCGCGCACCATGCGCACGATGGTCGCGCGGTTGATGCCGTAGGCATCGTCGCCCATCAGGGCCTCGCCCGACAGCTTGAGGAGGATGCGCTTGTAGGCGGGCATGAGGGCGGGCTCCCTGAAGTCTTCTGGCGGTGTCTTCCGGCGGCGTCTTCTGGCGGTCTGGTCGCCGGCGGCGTGAGTCTACGTCCGAACCGGCAGCGCGCTGCCGGCTCGGGCTCGTCGCTCGCCCTACTCCTTCTTGGCCGCCGCGACCTGCGCCGCCACTTCGGCCGCGAAGTCGTCGACCTTCTTCTCGATGCCTTCGCCGACGACGTACAGGGTGAAGCCCTTCACGGTCGTCTTCTTTTCCTTGAGCATCTGCTCGACGGTCTGCTTGTCGTTCTTCACGAAGGCCTGGTTGAAGAGGCTGACTTCCTTCAGGTACTTCTGCACCGCGCCTTCGACGCGCTTGGCGACGATCTCGGGCGACTGCACCGGCTTGCCTTCGGCCTTGGCCTTCTCGGCATCCTCGGCCGCCTTCTCGGCGGCGATCTTGCGCTCGGTGTCGATCAGCGCGGTCGGCACGTCGGAGGATTGCAGCGCCACCGGCTTCATCGCCGCGACGTGCATCGCGACGTCCTTGGCCGCGACGTCGTCGCCCTCGAACTCGACCAGCACGCCGATGCGCGTGCCGTGCAGGTAGCTCGCGAGCTTGCCGCCTTCGTAGCGCTTGAAGCGGCGGATCGACATGTTCTCGCCGATCTTGCCGATCAGGCCCTTGCGCACGTCCTCGACGGTCGGGCCGAAGCCGTCCTGCTCGAGCGGCAGCGCCGACAGCGCCGCGACGTCCGCCGGGTTCTTGTCGGCGATCAGGGTCGCCAGCGATTTCGTGTAGGCGAGGAACGAGTCGTTCTTCGAGACGAAGTCGGTCTCGCAGTTGACTTCGACCAGCGCGCCGGCCTGGTCCGTCACGACCGCGGCGACGACGCCTTCGGCGGTGACGCGCGACGCAGCCTTGCCGGCCTTGTTGCCGAGCTTGATGCGCAGCAGCTCTTCGGCGCGCCCCATGTCGCCGTCGGCCTCGGTCAGCGCCTTCTTGCACTCCATCATCGGCGCATCGGTCTTGGCGCGCAGTTCGCCGACCATGCTTGCGGTAATTGCGGGCATCTCTGTTTCTCCATTGCTGTCGGCCGGCATCACGCGACGCCGGCCGAGGTTCAGTCCAACGCCATCGACGGTGTGAAAAAGGGGCTGCAGGCAGCCCCTTCGTGCATGCGCACTACACCACGGCGACTCACGCCGTCTCGTCGACTTCCACGAACTCGTCGCCCCCGGCGGCCGCCTGCACGACCTCGTTGGTCGCATTGGCCTTGCCTTCGAGCACCGCGTCGGCGACCGCGCGCGCATACAGCGCCACCGCCTTGGCCGAGTCGTCGTTGCCCGGGATCACGTAGTCGATGCCGACCGGCGAATGGTTCGAGTCGACGATGCCGATGATCGGGATGCCGAGCTTCTTCGCCTCGGCCACCGCGATCTTGTGGTAGCCGACGTCGATCACGAACATCGCATCGGGCAGCGCGTTCATGTCCTGGATGCCGCCGATGTCCTTCTCGAGCTTGGCGAGCTCGCGCTGGAACAGCAGCGCTTCCTTCTTGATGCGGATCTCGGCGCCGGACTCGACCTGCGCCTTCATGTCCTTGAGCTTCTTCAGCGAACCCTTGACGGTCTTGAAGTTGGTGAGCATGCCGCCGAGCCAGCGCTGGTCGACGAACGGCATGCCGGCGCGCCGGGCTTCCTGGGCGATCACCTCGCGCGCTTGGCGCTTGGTGCCGATCATCAGGATCGTGCCGCGCCGGGCGGCGAGCTGGCGCACGAACTTCATCGCGTCGTTGAAGAGCGGCTGCGTCTTCTCGAGGTTGATGATGTGGATCTTGTTGCGATGGCCGTAGATGTACGGGGCCATCTTGGGATTCCAGAAGCGCGTCTGGTGCCCGAAATGGACACCGGCTTCCAGCATTTCACGCATGCTGACAGTCATGAGGACTCCAAAGGTTGGTTCTAGAATCCGGCTCGAATCGCGGCCGGGTCCTGCTCGGGGGAGCAGGGTCCGCAGCTCGTCGACACCTTGGTCCAGTCGGATTCGCGAGTGGGCTGACGATGTGTCTACCCGATGGCCGGCGTGTTCGTCCCGCATCTGCGTCCCCTGGAGCAAGCCCCAGGGTGCATTGCGCGAACGCTGCCATACCGTCGAGGTAAACCCGAGGATTGTAGCAGCAGCATGCACCCTGACCTGATAGCGGCGCGCACCGCCCTACTCGACCGCACCGCGAGCGCGGCCGGCCTGCTCGAGGCCAACCTCGCGGCGGCGCGCGATCCGGCGCAGCGCCATACCTTCCTGCACCTCAGTGCCGAGGTCGCCGAAGCCGCCGCGCAGGCGGCCGACCGGCAGCTCGCGGTGGGCGCGCCGCTCGCACCGCTGGCCGGCCTCGCCATCAGCGTCAAGGATCTGTTCGATGTGCACGGCGAGGTCACCGGTGCGGCGTCGCCGACGATGGCCGATGCGGCGCCGGCGGCGTACGACTGCCCTGCGGTCGCGCGGCTGCGTCAGGCCGGCGCCGCCCTCATCGGCCGCACCAACATGACCGAGTTCGCCTATTCGGGCGTCGGCATCAATCCGCACTACGGCACGCCGGCCAACGCCGGCACGCGCGCGCTCGACCCGGCGCCGCGCATTCCCGGCGGCTCCACGTCCGGCGGCGCGGTGTCGGTCGCGAGCGGTGCGGCCTGGGCCGCGCTCGGCTCCGACACCGGCGGGTCGATCCGCATACCGGCGGCGCTGCAGGGCATCGTCGGCTACAAGAACACCGCGCGGCTGACACCGACCGAAGGCGCCGTGCCGCTGTCGACGACGCTCGACACCGTCAGTGCGATGACGCGCTCGGCGCGAGACGCGATCCTCGTCCACGGCATCCTCGCGGCACGCCGTCCGGCGGTTGCCGATCGCCCGCTCGCGTCGCTGCGCCTGGCGGTGCCGCAGACCTTGATGCTCGACGCGCTCGAGCCGGCCGTGGCGCGGGCCTTCGATGCGGCGCTTGTCGCACTGCGTGAAGGCGGCGCCCGCATCGAGCAGATAGCCCTGCCGGAGCTTGCCGAGGTCGCGGCGATCAACGCCACCGGCGGCTTCTCGGCGGCCGAAAGCTGGACCTGGCACCGCGCACGCCTCGCACGCGACGCCGCGCGCTACGACCCGCGCGTGCGCTCGCGCATCGAGCGCGGCGCGCAGATGACGGCGGCCGACTACATCGAGCTGCTGGCGGCACGGCGCGACTGGATCGCGCGCGTCGAGGCACGCCTGGACGGCTACGACGCCTGCGTGAGCCCGACCGTGCCTTGCGTCGCGCCACCGATCGAACCGCTGCGGGCGGACGACGCCGCTTTCTTCGCGACCAACAACCTCCTGCTGCGCAACCCGGCGGTCATCAACCTGCTCGACGGCTGCGCGATCACGCTGCCCTGCCACGAAGCGGGCGGCTGGCCGGTCGGCCTCATGCTGTGGAGCAGCGCGTTGCGCGACGACGTGCTGCTCGCCGCCGCGCTCGCGGTCGAGTCCGGCCTGACCCGCATCCGCCGCTGACCTTCGCTGGATCACCATGAGGGTGGCTGTCATCGGCGCCGGCATCGTCGGCGTCACCACCGCGTACGAACTCGCCGCCGACGGCCACGAGGTCGTCGTGTTCGAGCGCCGAGGCAGCGTCGCCGCGGAGACCAGCTTCGCCAATGCGGGGCTGGTCGCGCCCGGCTACGTCACGCCCTGGGCGGCTCCGGGGATGCCGGGCAAGGTGCTGCGCTCGCTGTTCAGCCCGCATGGCGCGGTGCGCATCCGCGGCAACATGGAACTCGGCGCGGTGCGCTGGCTGTGGAAATGGTGGCGCGCCTGCCGTCTGCGCACCTATCGCGCCAACCGTGCCCGCATGCACAGGCTCGCGCTCTACAGCCTGGACCGGCTGCATACGCTGACGGCGCACCTGCAGCTCGACTACGAGCGCACCGAAGGCTGCCTCGTGCTGCTGCGCAGCGATGAGGACGTGACGCTCGCCCAGCCGACCATCGCCTCGCTCGAGGAGTCGGGCACGCGCTTCGAGCTGCTCGATGCCGAGCGCTGCCGCACCGTCGAGCCGGGCCTCAACCCGCGCACGCCGCTCGCCGGCGGCATCTATCTGCCGGACGACGAGGTCGGCAACTGCCGGCAGTTCGCGCACCTGTTGCGCCTGGCGGCGCAGCGCCATGGCGTGCGTTTCCGCTTCCACACGACGGTACGCCGCATCGTCCCGGGCGCGACGCCGCAGCTGACGCATCGGTACGCGCCGCCCGAGGCGACGACGCTGGTGTCCGATCCCGGCGGCCCGAACCACGCGGCCGATACCCAGCCGATGCCGTTCGAGCAGGTCACCGAGAACTTCGACGCCGTCGTCGTCTGTGCCGCGATGGGCGCGCCGGCCCTGCTGCGACCGCTCGGGCTGAAGCTGCCGATGCAGGCCGTGTTCGGCCATTCGGTGACCGCCCCGCTGCGCATCAGCGACCTCTACCCCGAGGCCGGGCCGCGGTCGGGATTGATGGACGAGCGCTACAAGGTCGCGGTGAGCCGGCTCGGCACGCGCGTGCGCGTGGCCGGCGGTGCCGAGATCGGCGGCTCGGCCGAGCACCATGCGAGCGGCGCGTTCGAGACGCTGTACAAGGTGCTGCACGACTGGTTTCCCGGCGTCGCGCGCATGAACCAGGCGCAGCGCTGGAAGGGCGCTCGCCCGATGCTGCCCGATGGACCGCCGGTGCTCGGCGCGAGCGGCTCCGACGGCATCTGGCTGAACCTCGGTCACGGCTCGAGCGGCTGGGCGCTGTCCTGCGGCTCGGCGCGGCTGCTCGCCGACGAGATCGCCGGGCGCACGCCGGCGATCGATGTCGAAGGGCTGGGGATCGAGCGGCTGCGTCAGTGATGCATCCGGCGACTCAAACCGGCGCCCAGCCCACGTTGTGGCGTTCGAAGATCTGCCGCAGCCTGCCGCTCGTCGCGAGCGCGGCCGTCGCCGCCTGCAGCGCCTCGGCGAGATCGGCTGCGTCCTTGCGCACGGCCAGTCCCGTCGCCCAGCCATTGCGCGGCGCGCGCGGCATCGGCATCGGTTCGATCGCATAGGCAGCATCGCCGCGCAGCACGCTCTCGAGCTCCGATTCGAGCCCGGCCGCCAGGGTCACCTCGCCACGCTGCAGCGCCCGCGCGCACTCGGTGCCGTCCTTCGACTGCGTCACGAGCCGCTCGCGGTACGCGCCGCCGTCGGCACCGATCAGCAGCCAGCCCGCCAGCGACTGGCCGGCGACCGCGACGCGCTGGTCGGCCAACTGCGACATCGCATCGAAGGACGGCAGCCGGTCGAGCCGGCGCGCCATGGCGACGCGCTCGCGGTAGTACGGCGCGAGGATCGTCACCTGCGGATTCGCGTCCATCAGCGGCCGTTCGACCGGCACGTGCAGCAGCACGTCGGCCGGCCCGTAGCCGAGGTAGTGGCCGCGCCAGACCATGTTGCGCAGGTCGTCGTTCACGCTGTCGTCGGCGATGAACGGCATCAGGCCGAGCTTGACCCCGAGCGCGTCGGCCAGCGCCTGCGCCAGCTCGACGTCGATGCCGCGACCGGCGACGTGGAACGGCGGCATGTCCTGGTAGAGGCCGACCGTGAGCGTGCCGCGCTCGCGCACCTTGGCGAGCGTCGCGGCGCGCACCGTCAGCGGCGCCGCCGCGGCCATCGCGCAAGCGCCGGCGAGGCCGCGGAGCAGGCCGCGGCGCGTCATGCAAGACGACGTGGTCATGGCGCCGCTCCTCACATCGGCTTCTCGCGCCGCGTCTCGAGGTAGGCCTTGATGGCCCAGATCGCCTCCTGGTCGAAGGTGCCTTCGAACGGCGGCATGTAGACCGCGCCGTTGCGCGAGCGGCCGTGGCGCACCGTCGTCACGAAGTACTCGTCGTTGTCCTTCACGCAGGCGTCCTGCTTGGCCTTCTCCTTGGCGGTGGCGCAGTCGTTGTCGAGCCGCCGCAGGTCGGGCGCGATGCCGCCGGAGATCGCCTCGAGGCCATGGCAGCGCGCGCAGTTCTGGTTGAACGCCGACGTTCCGACCTTCACCGCGGCGGCGTTGCCGCGATACGGGTTCTCGTTCAGCCAGGCGGTGCCGAGCTTGGGCAGCGACGAGGTATCGACGGCCTGCGGCGTGACGTCGCCGTGGGCCCAGGCCGCCAGCGCGGCGATGCCTGCGGCGCAAGCTGCGAGGCCGCGGGCCAGGCGCGCGGGGCGGCGGAACGATGTCGAACGGTTGACGGATGTCATGGCAGTGTCTCCTGTGCGGTGGCTGAATCCACCGCGCTCCAGCGCAATCAACGTGCCATCGCCAAGTGCTCCAGCGTTGAACAGTCCGCGGCAACCCCGCCCGGTCGCGCGCTGGACAATCGACACCGTTTGGCACAGCATCGCGCCGCGGCAGCACGAAGGGCGACAGCTCCTGCCGCACGGACGGGACGATCGCAAGACGGCAGCACCGCGATCGACCGCCGCACATACAGAGACAAGCCCGGCCGAGCCGGGTCCACCGGTACGAGACACGATGACGACACCGCCCCGCGATCCGAGCAGCCCGTCCGGTCTCGCCGTCGCGCGCGTGCCCGCTCCTTCCGACACGCGTCCGCCGCGCTCGGAGTTCATCGAGCGCTCGCATCAGCGCAGCGCCGCGCTCGGCCTGCGCCGCAGCGAGAACATCGAGCTCGATCCGCTGATCCGCTGCGACCTGAACGTCGCGCTCGACCGCAACCGGCGCCTCTGCGTCCATGCCGCGCCGGTGATGCAGCTGCTGCGCGAGCAGATCGTCAACACGGAAAGCATGATCGTGCTGACCGATGCGCAGGGCACGATCCTGCATTCGGTCGGCGACGACGACTTCCTCGCGCGCGCCAACAAGGTCGCGCTGCTGCCCGGCGAGAACTGGGCCGAGCACGCCAAGGGCACCAACGCGATCGGCACGGCGCTGTTCGAAGAGGCGCCGACGCTCGTGCACGCGCACGAGCACTTCATGCACGCGAACAGCTTCCTGACCTGCTCGGCGGCGCCGATCTTCGACCCGCGCGGCAACATGCTCGGCGTGCTCGACGTCAGCGGCGACCAGCGCAGCTACCACCAGCACACCATGGGGCTGGTGCGCATGTCGGCGCGGATGATCGAGAACCACTGGCTCTCGGACGACTACAACAATCGCCTGCGCCTGCACTTCCACGGCCGCGCCGAGTTCATCGGCACGCTGCTCGAAGGCATCCTCGTCGTCGGACCCGACGGGCGCATCCTCGGCGCCAACCGCGCCGCGCTCGACCAGCTCGGCATGAGCGGCGCGGCCTTGCGCGCGCACAGCCTGGCGAGCCTGTTCGGTACCACGCCGTCGGCGGTCTACGACCACTTCCGCATGCCGATGTCGCCGCCGATGATGCTGCGTGCGCTGTGCGGCCAGCAGTTCCACGTCAGCGCGCGGTTCGACTGGCCGTCACGCCCGGCCTCGCTGTTCCAGGGCCGCGACCTGGACGACGTCGAGACCGCGCCGGCGACGCCCACCGGCGACGTCCCCGCGCCGCGCCGCGAGCCGGCGCCGGCGCTGTCGGCCGGCGGCATGCCGCCGCGCTTCTCCGGCCTGCAGTTCCTGCGCACCGGAGACGCCCAGATCGAGGTGCTGGTCCAGAAGATCCGCCGCGTACTCGACCGCGACATCCCGCTGCTGATCCTCGGCGAGACCGGCACCGGCAAGGAGCTCTTGGCGCGCGCGGTGCATCACGATTCGGCGCGCGGCAAACAGCCGTTCGTCGCGGTCAACTGCGCATCGATCCCCGAGTCGCTGATCGAGGCGGAGCTCTTCGGCTACGAGGACGGCGCCTTCACCGGCGCACGCCGCAAGGGCGCGCCCGGCCGCATCGTGCAGGCCAACGGCGGCACCTTGTTCCTCGACGAGATCGGCGACATGCCGCTGGCGCTGCAAGCCCGGCTGCTGCGCGTGCTGCAGGAGCGCTGCGTGACGCCGCTCGGCAGCGTGCGCTCGGTGCCGGTCGACATCGCGGTGATCGCGGCGACGCACCGGAGCCTGCGCGAGATGATCGATGCGCACAGCTTTCGCGAAGACCTCTACTACCGATTGAACGGTCTGGCGCTGCGCCTGCCCGCGCTGCGCGACCGCAGCGATCTCGAGGCGGTGACGCGTCGCATCCTGCAGGGCGAGCGGCCCGGCGACACGCCCGAGCTCAGCCCCCAGGTGCTGGATCTGTTCCGCCGCTATGCATGGCCGGGCAACATCCGTCAGCTCGCCAACGTGCTGCGCACGGCCGCAGTGATGTCGGCGGGCGAGCGCGAGATCACGGCGGAGCACCTGTCGGACGACTTTCTCGAGGAAGCGCGCCGCGTCTCGATCGGCCCGCGGCCGGCCGCCTCGGTCGGCGCAGGCTTGCCGGCCGCGGCCGAGCCCTGGCCGACGGCGGGCAGCAGCATGCCGGCGGCGGCAACGAACACGCCGGAGGCACCGCTGTCACCGGCGACGCTCGAGGAAGCCGAGATCGAGATGATCCGCGCCGCGGTCGACGCCGCCAACGGCAACATCTCCGCGGCATCGAAGCGCCTCGGCATCAGCCGCAACACGATCTATCGCAAGCTGCGCTGGAACGTCCAGGAGCGCGCGTCCTGACCGGCACGCCGGTCACCGGAACAGCGCCGGCTCCAGCTCGCGCCACACGCGCTGCGCGTTGACGCCATGGCGCAGCGGATAGCCGGCGCCGTCGCGCCAGGCCGGCAGCTCGACGGGCTCCAGGTCGCCACGTTGCAATGCGGCCGCGGTGGCCGTGCGCAGCGCCTCGATGTAGCGCACGTGCTGCGCGACATCGTGCCGGCCTCCCTCGCCGCCCTGCTCGCCCAGCAACCTCGACGCGCCGGCCCACGCCGCCAGGCGATGGAGGCTCGCGAGCATCGCGTCGCTGCGCGTCTCGCGCAGGTCGGGCACGGCGCCGGCCCACAGCAAGCCTTGCGCGATCACGACGTGATCGGCCTCGTGACGCAGGACGAGCACCGGCTCGCCGGGTGATCTTTCGAGGGCCAGCCAGGCGAACGGCCCGAGCCGCCCGTGCGTCGCCCCGCGCGCGCCGATCGCACGATCGGGCACACGGATCAGTTCGGGCCGCAGGCCGGCACCGGCCGCGCCGAGTTCGGCACGCAGGCGCGTACTGCAGGTCTCGCAGCGCTCGCGCATCGCCGCGATCGTCTCGGGCAACGCCCAGCGGCGCGCCGCCGGGAACGCGACGTTGCCGAGCGCAAGCTGCGGCGCCGCGCGAGTCGCGATCAAGTCAGTGACCGCGCCACCGAGCATGCGCTCGACCGATGCCGCGAGCGCACGGCCCTGGTCGGGCGTCGGCCCGCTGCCGACGAGCCAGATGCGCGATCCGTCGCGCACCGCGACGAGCTGGGTCGTGACGCCGCCGTTGATCGGATCCGGCTCGCCGGTCGCTGCCTCCAGCCACCAGACGTGCCGGCTCGCGCGCCGCCAGCAAGGCGTGGGACCGCCGCCGCAGCGTGACGCGACGCCTCGTGCCCGCGACGCCGCCGGCAGCAACGATGCCGATACGGCGGCGAACGACATGGCGAACGCCACGCCCAACGCACTACGCCGATCAAATAGCGGCTGGGACTTTCCCTGTAGCGGCCCCCTGTCCGACTGTCCCCGTTTGGAGCAATCGCACACTGCAGCGACGTCTTGCGCCCGATCGGCCAGCGGCATGGGGCTTGCAGAACAAGGGGTCATGAGCCCACCGCGAAGCAAAAGCCCTGCCGCCGCGATGCCGGAGCCGCTGTGGCTCGAGTGGCTGCTGCTCGGCGGCCTGCTCGCCTTCGCGGTCTGGCTGCTCGGCACGCGCGGCGTGTGGGCGCTGCTGCTGCATGCCGATCCGACCGGGCTCACGCTCGTCATCGTCGTGCTGTTCAGCGGCGCGACGCTGTGGTGCGGAGCGCGCGCCCGCACGCTCCAACGCGAGCACGTCGCGTTGCGGCGAACGACGTCGGCCTGCGGGCCGGCACGCGCCTGGTGGGCCGACTACCGTACGGTCGCGACGCATGACGCCGACGCCGCGATCGAGCTGCTCGTCGAGCGCACCCACGGACCGCACGCCGCCGCCTGGTGGGTCAACGGCATCCAGCTGAAGCTCGGTCTGCTCGGCAAGGTGATCGGCTTCTCGATGCTCGCGCTCGAGATCGGTCGCACGACCAGCTTCGACCCGTCGCAGTCGCAGGCGCTGTTGCGCAGCCTGACGGCCGGCCTCGGGGTAGCGCTGCTGACGACCATGGTCGGCCTCGTCGCCAACATCCTGCTCGGCCTGCAGCTCACGCGGCTGGACCGCTATGCCGACCGGCTGCTCGCCGACATCCAGCGCGCCGCGATCCCGGAGGGCGACGCATGAGGCGCCGTCGCATCGTCCGCGAGGCCGAGGTCGATCCGTTCTACGACATGCTCTTCAACATGCTGATCGCTTTCGTGTTCTGCTTCATCGTCGCACTGCTCGCGATGAACCCGAAGGCGACGAAGGCGGGCGACATACCGTCGAAGGCCGAGTACATCATCAACGTCGGCTGGCCCGACAACGACCCGAACGACATCGACACCTGGGTCCAGGATCCGGCCGGGCACCTCGTCTGGTTCCGCCAGCGCGAGGCCGGCCTGATGTACCTGGACCGCGACGACCGCGGCGACGCCAACGACGCGACCATCGTCGACGGCCGCCGCATCGCGAGCCCGTTCCGCCAGGAGGTGGTCACGGTGCGCGGCATCGTGCCGGGCGAGTTCACCGTCAACGTGCAGTACTACGAGTCGCGCAACGGCCAGCCGGTCGACGTGACGGTGTCGGTCGTGAAGGTGAACCCGCGCGCCGAGGTCGTGTTCCACGGCCAGGTCCGCCTGCAGCGCCAGGGTGACGAAGCGACCGCGGCGCGCTTCACCCTCTTGCCCGACGGCAAGGTGGTCGACGTCAACACGCTGCCCAAGTCGCTCGTGGAGCATCCATGACGCTGGCGATCGTGCTCGGCTTCGCGGTGCTGGCGGCCCTCTCGGCCACCGCGCTGCTCTGGTCGCACTGGCCGGCATGGCCCAGGGCGCTGCTCGTGGTCGGGGTCAGCGCGTTCTACTTCTATGTCGACGATGCGGCGCATGGCCTGACCGGCTGGCCGACCGCGGACACCTTGCCGAGCCGCTTCGTGCTGCTCGCCGCGATGATCGACGAGCCGTCGGCCGACCATCCCGGCGGCCTCTACGTGTGGGCGAATCCGCTCGCCGATGGCAAGTCCGCGTCGATGCCGCGCGCCTACCGCCTGCCCTACAGCAAGGATCTGCACGCGCTGCTCAACGAGGGCATGAAGAAGGTCCGCTCGGGCGTCAGCCAGGTCGGCACCAGCGAGCCCAAGGCCGGCAAGGGCGGCTTTGCGTGGCTCAGGCCGGGCAGCGACGAGCAGGTCGTGAAGCTGCGCGACCTGCCGGTGCCGCAGCTGCCGGAGAAGTGATGGCCGCATCCGGCACGCGGGTCGTCACGCGGCTGTCGCTGCTGATGAGCATCGTCGGCCTGGTGGCCTGCGACCGCGAGCCGGCGTACGACCGGCTGTTCCCGCTCGCCGCCGGGCATCGCTGGACCTATCGCGTCGTCACGCGGCTCGGCGACGACGCGGCCGACGAAGAGATGCTGACGATGCGCACGCTCGGATCGGAATCGTTCGGCGCCACGGCGGCCTGGCATCGCCGCAGCGACAGCGGCATCGACTACTGGCTGCGCGCCGATGCCAGCGGCATCTACCGCGTCGCGAGCAAGAGCGATCTCGATGCCGCGCCGCTGCCCGACCAGCCGGTGCGCTACGTGCTGAAGACGCCGTATGCGGTCGGCACGCAATGGCAGGCGACGACCGCGCCGTACCTGCTGATGCGCAGCAACGAGTTTCCGCGCGAGATCCGGCACAGCCATCCCGCCGTGCTGATGGTCTACCAGATCGATGCGACCGATGCGGCGATCGACACGCCGTATGGCCACCTGGCGCATTGCCTGCGCGTCCGCGGCACGGCGAGCGTGCGGCTCTACGCCGACCCGGTGAGCGGCTGGCGCGACCTGCCGCTGACGACCGTCGAGTGGTATTGCCCGACCGTCGGTCTCGCGAAGGTAGAGCGCAGCGAGCCGGCGCGCTCGGCCTTCCTGACCGGCGGCACGCGGACGCTGGAACTCGAGGCGTTCGAGTAGAGGCGACGTTTCGAACTTGACCGGTCGCAAGGCGCCAAGAAACGCATAGGCGCCAGGAAGAACAGGCGCCCTTGCGTCCAACGATCGTGACGCCCTCAACGCACTGCGGCCACCTGCGTCTGTGCATCAGCCGGAACCTCGGCCGTCTGCGTGCCGGCCTTCGGGATCTTGAAGGTCCACACCATGCCGCCCTGCTCGAGGAAGCTGACGCGCTTGGCGACGTCGCCGCCCCACAGCGGCACCGCACCGCCCCAGCCCGACACGACGCTGACGTACTGCTCGCCGTTCTGCATCCAGGTGACCGGCGGCGCGACGACGCCGGAGCCGGTCTGGAACTCCCAGACGACCTTGCCGGTCTTCGCGTCCGCGGCCTTCAACAGGCCTTCGGGCGTGCCCCAGAAGACGAGGTTGCCGGCGGTCGTCAGCACGCCGCCCCACAGCGGCGCGTTGTTCTTCACCTCCCAGACGATCTTGCCGGTCTTCGGATCGACCGCGCGCAGCGCGCCGATGTAGTCGTCGTTGATCGTCTTGATCGTGAAGCCGGCGCCGAGGTAGGCCGCGCCCTTCTTGTAGGTGATGGGCTCGTTCCAGATCTCCATGCCCCATTCGTTCGACGGCACGTAGAACAGCTTGGTGTCGGGGCTGTAGGCCATCGGCATCTGGTTCTTGCCGCCGAGGAAGGACGGTGCCGAGAACACGACGTTGCCCTTCTTGCCGTCGGCGCCGGCGGTCGGGTCGCCGGGGCGGTTCTCCGGCACGTAGTTCGGCCGGCCGGTCTTCAGGTCGATGCCGGTCGCCCACGTCACCTTCTTGACGAACGGGAACGCGTTCTCCAGCTTGCCGTTGCCGGCGTCGAGCACATAGAAGAAGCCGTTGCGGTCGGCCTTGGCGCCCATGCGCTTGCCGTCCATGTCGAAGGTGATGAACTCGTTGACGCCGTCGAAGTCCCAGCCGTCGTTCGGCGTGCCCTGGTAGTGCCACTTGATCTGGCCGGTCTTCACGTCGATCGCGACGGTCGAGCACGAAAACAGGTTGTCGCCCTGGCGCAGGTGGCTGTTCCACGGCGCCGGGTTGCCGGTGCCGAAGTAGGCGAGGCC
>JAFEEF010000016.1 GCA_018241265.1 Pseudomonadota bacterium | reverse complement strand
ACACCACGGATTGGGACGCGACCTCCATACACGCGCGCAAGCCGCTGTGATCGACGGCTCGACCGCTGCTGCATCGACGACGTCGCGGTGAATCGGAGTGCTACGCCCTGACGAAGGCTGAACTGACCGGGAAACTTCACTCGAATCCGACGGAAGCCCCGCGAACGAAAGGCAGAGCAACTAACGAGGCTCCCCCCTTCGCGAGGTGATATGTCGGCTTGCCGATGCATCCGAATCTTGTGCTCGCCCTGAGGCTGCCGGTCGCCCCGATAGTTCTGATCGGCGGTTGCAGTCTGCTCCTTCACAGCAACCGTAGCGAGAGCATCCGGTCGTTGACCGGTCTTGGCCGGACTGCGGAAGCCTAGCCAGCGTGACCTAGAAGACTATTTCGCGTGATCGGTGAAGATCGTATGCGTAGCTGCAGCCCCATGTAAGGGCGACAAGAAGCCAGGTAGACACGCGGACAAGCGGGCTCGCACACGGGTTCGAGCTACGTGCACAAGGACGGTCAAATTCACGAGCAAAAAGGACGCCAGGAGTGGCGCAACTGCAAGTACCCAGTAGAACGCATCCCCCGGGCCGCCAGGATTGTGCTCGTCGCCGGGCGCGGGCCACAAGTTCGCCGCATTGTGGAGAAAGAGGACGACTCCCGCCACGTTCAGGCCCAGCCAAACGCGCGCGCGAAAAGACAACGCATTGAATCCGTGTGTGGGCATCCTGCTCTCCTCTCCAAATTCGCCTCAAGCCTCACGGTCCGGTGTTGGCCGAAAGCGAAATCCAGACCGAGAGATCCAACGTAGACGCCCTCGACCTGCGACTTTGCAGATACATCACCCGGCCGGCACTGGCCTACGAACGCGTGCAGTGCGACGCCGCGGGACGGGTGGTGCTGAAGCTCAAGACGCCGTGGCGCGATGGCACGACACACCTGGTGATGAGCTCCGCTGGAGTTCATGCAGCGGCTCGCGGCCTTGGTTCCCAGACCAAGGCTGCACCTGATTCGCTTCCACGGCGTGCTTGCACCCAACGCCAAGCTGCGAGCACAGGTCGTTCCGCCCGAACCGCAGGACGATGCCGACGCCCGGGTGGATTCCGAGGCGGTCGAGCCGGAGCCCGATGACGGACATCGCTGGGCGTCTCGCATCAGTTGGGCGCTGCTTCTCAAGCGGGTGTTCGAGATCGACATGCAGCACTGCCCGAAGGGATTCAAGCCGAGATCGAGCACTTAGTCAATCCTTCGACCCGTCGCATCCAAGTCGTTGCGCTTGCGTATGCGTGATCAGCCAGTGAAATCAGCCCACCGCAAGCCGAACGGGCTTGCCGACGCGACTGAGCATCTCGACCAGCGTGTCGATCGTGAACTTCGAGGTCTTCTGGTTCACGACATCCGACACCCGCGGGCGCGACACCATCAGGATTTGTGCCGCGTCGGCTTGGCGCAGTTGATGCTCAGCAATCCAGTTCGACAGCTCGGCCATGAGCTGTTGCTTGAGCAGACGCGTGTCGTTGATCTGCTTGCGCGAGGCGGCGTGCAGCTTCTTCGCCTCCGCCGCCGAAAAGCCCAGTTCCAGAAAGATGTTCGCGCCCGGCTTGGTGACGTGGCGGATTTCGGTGTCGATGGTCATCGCTTGCCCTTTCTCGCGTTCACCACGGCGCGGTAGCGCGTCGCGGCGATGTCCTTGTCCTGCTTCGACGTGGCCTGCGTCTTCTTCTGGAAGCAGTGCAGGACATAGACCGCTTCCTCGAACTTGGCGACGTACATCATGCGGAAGATGCCCTTGGCATCGCTGATGCGCACCTCGCGCGTGCCGGCACCGACCTCGTCGAACGGCTTCCAGTCCGTCGGGTCGAGCCCGGCCTGCACCCTGCCGAGCTGGAAGCCGGCCTCGCGCCGAGGCTGTTTCGGAAACGCCAGCAGGTCGGTGTACGACGAGCCCACCCAACGAATCTCTTTGTCGTCCGTCGTCGAAGCCATGTACAAGATTTTATACACACCGAGTCGGTAGAGCAACCGCAACCGCCGTCGAAGTGACGAGCCGTGGTAGCGGCTCGGGCACAGAAGACAAAGTTGCAACGATGCGTGACGTGACGACACGCCTCTCGGGAACGCCCGGCATCAAGCGGGACGGCACGGCACTTGGAGGAGCCGGATGCACGGTGTCAGGGGGTTCTTCCACGACCGACACGAGAGCGGCACGATCGCCCGATGGGCCTGCCGAGCCGGAGCCCGATGACGGACATCGCTGGGCGTCTCGCATCAGTTGGGCGCTGCTTCTCAAGCGGGTGTTCGAGATCGACATGCAGCACTGCCCGAACTGCGGCGGCGAACTGAAGATCATCGCCACCATCCTTGACCCGGCTGTCATCGAGCGCATCCTCGACCATCTCGGGCTGCCCGCGCGACCACCGCCACGCTCGCCGGCGCGCGAGCCGATACCGCAGGCGGCCTGACCGGGCACTGGCGCAAAACGCCGCCGATCGCGATCTGAGCGTTCCCGTTCCACGGAATGCAGGATCAGCCTGCGTCGGGCCATCGCAGGCCTGCTGCCAGATGCGCGGTCATGCGGGCAAACCCGTGCCCAATGCCCCGGGACGGCCAACGCTGTACCGGCGCTCCGCCCCGCCGACGACCGCAAAGACGACCCGTCGGGCCTTCGTCCCGGCACGTCGCCGCGAACGGGCGAACGGACCACGCTGGCCGCCCTGGTAGTGACGCGGCACCGTTTGAACGGCCTATGCCCAGGGCATCCGCGTCAAGACCAGCAGCTACACCCGCCACCACGTCAACATCACGATGACGCAGGCGAAGGCGGTGAGCAACTACACCAACTCCATCCTCGCCAACATGGAGGTCACCGACGAAGGCTACGACGAGGCGCTGCTGCTCGACGCCGCCGGCTTCGTCTCCGAAGGCGCGGGCGAGAACATCTTCGTCGTCAAGGGCGGCAAGGTCTACACGCCGGACCTTTCGGCCGGGGCGCTGAACGGCATCACGCGCAACACCATCTTCGCGATCTGCAAGGACCTCGGGCTGGAGCTGATCGAAAAGCGCATCACGCGTGACGAGGTCTACATCTGCGACGAGGCCTTCTTCACCGGCACCGCCGCCGAAGTGACGCCGATCCGCGAACTCGACCGCATCACGCTGGGCGCCGGCAGCCGCGGCCCGGTGACCGAGAAGATCCAGGCCGCCTTCTTCGACATCGTGAACGGCCGCAACCCCAAGTACGCCGAATGGCTGAGCCCCGTCTGATGAACCACAAGCAAGCACAAGCCGCCGTGGAGCTGGCGGCCGCCGACCTGCAAGGCCCCGGCGTCACCTTCTGCCCGAACCCGAAGATGCCCTTGTGGAACCATCACCCCAAGGTGTTCATCGACGTCGCCACCGAAGGCGTTGGCAGCTGCCCCTACTGCGGCACCGTCTACCGCTTGAAGGCGGGCGAGCACGTGCACGCCGGGCACTGATGTTCTACGAACCCGGCCGCACGCGGCACGGCCTGCCGCACGACCCGTTCAAGAGCTGCGTGATCCCGCGGCCGATCGACTGGATCTCCACCGTCGACCGCGCCGGGCGCCACAACCTGGCGCCCTTCAGCCAGTTCCAGAACGTCAGCTTCGACCCGCCCATCGTCATGTTCTCGGCCAATCAGAACTCGGCCGGCGAACGCAAGGACTCGGTGCGCAACGCCGAGGACAGCGGCGAATTCGTCTGGAACATGGCGACCTGGGCCCAGCGCGGGGCGGTGAACATCTCGGCCGAGGAACTGCCGCACGGCGTGGACGAGTTCGAACGCGCCGGCCTCGCCAAGCTGCCTTCGCTGCGGGTGAAGCCGCCGCGCGTGGCCGGCTCGCCGATCCAGTTCGAGTGCGTCTACCTGAACACGCTGCGCTTTCCCGGCGGCAGCGCCATGGGCACCGCCGACGTGGTGTTCGGCCGCGTGGTGGGCGTGCACATAGACGACGCCGCGCTCACGCCCGAAGGCCTGGTCGACGTGCTGAAGATCCAGCCCATCGCGCGCATGGGCTACTACGACTACACCACGGTCGACAACGTCTTCCGGATGGTGATCCCGGGCGACAACCGGGCCCTGCTGGCCGGCCTGGAAGGCTCGGCCGACAAGGCCCGCGCCGCCGCGGGCGACTGACCCAGCCTCAGGGCCTGCTCAGGGCCTGCTCAGGGTCTGAACACCACGTTCACGCCCGGCTTCAGGTCAGCAGGCGACACGTAGCCCAGCGCGCCCGGCGTCGACTGCACGAACTCCAGCATCTCGGCGCCGGTGCGGAATTCGCGCGGCGGCACGCCCTTGCCGACGTGGCGGCGCACGGTCCAGTAGGCGCGGTAGTGGTCGTCGTCCTGCTGCACCACCAGTTCCAGGAAGCGCTGGCGCATGCCGCTGCCGGGCGCCGCGTTGGCGGGCACGACGTTGACGCCGCCGACCTCGATCACGCGGCCGGTGTACAGCCGCTGCAGCGTCTGCAGGTCCAGCTTGGGCACCGAAGGGTGGGCGACGACGACCAGGTCGTCGGCAGCCTGCGCCAGCCCCAGCGCGCAGGCGGTGGCGACGGCGGCGGCCATGCGAAGCACGTTCTTCATGGCGCGCCCCTCAGAAGTCGAAGCTGAGGTTCAGCGACGTCACGTCGACGTTGCTGTGGCTCGGGTAGGCCATGCCCGGCAGCAGGCTGGCCGACCCGGTGGCGCTGCCGATGTGCGTGCGCATCCACTCGCCCTTCAAGCGCAGGTTCGGCCGCAGCGCCCATGAAACGCCCAGGCCCAGCGACGACTGGTCGTAGGTCACCAGGGCGTCGGCGGCCGCCTTCTGGGCGGCGTTGATCTCCGCCGCCCCCGGCACCAGCGGCGGCAGCGTGGTGTTGCGCAGCCGCTGCGCCCATTCGCGCTGCGAAGCGCCGCTGAGCACGCGGCTGACCGTGACGTAGGGCGTGAAGGCGCCGATGCGGCGCGACAGGTTCAGGTAGCCCGACTTGCCGCCGATGCCCATTTCGGTGTCGCGCTGGTCGAAGCGCGCGCCTTCGGCGATCAGGCGCCAGTGGCCGTCGATGTTCCAGTCGAAGCCGGCGGTGAAGATCCTGACGCTCACGCGGTCCAGGTACTCCACGCCAGGGCCGGGCAGGTCGTTGCTGACCTGCCAGTAGCCCAGGCCGCCGCCCAGGTCGACGAAGGGGTAGGCGCGCGGCGTCGTGCTGTCCTTCAGGCGCACGCGCACCAGGTGCGCGCCCAGCCGCACCGTCAGCTCGGTGTCGCGAACCGTGGCCACCAGGCCGCTGGCATGCGCGCGCACGTCGCTGTAGTAGGCGCCCGCGGGCATCTGCGGCGGCACGCCGTCCTGCAGCCAGAAGCGGTAGGCGGTGTTGGCATAACCCGAGTACGCCTCGGCGGCGACTTCGCGCTGGCCGAGCTGCCAGGTGCGCGTGCCGTACAGGCCCGTGAAGTCCGAGGTCGGGTTCATCGCATAGGCGTCGTTGGGCAGGCGCGCCATGTCGTGCGCGGTGCCGATGTCCAGCGTCTCGCTGAACAGCAGCAGCGGCACGCGGAACTTGCCGGCGCGCAGCAGCCAGTCGTTGTCGGGGCGCCAGGCGACGAAGGCCCAGGCCACGGTGGGCGTCCAGACGCCGTCGCGCTTGGCGTCCTCGCCCAGCCGCGCCTGCACGGTGGCCGACCACTCGGGCGCAAGCCGCAGGTCGGCCTGCACGCCGAGCACGCTGTCGCGCTCGAAGCTGCCGTCTTCGGTGATCGAACGCTGCCAGGCGAACGGGCGGTTCGACTGCGCCCAGCCGATGGTGCCGAAGGCGGACCACTGCAGGTCCTGCGCGCCGGCCGGCGTGGCCAGCACGGTGAGTGCGGCGGCGGCCAGGCCGGCAAGGCGGGAAGCAAATCGGTGTTGCATGAGCATTCTCTCGAAAGATCTAGTCGCGCCAGTGCTCGGCGATGCGCGCCAGCTCGGCCGCGCAGGCCTGCAGCGCGCGCACCAGCAGCGGGTCGAAGTGGCGGCCGCTGTCGGCGGTGATGTAGCGCAGCGCCTCCTCGGCCGTGAGCGGGTCCTTGTAGGGGCGGCGGCTGATGAGCGCGTCGTAGACGTCGGCCACCGCCGTCAGGCGCGCGGCCAGCGGGATCGCCGTGCCGGCCAGGCCGTCGGGGTAGCCGCTGCCGTCCCAGCGCTCGTGGTGGTGGCGCGCGATCTGCTGGCCGTACAGCAGCAGGCGGCCGGCGGCGTTGCCCAGGCGGTCGATCGCGCGCTGCAGCAGCGCCGCGCCGGCGGTGGAGTGGGTCTTCATGACCTCCCACTCGGGCGCCGACAGACGCCCCGGCTTGAGCAGGATCGCGTCGGGAATGGCCACCTTGCCGATGTCGTGCAGCGGCGCGGCGCGCGCCATGTCGTCGATCGCGGCGGCGTCCAGCCCGGGCGGCGCTTCCGGCTGCGCCGCCAGCCAAGTGGCCAGCGCGCGCACGTACTCCTGCGTGCGCACGATGTGGTTGCCGGTGTCGGCGTCGCGGAACTCGGCCATGCCCACCATCACGAACAGCGTGGTGTCGCGCAGCGCCTCGACCTCGCGCTGGCGCAGCGCCAGCTCGTCGCTGAGCACGAGGTTGCGGCCGCGCAGGCGGTCCTCGGCGCGCTTGAGTTCCAGGTGCGTGCGCACGCGCGCCAGCAGCGTGGCCGGGTTGAAGGGCTTGGTCACGAAGTCGGCACCGCCGGCGTCGAACGCGGCGGTCTCGTCCTCGGGCCGCGTCAGCGCGGTGAGGAAGATCACCGGCACGTGGCAGGCGGCGGGGTCGGCCTTGAGCCGGCGGCAGACCTCGTAGCCGTCCAGCTCCGGCATCATGACGTCCAGCACCACCAGGTCGGGCGGGCTGCGGCGCACGATCTCCAGCGCCTTGGCGCCCGAGACCGCCACCTGCACGCGGCAGGTCTTGTTCAGCACCTGGGCCATCAGCGTCAGGTTGGCCGGCGTGTCGTCGACCACCAATACGGTGGGCCGCGCCGGTGCCGCTGCAGGCTCGGGCGGGCGCGCCGCGGCCAGCGCCTCCAGCTTGGGGCGGGTGCGGGAATTCATGCGGGCACACTCGGCAGCGCGGGCAGCGCGGGCAGCGCCGCCAGCGCGGCGTCGAAGTCCATCGCCTTGAGCGACTGCGCCAGGCGGCGCGCCTGCACCGGCGGCAGCGCGGCGCGCAGCGCGGCGTGGTGCGCCTGCCACCATTCCAGCGCCTGGCTGTCGCTGGCGGCCAGCAGCTCGCGCAGCGTGTGCAGGCCGGCGGCGGCGTCGAAGCCGGGCTCGGTCTCGGCCAGCAGCGCCGGCTGGCTCAGCAGCCAGGCCGGCAGCGGGTCGAGCGCCGCTTCCACCTGCGCCACCGTCTCGGCCAGCAAGGTGGCCAGCGGCAGCAGCGCGGCGCGCGCGGCAGCGGCGTCGTGCCCGGCAGCGGCGGTCTCCAGCGCCAGCGCGCGCTCGCCCAGCGCATCGGCGCCTATCGTGCGCGCCAGGCCCAGCAAGGTGTGGGTGGCGCGGCGCAGGTCTTCCCATTGGCCGCGTTCCAGCCAGCCGGCCCAGGCGGCGGTGCCTTCGCCATGTTCCTGCGCGAAGCGGCGCAGCGTGTCGCGGTACAGCCCTTCGTGGCCGCCGAAGCGGTGCAGCGCCGAAGGCACGTCCAGCGCCGGCATCGGCGGCAGCGGCCGCGCCGGCGGCGCCGGCGGCCCCAGCGCCGCTGGCGGCGCACCGGGCGGCGGCGCCGCGGCGGGCACGTGCCGCGCCAGCGCGGCCACCAGCACGGCGATGTCCAGCGGCTTGGCGATGTGGCCCTGCATGCCGGCGGCCAGGCAGCGCTGGCGCTCGTCGGCCAGCGCGTGCGCGGTTATCGCGTAGACCGGCAGGCGTTCGAAACCGGGCATCGCACGCAGCCGCCGCGTCGCCTCGATGCCGTCGAGCACCGGCATCTGCAGGTCCATCAGCACCACGTCGAAGGCGGTGGGCCCGCGCGCGGCCAGCCGCTCCACCGCTTCCAGGCCGTTGGCGGCCACGTCCACGCGGGCGCCGCGGCGGCGCAGCAGCTCGACCGCCAGTTCCTGGTTGAGTGCGTTGTCTTCCACCAGCAGCACCGCCATGCCGTCGAGGCGGTCGCTGCCGGCCGCCGGCGCGGGGCCGGGCTCGGCGGCGCGGAACAGGCGCCGCAGGTCTTCCGGCAGCACCGGCTTGGCGACGAAGTCGAGCGCGCCGCCGCGCTGGGCCTGGCCGCGGATCTCGTCGCTGCCGTAGGCCGACAGCACCGACACGCGCAGCCGCGGGTGTTCGCGCCGCAGCCGTTCCAGCACCGCGGCGCCGTCGGCGTCGGGCAGCACCCAGTCCAGCAGCACGTGGTCGAAGGCGGCGCCGGTGGCCTCGGCGTCGCGCAGCGCGGCGAAGGCCTGGGCGGCGTCGCGCGCGCCCGCCAGGCGGCCGCCGGCGCCGATGCCCAGCGTGTGCATCTGGCCGAGCAGGGCCAGGCGGGTGTCGGGCTGGTCTTCGAGCACCAGCACGCGCGCGGCGCGCGCCGCGGCGCCGCAGGCGGCAGGCACCACCCCGGGCTCCAGCGGCAGCACCAGCCGCAGCTCGAAGCGGCTGCCGGCGCCGGGGCGGCTGCTGGCGGTGATGCTGCCGCCCATCAGCTCCATCAGGCGGCGCGAGATCGCCAGCCCGAGCCCGGTGCCGCCGTAGCGGCGCGTGGTGGAGACGTCGGCCTGCGCGAACTCGCGGAACAGCCCGGCCATCTGTGTTTCGGTCATGCCGATGCCGCTGTCTTCCACCGCCAGCACCAGCGCCACGCGCGCCGGGTCGGCTTCGGCGCGGTCGGTGTCCACCACCACGCGCACCTGGCCGGCGGGGGTGAACTTGACCGCGTTGGACAGCAGGTTCACCAGCACCTGCTGCAGCCGCATCGCGTCGCCGCGCAGGCTGCCGCGGCCGGCCAGCAGCGAGGCGTCGGCGAAGTCGCACAGCAGCTCCAGCTCCTTGGCCTGCGCCTGCTGGCGCACCAGCTCGACGGCCTGCGCGACCACCGTCTCGACGAGGAAGGGCGCGTCTTCCAGCGTCATGCGGCCGGCTTCGATCTTGGAGAAGTCGAGCACGTCGTTGATCAGCCCCAGCAGCATGCGCGAGGCGCCGTAGGACTTCTCCAGGTAGTCGCGCTGCTGCGGCGTCAGCCCGGTCTGCAGCGCCAGGTGGGTCATGCCCATGATGGCGTTCATGGGCGTGCGGATCTCGTGGCTCATGTTGGCCAGGAAACGCGACTTCGCCAGCGTGGCGGCCTCGGCGGCGTCGTGCGCGGCCTGCAGCTCGCGCTGGTCGGCGTCGCGCCGCTCCAGCTCGCGCTCAATCGCGGCGGCCATCTCGTCGAGCGTCTGCGCCAGCACGCCCAGTTCTTCCACCCGGCCGGGGTGCAGGTCGGTGCGGGCGCCATGGTCGCCGGCCGAAAAGCGCTGCGCGGTGTCGCGCAGCCGCGCGATCGGCGCCAGCACGCGCCGCCTGAGGGTGACGAAGGCGGCCGCCAGCAGCGGCAGCAGCAGCAGGTTGGCGGTCAGCGCGGCCGCGATCGACAGGTCCAGCCGCTGGCGCATGCGCTCCTCGAAGGCCTCGGTGCGCTCGTGCGAAAGCGCGCGCAGGCGCTCGACGGCCGATTCGGCCTGGCGCCGGTACTCTTCGTAGCGCACCGAATGGACGAGCGTGATCGCGTAGTCGCGGTCGGGCTTGCCGTCGTTGACGAACTCGCCCTGGGCGCGGTCGTACAGGCCCTGGGTGGCCGCGAAGGCCACCTTCTCCACTTCCTGCATGCGCGCCGCGGCGGCCAGCAGCTCGCGCATCACGTCCTGTTCGCCGGGCGAGAAGTCCAGCGCCTGCATGCGCTGCAGCGGGCCTTCGGCGGGCGCGCTGCCGCCGCCGGCCGGGTCGCCGTCGCGGCGGGCGAGCGCGAGGTAGTACTCCTTCAGGTAGCGCGTCTCGGCGGTGGTCGTGAAGCCCTGCACCAGGTGCGCCAGCCGGTCCAGCTCGCGTTCGGTCGAGGCCACGAAGTCGGCCGTGCGGTCGCGCAGGTCGAAGGCCTCGTGCACCGAGCGCTCGGCACCGCGGATCAGGGCCAGGAAGCCCAGGTTGGCCACCAGCACCAGGAGGACCGCGGCAAAGAAGCCGCGGGAGATGGAGCGAAGTTTCATCGGGGGGGATGTCGGGCCCTCAGGTCAGGCCTGATCTTTCCCCGGAGGTATCGGCCTCGATGGCCAGAAGTAAAGCGCTGAGGCGGTCCTTTTTCCCCGCTCCGGTCGCTTACCCACCGCCCCGAAGGGAGTCGGTCAGATCTGAAGCTTGCCGGCGTAGACCACCGGGCCGGTGGGGGCGCCGGTGGGCGAGCCGCCGGGTGGCTCCACGCTCACCGCCAGCGCCGCGGTGCTGGACGGCGTGTACCGGACCGACGATGCCGGCCCGGTGTTCGTTGAGGCGCCGCCGCCGACGGGCCAGGAGGTGCAGGCGGTACTGCGCAAGATCGTCGACCGCGTTCTGAGGATGCTCACCCGCCGCGGCGTGCTGGTCCAGGAGCAGGACTCGATCTATGTAGCCGATGCCGACGGCGAGTCCGACGACGCGCGTACGCTGCGGCCGCTGCAGGCCGCATCCTGTGTGTACCGCATTGCCTTCGGGCCGCGCGCTGGGCAGAAGGTTCTCAAACTGCAAGGCGGCGCGCCGCAAGAGCAGGAGTTCGAGCGCGAGCTTTGCGCGGACATGCAGGGTTTCAGCCTGCACGCGGCTGTGCGCTGCGAAACCGACGACCGTCAGGGGTTGGAGCGACTTTGCAGATACATCACCCGGCCGGCACTGGCCTACGAACGCGTGCAGTGCGACGCCGCGGGACGGGTGGTGCTGAAGCTCAAGACGCCGTGGCGCGATGGCACGACACACCTGGTGATGAGCTCCGCCCCGCCGACGACCGCAAAGACGACCCGTCGGGCCTTCGTCCCGGCACGTCGCCGCGAACGGGCGAACGGACCGCGCCTCCGCGAACGGGCGAACGGACCGCGCTGGCCGCCCTGGTAGTGACGCGGCACCGTTTGAACGGCCTATGCCCCGTCGCGCGATCGCTGGCCGCGGAAGGCGTTGACATCGTGTTGCTGGCGCGCGGCAAAGAGGCGCTCGCCGCCGCGGCCGCCGACATAGGTCGCGAATTCGGCGTGCAGACGCTGTCGGTGGAGGCCGATGTGACCGATCTCGAATCCGTGCGCAGTGCCGTGGCGCAGGTGCGGCAACGCTTCCAGACGGTCCACATCGTCGTCAACAACGCCGGCGCGGCGATCCGGCGCACCGACCGGGAGATCACCTGGGACGATGCCGACTGGCTCAACCAGGTGCAGATCAAGTCGATCGGCGCATTGCGCGTCATCCGCGAGTTCCTGCCGCTCATGGCGCGCGACGGCAGCGGCCGCATCATCAACATCGCCGGCGCCTCGGGCGCCATGGCCTGGCTGCCGGCGATGACCTACGGCTTCAACAACGCCGCCTTGATGCAGGTCACCGGCTACCTGGCCGCCGACTTGGCCAAGGAGGGCATCACCGTCAACGCGATCGTGCCCGGCCTGGTCGGCACCGAATGGCGCGAAAGCTGGGCCGCCGACAGCGCAAAGCGCGAGGGCAAGCGCACCGACGAGTGGCTGCGCGACTTCTGTTTGAGCAAGGGCATCCTGTCAGGCCGCTGGGGCCAGGCCCAGGAGATCGGCGACCTCGCGGCCTTCATCGCGTCGGACCGCGGCCGCTATTTCAACGGCGCCAAGATCGCCCTGGACGGTGGGCTCACCGTCAACGCGCGCTGAGGCCGGGGACCGCCCATGAAATCACGCTTGACTGCGTGGCGCTTGCCTGCGCTCGGTGCACTGGCCGCGTTCGCATTGACACAGACCCTGCCGGCCCAGGCCACTGAAGGTGGCGGCAGCGTCTACCCGGTTGGCGTCACAGGCTTCAGTTGCTGTGCCCTGCCGCCGCCGGGCACCTACATGATGCTGGACGCCCAAAGCTACAGCGCCGGCGAGGTCAAGGACGAGCACGGCAACAACGTGCCGATCCAGGGCTTCAAGGTCCGGGCGACGGCGCTCGCCACCCGATTCATCTGGGTCACGCCGCAACAGCTATGGGGCGGGTCGCTGGCACTACACGCCATCGTGCCGCTGGTGAACCTGAGTGTGGCGGCGGGCGGCGCCGCACAGACCAAGACCGGCATCGGCGACATCACCTTCGGGCCGGCGATCGGCTGGCATCTGAGCCCGCAACTGCATACGGTGGCGGCGATCGACTTCTTCGCGCCCACCGGCGCGTACCGGCGGGGCGATCTGGCCAACATCGGCCGCAATCACTGGGCCATGCACCTGGTCGGCGGCATATCATATGTGCAGCCCACCGGACTCAACGCCGATGCCAAGATGGTGTACGCCATCAACGCCCGCAACAAAGCCACGGACTATCGTGACGGCGATGAATTCATCGTCGACTACGCCGCCGGCTGGGCGCTGGGCAACGGCTGGACCCTGGGTGCGGGCGGCTATGTCTACCGGCAGCTGAGCGATGACACCCAGGCCGATGTCACCGTGGCCGACAACCGGGGCCGGGCCTTTGCGATCGGCCCGTCGATCCGGTATGACAGCGGCCAAGGCTGGTTCCTCACGCTCAAGGCGTACCACGAGTCGGGCGTGCGCAATCGGGCGGACGGTAGTTCGGTCTGGCTGCGCGGGGTGTTTCCGCTATGAAGGCCGCCGTTCTCGACCGGCTCGGCACAGCGCCGTCCTATGCCGACTTCGCGGAGCCCGAGCTGAAGACGGGTGAAACCCTCGTGCATGTCAGCGCCGCTGCGCTCAAGCAGATCGAGCGTGCGATCGTTGCCGGCACGCACTACAGCAGTCCCAAGCAGCTGCCGATCATCCCCGGGATCGATGGCGTCGGACGCCGAGAGGATGGCACGCGCGTCTATTTCATGGTGAAGCGCCGCCCGTTCGGCGCCATGGCGCAGCGCGCACCCGCCGACTGGACCGTGCCGGTGCCCGATGGCATCGACGATGCGTTTGCGGCGGCGGTCGTCAATCCCGCGCTTTCCGCGTGGCTGCCGCTCGTCTATCGCGCGGGGCTCAGCCGTGGCGAGACCGTGATGATCCTCGGTGCCACCGGAACGTCGGGCCGCATGGCCGTGGCCGCCGCACGAATTCTTGGTGCGGGCCGCGTCATCGCTGCCGGGCGCCGCATGGACATCCTCGAAGGCCTGGGCGCGGACGCTGTGATCGATCTCTCGCTGCCCACTGCCGAACTCAAGCAGCGGTTCTTCGAGGAAACGTCGCAAGGCATCAGTGTCGTTGTCGACTATGTGTGGGGCGCTGCGGCCGAGGTGGCAATCGCGGCATTGATCCGCCCGGATCTGGCGGTCACCGATGGGGAGATCCGCTATGTGTCGGTCGGTGCCATGGCGGGTCCCACGATCGCGATGCCGTCGGCCGCGCTGCGCGGCGCACGGCTTCAACTTCTCGGCAGCGGCACCGGCAACTTTCCGCCGACGGCGCAAATGGCGGAATACGTGTCCGATGTCCTGCGGCACGCCTGCGCTGGCAGCTTTCCGATGGACATCGTCACCCGTCCGCTTTCCGATGTGCAAGCCGCCTGGGAGGATGCGCCCGGTGCGGATACGCGGATCGTCCTCGTGAACGGCTGACTTTGGTTGTGGCTGAGCGCGAGATCGTATGACGGGCGCGCCCAGCTCATCACCGGGCGCCGCGGGGGCGACGGGCTCCAGCGGGTAGACCGAGACGTTGGAGCTGATGCGCGGCAGCACCTGGTCGCCCGAGACCAGCAGCTTCTGCGCCGCGTTGTGCAGGCAGGCATGCTCGGGCGAATGGCCGTTGCCGGTGACGACGCGCCATTCGTGTTCGCCGATCTTCAGCCGCTCGCCGTCGTGCAGGCGGCGGTAGCTCGGGTGGATGTGCTTGCCGAAGTTGCCGAAGCGCGTGCGGTAGGTCTCGATGGCGGCTTCGTTCCAGCCGGCGCGGCGGTAGAAGCGCGTCGCGTCGTCGGGCGCCTCGCGGCCGGTGTCGTTCACCATCACGCGGCAGTGCAGCTACTCGTCGCGTGTCATCCACAGCCGGGCGTTGAACTTGCGCGCCAGCCAGCCGGCCATGCCCACGTGGTCGGGGTGCATGTGGGTGACGAAGATGCGCGTGATGCTGCGGCCGTCGGTAGCGAGCGCGAACAGCTGGCGCCAGGCGTCGGCCACGGCGTCGGTGCGGGTGCCGGTGTCCACCACCGCCCAGCCGGCGCCGTCGTCGATGGCGTAGAGGTTGATGTGGTCCAGTGCATAGGGCAGCGGCATGCGGATCCAGTGCACGCCTTCGGCCACCGCGGTGGTGCTGCCGGTGGCGGGCAGGCCTTCGAACGGATATTCGAGCGGGCTGCGGTCGCGGGTGTCGTCTTCGAGGCCGTCGGACAAGGGGCGCTCCGTCTGGGGTTCGTTGCCGGCGATTGTCCTCTTGCCGCGGCGCCGCCGGCGGCACCGGCATGAGCGCGCCGGGCAGGACCTGCGCCTGCGGGAAAACACCCTCTTTGAGGTATCGCATCTTTCGACTATTTTTCCTACTAGATTAGACAAAAGTGCTTTGCCTGCTTGTCTTGCCTACAGGACTTCCGACCATGCCGGGGACGACGCGCGCGAAACCCAAGCGCGGCGGCCCGGCATCCATCCAACCGCTGGAGGTAGACAAGTGATCGACTTTTCACTCACTCCCGAACAGAAGGCGTTGCAGAAGGTGGCGCGCGAGTTCTCGCAGGAGGTGCTGAAACCGCTGGTCCGCGCGGCGGACGCTGAGCCGGATCCCCAGAAGGGATTCCAGATGATCAAGCCGGCCTACGAGAAGGCCTACGAGCTGGGTTTCGCGACCGGCTTCCTGCCGAAGGAGTACGGCGGCGGCGGCCTGTCCAACGTCGACGTGCTGATAGCGGTCGAGGAGATCGGCGCCGTGGACCCCGGATTCGGCTGCGTGCTGCTCGTCAACGGACTGGCCCTGATGCCGCTGGTCTGGTACGGCAACGCGGCGCAGAAGAGCAAGTGGCTCAGCATGGCGTGCAGCGACCCGACCAAGAGTTTCCTGGCCGGCTGGCTGGTCTCCGAGCCGGCGGGGACGCCCGGCGGCACGGCAGGCTTCGACAGCCCCGATCCGAAGGCCGGCATCCAGGTCACGGCGGACTCAAGAACGGCGAGTACGTCATCAACGGCCGCAAGTACTGGCCTTCGAGCGCCGCCGGCTGGGACATGAAGGGCGCGGACGTGAACACGGTCCTGGTCCGCACCGACCGCACCAAGGGCGGCAAGGGCGGGCTCTCCGCCATCCTCGTCCCGCGCGGCACGCCGGGCGTGACATACGAGCCTTCGATCGACAAGATGGGCCAGCGGCTCAACCTGAACTCGGACATCCGGTTCAACAACGCGCGCGTGCCCGAGGAGAACGTGTTCGCGGTGGGCAACGGCGACCTCATCGTGAGCAAGGACTTCACGTGGTCGGGCCCGGTCGCGGGGATCGCTGCCGTCGGCACCGCCCGCGCCGCCTACGAGTACACGCTCAACTGGTGCAAGACCTACACCGCCGGCGGCACGCACCCGATCATCTACCACCAGAACGTCGGCTACATGCTCACCGACATCGCGATGCGCATCGAGGCCTGCCGCTACCTCTGCTACAAGTCCGGCTACTACGCCGACCTGCACGACGTCGAGAACCAGGGCCTGGGCGCGATGGCCAAGATCTACTGCGGCGAGGTGGGCACGCAGGTCGTCTACGACTGCATGCGTGTCATGGGCGTCAACAGCTACGACCGGCGCAGCCATCCGCTGGAGAAGTACATGCGCGACATGCTGTGCTTCCCGATCTACGACGCCGGCAACATGGGCATGCAGCGGCGCAAGATCTGGGGGATGCTGGCCGACAAGGGCTTCAACCCGCGCGCCTGGATGGACAACGAGGCCATCGAGTTCACCAAGAACATGGAAGGCATCGGCGTCGTCGCGACGCCGCCCGCGGGCTGAACGCCGCGGCCGCGCTCGGCCGCGTGCGGCGGCGACCCCGGCGCGGAATCCGGGGTTGCCGCTCAAGCCCGTTTCGCCTGGAGGCTTGCGAATTGGATCCCAGCCGGCCGACCTTCGGCCTCGTTCCGCAGGGAACGGACGTCCTGATCTACCTCGTGTTCGCGCCGTTCGCCGTTGCGTTCTTGGCCGGCCTGTACCTGCGCCTGCGCGCGTCGGGGCTGGCGCGCCTGGTCGCCGCCGGCCCCGGCGGCCTTGGCGGGGGCCTGCGGCGCCTGCTCGTCTTCGGCCTGATGCAGCGCCGCGTGGCAGGCCGGCCGCGCGGCTGGCCGCACATCGGGATCTTCTACGGCTTCGCAGCGCTCCTGGCCGGCACCACCGTGGTGGCCATCGACTGGGACCTGTTGCGCCCGCTGGGCTTTCGCCTGCTCGCCGGGGCACGCTACCTGTGGTTCGAGGCGCTGCTCGATGCGCTGGGCCTCGTGTTCGTCGCCGGCCTGCTCGGCGCTCTCGCGTGGCGGCTGGTCCGCTGGCGCCGCGCCGGCCCGGACCAGCGGCGCATGCAGTGGCAGTTCCTGCTGCTGGTCCTGGGCCTTCTGTACCTGGGCATCACCGGCTTCGTGCTCGAAGGCCTGCGGCTCGCATTGCATCCGGTGCCCTGGGGCGGCTGGTCCTTCGCCGGCTTCCGCGTGGCGCAGGCGCTGCAGTCGCTGCAGGCGCCCGGCCTGCCCGGCCATGGTCCGGCGCTGTACGTGGTGCTGTGGTGGACCCATGCCGTCGTCGCGTTCACGCTGATCGCGGCCCTGCCCTGGTCGGCCTTCCTCCATTCGCTCGCCGGACCGCTGAACATCCTCGTCCACCCCGGCCGGCCGAAGCTCGCGCTGGACGCGCCGTTCGACCTTCGGGAGGTCGAGGCGAGCGGGAACTTCGACGTCAAGGCGGGTGCCGCGGCGCTGGCCGATCTCGGCGCGGCGCAGCGCTTCGCGCTGCTGGCCTGCACGAATTGCGGGCGCTGCGACGAGGTCTGCCCGGCGCTCGCCAGCGGCACGGCGCTGTCGCCGCGGCGCCTGGTGCAAGGCCTGCGCGCCAGCCTGCTGGCGGGCGACGTGAAGACCGATCTGCTCGCTTGCGGCGCGCTGCCGGCGGCGGCACTGTGGGGCTGCACGACCTGCGCTGCCTGCGTCGAGGCCTGCCCGGTGCTGATCCGGCCGGTCGACTACATCGTCCCGTTCCGCCGCGAGCTGGTGACGCGCCAGCAGCTCGACAAGCGCCAGATCGAATTCCTCGGCAACCTGGGGCGCAGCCTGAATCCCTACGGCCTGCCGGCGACGCAACGGGCCCGGCTGGCCGCCGAGCTGGCTTCGCCGCAAGAGGTCCCGTGACCGCGAAAGGAATCATGGAGACCGTCCGCCCCGACCCCGGCTGGCCGCCGCTCGCGCCTGAGTACCTGTACTGGACCGGCTGCGCGGCCAACTACGACGCGCGCATCGCGGCCGTGGTCAAGGCCACCGCCCGCGTCTTGCGGGCCGCCGGCATCGGGCTGAGCTTCCTGGGCGGGGAGGAAGCCTGCACGGGCGACGCCGCACGGCGCCTGGGCGAAGAAGGGCTGTTCCAGCAACTGGCGCTTCAGAACATCGCCACGCTGCAGCGCCGCGCGGTCAAACGCATCGTGACGCACTGCGCGCACTGCTTCCATGTGCTGAAGAACGAGTATCCGCGCTTCGGCGGCGCGTTCGAGGTCCGGCACCACTCGGAGCTGATCGCGCAGATCGTGCGCGAGGGCAGGATCCGCCTTCGCCCCGGCGGCGGGCCTCTCGCCACACTGCACGACTCCTGCTACGTCGGCAGGTACAACGGCATCTTCGACGCGCCGCGGGACATCCTGCGTGCCGTCCAGGGCAGCGACACGGTCGAGATGCCGCGCCGCCGGGAGCAGAGCTTCTGCTGCGGCGCCGGCGGCGCCAACTACTGGTACGACGCGCCGAAGAAGGAGCCGGCCGGCGTGATCCGCATCCGCGAGGCGGCCCGCACCGGCGCACGGACGGTGGTGGCCGAGTGTCCGTTCTGCATCAAGATGCTCGAGCAGGCGGCTCCATCCGTCGCCGCCGAGGTCGAGCTGAAGGTGAAGGACATCGCCGAACTCGTCGCCGAAGCGCTCGACGAGAAGGCGGCCGCCGGGCGCAGCGCGGACGAGAGGTTGTCATGAGCACACCGGCGATCCCGTCTTCCCCGAGCATCCTGGTCTGCGTCAAATTCGTTCCCGATCCGGCGCAGCTGCAGGCCGACGCGGCGACCGGACGGCCGGACCTGAAGCAGGCACCGTTTCGCATCAGCACCTTCGACGAGAACGCGCTCGAAGCCGCGCTGAGGCTGGTTGCCGAACATGGCGGCCGCGCCGTCGCGCTCAGCGTCTGCGCCCAGCTGCCGCCGCGCGACGTCGTGCTCAAGGTCCTCGCCATGGGAATGGCCGCCGTCTATGTCGTCAGTGACCCACAGCGGCTGGCGCGCGACCCCTTGCGCGTCGCGACGGTGCTGGCCGCCGCGGCGCGCGCCGCCGCGGCGCGCGAGGGCATCGCGCAATGGGATCTGGTGATCAGCGGCGAGGCCTCGGCCGACGAATTCAACCAGCAGGTCGGCCCGCGCCTGGCCGCCGCCCTGGACCTGCCGCTGGTCACCTATGCCACCGCCCTGGCCCTGGACGGCGGCGTGCTGCGCGCCGAGCGCGGCGTCGAAGACCGCTCCGAGACCCTCGAGGTCGGGTTGCCTGCGCTCGCCACGGTCGGCACCGAGATCAACACCGCCAGAATGCCGACGGTGCTGCAGATCATGGGCGCCGGGCGCAAGCCGGTGGTCGAGCTGGCGCTGGACGAGCTGCCGGGCCTGGATGCCGGGCGGCTCAAGGCCTTGCCGGAAATCGAGCTGCTCGAGGTGTTCTCGCCGCCCAGTGCGCGCAAGAAGACAGTCATCAAGGGCGAATCGGCCGACGAAGTCGTCGGCGAGCTGCTGCGCCGCCTCGGCGCCGACGGGGAGGTGACGTTCTGATGGCTGCACAGCAAGACCCGGGCACGGGCGGGGTTCTCGTCTTCTCTGAGCATGTCGAGACCCAGGGCGAACTGTTGACGCTGGGGCGCGAGCTTGCGTTGCGCCTGCAGCGCCCGTTGGCCGTGCTGGCCGCGGGCCGCGAGGCCGAGACGCTGCACGACGAAGCGCTGGCGCGCGGGGCCGACGAGGTGCTGGTGGCGCGCAGCCTGCAGGGCGGCACGCTGGCCGACGAGTTCGTCGCCCAGGCCTTGTGCGAAGCGGTGCGCTCGTCGGCGCCGGCGATCGTGCTGATCGGCGCCACCCGCACCGGCGCCGAGCTGGCCGCGTGCGCGGCGCAGCTGCTGCAGGTCCCGTGCGCGAGCAGCTGCGTCGCGCTGGAGATGGACGCCGCCGGCCAGCTGGAGGTCGACCGGCGCGTCTACGGCGGGCGCTTCGTCTCCCGCCAGCGGCTGAGCACGGCGCCTCGCCTGGTGACCGTGCCGCCCAAGCGATTCCCCAGGGCACCAGCGGTCGACGCGCCGAAGGGCGGCACGCGCGAGCTGCGGCTCGAGCTGGCCCAGCCTCGCATCAGGACGCTGAGCGTCAACCCGCGCTCGCGCAGCCAGGTCGACGTCTCGCGCGCCGAGGTCATCGTGTCCGCCGGCCGCGGCGTCAGGCGCATCGAGGACCTCGCAGCGCTGGAGCGGCTGGCCGCGCTGCTCGGCGGCGTGCTCGCCGGCTCGCGGCCCTTGACCGGCGACGTGGACTGGCTGCCGGTCGACCGCCGCATCGGCCTGTCCGGCCAGACCGTCAAGCCGAACCTGTACATCGCCTGCGGCATTTCGGGGCAGATCGAGCACATCGTGGGCATGAAGGGGGCGCGCACGGTGGTCGCGATCAACAACGACGCGAAGGCCCCGATCCATGACGAGGCCGACTACAGCATCGTCGGCGACCTGTACGAGATCGTGCCGGCGCTGATCAAGGCCTGCGAGAAGGCGGGCGCGTCGTCCTGACGCCGGGGCGCGCCGGCGGCAGCCGGCCCCACGGGTTGCAGGCGCGCCGCACTTCCGTCATGTTCCATAGGTACAAGCGCCATATTGCTACACTGGGGGTCCTTGGCCACCACGAAGCACGAGCATGACGATGGTTCTCGGGGGGGACAGCCGGCGCCAGGTTCTGGCTCATCTGCTGGAACGCAAGTCGGGCTCGACGGTCGACGAGATGATCGCTGCGGTCGGCCTCAGCCGGACCGCCGTCAACCAGCACCTGATGGTGCTCGGGCGCGAGGGCTTCGTGCGCAAGGCCGAGCTGCGCAGGACCGGAGGCCGCCCGGGGCAGCTCTACGTGCTCACGGAGGAAGGGACCAACCTCTTCCCCAAGAAATACGCCTGGTTCTCGAGGCTGCTGATCCAGACGCTGCGCGAGCAGATGGGCGAAGAGCAGCTCGGGCGCTACATGTACGACCTGGGCGTGCGGATGTCGGCCGACCTGATTCCCCGGCTCGTCGGCAAGAACCGGGTCGAGCGCGTCGCCGAGATCGTGAACATCATGAACGAGACCGGCTTTCGCGCCGTCGCGATCGCGGCGCAGAAGGGCGACAAGATCCCGCGCGTGCAGTGCACGAACTGCGTCTACCACGACCTCTCCAAGGACTACCCGGAAGTCTGCCGCTTCGACATCGGCTTCCTGTCCGGCCTCATGGGTGCGGAAGTCGACCACCAGACCTGCATGCAACGCGGCGGCGAAGAATGCCGCTTCCGCTTCAAGCCGCTGTCGTGACAAGCACCGACTGACGCGGCGCAGCCGGCGATGGCGATCGACTTCACCCTGAACAGTGCGCAGCAGAGGCTGCAGCGGATCGCGCGCGAGTTCGCCGTCGAGATCCTGCTGCCGGTCGTCAAGGCGGCCGACGAGGAGCCCGACACCCAGCGCGCGTTCCACATGCTCAAGGGTGCATACGTGGAGTCCTACAAGCTGGGTTTCGCCACCGGCTTCCTGCCCCGGCAGTACGGCGGAGGCGGCATCAGCAACCTCGACCTCCAGATCGTTGCCGAGGAGATCAGCGCCGTCGACCCCGGGTTCGCCACCGTCCTGCTGGTCAACGGCCTGGCGCTGATGCCGCTGGTGTGGTTCGGTTCGGCCGCGCAAAAGCAGAAGTGGCTCAGCGAAGCGACCTGCGACCCGCGAGGCGAATACCTGGCGGGCTGGACGGTCAGCGAAGGCCCCGGCACGCCGGGAGGAACCGCCAACTTCGACCACCCCGGCGCTCTTCCGGCCGGGATCGGCCTGACCGCGCGGCTCGACCGGGGCCGGGGCGAGTACGTCCTGAACGGGAGGAAGTACTGGCCCTGCAACTCCGGCGGCTGGGACCTCCAGGGCGCGAACGTCAACGTCTGCATCGTGCGCACGGACGCGAAGAAGGGAGGCAGCGCCGGACTGAGCGCGGTCATCGTGCCGCGCGGAACTCCCGGCGTGCGCTACGAGCAGCCGATCTCCAAGATCGCGCACCGGCTGTGCCAGAACAACTCGATCGTCTTCGAGAACTGCCGGGTGCCGCAGGAGAACGCCTTCGCCGTCGGCGACGGCGACCTCGTCGTCAGCAAGGCCTTCACCTGGTCGGGCCCGGTGGCCGCGATCGCCTCGGTGGGGGTCGCGCGCTCCGCCTACGAGTACGTGCTGGCATGGGCGAAGACGTTCACCGCGGGCAGCGAGCTTCCGATCCTCCACCACCAGGCCGTCGGCTACCTGCTCGCCGAGGTGGCGATGAAGATCGAGGCCTGCCGCGCCTTTTCATGGAAGGCGGCGCACTACCTGGACCAGCACGATGCCGAAGGCCATGCCGTCGCCGCGATGGCCAAGGTCTTCTGCGGCGAGACGCTGTTCAACGCCGTCTTCCGCGCCCTGCAGGCGATGGGCGTCAACGCGCTGGACCGGCAGCACCCGGTGGAGAAGTTCCTGCGCGAGGCGGCGGTGTTCCCGCTCTACGACGCGGGCAACGTCGGCATGCAGATGCGCAAGATCTGGGGCGTGATGCTGGACCCGGAATTCGATCCCCGGGCCATCATGGACAGCAGGCGGATCCGCTTCAAGAAGTCGATGCAAGGCGCCGGCGCGGTACGTGCCTCGCCTCCTGCGGCCCGGCAAGCCAGGCCGGCGCGGACGAAAGCCTGATCGACGGCCGGCGCGGCCGAGCGAATCCCCTGGCTGTCTATACAGCACTTGCTGGCGCAAGTCCTTCCACATCGGCGCCACCGCAGCGCGCCACGCGGTCATCGTCGCGGCGGTGCACACCGGGCCCTCGGAGAAATCCTCGTACCGGCGTTGAGCCGCGAGATGATGGTGTTCGTCCACCCGGTAGCGGCTGTCGTAGCGCGCGAAGGGTGTCTCGATGTGCGCCCCATCGGGCATCGCCAGGATCTGCATGCCCGCGTGCAGCGCCAGGTCGTAGTGTTCGATCACCGTGCCGCCCGAGCACGTCGAGTCGACGGCCGGCGTCCTGTCTACCGACTGACGGGCGACGGAGGCCAGTTGCACCGGCACCGGGAACCACGGAGCGACCCAGAACGCGCCGCTGCCGGGCAGGTTCAGCGCCTCGCCGGCGCGGGGCGGAGGACGCGGACGAAGCGGTCGCCTCTGTCGCCGCAGCGGGCACCGCGAGTGCGAAATACGCGAAGAGGATCGCACCGGCTACCCGAATAGTGGTTTGCATTGTTCGCCTGGATGGATTCATCAACCGCTCGACGGATCATATGCAAGGCCTGGCGCGGCCTTCGAGAAAATAGACCCCAAAGCCGGGGGAATGTATCGGTACTATACGGCTCAACGCCGCGATACCCGTCGGCGGTCCCCTCTCGAAAACCACACACGCTCTTGACGAGGCCGGATCGGATCGCGGATTCGGCGGCGGGCATCGCGCGGAGTGCGGCACCCTCTGAATGTGGGGTATCGATGCGCGCGACGCGCGCCTATAACACGCGCTCGGCGCAAGATAAGCGCCGGGTCGTATTCACGTCTCGAGGGAGGAAAACAAGGTGCGCTTCATTTCAGTTTCGCGCTCGCTCGGTGCGATCGCGCTGGCGTCGCTCGCATTGACCGCCGTGCCGGCGCGGGCGGCGACCTACGACGCGGTTGCCGACTTCCAGATCGCCGCCAATCCCGGCGGCGTTTGGAGCTATGGCTACTCTCACGACGCAGGTCCGTCGTACTCGATGATCCAGTTCGACGATTCGGCGTCCACATCGGGCTGGCTGAGCTGGACCAAGGCCGGCTACGTCAGCCTCGGCACGCCGACGGCGGCCAAGAACATTTCCGGCTCCACGATTTCCGGGGCACTGAGCGGGCAACTGATCCTGCATCCGGGCCCCGCGGCCAACGCCGACTACGCGATCCTTCGCTTTACTGCGCCAGTCACGGCGACCTACGATGTGGTCGGCCAGTTCTACGCGGGAGACATCGGCAGCATGAGCGGCAGCGTCGTTCTGGGAGGAGATTTGGCCAACCCGCTGCAGTTCTTCTCCAACACGACCGACGCGTCCACCTTCAGCTTCAGTTCGCTGATGTTGACGCAAGGCGAAACGCTCGACCTCGCGGTCGGGAACAACGGCAACTACTTCTACGGCACCACGCCCGTGTCGATGACGATCACCACGGCGGTTCCGGAACCCTCCAGCGTTGCGCTGATGTTCGCGGGAGCAGCCATGGTCGCGTGGGCCCTGCGTAGAAGGCCGGTTGGCGTTCGGCCCGCACCTGCGGCGCAGCTCTGACGCCGAACGCGGTCCGTCCGGCGGCGCGGCGACGTCACGCCGCCCGAAGCCGAAGGCCGACCTGAAGAATCACCCCGCTTGCTGGCGGTCCGGATTCGTGTCACAACCTCGAACCCGGAATCGACTCCCATGAGGTAAGCCAGCCGTGTGTGATCACAACGACCAGGAAGAGCTCCAGAAATACACCCGCCGCGACTTCGGGATGTGGGCCGCATCGGCCGGCCTGCTGACCGCACTGCCCGGCGTGGCCAACGCCGTGGCCGTGGCCGAGCGCGAGGTGACGATCGCCGCGCCGGACGGCAGTTGTGATGCCTACTTCGTCGCACCCACGTCGGGCGCTGCGCCCGGCGTCCTGGTCTGGCCCGACGTGTTCGGTCTGCGACCCGCCTTCAGGCAGATGGGGCGCCGTCTCGCCGAATCGGGCTACAGCGTGCTGGTGGTGAACCCCTTCTATCGCCAGAAGAAGGCACCCACGGCGGCGCAGGGCGGCAAGACGCCGATCGCCGAAGTGATGCCGCTGATGCAGGCCCTGACGCCGGCCATGCATCTGAGCGACGGCAAGACGTTCGCGGCCTGGCTCGACGCCCAGCCCGAGGTCGACAAGGCGCGCAAACTGGGCACGACCGGCTATTGCATGGGCGGCCCGATCGCGGTGCGTACCGCGGTCACCGCGCCAGGCCGCGTGGGCGCCGTCGGCACCTTCCATGGCGCCGCGATGGTGACCGACGCGCCCGACAGCCCGCATCGCCTGGTGGCTCAGACACACGCGCGCTATCTGATTGCGATCGCCGAGACCGACGACAAGAAGCAACCCGAAGCCAAGACCGCCCTGCGCACCGCGCTCGACAACGCGAAGCTGGAAGCCGAGGTCGAGGTGTACCCGGCAGCCCACGGCTGGTGCCCGCCGGACACGCAGGTCTACGATGCGGCCCAGGCCGAGCGCGCCTGGGGACGGCTTCTGGCGACCTTCGGCAAGGCGCTTGCCTGATTCGGCAACGCAAGCCTGAGCTTCAAGACGCCATCTCCGATGCCGGGCCGCTCGCCTGCGAGGCTACGGGTCCGGTCGCTCAGCGCAGACCGCGATGCCGCAGCCATCGCAGCAGCACCAGCGACGCCTCGAGCGTGAACCGATCCGCCTCGAGCCGCGCGCGCAGCGTTTCCAACGACAGCCGCTCGAAGCGCTCGACTTCTCCGTCCTGGTTGTGCGGCACGAGCCCGTCGGGCAGCAACGCTTCGTAGACATGGATGCGCTCGACCATGTAGCCGTCGCTCACCGGCCGGCGCACGACGACCTCGCCGATCGGCTCGATCTCGGCCAACTCGTGCAGCAGCAGCCCGGCCTCTTCCCAGGTCTCGCGCACCAGCGTGGTCCGGACCGATTCGCCATGCGCCATCAGGCCGCCCATCAACGTGTCCCAGAGCCCGGGGTCGGTGGCCTTGTCGAGCGCGCGCTGCTGCACCCAGACGCTGCCGTCGGCGCAGCGGCCGACCAGATGGACCGCGGCGGTCGCGATGCCGAGCGGACGGACGACCGAACGCTCGATCGCCGCGAGCGGTCGGCCGGCGGTGTCGCAGACCTCGAGCAGTTCGTCGCGCCAGCGGCTGCCGAGACCCTCGTCGTTCAGCCAGCGCGCCAGCCGGGCGAGCGATGGATCGGCGGGCGCTGCGACCTGCCAGGCGCCCTCCCCGGCTCGCACGATCGGCAGTCCGGCCGCCGCCATGCGCTCGCCGAGCGCCGGCTCGATCGAGCCGATCGGCACGTCATGGCCTGCCATCAGCAGCGCCACGCGCGGCTGCGCGGGCGCGCGGTCGGCGCGCTGCTCGATCTCGGTCCACCACGCATTCGGCTGCATCGATCAGGATTCCGTCCAATGCCGCGCGAAGTCCGCGGCCCGTGACGATTGTCGGGCAGCCTCGGTCTAGAGCTAGACGCCGTCGAGCAGCTTGCGCAGGCCCGCCTCGTCGAGCACCGTCACGCCCAGCGTCTGCGCCTTCTCGAGCTTGCTGCCGGCTTCCGCTCCGGCGACGACATAGGCGGTCTTCTTCGAGACCGAGCCCGACACCTTGCCGCCCGCGGCCTCGATGCGTTCCTGCGCCTCGTCGCGCGTCAGGTTCGGCAGCGTGCCGGTCAGCACGAAGGTCTTGCCGGCGAACGGCAGCGCGACGGTCGGCGGCGTGCCGGCGTGCTCTTCCCAATGGACGCCGGCGGCACGCAGCTGCTCGACCACCTCGCGGTTGTGCGGCTGGTCGAAGAAGGTGCGGATGCTCTCGGCGACGATGGGCCCGACGTCGTCGACTTCGAGCAGCTGCTCGATGCCCGCATCCATCAGCCGATCGAGCGAACCGTAGTGGCGCGCCAGATCCTTCGCCGTCGTCTCGCCGATGTGGCGGATGCCGAGGCCGTAGAGAAAGCGCGCCAAGGTCGTCTGCTTGCTCTTCTCGAGGTTCGCGAGCAGGTTCGCCGCGCTCTTCTCGCCGACGCGCTCCAGCTCGTGCAGCTTCGCGACGCCGAGCTTGTAGAGCTCGGGCAACGTGCGGATCACGCCGGTATCGACGAGCTGATCGACGAGCTTGTCGCCGAGACCTTCGATGTCCAGCGCGCGGCGCTGTGCGTAGTGCAGGATCGCCTGCTTGCGTTGCGCCGGGCAGAACAGCCCGCCGGAGCAGCGCCAGTCGACCTCGCCTTCCTCGCGCACGATCGCGCTGGCGCAGATCGGGCATTTGCCGTCGAGCTGCTTGTAGAGGTCGAACGGCTCGCCGACCTTCGCCGGCCGCTTGTCGAGCACGACGCCGACGACCTCGGGGATCACGTCGCCGGCGCGCCGCACGATCACGGTGTCGCCGATGCGCACGTCCTTGCGGCGCGTCTCGTCCTCGTTGTGCAAGGTCGCGTTGCTGACCGTCGTGCCGCCGACGAACACCGGCTCGAGCTTGGCGACCGGCGTCAGCTTGCCGGTGCGGCCGACCTGCACGCCGATGTCGCGCACCACCGTCATCTGCTCCTGCGCCGGGTACTTGTGCGCGACCGCCCAGCGCGGCTCGCGCGACACGTAGCCGAGGCGCTGCTGCAACGCGCGCGCATTGACCTTGTAGACCACGCCGTCGATGTCGAACGGCAGCGCATCGCGCTTGGCGCCGATCCGCTGATGGAACGCGATCAGCCCGTCGGCGCCGGCGACCACGGCGCGGTCGCCGTTCACCGGCAGCCCGGCCGCCGCCAGCGCATCGAGCAGGCCGCTCTGCGTCTCCGGAATCTCCCAGCCTTGCACGTCGCCGAGGCCGTAGGCGTAGAAGCTCAGCGGCCGCTTCGCGGCCATCGCCGGATCGAGCTGGCGCACCGCGCCCGCCGCGGCATTGCGCGGGTTCACGAAGGTCTTCTCGTTCTTCGCGCCCTTCGCGATCAACTCGCGCTGGCGCTCGTTCATCGCCTCGAAGCGGTCGCGCCGCATGTAGACCTCGCCGCGCACTTCGAGCACCGGCGCCTCGATGCCGTGCAGGCGCAGCGGGATCTGGCCGATCGTCCGGATGTTCTGCGTGACGTCCTCGCCGCGCTCGCCGTCGCCGCGCGTCGCCGCCTGCACCAGCAGGCCCTGCTCGTAGCGCAGGTTGATCGCGAGGCCGTCGAACTTCAGCTCGGCGTCGTATTCGACCGGCGGATCGGCCTCGGTCAGCGCGAGCTCGCGGCGCACGCGTGCATCGAAGGTCGCGGCGCCGGAAGCCTCGGTATCGGTCTCGGTACGGATCGACAGCATCGGCACGACATGGCGCACGACCGCGAAGCCGGCGAGCACCTTGCCGATCACGCGCTGGGTCGGCGAATCGGGCGTCGACAGCTCGGGATGCGCCGCCTCGAGCGCCTGCAGTTCCTGGAACAGGCGGTCGTATTCGGCATCGGGGACGCTGGGCGCATCGAGCACGTAGTACTCGTGCGCATAGCGGTTCAGGAGGTCGCGCAGTGCGGCGGCGCGTCGTGCGGGGGTCGGCATGCCGCAAGTGTAGAGATCGGCCGGCCCATCCAGCGGGGGCCAACACACGCTTCGCCACGCCCATGGCGGGGCACGGATGGAGCCCGCGCAGCGCTCTCGACCCCCCGCGGGATGAGCAGCGAGACACTGCATCGAACATCGCGGCCGATGCAGCAGCCGCCTCTGGTCTCTCGCCACACCCACCACTCTGATGGTTGGTGTTGGGCCCTCTTCTTTGGCTACTTTCTTCTGGGCCAGTGTTCG